>NZ_JAIUHZ010000015.1:0-125074 GCF_020165355.1 Mesorhizobium sp. BR1-1-6 | reverse complement strand
CTCGATGCCCTTGGCGTCGAGCGCCGCAAACAGCTCCGGCGTGAAATGCAGGCCCGCCGTGGGTGCTGCGACGGCGCCTTCCTCCCGGGCATAGATGGTCTGGTAGTCGGCCCGGTCGCGCTCGTCGTCGTCGCGCTTCGAGGCGATATAGGGCGGCAGTGGGATGTGGCCGACCGCATGCAGCGCCTCGTCGAGGAAAGGGCCCGACAGGTCGAAGCCGAGCAGCGCCTCGCCCGCCTCGCCCTTTTCGATCACCGTGGCGTCAAGCTGGCCGAGGAAGCACGAATTGCCGTCATGGCCGAAATGGATGCGGTCGCCGACGGCAACGCGCTTGCCCGGCCGCATGAAGGCCAGCCAACGGTCCGGCGCCATCCGCATGTGCAATGTGGCTTCGACCTGCGCCGCCGCCTCGCCGCGCCGCCTGATACCTTTGAGTTGCGCCGGGATGACCTTGGTGTCGTTGAAGACCAGCACGTCACCAGCCTGGAGCAGGGAAGGCAGGTCGCGGACCGCCCGGTCCGAAAACCCCTCGCCCGGCCTGACCACCAGCATCTTTGCGCTGTCTCGCGGCTCTGCCGGGCGAAGCGCGATACGCTCTTCCGGAAGGTCGAAATCGAACAGATCGACACGCATCAGAAGAGCCTGATAAGCAACGCCCCGGCCAGAAGCAGCACCGCGCCGGCCACGCGGCCGAGCGAGATTTCGCGAACCGCGACGCCGAGGAATCCGACGCGGTCGATCAGCATGCCCGCCAGCAACTGGCCCGCCACCAGGAACGCCATCAGCGCGGCGGCGCCGATGCGTGGCGTCAGGATGGTGGACAGTGTGACGTAGAAGCCGCCCAGCATGCCGCCGGCGATGAACAGCCACGGCGCGGGCGCCTTCCAGTCGAGCGAGATGCCTTGCAGCCTCACCACCGCGACGGCAATGATGCCGAGCACGATGGCGCCCGACAGGAACGAAAACGCGGCAGCCGCGACCGGGAGCCCCAGGCCGCGCGCCAACTGCGAATTGATCGGCGCCTGAATGGCAATGAAGGCGCCGGACAGGATGCCGAGAAGCGACCAGACGACGCCCATCATTGTCCTGTCGCCTTACTTGACGTCGGCCGCGACCTTCAGCGACACGATCTTGTCGGGATCCTGCACCGGCTCGCCGCGCTTGATCTTGTCGACATTGTCCATGCCTTCGATGACCTGGCCCCAGACCGTGTACTGGCGATTGAGGAAGGCTGCATCGTCGAAGCAGATGAAGAACTGCGAATTGGCCGAGTTCGGATTCTGCGAGCGCGCCATCGAGCAGGTGCCGCGGCCGTGGTTGGCATTGGAGAATTCGGCCTTGAGATCCGGCTTGTCGGAACCGCCCATGCCAGCGCGAGAAGGCGCGAAAGAGGGCTTGCTCGAATTGCCGAACTTGACGTCGCCGGTTTGCGCCATGAAGCCCTCGATGACGCGGTGGAAGACCACGCCGTCATAGGCACCTTCGCGGGCCAGTTCCTTGATGCGGGCGACATGGCCGGGCGCCAGGTCGGGAAGCATTTCGATGACGACCTTGCCCTTGGTCGTTTCCATGATGAGCGCGTTTTCGCGATCCTTGATGTCGGCCATGTCTGATATCCTTTTCAAAAAACAAAACTATTTGTCGGCGGCGATGCGCACCTTGATCATCCGGTCGGGATCGGTGACCGTGCCGTTGTCGGCCTCGTCGCCCTTCTTGATGTGGTCCACCAGTTCCATGCCGCTGACGACATTGCCCACGATCGTGTACTGGCCGTCGAGCGGCGGCGCCGGCGCGAACATGATAAAGAACTGCGAGTTTGCCGAATTCGGATCCTGCGAGCGTGCCATGCCGACCACGCCGCGCTTGTAGTGCTCGGTCTGCGAGAATTCCGCCGGCAGGTCCGGCAGGTCGGAGCCGCCGGTACCGACAGCCTGGGCGTTGAAGCCTTTGTTCATGTTGCCGAATTTGACGTCGCCGGTCTGCGCCATGAAGCCGTCGATGACGCGGTGGAAGGCGACGTTGTCATAGGCATGCTCACGCACCAGCTTCTTGATCTGCGCGACATGCTTGGGCGCGAGATCGGGACGCAGCGCGATGGTTACATCGCCGTCCTTCAGGGTGATGATCATGGTGTTTTCCGGGTCGGCGGCATAGGCCGAGGCCGATGCTGTCACGAGACCGGCAAGCACGACGAGGAACGAGGCGAGCTTTTTCAGCTGCATGGTCTTCTCCGAGAACCCTATTTTGTGAATTTGGCGGCGAGTGCACCGGCGACCGCGGCCGGCACGAAGGGGCGGATGTCGCCGCCCATCGAGGCAATCTGGCGCACAAGTGTGGCGGTAATGGTGCGCACCGAGGGGCTGGCGGGCAGAAAAACCGTCTGCAGCTCAGGCGCCATGGTTTCGTTCATGCCGGCCATCTGCATCTCGTAGTCGAGATCGGTGCCGTCGCGCAGGCCGCGGATCATGATCGAGGCCCCCTGTTTCCTGGCCGCATCGATGACCAGCCCGTCGAAGGCGACCACCTTGATGCGCGTGCCGTCGCGGCCAAATTCGGCCTTGGTCGCGGCCTCGATCAGTTCGACCCGTTCCTCGAAGGAAAATAGCGGCTTCTTGCCGGGATGGATACCGATCGCCGCATAGACAATGTCGGCCACGGCCAGCGACGCCTTCAGCACGTCGAGATGGCCGTTCGTCAACGGGTCGAAGGAGCCGGCATAAAGGGCAATTCGTTCGTTCATGCCGGTGCTTCTAACGGGCGCGCGGACGGAAGGCAAATCTCATTGATGCGATCCCCTTGAACCTTTTTGCAGGGATGAACGACAGATGAATGCGCCGATCACGAACGCTTCACGCAGCGTTCACTACCTTGCCCCTTTAAGAAGATGAAACCAAAGTCCCATGTAAGCGTTGTAGAGCGCAGGAGAACACGCACATGCTGATCTACATGCTCGCCACTGCAATGACCGTCGCCATGCTGATCGCCACTGTATTCGGGCTGCATCAGGAGGCCCAGCGCGTCCGCATCAAGACCAACGCCAAACGCTTCGAAGGGTTCGGCCCCCGCAAGCCTCACCGTCACTATTGAACTAGCCTGAATTTGTTGCGACGCGCCGGCCGATTGGCCGGCGTTGCCATGTCTGTCCAAGCCAGACTTATTGCGCATCATCCGGGCCGGCATCGGCCGCCGGATCGATCTCGGCACCAACCTCGACGATTTCTTCCTCGTCCGATTGCGGCTCGGAAATCCGCTCGACCGAAACCACCTTCTCGCCTTCCGCCGTGTTGAAAATGGTCACGCCCTTGGTGGCGCGGCTGGCGAAGCGGATGCCATTGACCGGCACCCGGATAACGGTACCGCCGTCGGACACCAGCATGATCTGGTCGTCATTGCCGACCGGGAAGGTTGCCACCAGCCTGCCGATCTCGGCCGTCTTCGACACGTCGGTGGCCCGAATGCCCTTGCCGCCGCGTCCGGTCAGACGGAAATCATAGGACGATGAGCGCTTGCCGTAGCCGTATTCCGTCACCGTCAGCACGAACTGCTCATGCGCCTTGAGGAACTCATAGCGCTCGTCCGACAGCTCCGCCTCCTCGCCGACCTCTTCGTTGGTCAACGCGATCTCTTCCTCCTCGCCTGCCGGGATGCCGGCGGCCAGGCGCCGTTCGGCCACCACGCGCTTCAGATAGGCGGCGCGTTCGGCCGGCGGCGCATCGACATGCTCGATGACGGCCATCGAAATGACGCGGTCCGTTTCGGCCATGGCGATGCCGCGCACACCGACCGAGTTGCGGCTCTGGAAGACGCGCACGTCGCCGACGGAAAAGCGGATGCATTGGCCGGAGCTGGCGGTCAGAAGCACGTCGTCATTGTCGGTGCAGGTCTCGACGCCGAGGATCTCGTCGCCCTCCTCCTCCAGCTTCATGGCGATCTTGCCGTTACGGTTGACCTGGACGAAGTCGGAGAGCTTGTTGCGGCGCACCGTGCCGCGCGTGGTGGCGAACATCACGTCGAGCTCGCCCCAGCTCGTCTCATCTTCCGGCAACGGCATGATTGTGGTGATGCGCTCGCCCTGCTCCAGCGGCAGCATGTTGATCAGCGCCTTGCCGCGCGACTGCGGATTGCCGATCGGCAGGCGCCAGACCTTCTCCTTGTAGACGATGCCGCGCGAAGAGAAGAACAGCACCGGCGTGTGCGTGTTGGCCACGAACAGGCGGGTGACGAAATCCTCTTCCTTGGTCGACATGCCCGAGCGGCCCTTGCCGCCGCGGCGTTGCGCCCGGTAGAGCGACAATGGCACGCGCTTGATGTAGCCGGAATGGCTCACCGTCACGACCATGTCCTCGCGCTGGATCAGGTCCTCGTCTTCCATGTCCGCGCCGCCTTCGCTCAGTTCGGTGCGGCGCGGCGTGCCGAATTCGTCGCGCACGGCCGCGAGCTCGTCCTTGACGATCTGCTGGACGCGGGCGCGGGACGACAGGATATCGAGATAATCGACGATCTCGGCGCCAATCGTGTTCAACTCGTCGGCGATTTCGTCGCGGCCGAGTGCCGTCAGGCGCTGCAGGCGCAACTCCAGGATCGCGCGCGCCTGTTCCTCGGACAGATTGTAGGTGCCGTCCTCGTTGATGCGGTGGCGCGGGTCGTCGATCAGGAGGATCAGCGATTCGACGTCGCCGGACGGCCAGCGCCGCTCCATCAACTGCTCGCGCGCCGTCTGCGGGTCGGGCGCTGTGCGGATCAGTTTTATCACTTCATCGATGTTGGCGACGGCGATTGCGAGGCCGACCAGCACGTGGGCCCGGTCGCGCGCCTTGCGCAGCAGGAACTTCGTGCGCCGGGTGACCACCTCCTCGCGGAAGGACACGAATGCTCTCAGCATGTCGGTCAGCGTCAGCAGTTCGGGCTTGCCGCCATTCAGCGCCACCATGTTGGCGCCGAAAGAGGTTTGCAGCGGCGTGAAGCGATAGAGCTGGTTGAGGATGACGTCGGCCACGGCGTCGCGCTTCAGCTCGACGACGACCCGATAGCCCTGGCGGTCGCTCTCGTCGCGAATGTCGGAAATGCCCTCGATGCGCTTGTCGCGCACCAGTTCGGCCATCTTCTCGATCATCGACGATTTGTTCACCTGGTAGGGAACCTCGGTGATGATGATCGATTCGCGGTCATTGCCGCGGGCCTCGATGTTGACCTTCCCGCGCATGACGATGGAGCCGCGGCCGGTCGAATAGGCGCTGTAGATGCCGGAGCGGCCGAGCACGATGCCGCCGGTCGGGAAATCCGGCCCCGGAATGATTTCCATCAGCGCCGGCAGGTCGATGGCCGGGTTGTCGATGATGGCGATCGCGGCGTTGCAGACTTCGCCCAGATTGTGCGGCGGGATGTTGGTGGCCATGCCGACGGCGATGCCGCCCGAGCCATTGACCAGCAGATTGGGAAAGCGCGCCGGCAGAACCTTCGGCTCGCTGCCGGAAGCATCGTAAGTGTCCTGGAAATCGACCGTATCCTTGTCGATATCCTCCAGCAGCTCATGCGCGACCTTGGTCAGCCGCGACTCGGTGTAGCGCATAGCCGCCGGCGGATCGCCATCGATCGAGCCGAAATTGCCTTGCCCGTCGATGAGCGGCACGCGCAGCGACCAGTCCTGCGCCATGCGCACCAGGGCGTCATAGATAGAGGCGTCGCCATGCGGATGGTATTTACCCATCACGTCGGCGACCGGGCGCGCCGACTTCACATATTTGCGGTTCCAGTGATAGCCGCTCTCATGCGCGGCGAAGAGAATGCGGCGATGCACCGGCTTCAGGCCGTCGCGCACGTCGGGCAGCGCGCGGCTGACGATCACGCTCATGGCGTAATCGAGATAGGATCGCTGCATCTCCTCGATGATCGAAATCGGCTCGATGCCGGTGGGGCCGCCGTCGGCGCCGCGCGGTGTTTTTTGGTCGGTCAAATCGGATCACAATCTAAACAGGAATCACTTGCCGTATATATAGGAAGCCGGGCCGAAACTCCAATGTCGACGGCACTTTTCCCGTGTCGATTTTGGCGGTGATTTCAAAAGGATACCGGTGATTGCGACGATATGGCCGATGTGCTTTTCGGAGCCGTCGACGCAAAGGCCCGCCATCTCGTGTTAGCGGCGGCCCGCGCGGCGGGCGCGATAGCTGCCGGGCGTCTCGCCCATTTCGCGCCGGAAGCGGCGATTGAAAGTTGACAGGTCGTTGAAGCCCGCCTCGAAGGCGATCGTCGAGATCGCCTTGTCCGAAGCGTGGAGCCGCACTGCTGCCCGGTGCAGCCTGGTCCTCAGCAGAAACCGGTAGGGGGTCATTCCGGCAATCTGCCGGAATGTGCGCAGGAAATGATACGGACTGGTCGCCGTCTCCCGCGCCAGCACGGCCAGCGAAAGCGGCTGATCGGCATCGATCTCGATACGCCGAACCGCCTCCGCGACCCGTTTCTGGTCGCGGCCGCTGGGTGTCCGCGCCATCTTGGTGCGCCCTGAGCTTGCGGCGACTGCTGCGCTGGCAATGCGCAAGCCGAGTTCCTCGAAAGCAGCGGTTTCGCCCACATCGCGCGCGGCCTCCGCTTCGGCCAGCAGCGGCATCAGCGCCGGCAGGGGCGGCAAGCGCGGCGTCTTGAAGGCCAGCATTCTGGCGCCCGGTACGTCCTCCACGATCCGTTCCATATAGGCCGGAGCAAAATGGAAGGAGAGGCAGCGGTCACCGGCGCCGTGCTCGTGGCCGCATTCGTAGCATGTGCCGGGATTACCGAGCAGCACCGCGCCTGGCGCGAGCATCGCGGTGCCCTGGCTGGCGCGATAGCGGAAGGTGCCGCTGGTCACCGCGGCGACGCAGAACGTCCGGTGCTCCTCCTCGAACGGCCGGTCGCCGGCGCCGGCCGTGCACACCACGTCCGACACCTGCCAGCCTGGCCCCGAGGCAATGATCCTGTCGCTCGTCGTCATAGCCTGAAAGATAGCAATTTTTCCCAAGCGCAGAACCCTGCCCCGGCCTATCGCTTGCGGCCTCCTGACAGCATGAAGGCACCAGCCATGACCAACCAGCCCACTTTTACCGAAGCCCTGCACAGCGACGGGCCAGCCCCCGGCTTTGCCGAGAATTTGGATCTCTACGGTCGCTTCGTCGGCGCCTGGACTTTCGATGCCAGCCGTCATCTCGAGGACGGCACCGTGCTGACCGGACGCGGCGAGGTGCATTTCGGCTGGGTGCTGGAAGGCCGCGCGATCCAGGACGTCTGGATCCTGCCCGCGCGCGATGCCGGCCCCTCGCCTTCTCTCGGCAAATGGACCTTTTATGGCACGACCTTGCGCGTCTACGATCCCGGCGCAAACGCCTGGCATATCTTTTGGAGCGATCCCCGAAACCAATACTACAGCCGCCAACTCGGCCGCGCCGAGGGCGAAACGATTGTCCAAGTGGGCGCCGACGGCACCGGTTCCTCCGTACGTTGGAGCTTTTCACGGATCACGGAAAATTCCTTCCGCTGGCTCGGCGAGCGCTCGCACGACAATGGCGCGACATGGCGGCTCGAAGTGGAGTTCCTGGCGCGGCGCTCTGGCCGTACCTGATCAAGCAAGCCCGCGACGCAAACTCAGGCATTCCCTGCGTTCTTTCGCGTCTCCCTCGGCCCAGCCGGCTTTCGCAGAGTTCGCGAGCCGCCTCTCCCCAGCCGGTTTCCTCCGTCCCTGCTTTGCTCTACCAATGTCGGGATGCGGGCTCGGCCCGGCGGGAGGGGTGAGAGATGCCGAGTTTCGACAGCCTGTTCAACGCCTTCGTCACCATTCTGGTGACCATCGACCCGCCCGGGCTGGCGCCGCTGTTTCTGGCGATAACGCGCGGCATGAACCGCGAGGAGCGCCAGCAGGTCTCGGTCCGCGCCTCGGTCATTGGCTTCCTTGTGATGGCGCTGTTCGCGGTTGCCGGCGCGTCGATCCTGTCGGTGTTCGGCATCACGCTGCCGGCATTCCGCGTCGCCGGCGGGTTCCTTCTGTTCTTCATCGCTTTCGAAATGGTGTTCGAGCGCCGGCAAGACCGCAAGGAGAAGATCGGCGACGTCGCCATCACCAAGGACATGATCCACAACATCGCCGCTTTCCCGCTGGCGATCCCGCTGATCGCCGGCCCTGGCGCGATTTCGGCGACTGTGCTGCTCTCCGGCTCGTTTCAGGGTTTTGGCGCCCAGGCGGCACTGGTCGGCATCATCTTCGTCTGCCTCGCCATCACCTATCTCGTGTTCGTGCTCTCGGAGCGCATCGACCGCATCCTCGGCCAGACCGGCCGTTCGATCCTGACCCGCCTGCTCGGCGTTATCCTGGCGGCACTTGCCGTCCAGTTCGTGGCTGACGGCATCAAGGCGCTGATGGCCTCATAGGCCGCTTATTTTGCCGTCGTGTCGATAATTTCGAAATCGTGGGTAATGGCGGCGGTTTTGGACATCATGGCCGAAGCCGAACAGTATTTTTCGATCGAGAGATCGATCGCCCGCTTCACCTTGTCGGGCGACAGCGCCCTGCCCTTGACGATGAAATGCATATGAATGCGGGTGAACACCTTGGGATCGGTCTCGGCTCGGTCGGAATCGAGCTCGACCACACAGTCCTCGATCGCCTCGCGCCCCTTTTCGAGGATATGGACGACATCATAGGCCGAGCAGCCGCCGGTGCCGATCAGCACCAGTTCCATCGGGCTCGGCCCCGGCGTTCTCCCTTCAGGGCCGAACGCGGTCCCCAGTACGACCTTATGGCCTGTGCCGGACTCGCCGACGAAGGTGCGTTCCTCGACCCATTTGATGCGTGCTTTCAACTGATATTCCTTCCACTCGGGATCACGGTCTGGCTTGCGCGACGCCGAAGACCACGTCGTGCAAGATTCTGCCGGGCACCAGCGTAAAGACACCGGCACCCACCAGTGCAAAGATATACAACGCAATCATCGCCTTGCGGTGCTTGGCGACGCGGTGATTGCGTGCATGCCAGACCGCCAGCGGCACCGTGACCAGCACCAGGATCGACAAGAGATGGATCGGGCTGAAAGGGCCAATGAGCCGTATCTGCTGGATCCAGAAACTCGAGATGGCGACGGCCAGCATCAGCGCCGCCCAGAGATAGCCCATCGCGCGGTGGCGCAGCGTGCCTTTCGGCAGCGCCAGCTGCACGCCGCCTATCGCCAGCGCGGCAAAGGCCGCGAGCGCATGCCATGGGATCGGAGGACGTGCCGATAGGAGCGGTCCGAGCGACATCGCGCCCTCTCCTCAAATGCCCGTCACGCCGTGTCGATGCTCAGAACGGAATTTCGTCGTCCAGCTCGCGCGACGAACCGCCGCCGCCCTTGGGAGCGCCGCCGCCACGATTGAAGCCTTCGTTCGGGCCGGACTGGCCGAAATCGGAACCACGGCTGCCGCCGCCGGAATAACCCCCGACCTGGCCGCCCTCACCCTGGCCGCGCGCGTCCAGCATCTGCAGCTCGCCGCGGAATCTCTGCAGCACGACTTCCGTCGTGTATTTGTCGGCACCGGTCTGGTCTTGCCATTTGCGTGTCTGCAACTGGCCCTCGACATAAACCTTCATGCCCTTCTTCAGATACTGCTCGGCAACCTTGGCGATGCCCTCATTGAAGATGACGACATTGTGCCACTCGGTCTTTTCCTTGCGCTCGCCGGAATTCTTGTCGCGCCAGCTTTCCGATGTTGCGATGCGGATGTTGACGACCGGCTCGCCCGAATTCAGGCGGCGGATCTCCGGATCCGCTCCGAGATTGCCGACCAGAATGACCTTGTTGACGCTACCCGCCATGATACTTCTCCGCGCTCGTCCGAAACAAATTTTTGTCGCAGCACCTTACAGGTTGCGCACACCCGTTGCCTGCTGTGGCTGCCTTTTCCCACAAGGTTTTTGTTCTCTTTTCGTTCCTATATGCATCGCCGCTCATTGTCAAGGAATGGCAGTAATGCCGGAGCCGCCAGCTTCCCTTCATATGGGCCGTAAAACATCGCTTGCCAAACC
Organism: Mesorhizobium sp. BR1-1-6; assembly: GCF_020165355.1. Taxonomy (NCBI): domain Bacteria; kingdom Pseudomonadati; phylum Pseudomonadota; class Alphaproteobacteria; order Hyphomicrobiales; family Phyllobacteriaceae; genus Mesorhizobium; species Mesorhizobium sp. BR1-1-6. Next base: position 115,050 of record NZ_JAIUHZ010000015.1, on the reverse strand, counting down.
GATAAGTATCGACTTATGCTTTCGCCATGATCGAAGCGGAGATTTTCCGGGCGCTGGCCGACCCCACCCGACGCGCCGTCTATGAACGCCTCGCCACCAGCGAGATGACGGTGTCGCAGCTGCGCACCGGCATGACGGTGTCGCAGCCGGCTGTGTCGCAGCACCTGGCGGTGCTGCGCAGCGCAGGCCTGGTGGTCGAGCGGCGGGCGGGCCGCAACGCCTATTACCGCGCCGATCCGCAAGGGCTCGACCCGCTGCTTGGCTGGATCGAACGCTACCGGACGTTCTGGCCCGAGCGCATCGAAAAACTAAGGACGGTTCTCAAGGATATGGACCAATGACGCACGCACCAGTGACCGACGAAAGCCCTGCGCGGACCGCCCCCGACGCGATCGAGTTCGAGTGCGATCTCCCCGAGCCGCCGGAAAAGGTATGGCGGGCGCTGACCGTGCCCGAATTGCTTGCGGCCTGGATGATGCCCAACGACATCAATCCTGAGATCGGCAGCAATTTCGCCTTTGCCGGGCCGGATGCGCCGATCGAATGCGAGATCCTCGATGCCGAGCCCGGAAAAAGGCTTCGCTATTCCTGGCGGCAACAGCCGCGGCCCGACGAGGAACGGAACCCGCTCGACAGCATCGTCACCTTCACGCTCGCCCGCACCGTTTCGGGCGGCACGCATCTGCATATTATACATGAAGGCTTTGCCCGTGCGGCGACATCCGCCGCCAGGCCCATGGTGACCATGGCAGGCGCCGGCTGCCGGCTTTCATTCGCTGCGCGTGCCTCCGGCCGCCGCCCCGCAGCCAATTCATTTTGCCTTCTGCAGCGCGCCGCTTGAGTGGCCGACACATGAAAAACGGAGAGAGACGATGACCGGTTTTGCCAATCTGGTGCCGATGGTGATCGAGCAGTCGAGCCGCGGCGAGCGCGCCTTCGACATTTTCTCGCGGCTGCTGCGCGAGCGCATCGTCTTTATCAACGGCGAGATCAACGACGGCATGTCGGCGCTGGTCTGCGCCCAGCTTCTGTCGCTGGAATCGGATAATCCCGACAAGGAGATCTCGCTTTACATCAACTCGCCTGGCGGCGTGGTGACCAGCGGCTTCGCCATCTACGACACCATGCAATATGTCAGCTGTCCGGTGTCGACGGTGTGCATGGGCTTTGCCGCCTCGATGGCTTCGTTCCTGCTGATGGCTGGCACGCCGGGACGGCGCATCGCGCTGCCCAACGCCAGCCTCGTCCTGCACCAGCCGCTGGGCGGCTTCCAGGGTCAGGCATCGGACATCCAGCGTCACGCCGAAGGCATTCTGCGCACCAAGCGGCAGATGACCGAGCTCTATGCGCGCCATTGCGGCCGCACCTATGAAGAGGTCGAGCGCACGCTCGACCGGGACTATTTCATGACCGCCGAGGAAGCGAAGGCATGGGGTCTCGTCGATCATGTCTACGACACCCGCAAAAAGGCGGCGTGACCGGCACAAGCACGATGAATTGCGACGGCCCCGCCGTCCGGCGATTTGATGACCGCCGGTCTGGCCACCTCGGCGGGGCGGCGCTATAACCGGCCGATGATCGACAGCCGCTTATTCCAACCTTGGCGTCTTGCCGTCACTATTTTCGCCGGTGCGCTCATGCTGGCCGGCGGCGCCTTTGCCAACGACAGCCAGAAAGGCAGCCTGCCCGGTGTGGCCGGCGATTATCGCATCGCCAAGCCGGCCCCGCAGCCCGAACCCGATGACGCCTTCCCCGCCAACGGCAACGGCCGGTTCAAGATCGGCGATACCGATGTCAGGATTTCCGGCAGCATCACGGTCGATGTCGGCGCCGGCGGGATCAAACCGCCGCGGTAGCTGACATGTCGGGGCCGTCATTACCTCCGCGTTCCCCCAAAAGAGCAGCCCCGCCGTGCTTTTAGCAAACGGACGGGGCTTTTCTGGATCTATAATCCAATCTTTCGCCGGGAATGTTTTACCGGCTTTCGATTTCGGATGCTTCGCGGCGTTCAGCCGACGATCCGACCAGTAGTCTCTGATTTTGGTGCATCCGGCAGGGTCACGCCGGAAGGCGCTCGCGTCTCCCTGGCATTCATGCCTGCCGCGGCTCCAGTCACTGCTGGAGCCTCAAGGGACTGTCCGGTGGCGTCATGCTCCACTCCTGTGTCCATTGCGACAATCGTCGTCAGAAGCACTGATCGCAATAGTCCGCGGCGTCTCGCAGGCCGCCTTTGGGCGACGAGGCCATCGAAAGACAGCCGGCTTCATTGACGTGTGGAGTCTGCTCCCCTCAGCCGGGGACGTCAACCGCTCGATGTCCGATCGGAAAAAATGTGATCGAGCGACATATCCCCTGATGGGAACCACGCCGCCTGCTCCACCGCTTTTGTCAGGAGCGTGTTCGGTCTTTGTTCTTTCCGCTTGCCCGTCCGCCCGAAAGACGGTTAAACGACTTGGTCGAGAATTGTGGCGTCTCTCGACGCGGCGGCAAAAATACCTACATAGGGGACGGCCGGGGAAAACCCGCCGATCCCACAAATTCCAGATCTGAGGCGGCGACCGGCAATGGCCGACCATAAATATCTTTCCATTCGCGGGGCGCGCGAACACAATCTGAAGAATGTCGATCTCGACCTGCCGCGTGACAGCCTGATCGTCATGACGGGCCTGTCGGGCTCCGGCAAATCGTCGCTTGCCTTCGACACCATCTATGCCGAAGGCCAGCGCCGCTATGTCGAGAGCCTGTCCGCCTATGCGCGGCAATTCCTCGAAATGATGCAGAAGCCGGATGTCGACCAGATCGACGGCCTTTCGCCGGCCATCTCCATCGAGCAGAAGACCACTTCGAAGAACCCGCGCTCGACGGTCGGCACCGTCACCGAGATATACGACTACATGCGGCTTCTGTTCGCGCGTGTCGGCGTACCCTATTCGCCCGCCACCGGACTGCCGATCGAGAGCCAGACGGTGTCGCAGATGGTCGATCGCGTGCTGGCGGTCGAGGAAGGCACGCGCCTGTTCATCCTGGCGCCGATCGTGCGCGGCCGCAAAGGCGAGTACCGCAAGGAATTGCTCGAGCTGCAGAAAAAGGGATTTCAGCGCGTCAAGGTCGACGGCGTCTTCTATGAGATCGCTGATGTGCCGCCACTCGACAAGAAATACAAGCACGACATCGACGTGGTCGTGGACCGCATCGTCGTGCGTGGCGACCTCGCAACGCGCCTTGCCGATTCCATGGAGACCGCGCTGAAGCTCGCGGAGGGGCTGGCGGTGGCGGAGTTCGCCGATAAGCCGCTCGATGCCAGTCAGACGGGCGAGGATTCGGTCAACAAGTCGAAGAACGAGACGCATGAGCGCATCCTGTTCTCGGAAAAATTCGCCTGTCCGGTCTCCGGCTTCACCATTCCCGAGATCGAGCCCAGGCTGTTCTCGTTCAACAACCCGTTCGGCGCCTGCCCGACCTGCGACGGGCTGGGCAGCCAGCGCGCCATCGATCCCAATCTGGTCGTCCCCGACGAGAACGTCTCGCTGCGCGACGGCGCCGTCAGCCCATGGGCGAAATCGACTTCACCCTACTACGTGCAGACGCTGGAGGCTCTCGGCAAGGCTTACGGCTTCAAGCTCGGCGACAAGTTCAAGGATTTGACCGGGGAAGCCCAGGAAGCCATCCTGCGCGGCACAGGCGAGCGCGAGATCACCTTCCAGTATGATGACGGCCTGCGCTCCTACAAAACGACCAAGACCTTCGAGGGCGTCATCCCCAACCTCGAGCGGCGCTGGAAAGAGACCGAATCCGCCTGGATGCGCGAGGAAATCGAGCGCTTCATGTCGGCCACCCCCTGCCCGGCCTGTCGTGGCTACAGGCTGAAGCCGGAAGCGCTGGCGGTGAAGATCGCCGGCAAGCACATCGGCGAAGTGACCGAACAGTCGATCCGCAAGGCCGACCAGTGGTTCACCGACCTGCCGGCGCAGCTCAACGACAAGCAGAACGAGATCGCCGTGCGCGTGCTCAAGGAAATCCGCGAGCGGCTGCGCTTCCTCAACGACGTCGGCCTCGATTATCTCACTTTGTCGCGCAATTCCGGCACGCTGTCGGGCGGCGAGAGCCAGCGCATCCGGCTGGCATCGCAGATCGGCTCCGGCCTCACCGGCGTGCTCTACGTGCTGGACGAACCGTCGATCGGCCTGCACCAGCGCGATAATGCGCGCCTGCTCGACACGCTGAAGCACCTGCGCGACATCGGTAACACGGTCATCGTGGTCGAGCATGACGAGGACGCCATCCTGCATGCCGACTACGTCGTCGACATCGGCCCGGCCGCCGGCATCCATGGCGGCGAAATCATTGCCCAGGGCACGCCTCAGCAGGTGATGGCCAACCCGAATTCGATCACCGGCAAATACCTTTCGGGCGAGCTCGAAGTGGCGACACCTGCGGTTCGCCGCGAGGCGAAGAAGAACCGCCGCCTGAAAGTCGTCGGCGCACGCGGCAACAATCTGAAGAACGTCACCGCCGAAATTCCGCTCGGCACCTTCACCGCCGTCACAGGCGTATCGGGCGGCGGCAAATCGACCTTCCTGATCGAAACGCTGTTCAAGGCGGCCTCGCGCCGCATCATGGGCTCGCGCGAGCATCCGGCCGAGCACGACCGCATCGAGGGCCTGGAGTTCCTCGACAAGGTCATCGACATCGACCAGTCGCCGATCGGACGGACCCCGCGCTCCAACCCCGCCACCTATACCGGCGCCTTCACGCCGATCCGCGACTGGTTCGCGGGCCTGCCGGAAGCCAAGGCGCGCGGCTACCAACCGGGCCGCTTCTCCTTCAACGTCAAGGGCGGCCGCTGCGAGGCCTGCCAGGGCGACGGCGTCATCAAGATCGAGATGCACTTCCTGCCCGACGTCTACGTCACCTGCGACGTCTGCCACGGCAAGCGCTATAACAGAGAGACGCTCGACGTGCTGTTCAAGGGCAAGTCGATCGCCGACGTGCTCGACATGACAGTCGAGGAAGGCGTTGATTTCTTCGCCGCGGTGCCCGGTGTGCGCGACAAGCTCGACACGCTGAAGCAGGTCGGCCTCGGCTACATCCATATCGGCCAGCAGGCAACCACGTTGTCGGGCGGCGAGGCGCAGCGGATAAAACTCGCCAAGGAGCTGTCGCGCAAGGCGACCGGCAAGACGCTCTACATTCTCGACGAGCCGACAACCGGCCTGCACTTCCACGATGTCGCCAAGCTGCTGGAAGTGCTGCACGAACTGGTCGACCAGGGAAACACGGTGGTGGTCATCGAGCACAATCTCGAAGTGATCAAGACCGCCGACTGGGTGCTCGACCTCGGCCCCGAGGGTGGCGATGGCGGCGGCGAGCTGGTCGCCTCCGGCACGCCGGAAGCGATCGTGCGCGAAAAACGCAGCTACACCGGCCAATTCCTCAAGGAATTGCTGGAGCGACGCCCCGGAGGCAAGCGCGAAGCGGCGGAGTGATAGCGGGCTGGCGTTGGGAATCCTCGAAATGAAGATCAGGAAAGCCCTCGCCCCGGATGTCACCGCCGTCATGACTCTGACCACGGATGCCTACGCGTCCTACACCGCGCTGTTGGGCGGGCCGCCGATCCCGGTCACGGAAGACTATGCACCGCGCATCGCGCGCGGCGAGGTCTGGCTGCTGGAGAGCGGCGATGACCTGGCCGGGCTGATCGTCCAGGAGCGGCACGAAGACCACGCGATGATCTTCTCCGTCGCGGTGGCGCCAGGATTTCAGGGCAAGGGCTTCGGCATCGCATTGTTGAAACATGCGGATCAGCAGGCGCGTCTGTGGGGCGTGCCGGAGGTGCGTCTCTACACCAATGCGAAAATGGAGCGCAACATCGCGCTCTATTTGGCCTACGGCTATCGCGAAACGAGTCGTCGGCCCAATCCCTACCGGCCAGGATGGGTGCTCGTCGACATGGCCAAGCCGGTCGACGAGGTCACGGCGGCCTGATTTTTCTGAACGCGGCCAGATTTCTGAAACGGGAGGACGACAATGAGCAAATCGGGAACAATCCGCGCCGGCATGGGCGGCTGGACCTTCGAGCCGTGGGACACGTCCTTCTACCCGGAAAAACTCCCCAAGGCCAAGCAGTTGCAATACGCCAGCCGGCAGGTACCGAGCATCGAGGTCAACGGCACCTACTATTCCAGCTTCAAGGAACCGACCTTCGTCAAATGGGCCAATGAGGCCCCCGACGGTTTCGTCTACTCGCTGAAGGGCAACCGCTTCGTCACCAACCGCCGCGTGCTGGGCGAAGCCGGTGAATCGATGATGCGTTTCCTTGGCTCCGGCGTCGCCGCGCTCGGCGATAAGCTTGGGCCGATCCTTTGGCAGTTCGCGCCGACAAAGAAATTCGATCCCGACGATTTCGAGGCTTTTCTGAAGTTGTTGCCGGGAAGCCAAGACGGTGTCGCGTTGCGCCACGCGCTTGAAGTTCGCAACGACAGTTTCATCGTGCCGGAATTCCCGGCGCTCGCGCGCAAATACAAGGCGGCCATCGTCTATGCCGATCACGCAAAATATCCTGATATCGCCGATATCACCGGCGATTTCATCTATGCGCGGCTGCAGACCGGCTCGGATGACAATCCCGACTGCTACACGCCAAAAGGCCTCGATGAATGGGCGGCGCGGGCCAAGGTCTGGGCGGAAGGCAAGCAGCCGGCCGATTTGCGGCGCGCCGACCCTGCTACCGACGCGCCGGTGCAACCGCGCGACGTGTTCGTCTACTTCATCACCGAGGGCAAGGTGCGCGCGCCCTTCGGCGCCATGGCGCTGATGAAGCGAGTGACAGAAACCAGCTAAGCGGCAAGCCTCTGCGGCTATTTCCATTTGCATGAATTGCCGGCGTCAACAGCCTCTGTCGGAACCTCAAGGCGTCATCGTCGTTTTGCCTTGGTGGCGGGTTCCCGCGCGGGAAAACCAGCAGAAAAGCGAGGAAGGATGGCTGTCATCCTTATCGGTGCGTTTCTCATCGTCGCCGGCGTTGTGTATATGGCGGGCGCAGCTCTCAGGCGTGGACGGCTCAGCGATCCGGCACCTGCAGCTTCGGATCGACGGATGCCAAATCTCGCAAGGCAGGCCCCGACGCTTGAGCCACGCCGGCGCGGCCTCGGTTTCCTAGGCGTGTCACAGAATTGGCCGGGTCTGCTGATGATGGCGGTCGGTGCGGTTCTGCTCCTGTCGGCGGTAGTCCTCTAACGCCGTGCAAGCTTGGCTTTTTCGCCGCGATCGTAACCTTATCGACACTTCCTTGCGTCATGACTCCAGCAACGTCAGGCTGCAGGGTCGTCGCGGGCAAGGAACGAGGGGCATGTCGCTCGACTACAACTCACTTCTGCTGGCGGTCGGTTTCTCCGCTGCCTGCCTGAGCCTGACGCTGTTCGGCACATGGCTCACCGCCCGCACCGACAAGTTCCTGCTCACCTGGGCGCTCAGCGCCTTGCTGGTGGTGGGCGAGGTCTTCACCTATGACGCCTATATCGACGCGCCCAGGCGCGGCCTCGGCATCGCCACCTTCACCTTGCTGCTGGTCGGCTTCTCCATGATGCTGGGCGCCGCCTACCAATTCAGAAGCGGCGGCTCGCCGGTCTCCAGGATTTTAATCGGCAGCGGCATTTCGCTGGCGGTGGCGCTGCCGCCCATGGCTCTCGGCTATGACGGGCTCGGCTTCATGTTCGAGAACCTGTTCGCGGCCCTGCTCCTGTTCGCAACCGCCGCCGAATACTGGAAGGGCCGCGCCGAGGCCCCAGCGCTTACCATCGGCGCCGCCGCACTCTATTCGGCGACCGCCATGTCCTTCCTGCTCTGCGCGACGGTTTTGGCATGGGACGGCAAGCTGATCCTGAGCCATGCGCCAAGGAACTGGGCCGAGGATCTCAGCCTCATCGTCGTCATCGCCAGCATGACCGGCATCGGCGCCTTGTCGCTGGCCCTCAACCAGGGGCGTCTGGCGGGGCATCACCGCCGCAACGCGCTGACGGATCAGCTGACCGGCCTGCTCAACCGCCGCGCGCTGTTCGACCTCTTTGGCGATTCTCCCGTCGGCGCCTTTACCGCCGTGGTCGTGTTCGACCTCGATAGCTTCAAGGCCATCAACGACCAGTTCGGCCACGCGACGGGCGATGAGGTGCTGAAAGTGTTCGCCAAGGAGCTTGCCGGCAACCTTCGCCCGACCGATGTCGCCGCGCGCATGGGGGGCGAGGAGTTCGCGGTGGTGCTGAAGCGGACTTTGCCCGAAACAGTGGAAAACACGGCCGAGGCGATACGAACCTCGTTCGCCGCGCGCCGCATCGACACCGAGAACGGTCCCCTGACGTGCACCGTCAGCGCCGGCTTTGCTTTCGGCACCAAAGAGGGCCTGAGCTTCGACAAGGTGCTCAGCGCCGCCGACAAGGCGCTCTATGCCGCCAAGCGCGGCGGCCGCAACCGCGTCACCGCCTCTCCATTCCGGCGCGCTAGCTGACCAAGCGCATCAATGCCGTGCCCATCATTGTTGAATGGCCGAATGCGGCTTTTACGCCGCCATGACAATTTCATTGAAGGCATCGAGGTCGACATAGAAGACCTTGGTGATCTCCTCGATCAGCTCGTCGTGGTCATAGCCCTGGGACTTCAGAATGTTGATGGCTGTGATGATGTCGACGCGCTCTGTGAGCCGCCGCTTCTGGTAGTCCTCGACGTAACGTTCCATGGCTGCCCCTTGGCCTGTATGCCCAAACGCGTTGAACGACAGAGATCGCAGGGAGGATGCTAGGAACGCATGCTTGCGCGGAACTTGCCCGTCGCCCACCTCGATCTGCGACAAACCAGACTGATACGGAAGCGGCCGACTCACAAAGCCATCAGAAGACTAGCATGTAGTATTGAGCGTGCCAGCGGGTGTTGAAGAAAGATTGAGCAAACTTTCATCAGGAGATGGATTTACACCGTCAGGAACTTCCTGACATCCGCCCGGTCGAGATCTTCCGCAGGACCAGTATGGACGATCTGGCCGCGGTCCATGATGTTGACCTCGTCGGCGAGTTCGCGGCAGAAGTCGAGATATTGCTCCACGAGAAGAACCGCAATGCCGACCTGGTCGCGCAAATAGCGGATGGCGCGGCCGATGTCCTTGATAACGGACGGCTGGATACCTTCCGTCGGCTCATCGAGCACCAGAAGCTTGGGCCGCATCACCAGCGCCCTGCCGATGGCGAGCTGCTGCTGCTGGCCGCCGGAGAGATCGCCGCCGCGGCGGCCAAGCATCTGCTTGAGCACCGGAAACAATTCGAAGACATGCGCCGGCACGTTGCGGTCGGCCCGTTTCAGGGGCGAGAATCCCGATTCAAGGTTTTCCCGCACGCTGAGCAGCGGAAAGATCTCCCTGCCCTGCGGCACGAATGCGATGCCCGACCGGGCGCGGTCATACGCCGCGCTCCGGTCGAGCGCCTTCCCCTCGAAGGCAACGCTTCCGCTCGTCAGCCTGTGGTGGCCGACGATCGATCTCATCAAACTGGTCTTGCCGACGCCATTGCGGCCGAGCACGCAAGTGATCTTGCCGGCGCCCGCCCTCAGCGACACGCCGCGCAGCGCCTGGGCGGCGCCGTAGTGGAGCGTGGCATCGGAAATTTCGAGCATGTCAGCGCCTTCTCCAGAACCGAAGGAAGGCAAGATCGAAGCGATGGAATTGCACCCGCCAAACCATGCTCATCTCCCCAGATAGACTTCGACGACGCGTTCATCGGCAGATACGAAATCGAGCGTGCCTTCTGAAAGCACCGAGCCCTCATGCAGGCAGGTGACCTTGACGCCGAGCTCGCGCACGAAATGCATGTCATGCTCGACGACGATCACTGAATGGTCGCGGGCGATCTCCTTGAGCAGGCGCGCGGTTTCCTCGGTTTCGGCGTCGGTCATGCCGGCGACCGGCTCGTCGACCAGCAGCAGCTTCGGGTCCTGCGCCAGGAGCATGCCGATCTCCAGCCACTGCTTCTGCCCATGGCTGAGATTGGCGGCGAGCTCGTCGCGTTTGTCGCCGAGCCGGATGGTCCCGAGGATGTCATCGATCCGCCGCGTCTCGGCGGGCGAGCGTCGATGGAACAGCGCCGGGAAGATCGAGCGCGGCCCCTTCAGCGCCAGCATCAAATTTTCCTCGATCGTATGGCTTTCGAAAACCGTCGGCTTCTGGAATTTGCGGCCGATGCCCATCATGGCGATCTCGGCCTCGTCATGCCTGGTGAGATCGACCTGGCCGTCGAAGAACACCTCGCCCTCGTCGGGCCGTGTCTTGCCGGTCACGATGTCCATCATCGTGGTCTTGCCGGCGCCGTTGGGGCCGATGATGGCGCGCATCTCGCCCTTGTCGAGCACCAGCGACAGATTGTTGATGGCGCGAAAGCCGTCGAAGGAAACCGAGACGCCGTCGAGATAGAGAATGGTGTTCGACTTCGACATCGCTCGTTACTCCGCCGGCTGTGGTTCGAGGCTGGACGAGGACCATTCGCCGGGTGTTCTGGCCGCCGCCTGCACGACTTTGGACGGCGCGATTTCACCATCGGCGCCGGCCTCCTCGGCCAACGATGCCGCGCGCAGTGCCTTGGCGTTGCCGCGCCAGCTATCCCACATGCCGATGATGCCTTTCGGCAAGAGCAGCGTCACGGCGACGAACACGCCGCCGAGTGCGAACAGCCACAGTTCAGGCAGCACGCCGGTGAACCAGGATTTTCCGGCGTTGACCAGCAGCGCACCGATGATCGGCCCGATGATGGTGCCGCGCCCGCCGACCGCGGCCCAGATCACCACCTCGATCGAATTGGAGGGTTCGAATTCGCCCGGATTGATGATGCCGACCTGCGGCACGTAAAGCGCGCCCGCGACGCCGGCCATGACAGCTGAAACCGTGAAGGCGAACAACTTCACATTCTCAGCCCGCCAGCCGAGGAAGCGGGTGCGGCTTTCGGCATCGCGCACCGCCATCAGCAGCTTGCCGTATTTGGAGCCGACGATCGCCCAGGTGACGAAGACGCCGAGCGCAAGCATCACCGCGCTGGCCGCGAACAGCGCCGAGCGGGTCACGTCGGCCTGGACGTTGAAGCCCAGAATGTCCTTGAAATCGGTCAGGCCGTTGTTGCCGCCGAAGCCCATGTCGTTGCGGAAGAAGGCGAGCAGCAGCGCATAGGTCATCGCCTGTGTGATGATCGAGAGATAGACGCCTGTGACGCGGCTGCGGAAGGCGAACCAGCCGAAGACGAAGGCGAGCAGGCCGGGCACCGCGAGCACCATGAGGCCGGCGAACCAGAAATGGTCGAAGCCGGTCCAGAACCAGGGCAGCTCCTTGTAGTTCAGGAATACCATGAAATCAGGCAGGATCGGGTTGCCATAGACGCCGCGCGAGCCGATCTGGCGCATCAGATACATGCCCATCGCGTAGCCGCCGAGCGCGAAGAAGGCGCCGTGGCCGAGCGAAAGGATGCCGCAATAGCCCCAGACAAGATCGAGCGCCAAGGCAAGCAGCGCGTAGCAGAGATATTTGCCGGTCAGCGCCACGATATAGGGCGGGACGTAGAAGGCGCTCGTCGGTGACACAGCAAGATTGAGCAGAGGGCCGACGATCGCGGCCGCGAGCAGGATGAAAATGGTGATGGCGATGCGGCGGTCCGCGCCCGCGGCGAAGAAGCGTCCCGACATCATGCTTCCACCGCCCTGCCCTTGAGCGCGAACAGGCCGCGCGGGCGCTTCTGGATGAACAGGATGATCAGCACCAGCACGACGATCTTGCCGAGCACGGCGCCGGCATAGGGTTCCAGGAACTTGTTGACGATGCCCAGCGAAAAGGCGCCGACCAGCGTGCCCCACAGATTGCCGACGCCGCCGAAGACGACGACCATGAAACTGTCGATGATGTAGCCACGGCCGAGATTGGGCGAGACATTGTCGATCTGGCTGAGCGCCACGCCGGCAATGCCGGCAATGCCGGAGCCGAGCGCGAAGGTCAGCGCGTCGACCCATGGCGTCCTGATGCCCATGGAGGCGGCCATGCGGCGGTTGGCGGTGACGGCGCGCATCTGTAGGCCCCAGGGGGTGCGCTTCATCACATAGAGCAGCACGGCAAAGACGCTAAGCGCGAAGACCAGGATCCAGAGCCGGTTCCAGGTGATGGCAAGCTGGCCGACATCGAACGAACCCGACATCCAGGAGGGATTGCCGACCTCCTGGTTGGTTGGCCCGAAGATCGAGCGCACTGCCTGCTGCAGGATCAGCGAAACGCCCCATGTCGCCAGCAGCGTCTCCAGCGGCCGGCCGTAGAGGAAGCGGATAATGCCGCGCTCGATGGCGAGGCCGACAAGCCCCGCGACCAGGAAGGCAAGTGGCAGCGCGATGACCAGCGACCAGTCGAACAGGCCGGGAAACGACGTGCGGATCACCTGCTGGACGACGAAGGTCGTGTAGGCGCCGAGCATCACCATCTCGCCATGCGCCATGTTGATGACGCCCATGACGCCGAAGGTGATGGCAAGCCCGATCGCTGCCAGCAGCAGCACCGAGCCCAGCGAAATGCCATACCAGATGTTCTGTCCGGCGTCCCACAGGGCCAGCGTCGAATTGATGTTGGCGATAGCCGCCGTCGCGGCTTCCTGCACTGCGCCCAAGGCATTGGCCCCTGCCGAGGTGAGCAGCGATACCGCATCGCGGTCGCCGCGCGCGCCGATCAGGGCGATTGCCGCGAGCTTGTCGGCATCAGGCCGATCCGAGCTCAGAATCGACGCGGCACGAGCCTGTTCCAGCAAGGTCTTGACACTGGCGACCGTCTCATTGGCGATCGCAGCGTCGAGCGGCTCGATGTTTGCGGAATCGGGCGTCTTGAACATGGTGTCGGCGGCGGCGAGCCGCACGGCCGGATCCTTGGCGCCAAGCGTCAGCGTGCCCAGCGCATCGCGGATGGTGCGGCGCAGCGTGTTGTTGACCTTGATCTTGGTGATGTCGTCCCTGGCCGCTTCACCGGATGGCTCACCGCTCAGCGGGTCGAAAAGCTGGACCCGTTCGCCGCCTTCCTTGCCGACGAAGACCAGGGAATCGATCTTGCGGATGTAAAGATTGCCATCGGCGAGTGCCGCAAGAGGCCGCTCCACTGCCGGATCGCCGGTCGCCGCCAGGTCGTGAACGACAGCTCCCGTCTCCGAAAAACCCTTGGCGGCGGCGAACTTGGCGATGATGCCACGCAGATCGGCTTCGCCGGCGCCCGATGACGACAGCGTCGCCAGCAAGAACAGCAGTGTCAGGCCAAGTGCGCGGAAAAGGTTCATCGGCGTCAGGCGACTCTTCAGGGTTGAGTTGGAGGTCCGGACGGCGAAGGAACCGTCCGGACGCTCGCGGTCATGGGCATGGACCTGAAGGTCCAGCCCGGGAGGATCAGTTTGTGCCCTTGCCGCCGCATTTGCCGGTGGCGACATTGAAGTTGCCGCAGGACAGAGGCGCCCGCCAATCGGAGATCAAGTCCTTGGAGTCGGGCAGGTAATCCGACCACTCGTCGCCCATCACCAGCCCCGGCGTGCGCGAGACCGTCTCGAACTGGCCGTCGGCCTGGATTTCACCGATCAGCACCGGCTTGGTGATGTGATGGTTCGGCATCATCGTCGAATAGCCGCCGGTCAGGTTCGGCACCGAGACGCCGACCATGGCGTCAATCACCTTGTCCGGATCGGTGGTGCCGGCCTTCTCGACCGCCTTCACCCACATGTTGAAGCCGATATAGTGGGCCTCCATCGGGTCGTTGGTGGTGCGCTTGTCGTTCTTGATGAACTTGTGCCAGTCGGCGATGAACTTCTTGTTCTCGGGCGTGTCGACGCTCTCGAAGTAGTTCCAGGCGGCGAGATGGCCGACCAGCGGCGCCGTGTCGAGACCGGCAAGCTCCTCCTCGCCGACCGAGAAGGCCATGACCGGGATGTCCTCGGCCTTGATGCCCTGGTTGCCCAGTTCCTTGTAGAACGGCACGTTGGCGTCGCCGTTGACGGTGGAGACGACGGCGGTCTTCTTGCCGGCCGAACCGAACTTCTTGATTGCCGAGACTTCGGTCTGCCAGTCCGAGAAACCGAACGGCGTGTAGTTGACCATGATGTCTTCCGCCGCGACGCCCTTGGCCTTCAGATAGGCCTCGAGGATCTTGTTGGTGGTGCGGGGATAGACATAGTCGGTGCCTTCCAGCACCCATCGCTTCACCGAGCCGCCATCCTCGCTCATCAGATAGTCGACGGCCGGAATGGCCTGCTGGTTCGGCGCCGCGCCCGTATAGAACACGTTGCGCTCGCTCTCCTCGCCCTCATACTGGACGGGATAGAACAGGATGTTGTCGAGTTCCGAGAACACCGGCAGCACCGATTTGCGCGACACCGAGGTCCAGCAGCCGAACACCGCCGCGACCTTGTCCTTGGAGATCAGCTCGCGCGCCTTCTCGGCGAAGAGCGGCCAGTTGGACGCCGGATCGACGACGACCGCTTCGAGCTTCCTGCCGAGCAGGCCGCCCTTGGCATTCTGCTCGTCGATGAGCATCAGCATGGCATCCTTCAGCGTCGTCTCCGAAATCGCCATCGTGCCGGACAGCGAATGGAGGATGCCGACCTTGATCGTGTCGTCGGCCGCCTTCGCGGGCGCCGACATCGACAGGCCGGCAGCGACCACGCCCGCCGAAAACATTTTTGTTATTGTCGAGAAATTACCCCTCATGCCTGACACTCCCAAGCTGATTGATTGCAACGCAACACTACGAAGCAACCCCCATGCCAACCGCCGAGGCGGTCTCGCGGGAGGAGTTAATGCTCAATGTTATCAGCGGCTTGATGTATCGTACTTAGAGAAATCGTGAGCGCCCGGTTAAAAATTGGTTGAGAGAAATTTGCGCAGCGCACACGGTTTTTGCCTAATTTTCGTCCAATTTCTCCAAATGCCTGGATTTTGATCTCCGGACGCGGGCCGCACGCGACAAATATTGCGGTACGGCACACAAATGGGGCAAGTTCGCCCCTCAACCGAGCGACGTCATGGCATCCGGAATTTCACGCATCTCTACCGGCCTATTGTTTCTGGCGGCGGCGACCGGGGCGGCGCGAGCCGACTTCAGCGACGGCAAGATGCCCGACGGCATTTATCATTGCGAGGTCTACCTGCTCGGCATGTTCCTCAACCTCGGCGACATCACCATCAAGGGAAACGTCTATACCGGCCCAGTCACCTTCGGGACCGCCCAGCAGGGCTACAATTACCAGATGGACGCAAATGGGGTAATCTCCTGGCTGGGACCACTCGGCGGCTACACCGCCGGCGGCAACTCGTTGTCCCTCACTCAGGCGACTCTGGATGGCCAGGGCCCGCCCTCATTCGACATCATCATGAGACAGCCCGACGGCGCCTTCACCGCCTCGACCTGCACCAAGGGCTGAAAGTCGAGAAAAATGGCGCGGAACCCCGGTCGGGGCTCCGCGCCAGCAGGCAGTCGGGAGGTGGAACTAGATGCTTCTCGCTGACATTTGGCTGGCGATGTAATCGGCCTGCCGGATCGCCAGCGAGACGATCGTCAGCGTCGGGTTCTCGGCCGCGCCTGTCGTGAACTGGCTGCCGTCGGAAACGAACAGGTTCTTGATGTCGTGCGTCTGGCCGTGCTTGTTGACGACGCCGTCGGCCGCCTTCTCGCTCATCCGGTTTGTGCCGAGATTATGGGTGGAAGGATAGGGCGGCGTCGGGAAAGTCCGCGTCGCTCCAACCGCGTCGTAGAGCGCCATGGCCTGTTTATAGGCATGATCGCGCATCGCCGTATCGTTGGGATGATCGTCGAAATGCACATCGGCGATCGGCATGCCGTGCTCGTCCTTTTCGTCGGCATGCAGCGTGATGCGGTTTTCTTCGCGCGGCATGTCCTCGCCGACGATCCACAGCCCTGCCATGTGGTCGTAGTGGTCGAGCGCGGTGGTGAAGGAGCGGCCCCAAGCGCCGGGATCGAGGAAGGCCGCCATAAACGGCAGGCCGAGCGAAAGCGTCTCGAATTCGTAGCCGCCGACGAAACCGCGCGATGGATCATGCCGCGCCTCGTCGCGGATGATGCCGGCCATGGTGGTGCCGCGATACATGTGCACCGGTTTGTCGAAGATGGCATAGACCGAGCCGGTGGTGTGGCGCATGTAGTTCTTGCCCACCTGCCCCGATGAATTGGCGAGCCCGTCAGGGAACTTGCTCGAAGCCGAATTGAGCAGCAGGCGCGGGCTTTCAATCGAGTTGCCGGCGACGGCGACGACGCGGGCCTTCTGCTCCTGCAGCTTGCCGTCCTTGTCGGCATAGACGACGCCGGTCACCTTTCCCGAGGCGTCATGGTTGATCTTGACGGCCATGGCGTTCGGCCTCACCTCGAGATGGCCTGTCGCTTCGCCTTTCGGGATCTCGGTGTAGAGCGTCGACCATTTGGCGCCCCATTTGCAGCCCTGGAAGCAGAAGCCGGTCTGCTGGCAGGACGTCCGGTCGTCACGCTCGACCGAATTGATCGCCATGTTGCCGGTGTGGCATTCCTTGTAGCCGAGCTTGTCGGCGCCAGCCTTCAACAGCTTGAAATTATTGTTGCCCGGCAGCCTCGGCCAGTCATTGGTGCCGGTGACGCCCATCTTGGCTTCGGCCTTGGCGTAGTAGGGCTCCATCTCGGCCAGTGTCACCGGCCAATCGAGCAGGTTCGCGCCCTCCACCTTGCCGTAGGTCGAGGCGGTCTTGAACTCATGCTCCTGGAAGCGCAGCGAAGCGCCGGCCCAGTGCGTGGTCGAGCCGCCGACCGATTTCACGATCCAGGCCGGCAGGTTCGGAAAATCCTTGGCTACGCGCCAGTCGCCCGAAGTCGTGCGCTTGTCTTTCCAGGCGAGTTGGGCAAAGGAGTCCCACTCGTCATTGATGAAGTCGTCGAATTCGTGGCGTGCGCCGGCCTCCAGGATGACGACGTCGATGCCCTTCTGGGCGAGTTCATTGCCGAGCGTGCCGCCGCCGGCCCCCGAGCCGATGATGACGACCAAATTGTCGTTTTTCAGATCAAATGCTGCTGCCATGGTTTCCTCCCATGATTTCGATTTTGCTGGGTGGCGAGAGGAGCCGGCTCAGAGCCACTCGATGTCGTTGAAGCCGCGCGCGATATAGCCGCCCTTGGAATAGGATTCGCCCTCATAGCCAAAGACCGGCCAGACCTCCTTCTGGTTGTAGAGGCTGACGACGAGGCCCCCGCGCACCGCCTGGAAGAAAGGCGTGGCTTCGACCTGCTTCAGCACTGCGACACGCTGATCCTCCCAACCAAGGTTCCGGTAGCCGCCCTTGCCGGACCTCTTGTCGAGATCGGCGATGCCGTTCTCGATGAGATCCCTATGTGCGGCATCCTTGCCGGCCTGCTCGTCATGGCTCTTGACCGCGACGGCGTAATATTTGTCGGGAAGCTGATCGTGCGGGTAGACGTCCCGCGCCATCTGGATCAGCGTCGCCATCGTCTCCGGCTTCAGCGCCGATGTTTCGAGGCCCCAGGCATGTTCCGGGCTGATGACCGCGCTGCCGGAAATGACGAGCAAGGCTCCGACGCCGCTGCGCTTCAGAAGCTCGCGCCGCGAAAGCCCGGGCCTGCTTTCATAGATCGTGACCATATTTTCCTCCCTGCTTGCTGGTTGCATCCATGGGATGCCTTGGCTGGCGCCGCGCACACGCGGCCGCGATCTCTACTGGAACCTGCCTCCTCGTTGCAGAACCTCGATCCTGTAGCCGTCCGGATCCTCGATGAAGAAGAAGCGTGCGATCAGCGAACCGTCACGGTTGAATTCGACGATCTTCTTCGGGTTGAGGCCGAGCGCGCCGAGCCGGTCGTGCTCGCCGTCGAGATCGACGACCGAAACCGCGAGATGGCCGTAGCCATCGCCAAGCGCATAAGGCTCCTGCCGACCCTTGTTCACGGTCAGTTCGACTTCGAATTGCGTCTCGGCATTGCTGAGGTAGATGAGCGTGAACGTGTCGAAATCCAGCCTTTCGGCGACATCGAGGCCGAAGGCATTTCTGTAGAAATCGACGGAGCGGGTCTCGTCGAGAACCCGGATCATGGTGTGAATTGCCTTCGCCAAATCAGTCCTCGCCACTCGATGCTTCGAAGATGATTATGCGCGGCGACGGCAAAAGATGGTGGCAGCCGGTTACCACGCTTCGAAGATCGACTCGCCTGACAATCGCAAGGACGAAAGTCCGATTGCTGTTCAGCCGATTTTGCCGGAGAATGCTGTTGGGGACAAAGGCCGCGTCGCCTCTGGCGGCAAAAGCATCTGTCCACCCAAAATCAACGCCAAAAATCAACGAACGTGGGAGGTTGTCGGATGTGCAGGGTATTTGCGGCCCAGGACCCCGAAGGTTATCGCCAGATCAACCGGTCGATCCGCATCGACGGATATTCGACCAGCATCCAGCTTGAGGCGACGTTTTGGGCACTGCTCGACGAAATCGCCGAAAGCCAGGACCTGACGACGCCGAAATTCATCTCGAAACTCTATGACGAGGCCATCGAGATCAATGGCGAGATTCCCAACTTCGCCTCCATGCTGCGCACCACCTGCGCGCTCTATCTGCGCAGCCACCGGCCGGGCATGGAAGACCAGATGCCGCCGAAATGGGAAGCCGCCTGAAGATCCAGAAAAGTGCCCCCCGGCTTTGTGTTCGGAATGCATCAGGAACTGGGGCGGCTCGGCGGGCCTATCACGCACCGGGCCGATCGGCGGCGGCGATTTCCAGCGCCAGCCGCGTCATGTCGGTAAAAAGATCCTGGCGCTCTGCATATTGGGTCTGTTCGCCGCTGTCGATATCGTCGACCACCGTGCAGATCGATAGCGCACGGGCCCCGAAATGCCTGGAAATGCGATAGAGCGCACTGGTCTCCATGTCCACGGCCAGCGCGCCGGCTGCCTGCGCATCGGCAAAACGGGCGCGTCCCTCCGGATGGTGGAAGACGTCGCTGCATGCCGTCAACCCGGCACGATGGTCGATGCCGAGTTCGGCCGCCTTCGCCAATGCGCGAGCAAACAGCGCCGGGTCCGGCCCGGCTGCTGCGTCATAGAGGCCGAAAACCTGACCGCTTCGGGCGCTTTCGGGCCGCACCGATTGCGAGATGACGAGGCTGCGCAGTTTTACGTCAGCGGTCAGCCCGCCGCAGGTGCCAGTACGGATCAAGGTCCGCACGCCATAGCCGTCCAGCAGTTCATGCGCATAGATCAGAAAGGAGGACCCGCCGATGCCGGTCGCCTGGATGCTGATTGGCTGACCACGAAACAGGCCAGTGAAGCCAAGGGCCCCGCGCCGGCGGTTGATGCAGCGCGGGGCCTCCAGGAATGTCATGGCCATCCATTCGGCGCGCTGGGGGTCGCCCGGCAACAGCACAATGTCGGCGTAGTCACCCTTGCTGGCTTCGATGTGTGGCGTCAACAGCTCGTCCCTGCCGTTTCATCCACAATCATGGCCTTGTCGCGGTATTGCGCAAGAGGCATTCGGGAACGCTAATACACGGAAACTTCGTTTCAGGACGACAATATCACGAAAACAAAGAGTTAAAGCGGCCGGCGACTCTATCAAAGTCGTAGCGGTGGCGACACGCCGGAAGTGCTTCAGCTTGGAGGAGAACCGCTCGATCAGGTTGCGCTCGCGATAGAGCCGCCCGCTGAAGCAAGGCTTCACTTGGTTGCTCTTCGGCGGGATGTTCGGCCGGCGGTCAGGCCGAGCCGCACCAATTGCAGGCTGATGAAGACGCGCGGCGCGTCTTCATCAGCCGACGCGCTCCAAGCGCTCATGATGCGAAGCTGGTTGAGCGCGAAAGCTCCTCCCACGCGCTGATTTCGCCCCGCATCGCGTCGAGCTTCTGGTCGACCAGCCCCAGCGCGTCGTCGCCCAGGAACAGCCGTACCGGCGGGTTCGCGGCATCGACCAGCACGAGCAACGCCTGCGCGGCCTTGGCCGGATCGCCCGGTTGGTTGCCGCTCTTGGCCTGTCGCGCGGCGCGGATCGGGTCCATGACCGCGTCATAGTCGGCAATGCTGCGCGGCGTGCGATCCATCGAGCGTCCGGCCCAATCCGTGCGGAATTGGCCGGGAGCGAGCGCCGTCACCCGAATTCCAAAGCCTGCCACTTCCTTGCCGAGCGCTTCGGAAATGCCTTCGAGCGCGAATTTGCTTCCGCAATAGAAGGTGATCCCGGGCATGGTGATGAAGCCGCCCATGGACGTGACGTTGATGATATGGCCGCGACGCCGCTCGCGCATGCCCGGCAGCACCGCCTTGATCATCGCGACGGGCCCGAAGACGTTGGCGGCGAACTGGCGCTGGAGATCGTCCATGGAGGACTCCTCCAGCACGCCCTCATGGCCGTAACCGGCGTTGTTCACCAGCACGTCGATTAGACCCGCCTGCCGTTCCGCCGCGGTGACAGCCGCCGGGACCGTCTCGAAATCGGTCACGTCCAGCAAGAGCGGGTGGGCGCGATCGGGCGCGAGCGCGGCGAAGATCTCGGCGTCGGCTTCCCGCCGCACGGTGCCGATCACCCGATGGCCCGCTTCAAGCGCGCCTCTTGCAAATGCTCGCCCCAGCCCGGAGCTGACACCGGTGATGAGGAATGTCTTAGGGGTGGAAGTCATGGTTCACTCCGGGCTATGATTGAAACTATATCATGATATAGATAACAGCATGACACCAAACAAGACCAAGGTTGCTCCGACCGCCACGCGGGGTGAGCCGCTTCGCCGGCGTGTGATCGATGCGGCGGAGCGACTGCTCCGACAGGGTAAGGCCGATTTCTCGATGCGCGACCTCGCCACCGAGGCCGGAGTCAGTTTCGCGACGCCGTTCAATCAGTTCGGGAGCAAGGCCGCGATCATGCATGCCCTTTCGCGGCGGCGGATCGATACGATGGCCCAGCGCTTTGCCGGGATGTCACCGCCTGCCGATGCCGCAGGCCGCGTGCTGTTGGCCATCGATACCGCGGTCGAGGTGATGCTGGAGGAGCCGGAGATAAACCGGGCCGTGATGGGATGGATCGGCACGGCCGGCCCGTCCCCCGGAAAGGTCCTAGCGCACTCCACAACCTTGTGGTCGCTGGCCCTTGGAGCGGGCGAAGGCTTGATCGCGGCCGGCAGGCAGGAGGCGCTGCGCAGTTTGCCGGAGCAGCTCGCATTTGCCTTTCGTGGGGTCCTGTCATTCTGGACCGCCGGCGAACTGCCGGATGAGGCGCTTGCCTCGAAGGCGCGAGAGATCGCAAAAACCTTGCTGCTCGGATTTGCTGAACGGCCGCTATTCGGCGATTCCGCCTCCTAAGCTGCCCTCCGGGAACCACCAATCTCGGCCATTTCCCGATTTATGGGTTCACGGCCTAAGACTCCAGCATGTCCTTGACGATCGTTGCCAACTGCTTGAGCGAAAACGGTTTCGGCAGGAATCCGAAATGCGCGTCCGCCGGCAGGTTCCTGGCGAATGCATCCTCGGCATAGCCGGACACGAAGACGAACTTGATGTCCGGCTGGCGCTTGCGCAGTTCGCCGAGCAGCGTCGGCCCGTCCATCTCCGGCATCACCACATCCGAAACCACGATGTCGACCTTGCCGCCGAGCGCTTCGAACACTTCCAGCGCCTCGACTCCGGAGGACGCTTCGTGCACGGTATAGCCGCGCGAGGTCAGTGCCCGCATGCCGCCCATGCGCACCGCATCCTCGTCCTCGACCAGCAGCACCGTGGCCGAGCCGGACAAATCCTTGCCTGTCTCGGCCGACTTGGCAGGCACCGCTGCCGGTGCTTCCCCGGGTTCGCCTGCCTTCTTTGCCTCGGCGATGTGGCGCGGCAGGAAGATGCGGAAGACCGAACCCTTGCCGACCTCGGAATCGCAGAAGATAAAGCCGCCGGTCTGCTTGATGATGCCGTAGACCATGGACAGGCCAAGGCCGGTGCCCTTGCCGACTTCCTTGGTGGTGAAGAACGGTTCGAATATCTTCTTCAGCACGTCGGGCGCGATGCCGCTGCCGGTGTCCTCGACCTCGGCCACCACATAGTCCGCCGGAGTGAGTTCCCGGTAGGGAAAAGTCTTGCACTCGTCGGCGGTCACATTGCGGGTGCGCACCGTGAGGTCGCCGCCCGCCGGCATTGCATCGCGCGCGTTGACCGCCAGGTTGACCACCACCTGCTCGAACTGGCCGATATCGACCTTGACCGGCCAAAGATCGCGACCGTGATCGATCTTCAGCTTGATGTCGTTGCCGACCAGACGGGCGAGCAACATCCTGAGATCGGCGAGCACGTCGGTGAGGTTCAGCACTTCCGGCCGCAGCGTCTGCTTGCGCGAAAAGGCCAGCAACTGCCGCACCAGCGAGGCTGCCCGGTTGGCATTCTGCTTGATGTTCATGATGTCGGGGAAGGATGGGTCCGACGGCCGATGGTTGGTCAGAAGCAGATCAGACGCCATGATGATGGCGGTCAGCACATTGTTGAAGTCGTGCGCGATGCCGCCGGCAAGCTGGCCGACCGCCTGCATCTTCTGGCTTTGCGCCATCTGCCCTTCGAGCGCCTTCTGCTCCGTCGTCTCGACGGCGTAGACGATGGCCGACTCCTCGGCCCCCTCGCCGCCTGTGCCGTCGGCGACCGCATTGACGTAAAAACGGATGTGGCGCTCCTCATTGCCGGGCAGAAGCGTGTCGATCGGCTCGATATCGGCCTGCCGCTGCCTTGCCTTTTCGAAGGCCGCGGCAAAGGCCGGGCGGTCACGTTCGTGGATGACGGTGTCGAGCCGCATGCGGCGATCGACGGCGTCCCGGTCGACGACCGATGAAAACAGCGAAAGGAACGGCGCATTGGTGCGCAGGATGCGCCCGCTGGCGTCGACGCCGGCGATCGCCATCGGCGTCGAGTTGAAGAAGCGGGTGAACCGCACTTCCGAAGCGCGCAGGTCCGCCGAGGCGTCCTCGCCTTGCGTGCGGTTGAGCACGATCGTGCGCGTCGGACCGTTGAGGCCTTCGCGGCTGGCTGAAACGCGATGCATGAAGCGCACCGGCAGCGCCTCGCCCGTCATTGTCGTGAGGTCGAGATCGATGACCGCGTTGCGCGTCGTACCGGGGTCGGCCTTGACCGAGCGCACCAGCGCCATGCCGTCGCCGGCGACGATCTCCGGCAGGGAGACGGCGCCGGGCGTGAAGCTGGCAAGGTCGATGCCCAGCCATTCGGCGAGCGTGGCGTTGATATAGGTGACGCGGCCTTCCTGGTCGGCGGAAAAGAAGCCGGCGGGCGCGTGGTCGAGATGATCGATCGCCTTCTGCAGGTCCAGGAAGAAACGCTCCTGCTCGGCGCGTTCCTGCGAAATGTCGGCAAGTTGCCAGGCGAGCATCGGCGGCCGCTGGCCCGGCACGCTGAAAGCGCGGGCGCGGGCGCGATACCAGCGCGCGCCTGGCTCAGCGCCAGGCTTGATCGACTGCGCGAGCCGGAACTCGCCGTCGCCCGGCTGGCCGTCACGCAGGCCGGAGGCCAGTCGGTAGATGGTGACCGAAGCTTCCGGAACATCCGAAAGCAGCCCTTCGACCGTCTTCAGGTCGGCCGCGGAAGAGGCTCCGGTCATGTCGGCATAGGCGCGGTTGGCATAGACCACGCGGCCCTTGGTGTCCGTGACCAGAAGGCCCTGCGACATCGAATCGACGAATGCTTTCGACAGTTCGTCGCCCGTCGAGCGTGGCGTGATCTGCACGAAGCCAATTGCCGTGGCGAATAGGAAGCCGACGCCGATCATCGCCAGCACGCCGAGCATGCCCAGCAGGAAAGGGTCGCCGAGCCGCTCGCGAAACAGGCCGAAAACGATCGCGGCCCCCGTCAGGACGGCAATGAAGATGACGAGCCGGGTGACGGCGCCCGGCCGCGTGTTCTGATCGACGATCGGTACCGGATAGAAATCGCCGCGCGTTTCCTTGGCCATGTGCCCCCTGCTCTTGAAGTCCGGTGTTCCGATACTCGCCGCAATGTGTGCCGACGCCCGCCCCTGTCGGGTTGAATCATATTCTCCTGGTCCCGAAAAGGCCCGGGCGGCAAATGTCAGATAAAAATGATGTCGGCCGGCCCTCCAGTGTTTCAAGCTGTTCATGAAGCGTGAAAGGCAACTTGCGGCAGCCCGCCGCAACGGTCTAGTGTCGCGTCACTTCCAAACCGATCAGGGGGAACCAATGCTGCAATGGCTGGATAGCGTAGCGGGCCCCGGCTATGTAGCGGCACTGCTGTGGACCTTCGCGGCGCTGGTCCTGCTGGTTATCGTCCTCATCATCGTCAAACTCGTTCGCAACCTGACCTTCGGCACCTTTGTCGCGGGCGGCCGGAACCGCAAGACGCGGCTTGCGGTCATGGACGCCACCGCCGTCGACAGCCATCGCCGCCTGGTGCTGGTGCGCCGCGACGACATCGAGCATCTGCTTTTGATCGGCGGCCCGACCGATGTCGTCGTCGAGCGTGACATCCGCCTTTCTGCGCCACGCCGTCCCGCGCTGACCGGAGATGGCGGTTCGCAGCAGCCTGTCGCGGTGGCAAAGCCGCGTGCGCCTCAGCCCACCCCGGCGCCGGCGAGACAGGCACCTGCTCCGCAGCCGGTGAGTGCAGCGCCACCCGCCCGCCAGCGCGCTCCGGAGCCGGTGCCGAAGCCGGCGGCGCAGGGTTATCAGCCGACCAATGTCACGCCGCTGCCTTCCTACGGCTCCGCAAACGTCAATGCCGTCCGGCATGCCCCGCCGCCGGCTTCACCACCGCCGGGGCAGGAAAGCATCGATGAAACGCTGATGAAGGAACTCGAGGTTTCGCTCGACCAGCCCCGCTCGAGCAGTCCGGCGACCAAGCCGGTGGCAAAAACACCGCCGTCGCTCGACGATGAGATGACCAGGCTTCTGGGCGAACTCTCCAGCCAGAAAAGATGAGCAGCGCTTGCGCCCGGTCCGAAAAACCGATCGGGGTTTTGCGCGCATCGCCCGGGTTCTGAAAAAAGAAATGGCCGGAAAACCGGCCATTTCGAGAGCGATATCGCTGAAATCTTCTTGAATGCAGACCGCAGGCTAATCGTCGCGATAGACCTTCTCGCGGCGCTCGTGCCGCTCCTGCGCTTCGATCGACAAGGTTGCAATCGGGCGGGCATCCAGCCGCTTCAGCGCGATCGGTTCGCCGGTCTCCTCGCAATAGCCGTAAGTGCCTTCCTCGATGCGCTGCAAGGCCGAATCGATCTTTGCGATGAGTTTCCGCTGGCGGTCGCGCGCCCTGAGTTCGATGGCGCGGTCGGTTTCCGAAGAGGCGCGGTCGGCTAGATCGGGATGATTGGCGTTTTCCTGCTGTAGGATTTCGAGGGTTTCGCGCGCTTCGCGCAATATGTCATTCTTCCAGGTGACGAGCTTTGAGCGGAAGTAGGATTTCTGCCGCTCGTTCATGAACGGCTCGTCTTCGGAGGGTACGTAATCGGCGGTAACGGCATCGTTCATTCGACTCACCCAAACAGCCCCAAATTTGGCGCCTATATATTCGCGGTCAAACGCCTGCACAAGCGCAATCGATTACCGATTCACGCAATTGTTAATCTGCCTCGATGAGCGCGATTGAGGTGATTCGGGCTGGTCTTAGGTACCGGATCCTTCGAACTGGCGGCCGCCGGCTGATGATTCGTCATGTCTGAAAAACGACTGCCATTGTGCGCCACGCCGTTCTTATGGCTAATCACAGCACGGTTCGGGCTGTTGGCACGGTGGAGGTTGGGTGAGCAGGCTTTATCTGTTGAGGCACGCCAAAGCCGGATGGGCGCTGCCCGGCATGCGTGATTTCGATCGCCCTCTCGATGCGTCCGGCCGCGCTGATGCGGAGGCGATGGGCATCGCCATGCGGTCGCGCTCCTATGTGCCCGATCTGACGCTTTGCTCCACAGCCCGGCGCGCGAAGGAGACGCTGGAAGGCGTGGCCGGTCGGGCCGACACCGGCCGGGTTCTGTTCGTCGACGCGCTCTACAGCGAGGACGCGGCCGCGTACCTCAGCCTCATCCGGGACAATGGTGGGGTGGGTTCGATGCTGCTCGTCGGCCACAATCCGATGACGGAGGATCTCGCCATGGCGGTGTCCGGCGATGGCGAGGAAAGCGCCCGCGCCATGCTCAATCATGGTTTCCCGACCTCGGGCCTGGCGGTCGTGCGCTTCAGCGGCGATCTTGCCGGGGCCGCCCAGGGTGCCGGCTATCTCGAGGCATTCCTGACGCCGGCTGACCTCTGACGCCATTTCAAACCAGCACGGCAACGCCTATATCGGACCTGTCGCAGCATCGAGAGACAATTTTGGCGTCATCGCTGACCACTTTCACCGACGAGGCGAGAATTGCGCTCGACACGCTTTCGGGCCGCGCCAGCGGGCTATTTTCGCCGTCGCTGCGGCTGGGCGTCACGGGTCTTTCCAGGGCGGGCAAGACGGTTTTCATCTCGGCGCTGGTCCACAACCTTATTCACGGCGGGCGCCTGCCGCTGTTCGAGGCGCAGAAATCCGGGCGCATCGCGCGCGCTTTCCTCGAAGAGCAGCCCGACGACGCGGTGCCGCGATTCCAGTACGAGGACCATATCGCCGCCTTGGTGAACGACCGCGTCTGGCCCGATTCGACACGCGCCATCTCCGAATTGCGGCTGACCATCGAATATGAATCGGCTTCCGGCTGGAACAGGATGTTTTCCTCCGGAAAACTGTCGGTCGACATCGTCGACTATCCCGGCGAATGGCTGCTCGACCTGCCGCTGCTCGGCAAGTCCTTCGCCGATTTTTCGCGCGAAGCCCTTGAAATGGCTGCGTTGCCGGTGCGCGAGGATCTGTCGCGCGCCTGGCGGGCGCTATCGGCCGAGATCGACCCGAACGCCGATGCCGAGGAGATGACGGCGCGCCGCCTGGCCGAGGATTTCGCCGCCTATCTCAAAGCCTGCAAGCTCGACGAGCGGGCGCTTTCGACTTTGCCGCCGGGCCGTTTCCTGATGCCTGGCGATCTCGAAGGCTCGCCCGCATTGACCTTCGCGCCTCTGGCCAGCCTGGGCGACAAGCGCCCGCGCAGCGGCTCGCTGCATGCGATGATGGAAAGGCGCTACGAGGCCTACAAGACCCATGTCGTCAAACCCTTCTTCCGCGAATACATCACCCGGCTCGACCGCCAGATCGTGCTGATCGACGCCATGCAGGCGCTGAACGCCGGCCCCGGAGCCATGGCCGACCTGGAGCGCGCGGTGACCGAGATCCTCGCCTGTTTCCGTCCTGGACGCGGCAGCTTCCTCACCGATCTTTTCTCGCGGCGCATCGATCGTATCCTGATCGCCGCCACCAAGGCCGACCACCTGCATCACGACAGCCATGACCGCTTGCAGGCGATCGTGCGGCGGCTGGCAGACCGCGCCGTGGCGCGGGCGAATTTCACCGGCGCCGGCGTCGACGTCGTCGCCATGGCGGCGGTGCGCGCAACACGGGAAGGCACCGTCAAACAGGGCCGCGAGACATTGCCGGTCATCATCGGCACACCGCTCGCGGGCGAGACAATCAATGGCGACACCTTTGACGGGAAAGCTGAAACGGCCATATTTCCCGGTGATTTACCGGAGAAAATTGATGCTGTCTTCGAAGCTCCCGGGGGAGCGCACAGGCAGGACAATACCGACCCGGCGATCCGCTTCGTGCGTTTTCGCCCGCCAAAACTCGAGCGCACGGCCGAGGGCGTCATGCTGTCACTGCCGCATATCCGGCTCGACCGTGCCTTGCAGTTCCTGATCGGAGACCATCTGGCATGACCGCGCCCCGCAAGCCGGCGGCATTCCGCATCGAACCGGAGGCCACATCGCAGCAGGACGCGGCGCAGGCGCGCCGTGCCCAGGCCGGGGCGCCGGAGGCGCGCCGTGTCCAGACCGACACACAGCGCAAGCCCCGCGCGGTGAAGAGCGATGTCGCGCTGGTCATCCCGTCGGAGATCGACGTGTTCGACGAGCCGGACATCGTCGCTGCCGAACCGCCGCCGGCGGTCGCTCGCAGGAAACGTTCATTGCTTGGCTCCATCTTCTTCGGCGCGTTCGGGGTGCTGGTTTCGCTGGCCATCGGCCTGTGGACCGATCAGCTCATTCGCGATCTGTTCGCGCGCGCCGAGTGGCTGGGTTGGCTGGCCGCCGGCATGGCTGCCGTCGCCGTGCTGGCGCTGGTGGTGATCCTGATTCGCGAGTTCCTGGCGATCGCCCGGCTTGCCGAGGTCGAAAAGCTGCAGAAACGTGCGCTCGATGCGATTGCACGCGACGATCCCAAGGCGGCGCGATTGGTGGTCGACGAGCTGTCGGCCTTCGTCGCGGCCAAACCCGAAACGGCCGCGGGCAGGCGCGCGCTGGCCGATCTGCGCGACGAGATCATCGATGGCGCCAATCTGGTGCGTCTCGCTGAGGCGGAGATCCTTGGCCCTCTCGACGCCAGGGCCAAGATCATGATCCTGGAAGCCGCCAAACGCGTGTCGCTGGTGACGGCCGTCAGTCCGCGTGCGCTCGTCGACGTAGCCTATGTCGTGTTCGAGGCCGGGCGCCTCATCCGGCGCCTTTCGGAACTCTATGGCGGGCGGCCGGGAACACTGGGTTTCTTTCGCCTGGCGCGCAGCGTGCTGGCGCATCTGGCGGTCACCGGTTCGATCGCCGTCGGCGACAGTTTCGTCCAGCAGATCGTCGGCCACGGCCTGGCTGCGCGCCTCTCCGCCAAGCTCGGCGAAGGCGTCGTCAACGGCATGATGACGGCGCGCATCGGCATCGCCGCGATGGAGACGGCGCGCCCCCTGCCCTTCAGTGCGGCAAAACGGCCGGGACTGGGTGATTTCCTCTCCGCGCTGACATCGTTCGCAAGCAGGAAGGAAAGCGAGAACACCCCGCCTGGCAAGTGAACGACAACCTTGGCAGTGACGAAGCATTAACCAATCTTGTTCATGGTCGCACTGGTTCCAAAACAGCCTCTTTGTTGCCGGGTGTCGTCGATGAAAAGCGTAATTCTGTCCAGCCTGTTGCCCCTGGCGGTTGCGATCACCACTGTCGCCGGCATTGCCGCACAGGCGTCCGCGGCGGAGCCGGACAAGCAGTTCTTCCGGTCCGCCGAAGGCAAGTGGGTGGGCCCGGGCGAGATCGTCGCCGGCAAATACAAGGGCACGAAGTTCAATTGCAGCTTCACCGGCTCGACGCCCGACGGCAAGATGGGCATGACGCTCGACGGCGGCTGCCGTGTGGGCATGTTCACCCAGCCGATGTCGGCCAAGATCGAGCGCAAGGGGCGCGATTACAAGGGCTCCTTCATGGGCGGCGCGGCCGGTGCCGGCCTCGATATCATCGGCGGCAATGTGGTCGATGCCCGCAAGGTGGTGTTCACCATCAACCGCAACCAGCTGCGCGGCGTCATGCAGGCACGCATCCCCGACGACAATTCGATGACGGTGACGGTTGCAGTGCGCGTCGCGGACCAGCTGGTGCCGGTGATCGGCATGAGCCTGAAGCGGGTCGACGCGATCGAAGTCGGCTCCATCGCGCCGAACTGAGCGCGTATCAACCGCCTGTAACCAAACACAAAAAGAGACGGCGGCCCATCGCCACCGCCTCCTTTTGAAGACGTCGATAGGAACGATCAGCCCTTGATCGCCGCCGTCACCTCATCATAGGCCTTGCAGGCGTCGGCCAGGGTCGTGGTGCCCTGATATTTGGTCGTCACCTCTTGCACCTTGGCCGTCAGATCGGCCGCCTTGGACGGATCCTTGGTAACCGCCTCCTGCAGCGCGGCGGCCATGTCCTGCGCCTTCTTGGTGGCGACCTCGGCCGTGCACTCAGGCGCCTTGGAGCAAGCCGAGCCGGCGAGCACCGCCAGGCCGACGGCAACGAGCAAAAACTTCTTCATGTCAGTCATCTCCTCAAAAAGGGCGCGGCTTGATCGCCACACCCTCCACTGGCCGAAGCCGAGCGTGCTTAACCTCCGATTGCAGCCAGACGCAACGCGGCCTCGCGCTCAACTTGTGTAACGTGCCTGCAACATTGCCCGCCGCAGGATTCGGGCTGTTACATGCCCGCCGAAGCCCCTATCCTTGGGGCGCTGGCGCCTGATCCGAGGCGTCTTGACCCGACCGCACAGGCTGCGGTCCTCAAACGAGCGGAATGGCGGGAATGGCGGCAGAGGCAGCGGGCAGCGAGCTTGTTCAGGTGGTGGCGCTGCTCGCCGCGGGTGTTGTCGCCGTTCCGATCTTCAAACGTATGGGCCTGGGTTCGATTCTCGGCTATCTGGCCGCGGGCGTGGTGATCGGCCCGTTCGGCATCGGTGTGTTTTCCGAATCGGGAGCCATCCTCCACGTCGCCGAGCTCGGCGTCGTGATGTTCCTGTTCATTATCGGGCTGGAGATGCAGCCGTCGCGGCTCTGGGGCTTGCGCCGCGAGATCTTCGGCCTGGGCGCGCTTCAGGTCGGGGTCTGCGCGGTCTTGCTGACCGGTGTGGGAATAGCCGGAGGCTTTTCCATCGCGCAATCCTTCGTCGCCGGAGCCGGCTTCGTGCTGACCTCGACGGCGATCGTCATGCAGCTTCTGGAAGAGCGCGGCGAAATCGCCTCGCCCAAGGGCCAGCGCATCGTCTCCATCCTGCTGCTGGAGGATCTGGCGATCGTGCCGCTGCTGGCCCTGATCGCGTTCCTGGCGCCAGGCGGCACCGACACCAGCCTGTCGGAGCGGCTGGCCGAGGTCGGTATCGGCCTTGCCGCGATCATCGGCCTGGTGCTGGCCGGACGTTTTCTGCTCAACCCTTTCTTCCGTATCCTGGCGGATGCCCGCGCTCGCGAGGTGATGACGGCGGCCGCCCTTCTGGTCGTTCTCGGATCCGCCCTTGCCATGCAGCTCAGCGGCCTGTCGATGGCGATGGGCGCGTTCCTGGCCGGCGTGCTGCTGTCCGAATCGACCTTCCGCCACCAGCTCGAAGCCGATATCGAACCGTTTCGCGGCATCCTGCTCGGTCTGTTCTTTCTCGCCGTGGGCATGTCGCTCGACCTGCATGTGGTGGTTCAGAACTGGCGGCTGATCGCCGTCTATGTCGTTGCCTACATGGTCATGAAGGCGCTCGGCATCTACATCGTCGCCCGCATCCTGAAGTCGGGCCATCGCGAGGCGCTGGAACGCGCCGTCTTCATGGCGCAAGGCGGCGAATTCGCCTTCGTCCTCTATTCGGCCGCCGCTTCCGTCGGCATCATCGACGGCCAGGCCAACGCGACGCTGACGGCCATCGTCATCATCTCCATGGTGCTGACGCCGCTGGCGATCGTCGCGTTGCGGTATCTGACGCCGCGCGACGAGCTGTCGCTGGATGGCGTCGACGTCGCCGAAGGGCTGACCGGCAGCGTGCTGATCATCGGATTCGGCCGCTTCGGCCAGATCGCCAGCCAGCCATTGCTGCTGCGCGGCATCGACGTGTCGATCATCGACAACGATGTCGAGATGATCCAGGCGGCGGCCGATTTCGGCTTCAAGGTCTACTACGGCGACGGCACGCGGCTGGACATCCTGCACGCTGCCGGTGCCGGGCGCGCACGCGCCGTGCTCATCTGCGTCGACAAACCCGATGCCGCCGTACGCATCGCCGAGCTCGTCAAAGCCGAGTTTCCCTTGCTCACCGTGCTGGCGCGCGCCTTCGACCGAGGCACCGCGCTACAGCTCATCCGCACAGGCGTCGACTATCAGCTGCGTGAAACATTCGAATCGGCGCTGGTTTTTGGCGGTTCGACGCTGGAGGCCCTGGGCGTCGACCCGGAAGACGTCGCCGAGGTGGTCGAAGATGTCCGCCGCCGCGACACCGCCCGCTTCGAGACGCAACTCGCCGAAGGCATCCGCTCCGGACAGCGCTTCCTGAAGGGCAATATCGGCACGCCGATCCCGACGCCGCTCTCCACGCCGCGCCGCCCCGGCCAGGCGCTCAACGAGGAAACGGCCGGCGTTCTGCACAAGTCCGAGCCGGCGGATTGATAGGAGAAAAGCATGGATTTGGACAGCGGAGCCCTGTCGGTCACCAGATTCTGGCGTGATGCCGGAGCGGACGCATGGTTCGAGAAAAGCGATGTTTTCGACGGCGATTTCCGCAACCGCTTTCTTGAGCTGCATTACGCGGCCGCACGGCGCGAATGCGACGGCTGGTCGGAGCATGCCGAAGGCTCGCTGGCGTTGATGATCCTGCTCGATCAGTTTCCGCGCAACTGCTTTCGCGGCACCGGCCACATGTACGCCACGGACCCGCTGGCGAAGCATTTCGCCCAAAAAGCTGTGACGGCCGGCCAGGACCTGGCGCTCGAACCGGAAGTGCGGGTGTTCCTGTATCTGCCGTTCGAACATTCGGAATTGCTCGCCGACCAGGAACGGTCGGTCGAGCTCACCGCGGCCAACGCGCCGGACTACCTCAAATACGCCGAAGAACACCTCGACATCATCCGGCGCTTCGGCCGTTTTCCGCACCGCAACAAGATGCTCGGCCGGGAAACCACGCCGGAGGAAAAAACCTTTCTGGACGATGGCGGGTTCTCAGGCTGACGCTGGTCTATCCAGCCACCAGTCGCGGCCCGACGGCAGGCGTTCGATACCGGCCGCATCGACGGCGGCCAGCCGCTCCGAGACGCTTCGCCCGCTTACCGCAAGATCGGGCGCGATCTCGGCCAGCGGCGCCAGCACGAAGGCACGTTCAAGCATGCGCGGATGCGGCACTTCCAAGCCGGTTTCGTGGATGACGCGGTCGCCGAAAACCAGGATGTCGATATCGATCAGGCGCGGCCCCCAGCGCTCCTCGCGCACGCGCTTCAGCTTGCGCTCTGCATCGAGGCACAGGTCGAGCAATGCCCGCGGCGAGAGCCGTGTCGAGAGTTCCGCGGCGGCGTTCAGGAAGTCGGGCTGGTCGAGCTTGCCCCAGGGCGGCGTGCGGTAGAGCGAGGACACCGCGGCCACGCGAGTGGCGGCATCGGCGTCGAGCAGGCGCAGCGCCGCCGCCATCGAACTCGCCGGATCGCCGAGATTGCCGCCAAGGCTGAGATAGACGGTGTTACTGCGGCCAGACAACGGTCACCTCGACGTAATCGAGCACGCCGGGCACCGGCGCATTCGGCTTGCGGACCGTGATTTCGGCTTTCCTGATCTGCGGGAAGCGTTCCGTCAGGGCTTTTGCGACTTCCAGGGCCAGCGCCTCGATCAGGAAGCGCCTGTGTCCGGTGATGATCTCCTCGATCACCGTGAAGGCAACGCCGTAGTTGACGGTTTCCCCGATGGCATCGTCGACCAGCGCGCGCCCGGGCTCCACGGTGAGCGAGGCGTCGACATAGAAGCGCTGGCCGAGCGCCTCCTCCTCGTCCAGCACCCCGTGCCGGGCAAAGAAGGCGCAATTCTTCAGGCGGATGACATACATGGTTCAGCGTTCCGAAGCGGCGGTTTCGCGCGCCAGCATAGCATCCGCCACGGCCAGCGCGTCCACGTTGATTGCGACATCGTGGACGCGAAACAGGTCGGCGCCCTTCAATCTCAGTATGACGCTCGTCGCCGCAGTCCCAGCCCCTCTTTCGGCGGCATCGCGGCCCGTGACGGTGCCGATGAAGCGTTTTCGCGAGGTTCCGGCCATCAGCGGAAATCCGAGGGCGTTGAGCTCGGAAAACCGCGCCATCAGGTCGAGGTTATCCTCGGCCGTCTCCTTGGCGAAGCCGAAGCCGGCATCGAGAACGATATGATCGTCGGCGATGCCGTGTCGGCGGGCGATTTCAAGCGATTTTTCGAGGAACGCGAACTGGTCGGCGATGACGTCGGGCAGTTTCCGGCGATCCCGCCCGGTATGCATGATGATGAGCCCCGCGCCGGTTTCGGCTGCGATACGCGCAATGTCCGGCTCGCGCTGCAAGCCCCAGACGTCGTTGACGATATGCGCCCCGGCCGCGACGGCAAGCCGCGCGGTCTCGGCGCGATAGGTGTCGACCGAAATCAGCACCTCGCCGGAACCCGCCAGCGCCTCGATCACCGGCAGGATGCGCGCCTGCTCCTCGCCTGCCGTGATCGCGGACGCGCCCGGCCTGGTCGATTCACCGCCGACATCGACGACCAGGGCGCCTTCGCCCAGCATGCGGCGCGCCTGGACCAGCGCGTTCTCGGCGGCATCGAACAGACCGCCGTCGGAAAAACTGTCGGGCGTGACATTGAGAATGCCGACCACCACGGCCTTGTCGCCAAGGTCGAGATGGCGTCCGTGCGCCAACTGCCATCGCCTCGCCGTCATTGCTCATCAACCATGGGGCTCATCAACCGTGTGGCTCATCAACCATGTGGCTCATCAACCATGTGTGATCCGCACCAGATCAATTCCGTTGCGCCGGCAATGGCCGTAAAGCAAGGTAGGGCGAGAGGCAACCAGATGAAACGAACCCTGCTTTGCGCATTGCTGCTTGCCGCCACCGCCGTTCCGGCGGGCGCGGCCAATCTCGTCAAGACATACAGCTACTTCGCGGTTGGCGGCAGGACGCTAGAAGACATCGAGGCGCAGCTTTCCAAACGCGGTCCGCAGGTGAAGAGCACGGGCTCGCGGCATCCCGGCGCCACACAGATGGCCTTCACCACGCGCATCAGCTATGCCGGGCAGTCCGGCTCCTGCCGGATCGCCGACGCCGCCGTGACCCTCAAGGTCAAGGTCATCCTTCCCGAATGGAGCCGCCCACGCAAGGCCGACGCGGATGTGCGGCTGTTCTGGGACACGCTGTCGGCCGACATCAAGCGCCATGAGGAACGCCATGTCGAGATCGCCAAGAATCACGCCCGCGAACTGGAAGATGCGCTGAAAGCAGCCTATCCGCAGAAGGACTGCGATGCGGCGAAGGCCAAGGCCGCCCAGATCACCGCCGCCATTCTCGCCAGACACGACCGTGCCCAGGTGCAGTTCGATCGTGTCGAAAGCGTCAATTTCGAAAGCCGCATCCTGCGGCTCCTGCGCTATCGCGTCGAGCGCATCGGCAACGGCCGGTTGCCGCCGACCTGAATGTCCTGATGCATGTCGCCTAAAGGGGCGGCGGTGCGAGCCAACCGGGCCGAAGCGTAGTGCCAGCTTCGAAAAATTTTCGGGCAACGGTCGAAATCGGCCTATACGGGACGACATATCAGGGGTTGGCAAGGGCACGACCTTTCAAACACGAGCATCACGACCGATCGCGCCGCGGATGCAACCCGGCTAGCCCAGCCGACGCAGCGGACGGCGCGCGCAAGCATATGGACGAAAGACTATGGACCAGGCTGTCGACAAGCAGGCCGTGGCGGCCGCGAGCGCGCCGCTGACGGAAAGCGAGAAGAACGCCATTATCGGCGGCGTTCTCCTGTCGATGCTGCTGGCAGCACTTGACCAGACCATTGTGGCGCCGGCCATGCCGACCATCGCGCGAGCGCTCGGCCACGCCGAGTACCTGCCCTGGATAGTGACCGGATATCTCCTGACCGCAACCGCCATGGCGCCGCTCTACGGCAAGATCTCCGACGTCTACGGCCGCCGGCCGACCGTCTATGGCGCGATCCTCATCTTCCTCGCCGGCTCGTTGGTCAGTGCGATGGCGCCCAACATGTTCGTGCTGGTGATCGGCCGCGCGATCCAGGGCGCCGGCGGCGGCGGGCTTTTTGCCCTGGCGCAGACCGTCATCGGCGACCTTGTGCCGCCACGCGAGCGGGCACGCTATGCGGCCTGGATCTCGGGCACATGGGCAGTCGCCAGCATCGCCGGGCCGTTGCTCGGCGGCACGTTCGCCGAACATCTCCATTGGTCGCTGATCTTCTGGATCAACATTCCGCTCGGCATCCTGGCCATGGCCATCATCAACAAGCCGCTGCGCAAGCTGCCGGTCGCGGCAAGACGGCACCGCATAGACGGGCTCGGCGCGCTGCTTCTCGTCGCCGCCACGGCCCTGCTGCTTCTGGCGTTGAACTGGGGCGGCAGCGAATACCCCTGGCTGTCGACGGAGATCCTCGGGCTGATCGCCAGTTCCCTGGTCCTGTGGGGCGCCTTTGCGCTGCGGCTGCTGCGCGCAACCGAGCCGCTGATTTCGCTCGAGGTACTGAGCAACCCGATCGTCCTTGCCGGCACGCTCTCCATGTTCCTTCTGCAGGCGGCCAATATCGGCCTGTCTGTCTACTTGCCGGTCTATCTCCAGTCGGTCATCGGCCTGTCGGCAAGCGAATCCGGCACCGCCCTCCTGGGGCTGATGCTTGGCACGGTGGCCGGCGCGACATTCAGCGGGCGCACCATTCCGCGTTTCGTCCATTACAAGCGGATCGCCATCTTCGGATTGGCCTTCGCCGTTCTATGCCTCGGCGTCCTCAGCCTGGTGGCGGGGCACGCCTCGCTGCTGGTTGTCGAGATCCTGACGACGTGCGTCGGGCTCGGCAGCGGAACCACCTTTCCGGTGGCCACGGTGTCTGTCCAGAACGCCGTCGACCCCAGGCACCTTGGCGTCGCCACCGGCGTGCTGACGTTCCTGCGCTCGCTGGGCAGCGCGCTCGGCGTTGCTATCCTCGGTGCGGTCGCCCTGGGCAACGGGCTGCCGCTGGCGGGCGAAGGCGCGCAGGCGACCGGCGCCGGTGCCGAAGCTGCCGCCTTCGGGCTGATCTTCGTCGCCGCCGTGGTGATGTTGGTCATGGCGCTGCTGACGCTCAGCCTGATGCCCGAAAAACCGCTGCGCGGCCATCCCGAGGCCCCCGTGCTGGCGGACTGAAGCGATACGCGTCAGGAGGCATCCACCACACCGAGCTTCTTCTGCAGGCTGGAGGAGGAGGTCGTGTATTGGAAGACGATGCGTTCGCCCGGGCTGACGATGCGCTTGGCGGCCTGGGCCATCAGCGCGACCTCGTGAAAGCCCGACAGGATGAGCTTCAGCTTGCCGGGATACCAATTGATGTCGCCGACCGCGAAGATGCCCGGGACCGACGTCTGGAACTTCTCGGTGTCGACCGGAATCAGGTTCTCGTGAAGGTTGATCCCCCATTCCGCAATCGGTCCGAGCTTCATGGTCAGGCCGAAGAAGGGCAGCATCCGCGTGCAAGGAATTTCGATGTCGCCCTCCGGCCCCTTGATCAGGGCGGACGACAGTTGGCCGGCGGCGCCGGTCAAGCCGGTCACTTGCCCGACCTGGAAATCCAGCTGCTTCATCTCCTGCATGGCGTACATCTTGTTGACGCTGTCGGGGGCGGCGCGGAACTCCGGGCGCCGGTGGACCAGGGTCACGCTTTTTGCCACCGGCTGCAAATTGAGCGTCCAGTCCAGCGCCGAATCGCCGCCGCCAACGATAACGAGGTCGTGGCCGCGAAAGTCTTCCATCCGGCGCACCGAATAGAAGACGCTCTTGCCCTCATAGGGTTCGATGCCCGGGATGGGCGGGCGTTTCGGCTGGAAC
The DNA here is from genome assembly GCF_020165355.1 of Mesorhizobium sp. BR1-1-6. Lineage (NCBI taxonomy): Bacteria > Pseudomonadati > Pseudomonadota > Alphaproteobacteria > Hyphomicrobiales > Phyllobacteriaceae > Mesorhizobium > Mesorhizobium sp. BR1-1-6. The sequence continues at coordinate 77,577 of NZ_JAIUHZ010000015.1, read as the reverse complement.
GAGCCGCCGCCGGCGGCGATCACCACCACCTTGGCCTCGAACACCTCGTTCTCGTCGGTGGTGACGCGAAAGCCGCCGTCCTCCAACCTCTCCAGGCTGGAGACCATGCGATTGTAGGTGAAATCAGGCTTGAACGGCGCGATCTGCTCGAGCAGCTTGTCGACCAGCCCTTGCGCCGAGATCGACGGCCAGCCGGGAATGTCATAGATCGGCTTTTCCGGATAGAGTTCCGCGCATTGGCCGCCGGGCCGGTCGAGGATGTCGATCAGGTGGCACTTCATGTCGAACAGGCCGAGCTCGAACACGGCGAACAGGCCGACCGGCCCTGCCCCGACAATGAGTACGTCTGTCCTGGTGATGCCGGTCATGGTGCGCGCCTCGCTGCTGGATTGGCGTGAGACTGCATGACCTCCGGCTTGCTGCCAAGCGGCAGCCGCAAAAATCAGAGCTGCGAACTCGGGTTGCAAGGGATGGACGACTGCCAGTCCGGCTGCCCCGCCACCTTTTCATGGCAGGGCAGCTTCTCACGATAGGAATTTTTTCTTGACGGGGTGCCCGCAACTATGGTAGATATTTGGTTATGGTGCTGAGTTGCGCCGGAGGCCCGCCGCACAGGCGGGTTTTCCATTCAAGGCGACGTCAACAGCCGGCCCCCAAGGAACCCCCTGCCCGGATTCATTGCCTCGGGCAAAAATCGGCTTTTAGCCTTGGCGCTCGGGCACCCGCACCACCAGTCCGTCGAGCGCGTCGCGCACCTTGATCTGGCACGATAGCCGCGAATTCGGCTGGACGTCGTAGGCAAAGTCCAGCATGTCCTCTTCCATTGCTTCCGGCTCGCCGACTTCCGCCGTCCAGGCCTCGTCGACATAGACGTGGCAGGTTGCACAGGCGCAGGCGCCGCCGCACTCCGCTTCGATACCCGGCACGGCATTGCGGATGGCGTTTTCCATGACCGTCGAGCCGTTCTCGGCATCCACGTCGAAATGTGTGCCGTCATGGGCAATGAAGGTCAGTTTGGTCATTTGTCACCTGAGGGAGTTTCCGCCGAGATAATCACTCGGGCACACAAGTCAACTGCGGCGAGAAAGCGCCGCTCGGTGACGTTTTTCCGCAAACGGGTCTAGCGGTTGATGGCGGCGATGAAATCGCGCACTTCGTCGATCAGTTTGCCGAGCCGCGTAAGCGTCTGGCTGTCTTCCGGCTGCCGTTCTATCTCGGTGGCGCAATCGGCAATGGCAAAGGCCCCGACACCACGCGCCGAACCCTTCAGGCCGTGCGCCAGGAGCAGCCGGTCCTTGATGTCCGCATCGATTATCCTGTCGCGCACCGACAGCGCCTGTTGTACAAAGAGCGCCAGCACCTCCTGTTCGAGGCCGCGGTCGCCCATCGTCTGCCGCGCAAGGTGTGCCAAATCGATCGGTCGGGACCGCCTCGTTCCCGATACATCGCCCCCGGGCATTGAGAAGGCAATGCCGCTTTCGCCACGCATGAACTCGAACTCCGCTTCTTCGGCCGCCTGAAAAACTAGGCGAATCCAATGGACAACGGGTTAATGGATGGCCGGAAAAAATGTTGCGAAAGCGGCGCCGGAATCACGCTTCCGTTAACCTTATATTTAAAGTTTTACGTATCCCGCGGAATGCATGTTTTCTTTACCCCCCTGTGTCATTACGATACGAGGGGTCCATTTTCAGCCTCCTGCGCGTGGGTGCGACAACCAAAATCATAAGCCCGCGGCAGCTAGTACAGGGTAGCGAAGGCATGGCGAAGAAAACAACGACGACCAGATCTCTGGACAACGATGTGGCCAGGGAACTCGAGAAGGCACTCGATCTCGACCTCAGCGGCGACACCGGCAGCGGCGACCTCGATATAGCGGCCTCGATGGAAGATCTGGAAGCGCAGATATCCCAGGCCGCCGACGAATTGGCGCGCGAGGGACGCAATCAGACGCAGGCACCCGTCGTCAACCAAGCCCAGGCCGCGAATCCCGCGCCAAAGACCAGACCCGCCGAACTGCGCCCCGTCGAAACACGCAATGGCGGTCAGCCCGCCGGCTTCTCGCCGGCCAATGACGATCGTCAGAAGGATTACAAGACGCTTCTGCACAGCCTCAACCGACGCGCCTCGAACACGATCTACTGGGTTATCGCCTTCGTTTCGCTGGCCTGGATCGCCGGCGCGGGCGGATTGGCCAACCTCCTCTTCGGGCCGAGCATCTGGAGGATCCGCACGCTCGACCAGTTCTTCGCCCGTCCCGAACTGATCGGCCTTGCTGTCGCGGCCATCGTGCCGGTCATCCTGTTCTGGGCCTTCGCCGCCATGATTCGCCGCGCGCAGGACATGCGCATCGCCGCCCAGTCGATGACGGAAGTGGCCTTCCGCCTCACCGAGCCGGAAAACATGGCCCAGGATCGCGTCATGATGATCGGCCAGGCCGTCCGCCGCGAGGTGGCCGCCATGGGCGAAGGCATCGAACGCACGCTGGCCCGCGCCGTCGAACTGGAAACGCTGGTCCACAGCGAGGTCAACCAGATCGAGCGCTCCTATTCGGAAAACGAAACCCGCATCCGCTCGCTCGTCGACGGGCTCGGCAGCGAGCGCGAGGCGGTCGTCAGCCATGCGGAGCGGGTTCGCGCTTCGATCGCCGGCGCGCACGACACCCTCAAGGACGAAATCGGCGCTGCCAGCGACCTCATCCGCGACAGCATTCTCAATGCATCGACCAAACTGTCGATGACCATCACCAATTCCGGCGACACGCTTATCGACCGCATCAACGAAAGTTCGCTGTCGATCTTCGATTCGGTGGAAGGACGGCTCGACACCATAACCGACAAGCTTTCGACTTCCGGCGAGGCTTTCGCCAGCCTGCTCGACACGCGCATCGCCAAGCTGACGGACACGACAGACGGCCTGACCCGGTCGTTGACCGACCTGCTCGACGATCGCACCAACGGCATGGTGTCGCTGCTTGGTGGCGCCGCGCGCACACTCAATTCGGAATTCGAGGCCAGCCTCAACGGCATCGAGCGCACGCTCGCCGAGCGCGGCCAGGCGCTGATCAGCGAGTTCCAGACCCGCGCCGAGGCTCTCGACACCGGCACGCAGAAGCTCAACGCAGCACTCGAAGCCCGTGCCCGGCAGATCAACGAAACGCTGGTCGAACGCGCGCGCGAAATCGCCCACACCTTCGCCGAGAGCAAGGACACGCTGACGGCGATGATCGACCAGGGCAAGACCCAGATCGGCGCCGACATGGCCGATATCGTCACATCGACCTCGTCCATGCTCGAAGCGCGCGCCAGCGATTTCGCCGGACGCATGGAAGCGGCGCGCCACGTCGTCTCGCGCTCGTTCGATGCCGATATCCAGCGGCTTGCCGATGCCCGCGTGGGCATAGAGGAAGCGGTCGAAAATCACAGCCGCAGCCTTTCCGAGAGCCGCGAGCGCATGGCGGCCGCGATGCAGGCCGATCTGGCCAAGTTCGCCGAGAGCCGTGCCGGCATCGATGCTGCGGTAACCGACCAGGTGCAGAAGCTGGCCGAAGGCCGCAGCCTGATCGCGCGCGCTCTCGAAGAAGATCTGCGCAAGGTCAACGAATCGCGCGCTGCCATCGACGCTTCGCTCGGCAGCCACCTCGAAAGGCTGGAAGAAGGCCGCAACCGGCTCTCCCAGGCTCTCAACGAAGACTCCGGAAAGCTGGTGCAAGCCCGTACAATCATTGACGAAATGGTTGCTGGACATGTTGGCAAGCTGGCCGAGGGCCGCAACATTCTCTCGCGCGCGCTCGAAACCGACCTCGGCAAGCTCGTGGACACGCGCGCCGACATTGATGGCCTTGTCGCCGGTCAGGTCGAGAAGATCGCCGAGGGCCGCGCGGTACTCGCCAAGGCGCTGGAGAACGACATCGCCGGCATCAAGGACCTCATCGAGGCGCATTCGGCCAAACTGGCGGAAGACCGCTCGCAGCTCGGCCGTTCGCTGGAGGACGATCTGTCCAGCATACGCGGGCTGATCGAAGACCATTCGGGCCGCCTGGCCGAGGATCGCAGCCTGCTGTCGCAGACCCTTGAAGCCGACCTTGCCAAGCTCGCCGAGAGCCGCTCGAGCATCGACGGCCTGGTCGCCGGTCAGGTCGAGAAACTGGCCGAAGGCCGCGATATTCTCAGGCGGGCGCTGGAATCCGACCTCAACGCGATCAAGGGCGTCATATCGAGCCAGTCCGAGAGGCTGGCCGAGGACCGCGGGCAGCTGTCGCGGGTTCTCGAGGCGGACTTGCAGAACGTGAACAGCGTCATTGCCGACCACATGAACAAGCTGGTCCAGGACCGTTCGACCTTGTCGAAAGCGCTTGAGGAGGATCTCGCCAAGCTGGCCGAAAGCCGTTCGAGCATCGACGGGCTGGTGGCCGGCCAGGTCGAGAAGCTGGCCGAAGGCCGCGACATCCTGCGCCGTGCGCTGGAAGCCGATCTCAACACGATCAAGAGCACCGTCGCCGATCAGTCCCAGAAACTGGTCGAAGATCGGGGACAATTCGCCCGGGCGCTCGAAGCCGACCTCGAAAACGTCAACAGTCTCGTCAACAGCCACTCCGAAAGGCTTGTCCAGGATCGTTCGGCGCTGTCGAAGGCACTCGAAGACGATCTGGAAAACGTCAACGGACTGGTCAATAGCCACTCCGAGCGGCTTGTCCAGGAGCGTTCGGTGCTGTCGAAGGCACTCGAAGACGATCTCGCCAAGCTGGCCGAAAGCCGCTCGAGCATCGACGGCCTTGTCGCCGGCCAGGTCGAGAAGCTGGCCGAAGGCCGCGACATCCTCAAGCGCGCGCTGGAGGCCGATCTGCAGAGGCTGTCGGAGAGCCGTGGCGATCTCGACGGCATCATCGCCGGACATGTCGGCAAGCTGGCCGAAGGCCGCGACGTGCTGAGCCGCGCGCTGGAAGACGATCTCGGCAGGCTCGCCGAGACCCGCAAGGACATCGATCGTTCGCTGTCGGGTCACATCGACCAGATCGCGGCCAGGAGCACCGACATCTCCGCTGCGATCGCCGCCGACGTGGACAAGATCGAGCAGGCGTTCAGTCGCCAGACCGGCATCATCGAGGAGCGTGCGGGCACCATGGAGCGTGCGCTGTCGACAGGCGTCGACAATGTGCGCAACGTGCTCGAGAAGAGCGCCGTCTTCGTGGCCGGCGCCTTGCGCGAGAAGGTCCTGGAAGTCACCAGCGTCCTGCATGAGCAGGCGGGCCAAGCCTTCTCCGATGCGGATCGCAAGATCGCCGAGCGCGCCGAGCAGACCTCGGCTGCCCTGCTGGCCCGGGCCGAAGACATCGCCCGCACCTTCGAGGAGGCGGATCGCCGTCTCCACGCCCGTGCGGAAGACACGTCGAGCGCCTTGCTTGCCCGCGCGGACGATGCGTCCAGTTCCTTGCTGGCGCGAGCCCATGAAACCGCCGATCAGCTTGCCGCCCGTGCGAGCGAAATCGCCGGCACGTTCGACGCGGCCGACCAGAAGCTGGCCGCCCGCGCCCAGGAGACCGCCGACCAGTTGGCGGCTCGGGTGAGCGAGATTGCCGGCACCTTCGACGCGGCCGACCAGAAGCTGGTTGCCCGGGCCGTCGAAACGGCACAGTCGCTGGCCGCGCGCGCCGGCGATATCCTGCGCAATTTCGAAGGCGCCGATCAGCGGCTCGGCATGCGCATCGGCGAATCGGCCGAAGCTCTTGCCGCGCGTGCAGCGGATCTCGGCCGCATCTTCGATGCCGCCGACCAGCACCTGGTCTCGCGCATCGCCGAAGGTTCGGAAGCGCTGTCAGGCCGCGCCTCCGAAATCGCCCGCATCTTCGATGATGCGGACAACCGACTGGTTTCCCGCATCGCCGCCAGCACCTCGACCATCGGCGAACATGCTGAGAGCATCGTCGGCGCCTTCACCAGCACAGAGCAGAGGGTCGCCGACCGTGCGCGCCAGACCGGCCAGGAGCTGGCCGCGCATGCCCGTGAAATCGAGCAGGCGCTCGCCGGCGCCGACGAGCGGCTCGCATCGACCGCGGCAACGGCTGCTGCCCGCGTCGAAGAGCAGATCGCCAGCGTCGAGAACCGGCTCGCCCATACCGCCGAGACGATGGGCCAGAAGCTCAACGAGCAGGTGTCGAGCGCCGAGGCGCAACTCGTGTCGCGCGCCAATGTCATCGCGGAGACCTTTACCGCGGTCGGCCAGCATATCGGCCAGAGCACCAACGACGCCGCCAAGACGATCGGCGCCAACACCCGCGAGCTCAACACCATGCTTGCGGCACGGTCGGCGGAGATGTCGAAGATCCTCGACGAGACCGCGCGGCCGCTGGTCGAGCGTTTCGCCCAGGGCGGCTCGGAACTGCAAAAGAGCATGGAAGAGGTCACCGAACGTGCCGCCGAGAAGCTGCGCAGCGAAAACGCAGCCCTCGTCAACGCGCTCGCCAGCCGCACCGCCGAGACCCTTTCGGCGGTCGAAGGTGCCCGCTCGTCGCTATCCGACAGTGTCGCCGACCTGATCGGCCGAATGACCACGTCGAGCGCGCAGCTCGGTCAGCTGATCGAACAGGCCGCGGCCAATCTCGGCCAGGTCGACGAACGCCTGACCGGCAGCACGCAAAGCTTCGCGGCAACCACCGAGAAAGCGGCGCAGACCTTCGCCAGCTCGGCAAGGCTGGTCGATTCGAACACGACAAGGCTGACGGAACTGTCGTCGTCGACCTTGCGCGAGGTCGCGTCGATCGCCACCAAGTTCGATGAACACAGCCGCCTGCTCGCCGGTGCTTCGGACCTCCTGAGCTCGGCCCAGAGCAACCTCGAACACACGCTAGAAAGGCAGTCTTCACTCGAGGATCTCGCTGTCGGCCTGGTCAAGAAGTCGGAGGATCTCGAAAGGGTCATGCGCTCGTTCGAGAATCTGGTCGGCCAGACGCTGCAAAATGCGGAAGGCAGGACGCTGGAATCGGCCGACAAGATCCGCAACGCCATCACCGACGTCGTCGATTCGGCAACCAAGCGCTTCTCCGACGCGACCGAGGAGATGCGCCGCACCGCCGGCGCCATCAAGAGCGAGCTCGACCTCACCCGCGCCGAGCTCAAGAAAGGCGTCATCGAGATGCCGGAAGAGGCCAAGGAATCGACATCGGCCATCCGCCGCGCGGTTTCCGAGCAGATCAACGCCCTGAAGGAGCTTTCGGACATCGTTGCGAAGTCCGGCCGCAGTGGTGGAGAGCCCTCGGAATCTCGCAATTTGCGCCCGGCGCCGCAAGCCCCGGCAGAGCCGCCGCGCCGCGCTCCCGCGCCACAGCCGGAACTTCGCGCGCCGCAGGCGCCGTCGGGCGGCACCTCGCTACGCGGCACGCTTGACCTGGAGCGCCCCGCCGACACGGCGCCGCGCCAGCGTTCCGACGCCGGCGCCCGCACGCAACAGGGCGGCTGGGTGCGCGATCTCCTGAGCGGGGCGTCACGCGAGGACGAAGCCAAGCCTGCAACACCCGCCGAAGCACCGCGCGCCGCCCCTGCCCAGCGTTCGCCGCTTCACGTCGTGGAATCGCTGAACTCGCTGTCCGTCGACATCGCACGGGCCATCGATCACGATGCGTCGATCGAACTGTGGAACCGGTACCGGCGCGGCGAGCGTGACGTGTTCACGCGGCGGCTCTATACGCTGAAGGGGCAGCAGACGTTCGACGAGATCCGTCGCAAGTACCAGACGGAGGCAGAGTTCCGCGCCGCCGTCGACCGCTATTGCGATGATTTCGAGAAGCTGCTGAAGGACGTGTCGCGCAACGACCGCGACAACATCATGGCGCAGACCTACCTGACCTCGGATACAGGCAAGGTCTACACCATGCTGGCCCACGCCAGCGGCCGCCTGCACTAGGCAGCGGCAGACAGCCAATGAAAAAAGGCGGGGGACTTGTCTCCCGCCTTTTGGCTTGGAAGGGTGGACGTCGCATCCGGAACTGGATCTCTGACTTGTGAAGTCGGCGATCATATTCGACTGCGAGTTTCTTTGCCTTGAGGGCTCGCAACGCAGATTCTGGTGCGCGGCCCACGATCCCGACCCGGTCATCGCGCAGATCGGCGCGGTCAGGCTTGGGCTCGAAGACGACTTTCCCGTCCTGGGCACGCACAAGGCCTATGTCAGACCGATCGACCGGTTTGGCAGGAGATACGCGCTCGACCCTTTCTTCACCGAACTGACTGGCATCACAGAAGAAAAGCTGGAGATCGAGGGGGTCGCGCTAGGAGAAGCCCTTGTTGACGTCGATCGTTTCTCCAATGGGGCGCGATTTTGGTCCTGGGGCAAGGACGAACTGAACATGATAGCCATCAGCTGCAGGCATCCCCGCTTCCATCCCGGCCGCCCGTTTTGACAATGCCGTAAAGCTGCTGATCTCGGCCGGGATGCCGATCGAGGACCTGGCAAGGACGCCGAGCAACAAGCTTGCCGACTATTATGGCGTTCAACACCCGCCATTGCAGGGACACGATGCGCTCGATGACGCGCTGTCCGTAACCTACACCCTGCAGCACCTGATGAAGGCCGGAAAGCTGCGGCCGGACGCCTTCGACCGCTTGTAGCCTGGTGGCTGGCGCCCGCCCGGGATCGCCGCTCAGACCGCCGAATCGGTCCAGCGCACGATCTGTTTGGCCGCGTCGCCGAAGGCAGCATCGAGCGCGTCGACATAGCCTTGGTTGCCGCTGCCCGAGACGGGCGCGGTCGCCGTAAAGCTCTTGGACGCACGCACCTCGCCGTTGCGGTCGTTGAGGATGCGCACGAACAGGTCGACCTCGGCATGATCGCCGCCGTCGACACGGACTTCGAACGAACGGATCTCGACGATGACCTGGTAGTCGATCGCCAGCCCCTCGCCCGGCTTGCCCACGCCGGCGAAGCTGCCCGAGCGCTGGAACGTCTCGGCCAGGCGTGCCTGCACGATCAGCGGCAGCCGGTCCGCCCATTGCGCGCCCTTGAGGTACTGGATCGAGCGTGGGGACGGCTTTATGACGATGTTCTGGCTGTCCAGCGCCTTGAGCGCGGACGGCTGGGCGATCAGGATCTGGCGACGGCTGTGGCCATGCGCCTCGACCGACGGCGCCGACAGTTCGAACGTGTCAAGCGGCGCAGGCCCGCCGCCCGGCAGCGCGGCACAACCGGCAAGGGTCAAGGCAAGCAAGGCCACGCCCGATCTGAACACAATCGTCGACTTCACGCGCGATCCCTGCTGTCCCCGGCCTCACTATCCCTGGATTGTAAAAACAACCCGCGGATGCAGACACTGTTTCTGGGGCGAGCCGAGACCGAAGTCAACGCCGCGCCCTGCCATCATACTGCCGAACCTCGCCCTCGCCGCCCGACAGGATGCGCTGCGGATTGCGGCTGAGGTCGGTAACCGCCTCCTCGATGCGGCTGATCGAACGGCGGCTGTCCTGAACCAGCGCCTCGACATTCGAAAGGCCCTGGCCGGAAAACCGGGCTATATTGTCTGTGATGACGCCAAGCCGCGAATTCAGCGTATCGGCAACCTGCTTGAACGACCTCAGCGTGTCCCTGGCGTCCGCCATCACGCCGTCCGCCTGGCCCGAGCCGAGCAGCTTGTCGACCTTGGCCAGGATGCCGTCGACGCGCACCGAGGCGTCGTTGAGCCGCTGCGCGAGCTGCCTCGCATCCTTGATCGTCTCGTCTATGTCGTCCGCCCTGTTCGCGAATTTGCCGGTCACCTTGGCGATGTCCGAGGCCGCCTTGTCGGCGCTTTCGCTTGCCTTCTGGATGTTGGCCAGAGCCGTGCGCACTTGCGCCGGATCGATGCCGTCGAGCACGCCGTCGACCTTGGCCAGCGTACCTTGCGTCTGCTTGGCGAAATCATTGACCGATCCCACGGCCGTATCGACATTCCTGATCACGCCATCGAGCTGTTTGGACGTTTCCTTGAGGTTGCCGGTCACCGTATCGACATTGGCGACGATGCTCTTGATCTTGTCCTTGTCGACGGCATTGAGCAGCCCTTCGGCCGCCTTCAGCGTGCCGTCGAGCTTGCCCGAGACGCCCTTCAGCTCATCGGACAGCGCGCTGACCGCGGACAGGAACTTGTCGACGCCATCGGAATTCCTGGCCAGCGCGTCGGAGAACGTCTGCACATTCTGCACGGTCTGCGTCAGCGGCCCGCGCACATCCTTGGTGAACCCCTCCAGCTGCGTCAGCACCGTGTCGGCGCGCGTGAAGATGTTCTGCGCCGTCTGCAAAAGATTGGTCACCGCCGACGGGTTGGCCACGATCTCGGCGACCTTGCCTTCCTTTTCGGCCTGGTCGAGAAGTTTTACTTCCTTGGGGTCGGCCCCTTTGAGTTCGATATTGGCCTGTCCGGTCAGTCCGGCCAGGCCGATATCGGCCTGCGTCGATTTGGTGATCGGCGTCATGCGGTCGATCTCGGTGTCGGCGATGGCGACCGTCGGATTGTCGACATCGATATAGACGCGCCTGACGTCGCCGACCTTGACGCCGTTGAACAGCACGAAGCTGCCGCGGCCAAGTCCGGAAGCCGAGCCCGGGATACGCACGCGCAACAACGTGGTCTCGCCTTTGTCGCCGATCGCCGCCGTCCAATAGACGAAGCCGAACGCCGCCAGGATCGCCACCAGCGTGAAGATGCCGACAATAACGTAGTTGGCTCTGGTTTCCATTGCTTCACTTATGGCTATGCGCGCGCGGCAAGATCAAGTTGCCGGGCTCGTTTTCCGCGGAAATACGATTTTACCCACGGTTCTTCACTCTTCAGCATGTCGTCGATGGTGCCTTCGACCAGCACTTTCTTCTTGCCGAGCACGGCGACGCGGTCGCAGGCGGTGAAAAGCGTGTCGAGATCGTGGGTCACCATGTAGACGGTCAGGTCCATCGTATCCCGCAGCTTGACCACCAGCTCGTCGAATTCCGCCGCGCTGATCGGATCGAGGCCCGAGGTCGGCTCGTCGAGGAAGACGATGTCGGGATCGAGCGCCAGCGCGCGAGCCAGTGCCGCGCGCTTGATCATGCCGCCCGACAGCTCGGACGGGAATTTCTGCGCCGCGTCCGGCGGCAGCCCGACCAGTTCGACCTTGAGCATCGCCAGTTCGTCCATCAGCTTGCGCGGCAGGTCGAGATATTCGCGCATCGGCACCTGGACGTTTTCCAGCACCGTCAGCGCCGAGAACAGCGCGCCGTGCTGGAACAGCACCCCAAGGCGCATGTCGATGCGCAGCCGTTCGGCATCGTCGGCCTTTTCGATATCCACGCCGAACAGCTTGATCGTGCCGGACTGCTTGCGCGTCAAACCAAGGATGGTGCGCAGCAGAACTGATTTGCCGGCGCCCGAAGCGCCGACGAAACCGAGGATCTCGCCGCGCCAGATATCGAGCGACAGTTTGTCGAGGATCAGGTTGTCGCCGAAGGAAACGGTGATGTCATGCGCCGAAAGCACGACCTCGCTGTCATCCGCGCCCTCCTTGGCCCTGGTCTCGATGCCGTTTCCCATCGCCATTTCAGAACTCGATCGCTGCATAGAACATGGCGAAAAGCCCGTCGAGGATGATGACGACGAAGATCGATTTCACCACCGAGGCGGTCACGTGCTGACCAAGCGATTCGGCGCTGCCGCCGACCTTCATGCCCTCGACCGAGGCGATGGTGCCGATGATCATGGCCATGAACGGCGCCTTGATCAGGCCGGCGAAAATGGTGCTGAGGTCGATGGCGACGCGCAGCCGGTCGATGAAGGCGGCGGGTGCGATGTCGGAATAGAGCCAAGCCGCGAGAATACCGCCACCGAGTGCGGCAAAATTGGCGATGATGGTCAGGCAAGGCAGGGCGATCACCAGCGCAACCAGGCGCGGAAAGACCAGCACGCCGATGGGGTTGAGCCCGATGACCTTCAGCGCATCCACTTCCTCGCGCATCTTCATCGAGCCAATTTCGGCGGTGATGGCGCTGCCCGAGCGGCCGGCGATCATGATTGCCGTCATCAGCACGCCGAGTTCGCGCAGGATCAGCACGCCGACGAGGTCGACGACGAAGATGTCGGCGCCGAAATAGCTGAGCTGGTAGGCGCCCTGCTGGGCAACGATGGCGCCGACGATCGCCGACATCAGCACCACCACCGGAATGGCTCCGACGCCCATGCGGTCGATCTGGTTGAAGATCGCCGCCGGATTGACGGCATGGCCGCGGCCGAGCTTCATCTGCGCGCCACGGATCGTGGCGCCCAGTATGTTCATCGAGGCGAGAAAATCGTCGCGCATTTCGTAGACGCGGCGGCCGACCGCCTCCAGCGTGCGAATGACGATGTTGGGCGGCCCGACCGGCCCCGATTCGGGCTCGCGCCGCACCGCATCGCCGACCGCGCCGAGCAGGATCGAGGCGACGTCGCTCTGGCCCTGCAGCCTGACCTCGACACCTTTCTTCTCGAAAGCGCTGACCAGGCGGTCGATCAGCCAGGCGCCGGCGGTGTCGATCTTCTCGATGTGCGAAAGATCGAGCGCCAAAGTCTTGAAACCGCTCCGTTTCTCGATTTTGCGCATCTCTGCGTCGATCGCGGCCACGGTGCGCGTCGTCCAGATTCCCGAGAAGGCGCAGCCGAGAACGCCTGCTTCCTCACCGACCGACACGCGCGGTTCGTGGTCAGCCTCCGAGGCGGTCTTGCCGCTTGCGTCGCGCTTGCCGATGGTCAACATGGCGTCCTGTTTAGCCTGACGGGTCCGGCCTTGTCGATTTGCCGACGACCCTTCTCGCACAGCCGGAGCAGAAAATTATGGCGCGTGTCATTTCGGTCGAGGCCGAGCGTTTTCCAATCGCCGGCACCTTCACCATTTCGCGTGGTTCGAAGACCGAAGCCGAAGTGATCACCTGCACGATCAGCGAAGGCGATTACACGGGCCGTGGCGAATGCGTGCCGTACAAACGCTATGGCGAGACCATGGACGGGGTTCGCGCCGCGATAGAGGCCATGCGCGGGCAAATCTCTGCTGGCATGGACCGGACAGCCCTGCTCGGCGCCATGCCGGCAGGCGCGGCGCGCAACGCCATCGATTGCGCCTTGTGGGACCTGGAAGCCAAGATCAGCGGCAAGGCGGTGGCGGACGTAGTCTGGCCGGCTCCTTTGCATCAGCTCGAGACGGCCTACACGCTGTCGCTGGGCGAACCCGAGGCGATGGCGGCGCAGGCCCGTGCCAACGCGGCGCGCCCGCTGCTCAAAGTCAAGATCGGCGGCGACAACGACATTGCGCGCATCCGCGCGGTCCGGCAGGCCGCGCCCGGCAGCCGCATCATCCTCGACGCCAACGAGGGCTGGAACGACGACACCATCGCCGCGAACCTCGCCTTTGCCGCCGAGCAAGGCATCGCGCTTATCGAACAGCCGCTGCCGGCGGGCCATGACGGCATCCTGCGCCACATCGCGCATCCGGTGCCGATCTGCGCGGACGAGAGCGTGCATGAGGCGGGGGATCTGGCCGCGCTCGCCGGTCTCTACGATGCCGTCAACATCAAGCTCGACAAGTCGGGCGGGCTGACGGCGGCGCTCGTGCTGCGCGACCGCGCCCGCGAACTGGGTTTCGGCGTCATGGTCGGCTGCATGGTCGGCACGTCGCTGGCGATGGCGCCGGCGGTGCTGCTCGCCCAGGACGCCGATTTCGTCGACCTCGACGGACCGCTGCTGCTTGCGCGGGATCGTGTGCCCGGCCTCGCCTATGAGGGATCCTTGGTTTCACCGCCCGATCCGGCGCTTTGGGGCTGAGCGCGCCGCGAGTCCGACCAGCACCAGGCCGATGATCGCGATCGGGATCATGGCCAGGAAGCCGTCGACCCCGAAACGGTCGTAGAGCGGGCCGGAGGCGAGCGTCACGGCGGCCATGAAGAAGCCGTTGAAGAAATAGGCGACGCCCTGTGCGGCACCGGTGCGCTCTTCCGAGACCGTTTCGCCGATCATTTTCTGCAGGCCGATCAGCACCATGGCCACCGACACCGAATGCAGGGTCTGGACGCCGAAAAACCCGGCGACGCCGAGGCCAAGCGGCCAGATCAGCGGAAAGGCGATCCAGCGCACGACCGCGCCGATGCCGGCAATCACCATCACCCTGACGACCGACACGGAGGCGAATATGCGGTTGAAAAACACGAACATGCAGACTTCGGCCACCACGCCCCACGCCCACAGAAGCCCGACGACGGTGTCGCCGATGCCGATCGACTTCCAGTAGATCGACACGAAGCCGTAAAGGAAGGCGTGGCTGGCGGTGAGGATGCCGACACCCAGGGTGAAATAGACGAAATAGGCATTGAAGAGACTTGGTGCCGAGTGCTGGATCTCCGCGGCCGAAAGCGGTGAGGCAAGGCGCGGCCGGCCAAGACGCGGCGCAAGCAGCGCGGCAAAGAGCGCGGCACCCAGTGCCGCGAAAATGATCGCCGGGACGGCTTGCGCCCCTGCCGCGGTCAGGATGAAACCACCGGCCACGTTGGCGCAGAGATACGAGATCGAACCCCACTTGCGCATGCTGGTGTAGTTGGAGCCGAAGCGGCGCACGCCCGAAAGCGCGAGCGAATCGGCCATCGGCGAATGCGGTGTCCATACGATCGTCAGCGCCAGCGACACCGCAAGCACGACGGCGTAGGAGGCCGGCAGAAAATAGCCGGCGGAAATGATCATCGATGCCGCGACGAGCGCGATATAGACGTCGGCGCGGTCCCTCGCCCGGTCCGCGAGCGCGGTGAGCAGCGGCGTCGTCACGACGCGCAGGAACATCGGAGCCGCCAGGATGACGGCGATCTGCTCGGCGTGAAAACCTTTCGCCTGCAGCCACAGCGGGAAGTAGGGCAGATGCGTGCCCTGCGACACGAACAATGTCGCGAAGATCAGGCTCATGCGCAGTTCGAAATGGCGAGGCTTGACGAGCTGTTCGGGTGAAAGCGGCGGCAGCGGCATGAATCGATCCAATAACGCTGCCGTCCACGAACGGCGAGCAGTGTGGATTGACCCTTAACATGAGGAAAAACCGGACGAAACCGATTGGCCTAATCGATTAACACCGGAATCTGTGCCTGGCACCCGCAGTCAGGCGGCCTGCACCACCCGGTCCTCGATCAGCATCGGGATGAATGGTTCGTCCGGCGCCTCGGGCAAGACATGCGCCCAGGTCAGGATTTCCATCCGGCCGTCGAAATGTTCGACCACCGCCGTGCAGCTTTCCACCCAGTCGCCGGTGTTGATGTACTGAACGTCGCCATAGCTTTCGATCGCGGCATGATGGATATGGCCGCATATGACGCCGTCGACATGCGAGCGCCGCGCCTCGTCGCTGAGTACCGTCTGGAACGAGCCGATGAAATTCACCGCCTTCTTGACCTTGACCTTGGCCCAGGACGAAAACGACCAGTAAGGCAGGCCGAGCAGCTGGCGCAGCCGGGTGATCACACGGTTGACCTGCATGGCGGCGTCGTAGGCATGGTCGCCGAGATAGGCGAGCCAGCGCTGATTGTGCACGACCGTGTCGAACTGGTCGCCATGAATAACGAGCAGCCGCCTGCCGTCGGCGGTTTCGTGAATGGCGCGGTCGGCTACGACGATGCCGCCGAAATGCACGCCCTGGAACTGGCGAGCGAATTCGTCGTGGTTGCCGGCGATGTAGGTGATGGTGGCGCCCTTGCGCGCCTTGCGCAGCAATTTCTGCACGACGTCATTGTGGCTCTGCGGCCAGTGCCAACTGCGCCTCAGGCGCCAGCCATCGACGATATCGCCGACGAGATAAATGATGTCGGCATCGTGATGTCTAAGGAAATCGATCAGGAAATCGGCCTTTGCCGCCTTCGACCCGAGATGGACGTCGGAGATGAACATGCTGCGGAACGTGCGGGGCTCTTGGCCGGACATCGCGAATTCACCGTTGCTTTCGCGAGCCTATGCCCCGATTCATGCAACAACCGTATGACGGTTGCGATTGGTCCAGCCCAAGAGCTAGCCTGCCGGCGAATCACAGGAGAAATCGTCATGGATCTCGGCATCCGCGGAAAGAAGGCCATCGTCTGCGCTTCGAGCAAGGGGCTCGGAAAAGGCTGCGCCATGGCGCTGGCCGAGGCTGGTTGCGACGTCGTCGTCAACGGGCGCAACGCCGAGCTGGTGGCCAAAACCGCTGCGGAGCTGCGCGAGCGTTACGGCGTGACCGTCACGGAAGTCGTCGGCGACGTATCGAAGCCCGAGGTGCAGAAGGCGCTTCTCGCCGCTTGCCCCGAACCCGACATACTGGTCAACAATAATGGCGGCCCGCCGCTGCGCGATTTCCGCGAGCTCGATCGTGCCAAGATGCTCGAAGGCGTGACCCAGAACATGGTGACGCCGATCGAGCTGGTGCAGGCAGTGATCGACGGCATGGCCGTGCGCGGTTTTGGCCGCATCGTCAACATCACTTCGCTATCGGTCTATGTCCCCATCCCCGGCCTTGATCTGTCGTCCGGCGCGCGCGCCGGCCTGACCTCCTTTCTTGCCGGCGTGGCGCGCACGGTGGTCGACCGCAACGTGACCATCAATAGCCTGCTGCCCGGCAAGCTGGATACCGACCGGCTGCGCGGTCCGCACGAGGCCGGCAGCGTTGAAGACCCGGCCGCGGCAGCCGCCCGCAAGGCGCGCATCAGTGCCGACGTGCCGGCCAAGCGGCTCGGCACGCCGGAGGAATTCGGCCAGATCTGTGCCTTCCTGTGCTCGGTCCATGCCGGCTACCTGACCGGCCAGAACATACCGGTGGACGGCGGCCTCTATGTCAGCGCCTTCTGAGACCCGGTAGCGCCGGCGTCGAAGGAATTCCGCCAAGCTGTTGAAACAGATTGATTATCCCTGCTTCGTCAACGTGAATGGCGATTGCGTCATTTGGCGTCGCGAAAAACCTTGGCCGCATGCTAAGAAGGCGGCACGCAGGATCGCAGGGAGGCCCGGAATGAACGGCGAGAGCAAGAAAACGGCACGTTCGGACCTCGACGAAGCCGCGCTCTACTTCCACAAGCACCCGACGCCGGGCAAGCTCGAAATCCAGGCCACCAAGCCGCTCGGCAACCAGCGCGACCTGGCGCTCGCCTATTCGCCGGGCGTGGCGGCCCCTTGCCTCGAAATCCGCGACGATCCGGCGACCGCGGCCGACTACACGGCGCGCGCCAATCTGGTCGGCGTCGTTTCCAACGGCTCGGCCGTGCTCGGCCTGGGCAATATCGGCCCGCTCGCTTCGAAGCCGGTCATGGAAGGCAAGGCGGTCCTGTTCAAGAAATTCGCCGGCATCGACGTCTTCGACATCGAGATCGACGCGCCCGAGATCGAGCGCATGGTCGAAACGGTGGCGGCGCTGGAACCGACCTTCGGCGGCATCAACCTCGAGGACATTAAGGCGCCGGAATGCTTCGAGGTCGAAGAGCGACTGAAGGCCCGGATGGGCATACCGGTTTTCCATGACGACCAGCACGGCACCGCCATCATCGTCGCCGCCGCAGTGCTCAACGGCCTGGAATTCGCCGGCAAAACCATTGCCGACATCAAGATCGTCACTTCGGGCGCCGGCGCGGCGGCATTGGCCTGCCTCAACCTGCTGGTCTCGCTCGGCGCCAAGGTCGAGAACATCTGGGTCACCGACCGGTTCGGCGTTGCCTACAAGGGCCGCACCGACGAGATGGACCGCTGGAAAGATCCTTATGTGAAGGACACGGAGGCACGCACGCTTGCCGACGTCATATCGGGCGCCGACGTGTTCCTCGGGCTTTCGGCCGCCGGCGTGCTGAAACCGGAATTGCTCCAGCACATGGCGCCGAAGCCTTTGATCCTGGCGCTGGCCAATCCCAATCCGGAAGTCATGCCGGAAGTGGCGCGGGCGGCGCGCCCCGACGCGATGATCTGCACGGGCCGGTCCGATTTTCCAAATCAGGTCAACAACGTACTGTGTTTTCCTTACATCTTCCGCGGCGCGCTGGACTGTGGCGCCAGCGCCATCAATGAGGAGATGAAGATGGCCGCGGTGCGGGCCATCGCCGCCCTTGCCCGCGAAGAACCTTCGGATGTCGCCGCGCGCGCCTATTCCGGCGAGACGCCGGTGTTCGGACCCGAATTCCTGATCCCCTCGCCCTTCGATCCGCGGCTCATCCTGCGCATCGCCCCGGCCGTCGCCAAGGCGGCCTGCGACACCGGTGTCGCGACAAGGCCGATCAGCGACTTCTCCGCCTATATCGACAAGCTCAACCGCTTCGTCTTCCGCTCCGGCCTGGTGATGAAGCCGGTGTTCTCGTCGGCCAAGGCGTCGAGCGCCAAGCGCGTCATCTATGCCGACGGCGAGGACGAGCGCGTGCTGCGCGCCGCGCAGGTGGTTTTGGAGGAAGGCATCGCCGAGCCGATCCTGATCGGCCGTCCGCACGTCATCGAGGTGCGATTGAAGCGCTACGGACTGCGCATCAAGCCCGGCGTCGACTTCGGCCTGATCAACCCGGAGGACGATCCGCGCTACCGCCATTACGTCGACCTCCTGATCGAGCTGGCCGGCCGGCGCGGCGTGACGACGGAGGCCGCGCGCACCATGGTGCGCACCGACAACACGGTGATCGCGGCCCTCGCATTGAAGCGCGGCGACGCCGACGCCATGGTCTGCGGCCTCGAAGGGCGTTTCGAGCGGCACCTGCGCAACGTCACGCTGATCATCGGGCCACGAACCGGCATCAAGGACCGGGATCTGTCGACGCTGTCCATGCTGATCTCGCAACGCGGCATCATCTTCCTGACCGACACCCATGTTTCTGTCGACCCCACCGCCGACGAGATCGCCGAAATGACCGTGCTGGCGGCCGAGGAGATCCAGCGCTTCGGCATCGAGCCCAAGGCGGCGCTGCTGTCGCATTCGGATTTCGGCTCGCGCGATTCGCCGAGTGCGCTCAAGATGCGGCAGGCGGCGGCGATCCTGGCGCGCATCGCGCCCGAGCTGCAATGCGACGGCGAGATGCATGCCGATTCCGCGCTGTCGGAACATCTGCGCCAGCGCGTCTATCCGCATTCGCGTCTGAAGGGCGAAGCCAATCTCCTGGTGTTCCCCAACCTCGATTCCGCCAACATCACGCTGACAGCGCTCAGGACCATGATGGATGCCCTGCATGTCGGCCCGATCCTGCTCGGCACCGACAAGCCGGCGCATATCCTGACGCCCTCGGTGACTTCGCGCGGCGTCGTCAACATGACAGCGCTGGCGGTGGTCGAGGCCGCCCACAAGGCGCAAGCTGTCGTCGATCTGGGCTGAACACCAATTCGGGGGTAAACTGCGGTTTAACCACGAGCACGTAGCGTGCGGCGAACAACCAAGCAGGGTTTCGGCGGATGATGGGCAAAGGGTGGAAGCAGGCGCATCTCGCCGTGCTGCTTGGCCTGCTGCTTTCGGGCGCCGCCGTCTCCGAGCCGCAGGCCGCCTCGCGTGTCTGCCGCCAGCTCGAGACCGATCTTGCCGCGACCTCGCGCGGCAGTGGCGGTCCGGCCCTGATCCGGAAATATGACGCCGCGATCGACCGGCAACGCGAGCAGATTTCAAAGGCGCGCGGCCAGTCCAGCAGCGCCGGCTGCGGCTTCTCTCTATTCAGCCGCAATGTCAGCCAATGCGCTGGGTTCAACGCCACCATCGAGCGCATGAACGCCAATCTCGATAGCTTGCAGGCCAAGCGCGCCCGCCTCGCCGGCGGCGGTTCGCGGCGCGATCGCGCACGCATCCTGGCCGCGCTCGACACCAATGGCTGCCGCGAGGACGCGGTGGCGCCCCGCCGCGAACTCTTGCGCGAAGCGAAACGGGAACAAGGCAACGGCAATCTGTTCGACCAGCTGTTCGGCGGCGACACACGCCGGCTCGATACGCTCGACCAGTCTGACGATCCCGACGAGGAGCGCAATATCCGCCGCGTGCCGGGCCGGTCCGGCATACCGGATTTTCCGGGCGTCGGCGGCGAGTTCCGTACCACCTGCGTGCGCACCTGCGACGGCTACTTCTTTCCGATGTCGAATGCCGCCTCGGTCGGCGATTTCGAGCGCGACCAGAAGAACTGCGAATCGAGCTGTCCCGGCACCGAGATCCAGGTCTTCTATTCGCGCGGCATGGGCGACGATTCAGCCGACATGACATCGTCGGTCACCGGCCGACCCTACAGCGAACTGCCGACGGCCTATCTTTACAAGCAGCCCAACCTGTCGCGGCCGCCGGCCTGCGGCTGCAACGCCGCGCAGAACTTCCAGATCATCGGCGGCAATCCGCCAAGCCAGCAACAGTCGCGGCCGCAAACGGAGGGCGCCCCGTTCATTCCGGTGCCTGCCTCCAAACCCGATCCAGGTGCCGATCCCGAGACGCTGGCAAACGCCGCAGGCGGGCTGGACCGCGACGCCATCAAGCGGCTTGCGGTCAAACCGGTCGCATCGCCGGTCTCGACGCTGCCGCCGGAACAGCGGAAGGTCAGGGTCGTCGGGCCAACGTTCCTTCCCGACCCATCAGCGGCAATAGATCTGCAAGCTCCGGTCCCGAAGTCAGTCCGGTAAGGGCGAGCCTCAGCGGCATGAACAGCGCCTTGCCCTTGCGGCCGGTCGCTTCCCTGATCTTGGCCGTCCAGTCCTTCCAGACGGTCCCGTTCCAAGGCTCCTCGGGCAGCAGATCGATGGCCTGGTGAAGAAAATCTCGATCGGCGTCGGAAAATTCCGGCTTCTCCTGCGGCCCTTCGCGCAGGATGCGCCACCAGCCGACAGCATCGGCCAGCCTGTCGAGATTACCGCGCACAGCCAGCCAGAACGGTTCCGCCTGCTCGCCCGATATGCCGAGCACCACCAGCCGATTCTGCGCTTCGGAGAACGGCATTTGGTGCAGCAGCGTCCGGTTGAGCACGAAAAGCTCGTCCGGGTCGAACTTTGCCGCCGACTTCGAAGTCGCAGCCGGGTCGAAACGGCTGGCGAGTTCGGCCAGGTCGTGCGCGGCGGCGACATTCTCCGACGTGCCGACGAGCACGGCCAGCGATGCGACCGCCATCGGCTCGATGCCGTCCTCGCGCAGGCTTTCGATGGAGAGTGCGCCGGTGCGCTTCGACAGCCCCTCGCCCGAAACGGTGGTCAGCAGATTGTGGTGGCCGAATTCCGGCGGCTCGGCACCCAGCGCCCGGAACAGCGCGATCTGCACGCCGGTGTTGGTGACGTGGTCGTCGCCGCGGATGACATGGCTGACGCCCATCTCGATATCGTCGACGACGGATGGCAGCGTATAGAGATAGGTGCCGTCCTCGCGCACCAGCACCGGGTCCGACAGCGAGGCGAGATCGACGGTTTCCTGCCCGCGCACCAGGTCGTTCCAATGGATTTCGGTGCGCTCCGGCTGCTGCGGATCGCCGGTGAAATTGGGCAGCAGGAAGCGCCAGTGCGGCCGGCGGCCATCGGCCTGATATTCGGCGATCTGTTCCGACGTCAGCGTCAGCGCTTCGCGGCCATAGACCGGCGGCAGGCCGCGCGTACGGCGCACCTTGCGCCTGAGGTCGAGCTCCTCCGGTGTTTCATAGCAGGCATAGAGAACGCCCGCCGCCTTCAGCCGCTCGACCGCCGCGTCATAGATCTCGAAGCGACGCGACTGGTATTCGGTGGTGTCGGGAAAGATGCCAAGCCAATGCAGGTCGTAAAGGATGGCGTCGGAAAATTCCTGCTTCGAGCGCGCGACATCGGTGTCGTCGAAGCGCTGGATGAAGCGCCCCTTATGGTTCATGGCGAACAGCCAGTTGAACAGGGCGGTGCGCGCATTGCCGATATGGATGCGGCCTGTCGGTGAAGGGGCGAAACGAACGGTAACTGTCATGAGCGGGGCGTACCGGATGCTTTTGTGATTGACAAGACGCGCCCCCGTGCCGTGCCGCAGACATAGAACATGGCGCAAGCAATGAAAAGACTTGGCGGACGCGGCTCCGCCCGCGATCACATGTCCCGCGCCGCCCGCCCGTCAAGCCGCCGGCGCCTGATGGGATGGCCTCCGGGCCAGAGCCGGAGGCCATCCCCGATCAGGTGACAAGTCCCTTGGTCAATTCGAGCGCCTGGCGCTCGAACAGGCGGCGGTAGATGCCGCCCGGCAGCCGGATCAGCGCGTCATGCGAGCCTTCCTCGGCGATCTTGCCGCGATCGAAGACCAACAGCCTGTCGAGCGCCCGCACCGTCGAAAGCCGGTGCGCGATGACCAGCGTGGTGCGGCCGACCATCAGCCGCTCCATCGCCTGCTGGATCAGCACCTCCGATTCTGAATCGAGGCTCGACGTCGCCTCGTCCAGGATCAGGATGCGCGCATCGGCGAGGAACGCGCGCGCGATCGCCACGCGCTGGCGCTCGCCGCCCGACAGCTTCACGCCGCGCTCGCCGACGAGCGTGCCGTAGCCCTTCGGCAGGTTGGCGATGAAGTCGTGCGCGCTCGCCAGCTTCGCGGCGTGCTCGATCTCGGCCTGCGTGGCGCCAGGCCGGGCATAGGCGATGTTTTCGGCCAGCGAGCGGTGGAACAGGATCGGCTCCTGCTGCACGATGGCGATCTGCGCGCGCAGCGACGCCTGCGTCACCTCCGAAATGTCCTGGCCGTCGATCAGGATCCGGCCGGCGTTCACGTCATAGAGCCTCTGGATCAGCTTGACGAAAGTCGTCTTGCCCGACCCGGAATGGCCGACCAGCCCGACCCGCTCGCCCGGCGCGATATCGACCGAGAAATCGCGATAGAGCGGCGAACGGTGACTGCCATAATGGAAGGTGACGTCGTCGAAGGCGATGCCCCCTTGCGTGATGCGGATCGGTCCGGCGCCGGGCCGATCCTCGATGCCGAGCGGTTCGGACTGGAAATCGACCAGTTCCTCCATGTCGTTGATCGAGCGCTGCAGGTTGCGGATATGCGTTCCGATATCCCTGAGATAGCCTTGCAGGACGAAGAAAGAAGTCAGCACGAAGGCGACGTCGCCGGCCGTTGCCTGCCCCCACGACCACAGCATCAGCGCCAGGCCGATGACCGCCGCTCTCATCACCAGCAGCAGCACCCCTTGCGTGGTACCGTTGATGGTGCCGCGCACCCAGGTGCGCCGCGTGCGGGCACGCCATTTGGCGACGACCTTCGCAAGCCGGTTCTCCTCGCGCTCCTCGGCGCCAAACCCCTTGACCACGGCGTTGCAGCTCACCGCGTCGGCCAGCGAGCCGCCAAGGCGCGTGTCCCAGGTGTTGGCGAGCCTGGCCGCCGGCGCGACATAACCAAGCGACAGCATCGCCGTGACAGCGATGAACAGCACCGAGCCGGCGGCGACAACCGCTCCCATCAGCGGCCAGAACCAGCCCAGCAGCAGCGTCGAGCCGACGAGCATGACGATCGACGGCAGCAGCGCGATCAGGATCGTGTCGTTGAGCAGGTCCAACGCCCACATGCCGCGCGTCACCTTGCGCACGGTCGATCCGGCGAAGCTGTTGGCGTGCCAGTCGGTGGAAAAGCGCTGGACACGGTGGAAGGCGGCGGCGGCGATGTCGGCCATCATCTTCAGCGTCAGTTCGACGATCCCCATGAAGGCCAAATTGCGCAGGACGACACCCGCCAGCGCCAACGCCATCAGCATGGAAAACGCGGTCATCGCGGCATTCCAGGCGATCTCGTCGGCGCCGGCGCTGCTGGCGACGGCATCGACCAGCCGGCCGGAATAGAGCGGCGTCAGCACATCGGCCAGCGTCGACAGCAGGAAACCAGCCATGATCAGCGAAAGCCGCCAGGGCTGGCGCCGCCAGTGGGTGAAAGTAAAGCCAAGAACGCTGCGAAAGGCGCTTGCGCGCAAATCGATTCGAAAACGAGCCATGATGTCATTCGGGCGCAAAAAGCCCGATCCCGGTAAGGTCGAAAATTGAAAAAACCGCGCAAGGGGCTCAATGCCCGGGAATGCGGAGGTTCGGTTATGAATGGCCACTTGCCCGAAGGCGGCGACCGGCATCGGCAAAGGCCTGTTCTCGATCCGGCTCCGTTCCGAGGGTGAAAACCCTGCGGCGCGCCGGTCGGGACCTAGGCTTCGCGGCCTCGCATAACGATGTCAAATCCTGGCATTCGGTCCTCCCTAAAGGGAATCGCGGAGAGGCCCTTATAGAGATGCCTCATCGCATCGCCAAGGCTGGCGGTCACCAAAAACGGCATCTGGTCCAAGCACTGGGATAAATTTGCAACAACGGCAAAGGCGCTTGGTCAGCGGATCGGCTTACGATCGAGGCGCATGTACCGGCCATCGGTCGATGCCTTGAATCCCAGTCTTTCATAAACCCCATGCGCGTCGCTGGTCGATAGGCTCCAGTGCGAAACGGTGCGGAGCTCGGGGTGATCGATCAGTGCCTGCACCAGCCGCGAGCCGATGCCCTGCCCGCGATGCTGCGGCCAGACGATGATATCGGCCAGATAGGCGAACACCGTGCGGTCGGTGATCGCCCGGCCGAAGCCGACCTGTTTGCCTTCGACATAAGCGCCGACGCAGAGCGAATTCGCGAAGGCGCGGCGGTGGGTCTCGTCACTGCGCCCGCCGCCCCAATAGCTTGCCATCAACAGGTCGGATGTCGCCCTGAAGTCGATCCGTGACAGGTCGAAGCTGATTTCACACTCGGGCATCGCTACCCCTCGCCTGCGGCATGACGCGAATTTTCGGTCGGTACGGTGTCTAGCCGCGATCCCTGAACCGGTTGGTGATGGGATAGCGACGGTCGCGGCCGAAATTCTTCCTGGTGATCTTCACGCCGGGCGCCGCCTGCCGGCGCTTGTATTCGGCGACGTAGAGCAGGTGCTCGATGCGCGTCACCGTCGCCCGGTCATGGCCGCGCGCGACGATGTCGTCGACGCCCATCTCGTTCTCGACCAGGCATTCGAGGATGTCGTCCAGCACCGGATAGGGCGGCAGCGAATCCTGATCGGTCTGGTTCTCGCGCAGTTCCGCCGACGGCGCCTTGTCGATGATGTTCTTCGGGATCACCTCGCCCGACGGTCCGAGCGCGCCCGGCGGCACGTGGCTGTTGCGCCAGCGCGACAGTGCATAGACCTGCATCTTGTACAGGTCCTTGATCGGATTGAAGCCCCCATTCATGTCGCCATAGAGCGTGGCATAGCCGACCGACATCTCGCTCTTATTGCCTGTCGTAACCACCATCGAGCCGAATTTGTTGGAAATCGCCATCAGGATGGTGCCGCGCGCGCGGCTCTGCAAGTTCTCCTCGGTGATGCCTTCCTTGGTGCCTTCGAAAAGCTGCGTCAGCGCATGAAGGAAACCTTCGACCGGCTCGAAGATCGGCACGATGTCATAGCGGCAGCCGAGTGCGCGGGCACAGTCTTCAGCATCCTTAAGCGAATCCTTCGACGTATAGCGGTAAGGCATCATCACCGCGCGCAGCCGCTCCTCGCCCAGCGCATCGACGGCAAGGGCCGCGCAGATGGCCGAATCGATGCCGCCCGACAGGCCGAGCACGACGTTCTTGAAACCGTTCTTGTTGACGTAGTCGCGCAAGCCCAGCATGCAGGCGCGGTAGTCGGCCTCCTCCCGTTCGGGGATCTTCGACATCGGTCCTTCCGAACAGACCCAGTTTTCGCCTTGTCTCCTCCAGGTGGTGATGTCGACCGCCTCCTCGAACTGGCTCATCTGGAAAGCAAGCCGCTTGTCGGCACCTATGGCAAACGACGCGCCGTCGAAGATCAGCTCGTCCTGGCCGCCGAGCTGGTTTGCATAGATCATCGGCAGCCCGCATTCGATAACCTGGCGGATGACGACCTGGTGGCGCACATCGATCTTGGCGCGGTAATAGGGCGAGCCGTTCGGCACCAGCAGGATTTCCGCGCCGCTCTCGGCCAGCGTCTCGCAGACGCCGATGTCGCCCCAGATGTCCTCGCAGATCGGGATTCCCAGACGCACGCCGCGGAAATTGACGGGCCCCTGGATCTCCGGTCCGGCCTGGAAGACGCGCTTCTCGTCGAACTCGCCATAATTCGGCAGATCGACCTTATAGCGCTCGGTGATGATCTTGCCGCCATCGGCGAAGACGATCGAGTTGTGGGTGCCGGTCTTGCGCTTCAGCGGCGTGCCGATGATGACGCCGGGACCGCCATCGGCGGTGTCGGCGGCAATCTCCTGCGCGGCCCGCTCGCAGGCCTTCAGGAAGGCCGGCTTCAGCACCAGATCCTCAGGCGGATAGCCGGCGAGGAAAAGCTCGGTGTAGAGCACGAGATCGGCGCCTTGACGCGCGGCATCCGCCCTCGCCTCGCGGGCCTTGGCGAGATTGCCGGCAACGTCGCCGACTGTCGGATTGAGCTGGGCAACGGCGATGCGCAGTATGTCGGGCTTCTTGGTCATGCTGCTGACTTAGCGCGGCAAAATTCGCCCCGCAATGGCGTTTGCTTGGGCCAATTTCGACATCAGTCGTTGCCCATATAGTCGCGCAGCGCCTGCGGCGAATGGTTCTCCCCGATCGACATCGCCAGGATGCGCGAAATGTGCCGGCGCGGCAGGCCGGTATCCGCAACCCAACGGTTGACCTGGGCCTGGATCTTGTCGAGATCCTTCTTCGACGTCGGGCTTTCGGCGATATCGAGCCCGGCATCGCGAAGGGCGGCCGCCATGTCGGCCGAAATGACGAAGGCGTCCCAACCCAGCCAGCGCAGGAAATACTGGCCGGTATTGCCGCCGAGCCGGCTGCCATGCTTGCCGAGATAGGCCATCAGCCCGACCTGGTCGTCGGCGGGCCACTCGGCGAGGAATGTGCCGAAGCCGCCATGCTCTTTTGACACGCGCTCGACGAAGGCAGCGTTGTCGCGAACGGATTTGATCTTCTGCGGATTGCGCACGATGCGCTGGTCGGATGCCAGTTCATGCCAGAAATCGTCAGGCTGGAACAGCAACCGCTTCGGCTCGAAGCGCAGGAACGCCTCTTCGAATCCGGGCCATTTCTGCTCGATGACGCGCCAGACGAAACCGGCGGCGAAGACGCGCTCGGCCATCGTCGACAGGATACGGTCATCGCCGATGTCGGCCACGGCGGCGTTGTCGGGAATCGGCCCGAGCAGCGAGACCAGTTCCTCCTCGCCGCCCTTGCGCTTTGCGGCGCGAGCGCGAATTTTCATGAAGTCGACCATAAGTCCCTCCGGTTCCCATCAAATCTAGCACTTCCCGCGCGGGCCGGCAGCCTCTACGTCTATCGCCAGCCAAGCCCTTGGAGACGGCCATGAACAAGACAATCGACGATCTGGCGAACCGCTGGCTGAGACGAAAGCCGGACGGTCTCAGCGCCCTGGAGAACCGGGTGCTGCAGTCGACGCTCGAGCGCACAACGATCTCCAGGGACACCAACAAGGCCGTCGCCTTCCACCAGACCTTTGGCGACCGCCTTGCCGATAGCATCGCCCGCATTGGCGGTTCCTGGTCGTTCATCCTTGGCTTCATTGCCTTCCTGATCGTCTGGACATCAGCCAATGCCTGGCTTCTGGCGCGCGACGCCTTCGACCCCTACCCGTTCATCTTCCTCAATCTCGTCCTGTCCATGGTCGCGGCGCTGCAGGCGCCGGTGATCATGATGGCGCAGAACCGCCAGACCGAGCGCGACCGCATCGATGCCGCCCACGACTACGAGGTCAATCTGAAGGCCGAGATCGAGATCATGGCGCTGCATGAAAAGCTGGACGAAATGCGCCACGGCCAGATCATCGGCATGCGCGACGAGATCGTGCGGCTGACCGAACTGGTCAAGCGGATCGACGAGAGGCTGTCGCAGCAATCGCCGTCATGAGCGACGCGATCCATCATTTCATCGAACAATACGGGCTGATCGCCGTTTTTCTGGGCTGTGTCGCCGAGGGCGAGAGTGCCGCCATACTCGGCGGCTTCTTCGCCCATCAGCATATCTTCGTCCTCTGGCAGACTGTCGTCGTGGCAGCGCTTGGGGCCTTCGCCGGCGACACCTGCTTCTTCATCCTGGGGAGAAGTTTCGCGGACCATCGCTATGTCGTCGGGTTGCGCAAGCGGCCCGGCTTCCGCCGCGCCTATCGTCTGCTCAACACCCATCCCAACATCTTCGTGCTGTCGAACCGCTACGTCTATGGCATGCGCCTGGTCGGTGGCATCGCGGCCGGCCTGTCGAACATCGCAGCACCCCGCTTCATCGTCTTGAACGCCATTTCCTCGGCGGTCTGGGCGGTGCTGTTCAGCACCATCGGCTATGTCTTCGGGTTGGGCGCCGAGCATTTCATCGGCCAGGCGCTGCTTCGCCATGAGCGGATATTGGTGGGCCTGGCTATCGGCCTGGCCGTGGCCGTACTCGCCTGGCTCATCGCCCGCCATTTCGCCCGAAAGGAACGTGCCAGGGAAAACTGACCGCCGGCCGGCGGTCGAAAGCTCAGATCGGCAGCCCGACGATACGCTCGATGATCGCGATGCCCCAGACGCCGGCGACGATCGCCACGGAGATCAGTACCGCCAGCGAACCGCAGTCCTTGGCCAGCTGGATGTCGACATTGAATTCGCGGCTAAAGGCATCGCAGGCCGCTTCGATGCCGGTGTTCAGCACCTCGACCATGATCAGGAGCAGCACCGCGCCGATCAGCAGCGCGTAGCCGCGCCACGACACCGAAACGAACCAGCCGATCGGAAGGGCAAGGGCGAGCAGCGCCAGCTCCTGCTGGAAAGCTTTTTCAGTTGCAGCCAGCTTGCGGAACGCCCGCAGCGAGTTGAAATAAGCGTCGATCAGCCGCTGCATGCCAAACCCCTTTGCGAATCACCGGCACGGGATAAAGCAATGGCCCGATCAATGGAATAAGCTGGCTCGCCCAAAATTCATTCGTCGGCGACCTTCACCGATGGGGTCGACTTCTCGAATTGAGGCAGCGCGTCGTCGATCGAATAATAATCGCCCTTGTCACCCACGAATATGTGGCATTGGCCCTTGAGGCCTGTCGGTTCATCGAACGATCCCGCCAGAACCGAAACATAGGCGTCGTCCCGCGGTTTCCAGAAAAGCAGCGATCCGCATGTCTTGCAAAAACCGCGCCCGGCGAAGGCGGACGCCTCATACCAGGTGATGTTGTCGGCGCCGTCGATATCGATATTGGCGTCCGGGACATTGGTTGCGGCATAGAAATGTCCACTCTGCTTGCGACATTGCGAGCAATGGCAATAGATGACGCCGCGCAACGGCCCTCGTGTCCTGAAGCGAACCGCTCCGCAGAGACACGATCCCGTATGATTTTCACTCATCGCACCATCCCAAAAGAAATCGCTGCTGACAGGATCCCAGCTTTTCGGTGGCTGCGCGCAAGAAAATGCGACATGCATTTGGCGCGCTCGGGAATTGTTTGTTCACGGATGAAGGCGTGTAAAGCCGGAATCAGCGAAAAACAGGCCGGATTCAGCGGATTAAGGAAACTTTAGCGCTGCTGCATCTATGATCCTCGCAAGCGAAAGTCGTGAGTGGGGACGCGCCTTCTTCGCAAGATGGACTGGAATGGCCAGCGTTCCCCAGGTCGGCGACATTGGATGCCTGCGAATGCCGCAGCGTGTTCCCGGGGAAGAGTGAACAGAACATGCAGCCGGCAGCCGCCCAGAGCGAACGAAGCACCGATATTGCGAGCACTGTCCTGGCCACAATGCGCCAGCTCGGCGTGCTCGGCCTGCCACGCAACTACGAGATCTTCTACGAGGCCTTGAGCGGATCCAATCGCGAGCTCAGCCTTGCCGTCGTGTCGCTGAGCGGCCGACCGACACAGGACGACATCGACCAGATCGGACGCGCCTTCTTTGCCCAGAACCATGGCTCCGGCATCGTCGAGCATGCCAGGGAAGTCATCGCCAACGAACTCGAGGACATCGCTTCGCTGCTGAGGAGCGAGCGCAGCCACATCGAGAAATACGGCAGGATCCTCAACGAAACGTCGAGCGGACTCGGCAGAAACAGCCTGCTGTCGCCGGATGTTCTGCAGAAGATCGTCAACGCCATGGCGGTCGCCACCCATTCGACGATCGATCATGGCCGGCAAGTTGCCTCGACGCTCAGCGACAAGACCGCGGAACTGGAAAGCGTCAAGTCGAAGCTCGAGGAATACAAGCGCCTGGCCGACACCGACCCCCTGACGCAAATCTGGAACCGTCGCGCCTTCGACAAGGAAATCACCAGGATCTACAACAGCAACAAAGGCATCCTGTTCAATGCATTGATCCTCGCCGACATCGATCGGTTCAAGGACATCAACGACAGGTACGGCCATCCCGTCGGCGACAAGATCCTCCAGATCATCGCCGATATATTCCAGACCAGCATTCGCGCCGACATGTTCGTCGCCCGCACCGGCGGCGAGGAATTCGCGCTGATCGTCGAGGGCGCAAGCGAGGACGCCACCTACGAAATCGCCGAACGCATTCGCGCGCTGATCGAGCAGTCGCCTTTCACCAGCAGCCAGACCGGCATGAATTACGGCACCGTCACCGTCTCGATGGGAATCTGCATGGCATCCGAAGCCGAGGGCCCTGAAGACCTCTACAGCAAGGCAGACCGGGCGCTTTACCGCTCAAAGGTCAGCGGCCGTAACCGCGTGACCAGGCATTCGGCAATGGCGGGCCGCGCCGGCAAGAGCTGGCTGCTCTACAAGCAAGACTGATTTTTCGGCAGGAAGCGCTTTTCCTGTGAACTGCTTTGGACGGGTCAGCCGTTGGCGACCTGCTTGTGTTGCACCGGGTGGCTTTTCTTGAGCAGGTCCGACACCAGGAACGCCAGTTCGATGGCCTGGTCGGCATTGAGGCGCGGGTCGCAATGGGTGTGATAGCGGTCCTGCAATTCCTCGGCGGTGATGGCGCGGGCGCCGCCGGTGCATTCAGTCACGTTCTTGCCGGTCATCTCGACATGGATGCCGCCCGGATGCGTGCCTTCGGCGCGGTGCACCTCGAAGAACGTCTGCACCTCCTTCAGGATGCGGTCGAACGGCCGCGTCTTGTAGCCGGCCGCCTCGATCGTGTTGCCGTGCATCGGGTCTGACGACCAGACGACGCTGCGGCCTTCCTTCTGCACCGCCCGCACCAGCTTCGGCAGATGCTCGGCGACCTTGTCGGAACCGAAGCGCGCGATCAGCGTCAGCCTGCCTGGCTCGTTCTCGGGGTTGAGCAGGTCGATCAGTTCCAGCAAGCCGTCCGGCGTCAGCGACGGGCCGCATTTCAGGCCGAGCGGGTTCTTGATGCCGCGGCAATATTCGACATGCGCATGGTCCGGCTGGCGGGTGCGGTCGCCGATCCAGATCATGTGGCCAGACGTCGCGTACCAGTCGCCGGAGGTGGAATCGACACGCGTCAGCGCTTCCTCATAGCCGAGCAGCAGCGCCTCATGGCTGGTATAGAAATCAGTCTCGCGCAGCGCGAAATTGGTTTCGGAGGTGATGCCGACCGCGCGCATGAAATCCATCGTCTCGGTGATGCGATTGGCGAGCGACTCGTATTTTTCGGCCTGCGGGCTGTCGGAGACGAAACCGAGCATCCAGCGATGCACATTCTCCAGGCTGGCGTAGCCGCCCTGCGCGAAGGCGCGCAAAAGATTGAGCGTTGCCGCCGACTGACGGTACGCCATTTCCTGGCGGGCAGGATCGGGAATGCGCGACTTGAGGTCGAATTCGATGCCATTGATGATGTCGCCGCGATAGCTCGGCAGCGTCACCTCGCCCTTGGTCTCGTTGTCGGACGAGCGCGGCTTGGCGAACTGGCCCGCAACGCGGCCGATCTTCACCACCGGCTGCGCACCGGCGAAGGTCAGCACCACCGACATTTGCAGGAACACGCGGAAGAAGTCGCGGATGTTGTCCGCGCCATGTTCGGCAAAGCTTTCGGCGCAATCGCCGCCCTGGAGCAGGAATGCCTCGCCGGCAGCGACGCTGGCCAGTTGCTTCTTCAGCTTGCGCGCCTCGCCGGCAAAAACCAGCGGCGGAAAGGTGGCGAGCTGGGCCTCCGTGTTCTTCAGCGCGGCAAGGTCCGGATAAGCAGGGACCTGCTTGATCGGCTTTGCCCTCCACGAATTCGGCGACCATTTCGTCATCGCTGCACCCAACGCTCTTTCCGGCAAGCACCCTCGCCCGCCATTTCCAGCCCCCATGTGGGGTGGCGGCTCCATACACGAAGCCGATTTCCTATTCTAGACCGGAATTTCAGCGCTGGCGAATGGGCCGGGCTGGCTACGCCGCCTTCTCTACCAGCCGCGCCAGTTGCGTCATGACGACAGCCGAGCCCGCCAAACGCTTTTCCGCCGTTGGCCAGTCGCGGGTGAAGACGACACTTTGGTCCGGCCGGATCTTTGCCAGCGAGCCTTGCTCGCCGATAAATTTGACCAGTCCGACCGGGTTGGAAAACTCGCGCTTGCGGAAATGGATGACCACGCCCTTCGGCCCGGCATCGAGCTTCTCGACATTGGCCTTGCGGCAGAGGGCTTTGATGAAGACGATCTTGAGCAGATGCTTCACCTCCTCCGGCAGCGGGCCGAAACGGTCGATCAGCTCGGCGCCGAAAGCATCGATTTCCTCGGTGCTCTCGAGGTCGCCGAGGCGCCGATAGAGCGCCAGCCTGAGCTGCAGGTCCGGCACATAGCTCTCCGGGATCATCACCGCCGTGCCGACGGCGATCTGCGGCGACCAGCCGCCATCCAGCACCTCGCCGGAATCCTTCACCTCCGCGACCGCCTCCTCCAGCATCTGCTGGTAGAGCTCGAAGCCGACTTCCTTGATGTGGCCGGATTGCTCTTCGCCGAGCAGATTGCCTGCGCCTCTGATGTCGAGGTCGTGGCTGGCGAGCTGGAAGCCGGCGCCCAGCGTGTCGAGCGACTGCAGCACTTTCAGCCGACGTTCGGCGGTGTCGGTCAGCTTGCGGTTGGCCGGCAGTGTGAACAGTGCGTAGGCGCGCACCTTCGAGCGCCCGACACGGCCGCGCAACTGATAGAGCTGCGACAGGCCGAACATGTCGGCGCGATGGACGATCAGCGTGTTGGCGGTCGGGATGTCGAGGCCGGATTCGACGATGGTGGTCGACAAGAGAACGTCGTACTGGCCGTCGTAGAAGGCGTTCATGATGTCGTCGAGTTCGCCCGGCGGCATCTGGCCATGGGCCACCGCCACCTTCAGTTCCGGCACGGATTGGTTCAGGAAATCATGGATTTCCGCCAGATCGCTGATGCGCGGCACGACATAGAAGGAATGGCCGCCGCGATAACGCTCGCGCAACAACGTCTCGCGAATGACCAGCGGATCGAAGGGCGAGATGAAGGTGCGCACCGCCATGCGGTCGACCGGCGGCGTGGCGATCAGCGACAGTTCGCGCACGCCGGTCAATGCCAGTTGCAGCGTGCGCGGGATAGGCGTCGCCGACAGCGTCAGCACGTGGACGTCGGTCTTCAGGTCCTTCAGCCGTTCCTTGTGCTTGACGCCAAAATGCTGCTCTTCATCGATGATCAGTAGGCCGAGATTCTTGAACGAGATCGCGCTGCCGAGCAGCGCGTGGGTGCCGACCACGATATCCACCGTCCCTTCGGCAATGCCCTTCTTGGTCTCTGCCAGATCCTTTGCGCCGACCAGCCGCGATGCCTGGGCGACGCGGATCGGCAGGCCGGAAAAGCGCTGCGAGAAGGTCTTGAAATGCTGGCGGGACAACAGGGTTGTCGGCACGACGACCGCCACCTGGAACCCTTCCATCGCCGCGATGAAGGCGGCGCGCAGCGCCACCTCGGTCTTGCCGAAACCGACATCGCCGCAGATCAGCCGGTCCATCGGCTTGCCGGCCGCCAGATCGTCCCTGACGGAATCGATCGCCGTCTGCTGGTCATCGGTCTCCTCATAAGGGAAGCGCGCGGCGAACTCGCCATAGAGGCCTTCCGCCGGCACCAGCGGGGGTGCAGCGCGCATCTGCCGTTCGGCGGCGATGCGGATCAACTGCCCGGCCATGTCGAGCAGGCGTTTCTTCAGCCGCGCCTTGCGCGATTGCCAGGCGCCGCCGCCGAGTTTGTCGAGTGTCGCCTCGGCTGTATCGGAACCGTAGCGCGACAGGAGCTCGATGTTTTCCACCGGCAGGAACAGCCGGTCGTCGCCGGCATAGTGGATTTCCAGGCAATCATGCGGCGCCCCGACGGCTTCGATTGTGCGCAGGCCGATGAAGCGGCCAATGCCGTGGTCGGCATGGACGACGATGTCGCCAGCCGACAGGGCCGAGGCTTCGGCAATGAAGTCGGACGCGCGCTTCTTGCGCTTGGAGCGCCGGATCAGCCGGTCGCCCAAAATGTCCTGTTCGGCGACGACGACCAGTCTTTCGGTCTCGAAACCGGATTCCAGCGGCAGCACGGCCAATGCCGCCTGCCCCGGCTCGAGTTTCTCCGCCTCCGCCAAGGTCGCCACCGGCGCAAGATTGCCCAGACGATGTTCGGCGAGAATTTGGCCGAGCCGGTCGAGCGAGCCCTCGGTCCAGCCGGCGACAATGACGCGGCGGCGTGCCGCGCGTTCGTCGGCGATGTGCTTCACCGCCACGTCGAAGACATTGACGTTGGGGTCGGCGCGCTCTTCCGCGAAGCTGCGGCCATGGCGCGAGCCGGCGTGGAAGACCTTTCTTGCTCCCGCATCCGGTGCGTCGAAGGCGGTGAAGTCGATCGCTTCGCGCGGTCCGAGAGAAGCGACGAGATTTTCCGGCGAGAGGTAAAGCAGGTCCGGCGCCACCGGCTTGTAGGGCACCGCGTCCTTCAGCGCACCTTCGGCCTGCTTTTTGCGCGCCTCGTAGTGATCGAGGATCAGCGTGTGGCGTTCGGCAAGCGCTTCATGCGCCAGATGGTCGAAAACGACAGGCGTGTCCGGCAGATAGTCGAACACGGTCTCCAACCGCTCGTAGAAGAACGGCAGCCAATGTTCCATGCCCGCGAAGCGCCGGCCTTCGCTGACCGCGGCGTAAAGCCCATCGTCCCGCGACGGCGCGCCGAACGCTTCGATATAGGCGCGGCGGAAGCGGCTGATCGTCTCGGGCGTCAGCGCCACCTCGCTCATCGCCTGCAGCGCCATGGACTTGCGCTGCCCGGTGGTGCGCTGCGTGGCCACGTCGAAGACGCGGATCGATTCCAGCGTATCGCCGAAAAAATCCAGCCTCAGCGCCTCGGTCCAGCCAGGCGCGAACAGGTCAAGGATGCCGCCGCGCACGGCGAACTCGCCGATGCCGCGCACCGTCGGCACCCGCTCGAAGCCCGATGTCTCCAGCCGCGACACCAGCGCGTTCATATCGATCTGGTTGCCAGGTTTGGCGTGAAAGGTCTGCGCCTCGATGAGATCCGCGGGCGGAATGCGCTGGAGCAGCGCATTGGCGGTGGTGAGAATGACGGCGCGATGCGGCTTCCTCGCCAGCGCGATCATGGCGGCGAGCGCGTCGAGCCGCCGGGCGGCCGCATCCGAGCCGAGCGAGACGCGGTCATAGGGCAGGCAGTCCCAGGCGGGCAGTTCCAGCACGGGCAGGCCGGGAGCGGCAAAGGCCAGCGCCTCTGTGATTGCCGGCAGGCGCTGCCCGTCGCGCGCCACGAACAGCACCGGCTTGTCGGGCGCGATCTCGCGCGCCGCCTGCACCAGCGCGAAGGCTTCATAGCCGTCGGCGACGCCGTCGACGATGAACTGGCCGGCACGGCCTTTCGGCAAGCCGATGGTGGGAATGAGGCTCATGGAAGCGTTCTTCAAAAGGTCATTGTCCGGCGTGAAGCCATGATTTTTTGCAGGACCGCACAATCAATTTCGGCGGGAACAGGACGTTCGCCGGTGATCAAGGGCAGGAACTCGGTGTCGGGAATATCGAGGAGCTTTTCATATTGGTCGATTTCATCGCCGGTCAAGGCGCCGATCTCAGCATCGGCGAAGGTGCCAAGGATAAGGTCCATCTCGCGCATGCCGCGGTGCCAGGAGCGAAACAAGAGCTTGCGGCGGCGGGCGTCGAGCCCCTCGCTTGATCGTTTCGTTCCCGTCATTGTGCCGCATCCTCGCTTGCTGCGGCGCATATAGCGTGGATAGAAGAGGCTGTCAGCCTTGCGCTGCAGCCGTCGCGACATAAGCTGACATCATGCGTCCTTCCATCCTTGACCCGCTTTTCGTCCCGATCACGTCGCTCGCCGGTGTCGGGCCGAAGGTCGGTGCGCTGATCGAAAAAGTCGTAGCGGCCGATCTCGGCGACCGAGCGGCGCGCGCCGGCGATCTTCTGTTCGTGCTGCCGCATACCGTCATCGACCGCCGCAACCGGCCGGGCATTGCCGGCTCGGCCGAAGGCGCCATTGTCACGCTCGACCTGCGCATCGACCGCCACCAGCCGCCGCCGCGCGGCAACAGGTCGGTGCCTTACCGGGTCTACGCCCATGACGATACCGGCGAAGTGGCGCTGACCTTCTTCCACGCCCATGCTGCCTATCTGGAAAAATCGATGCCTGTGGGCGAGCATGTCGTGGTCTCCGGACGCATGGAATGGTTCAACGGGCGCCCGACCATGGTCCACCCGGATCATATCGCCTTGGCCGGCGACGCCGAAAACCTGCCGCTGGTCGAGCCGGTCTATCCGCTCACGGCGGGGCTGTCCGCCAAGGTGCTGCGCCGCGCCATCGGCCAGGCGCTCGGCCGTCTGCCGGAACTGCCTGAGTGGCAGGATGGTGCTTTCATGCGCCGCCAGAGTTTCCCGTCTTTCGGTGACGCGCTGGCCCGCATCCATCATCCCGCGGACCCGATCGATGTCGCCATCGAAGGCGCCGCATGGCGGCGCCTCGCCTATGACGAGTTGCTGGCGGGCCAGGTGTCACTCGCCCTGGTCCGGTCGAGGGTCCGCAGGCTGTCCGGCCGGCCGCTCACCGGCGACAGCCGGATCGTCGACAAGCTGCGCGCGGCCCTGCCCTACACATTGACCGCGTCCCAGGAATTCGCGCTCGCCGAAATCAATGCAGACCTCGCCGACCCCGAGCGCATGCTGCGCCTCCTGCAAGGCGACGTCGGCTCCGGCAAGACGGTCGTTGCGCTCCTGGCCATGGCGCGTGCCGTCGAGGCTGGCGGCCAGGCTGCCCTAATGGCGCCGACCGAAATCCTGGCGCGCCAGCATCTGGCGACGATCGCCCCTTTGGCGGAACGGGCAGGCATGCGCACGGCCATCCTCACCGGTCGCGAAAAGGGCCGCGAACGCGCCGAAACGCTGGCGGGACTGGCCGGCGGCGAGATCGACATCGTCATCGGCACGCACGCGCTGTTCCAGGAAACGGTGGCGTTCCACGATCTTGTCCTTGCCGTCGTGGACGAGCAGCATCGCTTCGGCGTTCACCAGCGGCTTGCCATCACCGCCAAGGGCGACGCGCCAGACATGCTGGTGATGACGGCAACCCCCATTCCGCGCACGCTGGTGCTGACCGCCTTCGGCGACATGGACGTCTCCAAGCTGACGGAAAAGCCGGCCGGCCGGCAGCCGATCCGCACCGTCACGCTGCCGCTTGAGCGGCTGGACGAACTCGTCGATCGCATGGTGGAAGCGGTGGCCGGCGGCCAGAAAATCTACTGGATATGCCCGCTTGTGGAAGAATCCGAAGAGATAAAGCTGATGTCGGCCGAGGACCGCTTTGCTTCCCTGAAGCCGCTGTTCGGCGACCGGATCGGCCTCGTCCACGGCCGCATGAAGGGCGCCGAGAAGGACGAAGCGATGCGCGCCTTCAAGCAGGGCGAGACACGTATCCTGATTGCCACAACCGTCATCGAGGTCGGCGTCGACGTGCCGGACGCGACCATCATGGTCGTCGAACACGCCGAACGTTTCGGCCTCGCCCAGCTGCACCAGTTGCGCGGCCGCGTCGGGCGCGGCGACAAGCCTTCGTCCTGTGTATTGCTCTACAAGGATCCGCTCGGCGAAACGGCCAAGCGGCGCCTGTCGGTGATGCGCGAGACCGAGGATGGCTTCGTGATCGCCGAGGAGGACCTGAAGCTGCGCGGCGAAGGCGAATTGCTTGGCACCCGTCAGTCCGGCACGCCGGGCTTCCAGGTCGCGCGCATCGAGGCGCATGCGGACCTGCTCGAAGCGGCCCGCGATGACGCAAGGCTGATCCTGTCACAGGATCCGGACCTGCAGACCGAGCGCGGCGAAGCGCTGCGCCTGCTGCTCTACTTGTTCGGCCGCGACGAGGCGGTGCGGCTCTTGCGGGCGGGATAAGGCCCGAGCGGCGGATTGGCCAGGGTGCCGGTGATCGGCTCGCCATTCAGTGTCACCAGCTTCGTTTTCACCTCCGGCGCCACCAGGCCGGCCGAGACGATCAGCTTGGCGCCATCCTCGATCGTCATGTCGAGCAGCACGATGTCCGACTTCGGCACATACATCAGGAAGCCCGTCGTCGGATTGGGCGTACAAGGCATGAAGACAGCGGTCAGCGGATCGCCTTCCTGGTCAAGCTTCTGGTTGATCTCGGTTTCCTTCTCGCTGGCCACGAACACCAGCGACCACACCCCCTTGCGCGGATATTCGACCAAGCCGACCTGGCGGAACATGTCACCTTTGTTCGACAGCACGGTTTCGAAAATCTGCTTCAGCGAGCGATAGATGCCCCGCACCAGCGGCATTCGGCCAAGCAGGCGCTCGCCGAAATTGACGATGGCGCGGCCGACGATATTGGCGGTCATGAACCCGATCAGCGTGATCAGGACAAGCGCCACGATCAGCCCGAACCCCGGAACCGGGAACGGCAGATAGGTATCGGGACTGTAGCGTGCCGGAATATAGGGTTTGACCCAGGAATCCACCCAACCGATGAAGGACCACGCGATATAGGCGGTGATCGCCAGCGGCGCGCAGACGACGAAGCCTGTGAGGAAATAGTTCCTCAGCCGGGTCATGCCGGAGGTCTTGAGAGCATCTGACATGGGTTCACCGGGGCGCGAGTTGCAGCGCAAACATTAGTGAACCGGAAGGCGCTTTGGAACTGTGAAGTTTTTAAAGCACCTGTTTAAAAAACGCCTACTCCACCGTCACCGATTTCGCCAGATTGCGCGGCTGGTCGACATCGGTGCCCATGAAAACGGCGGCGAAATAGGCCAGCATCTGGATCGGCAGCGCGTAGATGATCGGCGAGATGATTTCCGGCACGTCCGGAAGGATGATCGTCTCCATCGTCTTCACGCTCGCCTGCGCGGCGCCCTTGGCGTCGGTGATCAGGATGATCTTGCCGCCGCGCGCCGCCACCTCCTGCATGTTGGACACAGTCTTCTCGAAGATGCGGTCATGCGGCGCGATGACGATGACCGGCATGTTC
Organism: Mesorhizobium sp. BR1-1-6; assembly: GCF_020165355.1. Lineage (NCBI taxonomy): Bacteria > Pseudomonadati > Pseudomonadota > Alphaproteobacteria > Hyphomicrobiales > Phyllobacteriaceae > Mesorhizobium > Mesorhizobium sp. BR1-1-6. The sequence continues at coordinate 38,258 of NZ_JAIUHZ010000015.1, read as the reverse complement.
TCGTCGATAAGCGCGATCGGCCCGTGCTTCAACTCGCCCGCGGCATAGCCTTCGGCGTGGATGTAGGAGATCTCCTTGAGCTTCAGCGCGCCTTCCATGGCGAGCGGGAAATTGGTGTCGCGTCCGAGATAGAGCACGTCCTTGTAGCGCGACAGGTCCCGCGCGATCCGTTCGATCTGCTCTTCGAGTTTGAGCACCTGGTTGGCATAGCGCGGCGCCTCGGAAAGCGCCCGCACCAGCGACTTTTCCTCGTCCCGCGAAATCGTACCGCGCGCCACGCCCGCCCGGACGGCGAGCGAGGCCAGCACCGACAACTGGCAGGTGAAGGCCTTGGTCGAGGCGACACCGATCTCCGGCCCGGCCAGCGTCGGCAAGATGACGTCGGATTCGCGCGCCATGGTCGATTCCCGCACGTTGACGACGGCGCCGATCTTCATGCCGGCCTTGCGGCAATAGCGCAGCGAGGCCAGCGTGTCAGCGGTCTCGCCCGATTGCGAGATGAAGAAGGCGGCGTCGTTCTTCGACAGCGGCATTTCGCGGTAGCGAAATTCGGAGGCGACATCGATGTCGACCGGGAGCCGAGCGTAGCGCTCGAACCAGTATTTGCTGATCAGCCCGGCGAGATAGGCAGTGCCGCAGGCCGAAATCGCCAGCCGGTTAATCATAGCAAAATCGAATGGCAGGTCGAGCGGCTTGGAGACGCCGGAAACAAAATCGACGTAATGGGCCAGCGTGTGCGAGATCACCTCCGGCTGCTCATGGATTTCCTTCTCCATGAAGTGGCGGCGATTGCCCTTGTCGACCATGAAGCTGGTCGAGAGCGACTGCTGGCGCTTGCGGTCGACCTTTTCGCCGTCAATGTCGAAGATGGCGACACCGCTGCGGCGCACCACCGCCCAGTCGCCGTCTTCCAGATAGGTGATCGAATTGGTGAACGGGGCAAGCGCGATGGCGTCGGAGCCCAGGAACATCTCGCCGTCGCCATGGCCGACCGCCAGCGGCGGGCCGTTGCGGGCGCCGACGATGAGGTCCTCGTCGCCCGTGAACATGATCGCCAGCGCAAAGGCGCCTTCCAGCCGCTTGAGCGCCTTGTGCGCGGCATCTACCGGCTTCAAGCCTTTGGCGACTTCCCGCGCCACCAGATGCGCGACGACCTCGGTGTCGGTCTGCGACGAGAAGGAATAGCCGTCGCGGATCAGTTCGTCGCGCAGCTCGGCGAAATTTTCGATGATGCCGTTGTGGACGATGGCGACGCCATTGGAAAAATGCGGATGCGCGTTGGTCTCGTTCGGCACGCCATGCGTGGCCCAGCGGGTGTGACCGATGCCGATCGTGCCGTCGAGCGGCTCGTCCTTCAGCCTGCGCTCGAGATTGACCAGCTTGCCTTCGGCGCGGCGGCGGCCAAGCGCCCCCTTCTCTATGGTGGCGACGCCGGCCGAATCGTAGCCTCGATATTCAAGCCGCTTCAGCGCATCGACGATGAGCGGCGCAACCTGCGAATGGCCGACAATTCCAACGATACCGCACATGCAGACAGTCCCCAATCCCCGGCAGAACCCGGCGCTATCTACGGATTGCCGGGCTCTCGCGAAAGTTACTTTGCGTTTCGTTCCGTGTAATGGGAACAGTCTCGTACGCATGCATCATGACACAGCGCACTTGCAATCCAGTTACTGCAATCGTTCAGTTTTTGAAGACCGGTTTTACCTCTTTTTGGCAACCGCGGCCGACGCGAAGCGCTCGCGCAATTCCTTGCCTTTGCCGGGGATCGTCTTCTGGCGGGCACGCCCGAAGGCCAGCGCATCGTCGGGCACGCTTTCGGTGATGACGCTGCCCGAGGCGATATAGCCGCCCTTGCCGATGGTGACCGGCGCGACAAGCGAGGAATTCGATCCGACAAAGGCGCCCTCGCCGATATCGGTGAAGTGCTTCAGATAGCCGTCATAATTGCAGGTGATCGTGCCGGCGCCGATGTTGGCCCCGGCGCCCACCCGCGCGTCGCCGATATAGGTCAAATGGTTGACCTTGGCGCCCTCCTCGATGACGGCCTGCTTGACCTCGCAGAAATTGCCGACCTTGGCTTTCTGTTTGAGATCGGCGCCCGGCCGCAGCCGCGCGAAGGGGCCGACATCGCAATGAGCGGCGACGATGGCGCCTTCGATATGGCTGAAGGCGTGAATCCTGGCGCCGCCTGCAATCTTCACACCCGGCCCGAACCAGACGTTCGGCTCGACAATAGTATCGGCGCCGATCTCGGTATCGTGCGAGAAATACACCGTTTCTGGTGCGATCAGCGTCACGCCCGAAAGCATCGCTTCCTGCCGGCGGCGTGCCTGCCAGATGCCTTCGGCCTGCGCCAACTCGGCGCGGTTGTTGATGCCGAGCGCATTCTCGAAGCTGGCTTCCGTGGCGACGACATCGAGGCCCTGGTTGCTGGCAAGCTCGACGATATCGGTGAGATAGTATTCGCCCTTGGCGTTCTTGTTGCCGACGGCATCGAGCAGTTTCAGCGCCTGGCTGCCGGCAATCGCCATCAGCCCGCCATTGCAGAAGGTGATCTTCTTCTCCTCGTCGGAGCAGTCCTTTTCCTCGCGGATGGCGACGAACTTGCCACCTTTTTCGATCAGGCGGCCATAGCCGGTGGGGTTCGCCGTGCGGAAGCCGATGACCACGACGGCAGCACCTTGCGCCAGCTTCAGGCGCGCGGCCGTGAGGGCGTCCGGATCGATCAGCGGCGTATCGCCGAACATGACGAGGATATCGTCGTAACCTTTTGATATAGCAGCGCGCGCGGCAAGCACCGCATGCGCGGTGCCGAGGCGCTTTTCCTGCACGAAAGCCTCTGCCTTCGGCGCGAATTTCTGCGCCGCCTTGCGCATCTCCTCGGCGCCGTGGCCGATCACCAGCGCAAGATCGCCGGCGCCCGCTGCCTCGGCCGCCTTGACCACATGCGCGACCATCGGCAGCCCGGCGATCTGGTGCAGCACCTTGGGCAGCGCGCTCTTCATGCGCGTGCCTTCGCCGGCGGCGAGGATGACGGATAGGCATGTTCTCTGGTTCATGGAAGGACAACCATAGGAAAAGCGTTGGGAATCAAATCATGCTAGCAGTGGGCGCCATGCTGCACCAATGCGGTTAAATTCCGGTGAGATGGTGAGCAGCCGACTCTTAATCAGCGGGTCACAGGTTCAATCTTGTGCGCACCCGATACCGACAGCCTTATCCCAGCCGGCCCAGCAGCGGAAAATTCTCCAGCAGCCAATACGACACGGCCTGCACCCCGCCGGTGAGGAAAAACACGCCGGCGACGACCAGCAATGCGCCGATCGCCTTCTCGACGCGGCCGAGATGAACGCGGAATTTGCCGAGGAAACGCATGAAGGCGCCGGAAAACAGTGCCGCGATCAGGAATGGGATACCGAGGCCGAGCGAATAGGCGGCGAGCAGCAATGCGCCTTCGCCCACTGTCTCGCGGCCGCCGGCCAGCGTCAGGATCGGCCCCAGCACCGGGCCGATGCACGGCGTCCAGCCGAAGGCGAAGGCCAGTCCCATGACATAGGCCGCGACCGCGCTTGCCGGTTTGCCCTGCGACTGGAAACGCGCCTCGCGCGATAAAAGCGGAATGCGCAGGATGCCGAGGAAATTCAGCCCCATCAGGATGATCAGCACGCCGGCGCCCATTGCCAGCGGCTCCTGCCAGACGCGCAGGAGGCGGCCGATGCTCGAGGCGCCGGCGCCCAGCGCGACGAACACGGTCGAGAAGCCGAGCACGAAGGCAATCGAGGAATAAAGCAGCGCGGTACGGGCGCCGGCTTTGGCGGCTGCCCCGGCATTGCCGCGAAAATCGTCGACCGACACGCCGGCCATGTAGCAGAGATAGGGCGGCACCAGCGGCAGCACGCAAGGCGACAGGAACGAGATCGCCCCTGCCCCGACCGCGCTGACATAGCCTATATCCAGTGCCATTCCAGAACTCCGACTTTACGGGCCGATATAGCGACGCCCGGGCCCCTCTGCCAATCACCATTGTGTTGGCATGCCCGGGAATAAACGTCGGTACCTGCGCGTTGATCGAGCGAGGCCGCGATTGCCGCGCATCCTCGGATCAGCAGGGAGATTTCGATGAAAACCGTGACACTAGGGTTGGCCGCGCTTTTGCTCAGCACCGCCGCGTCTTTCGCAGCAGAGGCCTGGAAGGAGGCCGAGGTCGGCGGCACCAAGATCTACACCGATGCCAACGGCATGACGCTCTATACCTATGACAAGGACGAGAAGGGCAAGACCAACTGCTATGACAAATGCGCCACAAACTGGCCGCCGCTGAAGGCCGAGGCCGGCGCCAAGGCGGACGATGAATGGACCGTAGTCGACCGTACCGACGGCATCAAGATGTGGGCCTATGACGGCAAGCCCGTCTACACATTCATCAAGGACAAGAAGGCCGGCGATGTGTCGGGTGATGGCGTCGGCGGCGTCTGGCATATCGTCAAGGCCGACTAAGGCTGCCACCTTAACTTCGACGTTGCTGCCGGGCGTGCCTCCAACGCCTGGCAGCCCGCACCAGACGCGCTGGCGCGGCATTTGGCTCAATACACAGGGTCGCCGGCGACTCATCGGCGCCAATTTGAGCCGCTCCTCACCGCTCCAGCCATTTGTCTTAGTTACCCCTCAACAATGTGATCTTCTCCATACACTCTTAGAGTGTATTGCTGCCGGCACTCTTGCAATTTGGCCGCTTCCCCTTGACCGGATGCAAAAGCGCGGCCATGTGAGCGACGAACAGAACCGAGATTTCGTCGCGCGCAGCGGAATTCTTCTGCCGCATCACAGCTGATATGAGCCCTCATGGACGTCGTCGTCGTCGAATCGCCGGCCAAGGCGAAGACAATCAACAAATACCTCGGCAAGAACTACAAGGTCCTGGCCTCGTTCGGCCATGTCCGTGATTTGCCGGCCAAGGATGGCTCGGTGCGACCGGACGAGGATTTCGCCATGTCCTGGGCGGTCGACACGGCATCCGGCAAGCGCCTCGCCGACATCGCCAAGGCGGTCAAGGACGCCGACGGCCTGATTCTCGCCACCGACCCGGACCGCGAGGGCGAGGCCATTTCCTGGCACGTTCTGGAAGTCTTGCGGCAGAAGCGCGCGCTGAAGGACAAGCCGGTCAGCCGCGTCGTCTTCAACGCCATCACCAAGAGCTCGGTGCTCGAGGCGATGGCCAATCCGCGCCAGATCGATGCGCCGCTGGTCGACGCCTATCTCGCCCGCCGGGCGCTCGACTATCTCGTCGGCTTCACTCTCTCGCCGGTACTGTGGCGCAAGCTCCCCGGAGCCCGTTCCGCCGGCCGCGTGCAGTCGGTCGCCTTGCGGCTGGTCTGCGACCGCGAATCCGAGATCGAACGCTTCATCCGCGAGGAATACTGGCAGATCGCTGCCATCCTCGGCACGCCGCGCAACGAAAATTTCGAGGCGCGCCTGACCGCTTTCGAGCGCAAGAAATTGCAAAAGCTCGACATCGCCAACAAGGCGCAGGCCGACGACATCAAGGCCATGCTCGAGGGCGCGGCCTTCAAGGCGCTGTCCGTCGAGGCAAAACCCACCAAGCGCAATCCAGGCCCGCCCTTCACCACCTCGACATTGCAGCAGGCCGCCTCGTCGGGCCTCGGCTTTTCGGCCAACCGCACGATGCAGGTGGCGCAGCGCCTCTATGAGGGAATGGAGATCGGCGGCGAGACCACCGGCCTGATCACCTATATGCGAACCGACGGCGTGCAGATGGCGCCCGAGGCGATCGACGCGGCACGCGATGCCATCGCCAAGGAATTCGGCCCCAAATACCTGCCGGAAAAGCCGCGCCTGTACACGACCAAGGCCAAGAACGCCCAGGAAGCGCACGAAGCGATCCGCCCGACCGACTTCATGCGCACGCCGGCATCGGTTAGGCAATATCTCGATGCCGACCAGATGCGGCTCTATGAATTGATCTGGAAGCGCGCCATCGCCAGCCAGATGCAGCCGGCGGAGATCGAACGCACCACGGTCGAGATCGAGGCGGTCAACGGCGCGCGCAGGGCCGAGTTGCGCGCCGTCGGTTCAGTCGTGCGTTTCGACGGTTTCATCGCCGCCTATACCGACCAGAAGGACGATGATTCCGAGGACGAGGAAAACCGCCGCCTGCCCGAAATCCGCGCCGGCGAGCAGCTTGCCCGCCAGGCGATCAACGCCACCCAGCACACGACCGAACCGCCGCCGCGTTATTCCGAAGCTTCGCTGATCAAGAAGCTGGAGGAGCTCGGCATCGGCCGGCCGTCGACCTACACGGCGATCCTGAAGACGCTCGAGGACCGCGACTACGTCACCATCGACAAGCGCCGGCTTGTGCCGCAGGCAAAGGGCCGGCTGCTGTCGGCCTTCCTGGAAAGCTTCTTCGAGCGTTATGTCGAATATGACTTTACCGCATCGCTTGAGGAAAAGCTCGACGAGATCTCCGACGGCAAGCTCGCCTGGAAGGACGTTCTGCGCGATTTCTGGAAGGATTTTTCCGGCGCCGTGGCCGACATCAAGGAACTACGCGTCACCGATGTGCTCGATGCGCTGAACGAGGAACTGGCGCCGCTGGTTTTCCCTGCCCGGGAGGACGGCTCCAATCCGCGCATCTGCCCCAAATGCGGCACCGGCAATTTGTCGCTCAAGCTCGGCAAGTTCGGCGCCTTCGTCGGCTGCTCGAACTATCCCGAATGCTCCTTCACCCGCCAGCTCGGCGACGCGGCCAATCCCAATGGCGAGAATGGCGGCGGCGAGGACGGCACCAAGGTGCTCGGCAAGGATCCCTACACGGCTGAGGAGATCACGCTGCGCAGCGGCCGCTTTGGCCCCTACATCCAGCGTGGCGACGGCAAGGAAGCCAAGCGTTCCAGCTTGCCCAAGGGCTGGACGCCCGATTCGATCGACCATGAGAAGGCGCTTGCCCTGCTTTCCCTGCCGCGCGATGTCGGCAAGCATCCGGAAACCGGCAAGATGATCTCGGCCGGGCTTGGCCGCTACGGGCCTTTCGTGCTGCATGACGGCACCTACGCCAATCTCGACAGCATCGAGGATGTGTTCTCGATCGGCCTCAACCGCGCCGTTTCGGTGATCGCCGAGAAGCAGTTGAAGGGCAAGGGCGGCCGCAATGGCGGCACTGCGGCAGCCCTCAAGGAGCTTGGCGATCATCCCGACGGCGGCGGCAAGATCGTCGTGCGCGACGGCAAGTACGGGCCTTACGTCAATTTCGGCAAGGTCAATGCCACGCTGCCCAAGGGCAAGGATCCGCAATCGGTGACGATGGAGGATGCGCTGGCGCTGATCGCCGAGAAGGAAGCCAAGGGCGGCGGCGGCAAGAAGCCTTTCCGCAAAGCGGCGGCGGCCAAGGCGCCCGCTACCAAGAAGACGGCGGCCAAGAAGCCTGCCGCCAGGAAAAAGGGATAGAACGGCGTGGCGCGCAGGATCTCCGCAACAACCCACGGCGACCCGCGCACCGCCGACACAACGGCCAAGGTCAAGGGCGATTACAGGCCCTCGCGTGACGAAATCCTGCGCTACATCGCCGAAAATCCGGATCGCGCTGGAAAACGCGACATCGCCAAGGCGTTCGCGCTGCGCGGCCCGGACCGCATTTGGCTGAAGGATCTCCTGCGCGACCTGCAGGACGAAGGCGTCCTGACCAAGGAGCGTAAGCGCCTGGCCCGCGTTGGCGCCCTGCCCCATGTCACAGTGCTCGACATTTTCGACCGCGACGCCGACGGCGTGCTGCTGGCGCGTCCCACCGAACACACCGCCAATGGACCGCCCCCCATCGTTTCCATCCGCCTGTCGCGCAGTGGCGGCGGACCGGCGCCTGGCATTGGCGATCGCGTGCTGGCCAAGACCTTTCCCGCCGACGACACGAATGTCGCCTTGGGCGGCCCGGCCTACACAGGGCGGGTGATGAAGATATTCGAGAAGCGCACGGATGCCGTTCTCGGCGTCTTTCGGGTGCTTCAGGACGGCAGCTTCCGCATCGAGCCGGTGGAGCGCCGGCAACCCGAACTGATCGTCGACAAGGAATTCCAGAACGGAGCCAAGAACGGCGATCTCGTCGAGGTCGAGCCCGCCCGGGCCTCGCGCTATGGCTTGCCGAGAGCAAAAGTGCTCAACGTGCTGGGCTCGCTGACCAGCGAAAAGGCGGTCTCGATGATCGCCATCCACGCACATGACATTCCGCATGTCTTCCCGGCCGACGTCATCGCCGAAGCCGAAGCCGTCAAGCCTGCGACGATGGCCAACCGCGAGGACTGGCGCGAACTGCCGCTGGTCACCATCGACCCGGCCGACGCCAAGGACCACGACGACGCGGTGTTCGCTACGCCCGATCTCGATGAGAAGAACCCCGGCGGCGTGGTCATCACGGTCGCCATCGCCGACGTGGCTGCTTACGTCCGCTACGGCACGGCACTCGACCGCGAAGCGCTGAAGCGCGGCAACTCGGTCTATTTCCCCGACCGCGTCGTGCCGATGCTGCCCGAGCGCATCTCCAACGATCTCTGCTCGCTGCGCGAAGGCCAGGATCGCCCGGCACTGGCAGTGCGCATGACCTTCTCGGCGGACGGGCGCAAGGTCAGGCATTCCTTCCACCGCATCATGATGAAATCGGCGGCCAAGCTCGCCTACCCGCAGGCGCAGGCGGCGATCGACGGCGTGCCGGACGACAAGACCGGGCCGATCCTCGACGCAGTGCTGAAGCCGCTATGGGATGCCTATGCGGTCCTCAAGCGCGGACGCGATGGCCGCCAGCCGCTCGAACTCGACCTGCCCGAGCGCAAGATCCTGCTGAAGCCCGACGGCACTGTCGATCGCGTCGTCGTGCCGGAACGGCTCGATGCCCATAAACTCATCGAAGAATTCATGATCCAGGCCAATGTCGCCGCCGCCGAGACACTCGAGGCGAAGAAGCAGGCGCTGGTGTACCGCACCCACGACGCGCCCTCGCTGGCCAAGCAGGAATCGCTGCGCGAATTTCTGCAAACCCTGGGCCTGTCGCTGGCGCGCGGTGCGCAGATGCGGCCCGCCCAGTTCAACGGCATTCTCGAGCGCGTGCGCGGCGCCGACAATGAAGGTCTGGTCAACGAGGTGGTGCTGCGCTCGCAGAGCCAGGCCGAATATTCACCCAAGAACATCGGCCATTTCGGCCTCAACCTGAACCGTTATGCGCATTTCACCTCGCCGATCCGCCGTTACGCCGACCTCATCGTGCACCGCGGGCTTATCGCCGCACTCGGCCTAGGCCCAGGGGGCCTGACGCAGGAGGAGGAAGCGCGGCTCGAGGATGTTTCGGTGCTGATTTCCGGCACAGAACGCCGTGCAATGGCGGCCGAACGCGACACGGTCGACCGGCTGATCGCCGCTTATCTCGCCGAGCGCATCGACGACCGTTTCGACGCCCGCATTTCCGGCGTCACCAAATCGGGACTATTTGTCCAATTGCCGCAGTATGGCGCGGATGGTTTCATCCCCGTGTCAACTCTGGGCGGCGATTACTATATATATGACGAAACGGCCCGCTCGCTCTACGGAGAACGCTCGGGCAAGGGTTATCAGCTGGCGGACCGTGTCGAGGTCCGTCTCGTCGAAGTGGCGCCGATGGCCGGCGCGATGCGCTTTGAGATGTTGACCGACCCGAAGCCCCTGCCTGGCTCCGTCAGGTCGTTTCACAAGGCAAAAGGCCGCGCCCGTGCGTCACAATCGCGCCCAGGCTCGCGTGGCAGGAGACGATGATGGCAAGAGGCACGGAAGAACAGGTTTTCGGCGGTGAACATCACTCGGGCCGGGTCGCGCGTCCGCTGTGGACGGCGATGAAGCGCGGCATGCTCGGCCGCTGCCCGCATTGCGGCGAAGGCAAGCTGTTTCGCGGCTTCACCAAGACCGTCGAGACATGCAGCGTCTGCGGCGAGGAGATACACCATCACCGCGCCGACGATCTGCCCGCCTATCTGGTCATCGTCATCGTCGGCCACATCGTGCTCGGCGCCTTCATGGGCGTGGAGGCGACGTCGACCCTTTCCACCTGGCAGCACATCGCCATCTGGGTACCCTTGACGATCCTGCTGTCGGTTGCCCTGCTGCAGCCGGTGAAAGGTGCCGTCATCGGATTGCAATGGGCATTCTATATGCACGGTTTTGCTGGCGAACACGACGTGGCTGAACCCCATCCCGGTGCCTGAGGTGCTGCCTGGCGCAACATGCCAACCGTCAAGGCTACTTTCGCATGCAAGACGTTTCCGCTAGGTCCCGCGCATGGAAGGAATGACCAAGGCGGACGTCGACAGGATCGACAAGGGTCTGGCCACGCATGGCGGCCGGGCGATTCGTCCACGTGATGCCGCGACCCTGATCCTGCTCGACGGCAAGGCCAACGACTTGCGGGTCCTGATGGGTCGCCGTCATGCCGGTCACGCCTTCATGCCAGGCAAGTTCGTTTTTCCCGGCGGCCGTACCGACCCGGCGGACAGCCGCATCCCCACCGCCACCGCGCTGCATCCCGAGCAGGAAGCAAAGCTCATCGCCGGTCCCGGCCGCACGAGCGAGGCGCGTGCCCGCGCCATCGCCTTGTCGGCCATCCGCGAGACCTATGAGGAAGCCGGGCTGCTGATTGGTCGCAAAGGCGCCTTCGCCACGACAAGGTCTGATTGGCAAGGCTTTGCCGAACATGGGGTGCAACCTGCCCTGGACATGCTGCGCTTCATTGCGCGCGCCATCACGCCGCCCAACCGGGTGCGCCGCTTCGACACCCGCTTCTTCTGCGCCTGGCGCGATGATGTCGCCGTCGAACTGACGGGCGGCGGTCCGACCAACGAACTCGAGGAGCTGGTCTGGCTGCCGCTTGCCAAGGCCAGGGAAGCCGACATTCCCGACATCACCCGGATGATCCTGGACGAGCTGGAAAGCCGCCTCGCCCATGATCCGCTGTTGCGTCCGGGCGGTCCCGTGCCCTTCTACCGGCTTGTCCGCAACCGCTTCACCCGCGAAATTCTGTAGAACATCGAGTATTCAGACATAACATGACGGTCGATACCCAACCAAAGGGCGACGAGCGCGTACACTGGCTGCCGATGGTGGCGGCGATCTCGTCGATCAGCGTCGTCGGCATTGCCATAGGCTTGGGCATGCCGCTGCTCAGCGTCATCCTGGAAACGCGTGGGCATTCGGCCTCGATGATCGGCCTCAACACGGCAGTCGCCGGCCTGGCCTCGATCGCCGGCGCCCCTCTGGCCACGCCGCTCGCCATGCGCTTCGGCGTTGCCTGGACGATGATCGCCATGATTGCCGCCGGTGCGCTGGCCTTCGTCGGCTTCCACTTCGCACCCGATTTCTGGATGTGGTTTCCGCTGCGCGTCGTGCTGCACATCGCGCTGACGGTGCTGTTCATCCTGTCGGAGTTCTGGATCAGCACCTCGGCGCCGCCGCATCGGCGAGGTCTTGTGCTCGGCATCTACGCCACCGTGCTGTCGCTCGGCTTTGCCGCGGGGCCGTGGCTGTTCGCCCATCTCGGCAGCTCCGGCTTCAGGCCGTTCGGAGTCATCATCGCATTGGTGGCGCTGGCCGCGATCCCGGTGCTGGCGGCGCGCAACGAGAGCCCGACGATCGTATCCGACGGCGAAACCAGCAATTTCCTGCGCTACATCTGGCTGGTGCCGACCGCGACCGCCGCCGTTCTGGTGTTCGGCGCTGTCGAAACCGGCGGTTTCGCCCTGTTTCCGGTCTATGGCAACCGCATCGGCTATTCCGAAGCCGACGCAGCCTTGCTGCTCACCATGATCGGCCTCGGCAACGTGCTCTTGCAGATCCCGATCGGCATGATCAGCGATCGCGTCTCGGACCGCCGCTATCTGCTTCTGGCCTGCGCCACTGTCGGCCTCGCCGGCACGATCTTCATGCCGCATCTGGCCGGCAACTGGCACCTGATGGCGGGCCTCCTGTTCGTCTGGGGCGGCGTGGTCGCGGCCATGTACACGATCGGCCTCGCCCATCTCGGCTCGCAGCTTTCGGGCCATGAACTGGCTTCGGCCAATGCCGCCTTCGTGCTGTGCTATGGTGTCGGCATGGTGCTGGGCCCGCAGGCGATAGGCATCGGCATGGATGCGTTCGGCCCTTCTGGCTTCGGCTGGTCGCTCGGCCTGTTCTTCGCCGCCTACATGGTTCTTGCCAGCGTCAGGCTGGTCCGCAAGATCCTGTAAGGCGCCACCGGCGCAAACCGAAATTCACGATCGCCCACTACCGGCTGGCCCATAACTGGCCACCCCGGATGACTGGCTGCTGACAGAACCGTGTCAGTAGGCAGGGTTTATACGGAGACCTCAAAACACTTGAAGTTGAGGAGACTCCGATGATCGACAGCGGCTTTGAAACCACATCATTGCGGATGACGCTGCTCCTGCTTGTCACTTTCCAGGCGCCGGCCGCGGATGTCGACCGCATCATGGACGCGGTGGTGGCGCTGGCGCCGCTGGCCATGGGTAATTATGACCGCAACGCCTACCAGTCGGCACATGGCATCGAACGCTACCGACCACTTGACGGCGCAGCCGCCGGCGCCGAGACCGAATTGCGGCGCCGCCCCGGCACGGTCGAGGTTTCGTTCGAACTGCCCGATGACCAGGAATTGGCGGCGCGCGTCGTAGAAGCGATCTTTCAGGCGCACAGCTACCAGGAACCGGTGATCCGCATTCAGCCGGTCCTTGCCAGCCGTTCCAAGGGACTGGACGACCGCGCCAATCCGAATCGCTGGTGGAACACCACGGAAGATTGGAAGAAAACCATCGTTCTGGAGGCGGAACACGTATGAATGCCGACAGGCATTGGCGTCCGTGACGGCCGCAAGGCGCGTCGGGCTTGACTTTCCGGGCGCGTTCTTTATGTGTCGCGGCAAGTTTCCCGCGTCCGGGTGTTTTCCCGTGCTCCAGCGGCCAAAACCCCACGAACAAACGGACTGATACCATGGCCAAAGCCGCAAACATCAAGATCAAGCTTCTGTCGACCGCCGACACCGGTTTCTTCTACGTGACCAGCAAAAACAGCCGCACCAAGACGGACAAGCTGTCGTTCCGCAAATACGACCCGGTCGCCAAGAAGCACGTCGAGTTCAAGGAAACCAAGATCAAGTAATCTGGTTTTTCCGAGAAAATGCCGAAACGCCGCCCATCGGGCGGCGTTTTTTGTTCCTAAAACATTGATTTCATTGGTTGGCAGTCAAATCCAGCATAACGGCCAACGTAGTGGATCGCGCTGCCGATAGGGCTGCTATAGTCACAAAGCCCGCGCGAGGCAGGGGCCTTGTCGAGCGGCTCCCATAAACCGCGAAAGGCGTGCGCGTCGTCACCGCATAAATCTCTACGACAAAAGTCACGGCGCCTCAGCAAGGATCCAGAGAATTTGTCTCTATGCAGCTTTGCCCTAGCCAGAAGAAAATGGTTCCAAGTACCTTTTCATGACATGCAATGGCACATAGTCACCCTCGACTAGATTTCCACCTTCCTCGCTCACAAGCACCATTAGAGCCTGAGTAGACTTTCTCATAAACACAGATAACTCAGATCGTATTGGTATATTACAAGAGAATCCTTTAATCATTATTAGAGAGAGTCGACTTTCTTCAATATTGAATTCTAGTTTAGATAAATCATTGTTAAATGGCCGATTGTGGAAAATGATAAGCTCTCCACGATCATTTATCGCTATTTCAATTTTAATGGGGAATTCAAAATGAATTCCTCCAATCACATAAGACTCACGTCTCTGAACTATCGCTAGGATTTTAGATATATCATCTTTAATATCAGATGTGTCGTTCTTTATCGAATTCGCTATCTGCAAAAATTGGTCAAATTTGGCTTCGAGTTTCGGTAGCGAATTGCGCAAATACCCAAGGCGAGACGCGATGAAGGCGACCTCCGCTTTGTGATTTTGCTTCAATGCCTCCCGCATGAAGGCAAGGAAAATAAGAGCCCAGCCCGGCTCATCATCTGTCGCCTTTCCACGAAAAAATGACGCGAAATCGGCAGGAACGGCCAGTTGGTCCTTTCCCTGCTCCGTTCCAGCGATGAGATCGCGCAGAACGCGCTTGCACGCTGCATCCAGACTCGCCTGGACCGCTGCAAAGTCGCGAGCCGATAGCGCGCCGTCCAAGTTTGTCTCTATTTCATCGACAACGTCCTTGTTGGATTCTAGCTTGAATGGCCCGCCCAATCCGATCTGCTTATGCAGATAGCGGCGCGCGGCACTAGCGAACTGAATCCTCGCGCGACGCTCCGGCGGCCGTCCGCCAAGCCGCAACTGGTCGGCCTCTTGCGTATCGACATACATGCGCACCATCACGAGTGAAGAGGTGAGTTCACTGAGTCGAATGGCGTGCTCCAAATCGTGGTTTGCTGGAACCGCGCCTGTATGAGCGCGCAGCTTGGATGCGACGTCCTCGTAGATCGCTTTATAACGTCCGCCAAACAGCGTCTCGCCGATCTTATCTAGGATGTCGCCGGCATTTTCGAGCGCCTTCCAACCGATCACCGCCCCGATGTATCCGCAAACCGAGATCATTCGTCTAGGTCCCTGATGATGGCCCAAAGTAGGGCGGCAGTTGACCAGAAATCAAGAATACCAAACGGCTGAGCCTAGCTCATATCCCGCCGCGGACGGTGGAGTTCAAAGAGATTTAGGCTGCTTTGCCGGCCGCCCTGGGATAGAGCGTGGCTTGATACTGCTGCCCTCGCTGTCCGCTAGGCGTCAATTCGCGACTGAATCTGTTCCGTGATTTCGCTGCGTATGAAAGCAATTCTCCGGTCTCCGAGCGTGATGGCAGACGGAAGCCGTCTTCTGACATACCGGTTCACCGGCCTAGGCTGGTCATTCTCGCGGCATGGTTCAGTGATACGAGCGTCGGCGGAGTTGTTATTCGCAGGCATTATAAATCTCCCCCCGCCGCGTTGCGGCGATTCAAGAACCAAACTGATTGATGAAAGGACGCCACATGATGGCGGCAGGAGGAGGTTTCTATTAATGTGGCTCCGCAAAGCGGTTGGCCCGGGTCAAGCAAGTTTCGACTCGCCAAAAGGCCGTATGGTTAGAATATGCCCAGCGGGCAACAGAGTGGCCGCTCGGCGGCCGCGCCCCTACCCTATCCGGTCGGCGCTTTTCGGGTCGAAAACATGCAGCGCCGCCGGATCGGCCGATAGCCGCACCGTCTCGCCAGGCTTCACGCCGGCGCGGCCCATGGCGAACACGCAAAGCTGCTGGCCGGCCAGCTTGACGTAGAACTGCGTCGAGAGGCCGAGCGGCTCGACCACCACCACTTCGCCTTGCAGCGGGCCGTCATCCGCCAGCCTTATATGCTCCGGCCGCAAACCGACGGTAACCGCATCGCCTTCCCTGAGTGGCAGGCCATCCGGCAATCGCAGTTTCTGGCCATCGGACAGCACTGCATCCGCCTTGCCGCCCTTCTCAACACTCGCCGGCAGGAAATTCATGCCGGGCGAGCCAATGAATCCGGCGACGAACATGTTGGCCGGCCGGTCATAGAGGTCGAGCGGCGCGCCGACCTGCTGGACGACGCCGTCATGCATCACGACGATGCGATCGGCCATGGTCATGGCTTCGATCTGGTCATGCGTGACATACACCGATGTGGTCTTCAGTTGCTGGTGAAGCGCCTTGATCTCGGCGCGCATGTGCACGCGCAGCTTGGCGTCGAGGTTCGAAAGCGGTTCGTCGAAAAGAAAGACCTTGGGATCGCGCACGATGGCCCGGCCCATGGCGACGCGCTGGCGCTGGCCGCCGGAAAGCTGGCGCGGCAGGCGTTGCAGAAAATTGTCCAGCCCAAGCCGCCTGGCGGCGCCGTCGACCCGCGCGTCGATCGCCTGCTTTTCTGCCTTCCTCAGCATCAGGCTGAAGCCCATATTCTTCGACACGTCCATATGCGGATAGAGCGCGTAGGACTGGAATACCATGGCGATGTCGCGGTCCTTCGGCGCGACGTCGTTGACCAGCCGCTCGCCGATACGGATCTCGCCATCGGAAACCTCCTCCAGACCGGCGATCATGCGCAGAAGCGTCGATTTCCCGCAGCCGGACGGACCGACGAGGACGACGAACTCGCCGTCGGCGATGTCGAGGTCGACCGCGTGCAGCACACGCACGGCGCCATAGTCTTTGCGGACTTTTTCCAGCGTAACGGAAGCCATCGATTATCCCTTCACGGCGCCGGCGGTGAGGCCGGTGACGAGATAGCGTTGCAGGAAGCCGAAGAAGATGCAGACCGGGATCAGCGCCAGGATCGACGCCGCCATCATCTGCCCCCAGTCGACGGCGAACTTGCCGATGAAGGTGAGCAGGCCGACGGCGAAGGTCTTCTTGTCATCGCTGGAGATCAGCATCAACGCGAACAGGAGTTCGCTCCAGGCAGCGGTGAAGACAAAGCCGAGCGTGGCGCCCATGCCGGGTAGCGTCAGCGGCACGATCACCCGGCGCATCGCCTGCGCGCGTGTGCAGCCGTCGATCATCGCCGCCTCCTCCAGGTCCTTCGGTATGCCGTCGAAGAAGGACTGCATCAGGAAGGTTGCAAACGCGGTATTGAAGGCGGTGTAGATGATGATCAGCCCGGTCAGGCTGTTGATCAGGCCGATCTGGCCCATCACGCGATAGATCGGTGGAATGACCATGACTAGCGGGAAAGTCTGGGTCAAAAGCAGCATCAGCGCCAGTGCCGCCTTGCCGCGAAAGGTGAAGCGCGACATGGCATAGCCGGCAAGCGTCGCGATGACAGTCACCAGTGCAGCCGTCGAAACCGAGACGATGACGCTGTTGAGGAAATAGCGCGGAAAGTCGGTCGCCTCGAGCACGGTGACGAAGTTCTGCAACGTCATCTGCGACGGCCAGAAGGTGATGCCTTCGGAATAGAGAAGCCGTTCCGGCGTAACCGATATCTTCAGCGTCCAGAAGATCGGGAACAGGGCGAAGATCACATAGGCCGCGATGGCCGCATAGAGCCCGACGCCGCCGAAGAAGCGCTGCGAAGATGAGCGTCCCGCAATCATCAGACGTGCCTCACCAGGGAGCGGCGGATGGCGATCAGCGCGATCGCATAGGCAATGAGCAGGACGAGCAGCAGCACGGCAACCGCCGATGCGTAGCCCTTGTCCAGCGACTTGAAGGCGCTGACATAGATGTAGACCGGCACCGTGTTGGTCGACCCGGCCGGCCCGCCCTCGGTCATGACGAAGATTAGGTCGGCGAAAGTGGCGATCCAGATGGTACGCAGCATCACCGTGATGGCGATGGTCGGCGCCAGGAACGGCAGCGTCACCTTGGTGAAGCGTTGCCAGGGCGAGGCGCCGTCGATCGCTGCCGCCTCATGCAGTTCCGAGGGAATGGATTTCAGTGCCGCCAGCAACGTGATGGCAAAGAACGGGATGCCGAACCAGACATTGGCGACGATCGGCCCCCACATGGCGGTCGAGGGATCGGAGAGAACGTTGGTCGGCTCGGCCTTCAGCCCCAGCGCGAACAGCCAGTGCGGCAGCGGCCCGATGATCGGATTGAACAGCCATGCCCATGTCAGGCCCGACAGGAAGGACGGCACCGCCCAGGGCAGGAACACCAGCGCCTGCACCACCTTG
Source organism: Mesorhizobium sp. BR1-1-6 (assembly GCF_020165355.1). Lineage (NCBI taxonomy): Bacteria > Pseudomonadati > Pseudomonadota > Alphaproteobacteria > Hyphomicrobiales > Phyllobacteriaceae > Mesorhizobium > Mesorhizobium sp. BR1-1-6. The sequence continues at coordinate 20,577 of NZ_JAIUHZ010000015.1, read as the reverse complement.
CGGCCCCGAAACGGCTTGTCGAGCAGCAGCGCCAGGCCAAGGCCGAGGAAGAACTGGAAGAACAGGCTGGAGAGCGTCCACCACAACGTATTGACCAGCGCCTGGCCGAGCACGGCATCCGACAGCATCGCCTGGTACTGGCCGAGCCCGACATATTCCGACTTGAAGGCCGAAAACTTACGGAACGAATAGCTGATGCCGATGACCAGCGGCACCAAAAGTACCACGACCAGCAGGATGATCGCCGGGCTGAGATAAAGCCAGGGTTCGGTGGCAGCGTGCGTCAGCCGCTTGCGGCGCGGCCTCCCGGCGGGTCGTATTTCGGAAACGGCATAGGTCATTTGGGCTCAACAGTGGTGAGTGGGTGCCGGCGAAGGCGACAGCACCCTTCTCCCCCGCTTACGGGGAGAAGATGCCGGCAGGCAGATGAGGGGCAGCGCCAGGCTGACAGAACGTAGCGCCGCCCCTCATCCGGCCCTATCGGGCCACCTTCTCCCCGTGAACGGGGAGAAGGAAGAAAAAACTACTTCTTGTTCTTCGCCATCCAGTCCTGCTGTTCCTTGGTCAGGAAGGCGGCCCATTGGTCGGCAACCTCCTTGGCCGCCTTTTGGCCAAGCAATACTTCCTGGAAGTTCTTGATCGCCACCTGGTCGACGAAATTGCCGAGGTTCTCCAGATGCGTCGGGGGCGTCACCATTTCATATTTGGCGCTGTCGCTGAGCTCCGTGAACCAACCCTTGAACTGCTCGGTCTTGAAATGCGGATCCTGGTCGGCGCCGTTGTGGATCGGGACGACGCCGACTTCCTTGGCCCATTCCAGATTGTCCTTGGGCGAGAGCAGCGTCGCCATCAGCTTCCAGGCGTCGTCCTTGTGCTGCGAATTGGCGAACATTGCCCAGCCGGCATAGCCGAGCGTCGGATAGGACTTGCCGCTCGGCCCGACCGGCAGCGGCGCCACGGCGAAGTCGTCTGCGCTCATCTTGTCGGCGATGCCCAGCAGCGCATCCGGATCCTGGTTGAGCATGGCGCAGGTGCCGGAATAGAAGCCGGTGACGGTTTCGTTGAAACCCCAGCTCACCGCGTCCTTGGGCGCCAGGCCCTGCTTGTACATGTCTGCCAGCATCTGCAGGCCCTTGACCGAGCCCTCCTCGTTTATGGTCGAGGTGCCGTCTTCGTTGAAGTAGCCGCCCTTGCCGGCGGCGATGTTCATGAACATGTGCATGCCGTTGAAGGCGCCGGGTCCGCCACGCAGGCAGTAGCCGTATTTGCCGGGCAACGCCGAGATCTTCTTGGAATCGGCGACGAACTCGTCGAGCGTGGCCGGCGGGCCGTCGAGGCCGGCTTCCCTGAACAGCTTCTTGTTCCAGAACAGCGCGTTCACATAGTAGCCGTAAGGGATCATGAACTGGGTGTTGTTGACGGTCGAGCCGAACTGCTTGGCGCGCTCCCCGAGCGTCTTGGCGTCGTCCCACTTGGCCATGTACGGGCCGAGATCCTCGAGCTGGGCGTTGTTGGCGTAGAGGCCCATCCAACGTTCCGGCATCTCGACCACGTCGGGCGTATCGCCGGCCTGCACCATGGTCAGGAACTTTTCGAAAGCCTGCCCCCAGGGCAGCGAGATCAGCTCGACCTTGATGCCGGGATTGGCCTTTTCGAATTCGGCGATCTGCTTCTTCAGGAACTCCGTGCGCGGCGGGCTGGTGATGACTTCGACCATTTTCAGGGTCGAATCGGCCAGCGCGTTTCCGGCGGAAATCGCCAATCCCGCGGCTGTGGCAAGCATGACGGTCAGTTTTTTCATCTTCAAGACTCCCATTTTGAAGCGGCTTGTTATTTTCTGGCTTTTTCGAAGGCCTGCGCCACGTCGGCCCACAGGTCCTCGACACTTTCCAATCCGACATTGAAGCGGATTGTTCGGGGGCTGACGCCGAAGCGCGCCATCGAATTCAGTCCCGGCGTCTGCTCCAGCGACGCCTTGGCCGGCACGACCAGGCTCTCATGGCCGCCCCAGCTCACGCCGATGCGGAAATATTTTAACGCATCGACGAAGACGGGGATGTCGATATCCTCGGTGACCTCGAAGGAGAACAACCCCGCGTAACCAGCAAGCGTCGCCTTGCCCGGATGGTTCGAATAGGCGGGGTGGTTCACGCGCTCGACATTGCCATGCGCCTTCAGCCGCTCGGCGATGGTAAGCCCGCTCTTCATGTGATGCGGCAGGCGCAGCGGCAGCGTGCGCAGCCCGCGCAGCAAGAGCCAGGCCTCGAAGGGCGAAAGCTTGCCGCCGAGATAGGAATAGGTCTGCTCGTTGATGTGCTTGATGTGGGCGGCCGAGCCTGCCACCACGCCGGCGACCGTATCGCTATGGCCGCCGAGATATTTCGAAGCCGAATGCAGCACCAGATCGACGCCATGCGTGATCGGCTTCTGGAACACCGGTGTCGCCCAGGAATTGTCGATCGTGGTGACGATGCCCTGCTCCTTCGCCAGCCGGGTCAGGTGAGCCAAGTCCTGCAACTCGAACATCATCGAGGTCGGGCTCTCCAGATAGAGCAGCCTGGCGCCCGGAAGGGCCGCCGCCACCGCATCCGGATCGGAGCCGTCGACATAGTCGACCCTGATGTTGAGCCGCGGCAAAAGCCGCTCGAACAGCCGATAGGCATCACCATAGCAATTGCGCACCGCAACGATGCGCTCGCCGGCGCCGACGAAGGCGAGCACCGTGGCGCTGATCGCCGCCATGCCGCTGGAAAAGCCGCGCGCGGCCTCGGCGCCCTCGAGCGCGGCGACGCGTGCCTCGAACTCCATCACCGTCGGATTGTCGCCGCGCGAATAGATCGGCTGCTTCCGTTTGCCGGCAAAAGTATCCGCCATCTCGGCATAGTTGGCGAAGGTGAACAGCGATGTCTGGTAGATCGGCGGCACCACCGCCCCACCGGGGAAAGGTTCGTCATGCGCCAGAAGCGTCGCCGCCTCGGCAAGATAGTCGTGATCGAAACCTGAGGGATGCTCGTTCATGTCTGGCTCGAAAGTTTGAGTTTGGCGGCGCCGCGCTTCAGATCGTCCTCGACGGTGGCGATCAGCTTGAGCGCCTCGGCGCGGGCGCCGTGCGGGTCGCGCGCGGCGATGCGCTCGTAAATGGTCCGATGATAGGGAAAACTGGCGTGGCCGAAATCGCGCACGCCCAGCGGATGCTCCCAGAAGCGGTGGAACAATTCGTGCATGGCGGCGATGATCTGTTCGAACAGCGGGTTGCCGGAAACCCTGTAGATCGCCTGGTGGAACTCCCAGTCCTCTTCTGAAGACATGCCCTCGCGCGTGCGGAACGCCTGCTCCATGATGTCGAGCTTGCGCTCGATTTCGGCGATATCGGTCTGGCTCGCGCGTTCGGCGCAAAGGGCGGCGGCTTCCGCCTCCAGCGCGCGACGGATTTCAAGCGTCTGCATCAGGCTGGTGAAGTCGTTGCCGCCCGCAAGCGTCAGCGGCAGATGCAACATGTCCGGCGAAACGGCTGCCTTGAGATAGGTGCCGCTGCCTTGCCGGCGCTCGACCAGCCCGAGCCCTTCCCAGCGCGTCAGCGCCTCGCGCACCGTGTTGCGGCTGACCTTCAGCCGCTCGGCCAGGATGCGTTCCGTTGGCAGCCGCTCGCCCGGCTGGAGGGCCTCGGCACGAACAAAGCCTACCAACGCCTTCAGCACGGCGTCGTCACGCGCCGTCGTCTGAATAGGTGGCAGGCTGTTTTGATCCACGCGCGTTCCAAGTGGTCCAATGGTCCAACCAATTTCTGCACAGATGGTACCTCCTGTCAACGGGATGTCAGGAGACCTAGCACCGTAAAAGCTCGCAACGCATGACAAGCACGCGTTTGCGGGCGATGCGCCAGGCCGGCCTCGACCCTGCTACGCCACAGCAGCGGGCGGCCCGAACCAGATGGTCAGCGCATCGGCCAGTCCCTGTTGGCTTCCGGAACCAACCCATGCCACGTACCCGTCGGGGCGGATCAGCACCGCGTCGGGCCCGGCGACGGCCCCGAGAACTGGCAGCTCCCAGTCGCCGTCGTACACGGCGTCGACCTGCTGGACCCGATCCGCCCACGGCTTGATGTCAAGTCTGCCGGGCGTGCCGAGGTTGATCAGCACCGGCCGGGCATGGTGCAGCAAGGTAAACAGCCGCACCGGCCCGCTGGCGGTGAGCAGATCGAGGTCGGGTATTCGCCGCCCAAGCAGCGCGTGCCCCTCCCCGAGGTCGTAGTGGACACCCAGGCCGGACATCTCTGCGGCGATTCGTTTGCGTGGTTCATCCATGGCGAGCAGTTCGGCGATGGTGTCGCCCAGGGCTTTGGTGCGGTCATCCATGCGGCGAAGCGCGACCTGCGCCATCGTGTTGCGCAACACGCGGGCGGCGACCGGATGGCGCTCGGCATGGTAGCTGTCGAGCAGGCTGTCCGGTGATGCCCGTTTGACGACCTGGGCCAGCTTCCATCCCAGGTTGACCGCGTCCTGCACGCCGATGTTGAGGCCCTGTCCGCCCATTGGGGGATGGATATGCGCAGCGTCGCCGGCCAGCAGGACACGTCTGTCGCGGTAAGCGGCAGCCTGGCGCGTCATATCGGTGAAACGAGAGAGCCAGGTCGGACTGTGGACGCCGAAATCGGTGCCATAGATAACGGTGAGCGCCTCGCGGAGATCGTCCAATGTCGGTTCACCACCGATGATCAGTCGTTTCTCGGTCAGCACGATGCCCAACCGGTCGCCGTCCTCGATCTTGCCTATCGCATGGGTTCCGTGGGCGTCGCTGCGAAAGCCCAATGGCGGTTCTTCCGACATCTCGACCTCGGCGATCATCCAGCTCATCGTCGGATCCCATCCAGCGAATTCGATGCCCGCCGCCTTGCGGATCGTGCTGCGTCCACCGTCGCATCCGACGAGGTACTGCGCCTTCATCCGTCGGCCATCGGAAAGCCCCACATCCACGCCACTGTCGTCCTGCATGAAATCCGTGACTTCCTGTCCGCGATGGATCGGCACCCCCAATTCGCTGATCCAGTCGGCCAATATCCGCTCGATGTGGTTTTGCCGCAGCGCCAGCAGATAGTTGTGCCGGCTGGGAAAGTCGCTGATGTCCAAACGGATCATGTGGAAGCCGACGGTCGGGAAGCATTGCCCCTGGGAGAGGAACCGGTCGGCGATCCCGCGCTGGTCGAGCACCTCGATTGTGCGTGCGTGCAGGCCACCCGCGCGCAAGCCAATCAGCTGCTGGGTCGGGCGCCGCTCGACAATGGCGACGTCGATGCCCGCCAATGCGAGTTCGCCTGCCAGCATCAATCCTGTCGGGCCGCCCCCGGCGACAATCACCGCATGATTTCGACGCGATCCATCTGTCGGTGCACGCATTCCCGTCACTCCGCTCCCATTGGCTAGGGCCGCGGTTTTACGGGAGGAACCCGGGCTTGAAGCAAGCCCCTTGGGCGCCATATGTATGAAGTGAGGAGCAACGCCCTCCGCCGGATGGCAAGAGAGCGTGCGCCGCAGCTCTTCACATCGTGGCTCGCCTTTTACAGCCCAAATGCTGTCGATATCCTGTGCGCAAAAAGCTCCTGATATCCGGAGCTTGGCGCAGAATCCTGATGCTATTTTGAAAGGGGGCCGGTCGGCGTTTGGCAGCGGTACGAGGAGGCCACTATGTGCCAGCGCCGGCCGGCCGACCCCACGGACCCAGGAGATGCGGCGGACCTGAGCATCATGGGGTATTTTTTGATCGACCCGGCTGTCTGTCCTCGTGCCGGCGTCGCTCTGTCTGTGGCCGCACATTTGCGCAAGAGCTTATGAAAATCAACAGTTTCTTAACCAAGCCTCGTGAATCGCTTGGATTAAGGTAAATGGGTAACCTTGCCGGATTGACGGATACTCTTACCCGGTCCGTCAGGCAGCCTTGGCGACGACGCGGTTGCGGCCACCGCTCTTGGCTTCATAGAGCGCCAGATCGGCGCGTTTCATCAGCGCCGCCACCGTATCCACCCCCTTCAGCACCGACGACACGCCGACGCTGACGGTGACCTCGATGGCCTTGCCGTCAGGCCCGATGACGAACGGCATCTGGGCGATTTCGGCGCGGATGCGTTCGGCCACCTTTTCGGCGATCGCTCCATCGGTGTCAGGCATGACCACTACGAACTCCTCACCGCCGAACCGGCAGGCCAGATCGATGCCGCGCACGTTCTTGCGCAGCCGCCGCGCGAATTCCCGCAGCACCTCGTCGCCACCGTCATGGCCGTGCGTGTCGTTAATCGACTTGAAGCGATCGAGGTCGGTGATCATCACCGACAGCGGCCGACGCCGCGCCACGGCGCGGTCGAACAGCGTCTGGAGATGGCTGTCGAGATAGCGGCGGTTGTGCAGCCCGGTCAGCCCGTCGGTCACCGCCATTTCGATCGTCTGCGTCACGCTGGCGCGCAATTGGTCGTTGTAGCGCTTGCGGCGCACCTGGGTGCGCAACCGCGCCGTCAGTTCCTGCTGGTCGATAGGCCGCATCAGATAGTCGTTGATGCCGAGTTCGAGACCACGGATGATGCGCTCCTCCTCGCCCTCCTCCGCCAGCAGGATGATCGGCAGGAAGCGTGTGCGATCGAGCGAGCGCAGTTGCGAGCAGAGCCGAAGCGGATCGAAATCGGCGAAGCTCGTCGAGATCATCACGCATTCATAGGGCGTCTCCGCCGCCTGGAAGAAGCCGGCATGCGGATCGCTGGCGACATCCAGGTCAGCACAGTCGCGCAGCATCTTCTGGACGCGCTCGATCGACGATTTGCGCTCATCGATCAGAAGCACTTTCGGCGTCGTGTCCTCGGAGGCGAAATTGCGGCTGAGCAACTCTTCGATGCCGATGTTGCGCGTGGTCGAAGCGCGCAGCCGCAACTCGTCGGTCAGCGACTTCAGCCTGACGAGGCTCTTGACGCGCGTCATCAGTTGCAGGTCGTTGACGGGTTTGGTCAGGAAATCGTCGGCGCCGACCTCAAGCCCGCGCACCCTGTCGGAAACCTGGTCGAGTGCGGTGATCATTACCACTGGAATATGCGACGTCGCCGGATCGCTCTTCAGGCGGCGGCAGACCTCGAAGCCGTCCATGTCCGGCATCATGACGTCGAGCAGCACGACGTCGACCTTACCGTTCTCGCAGGTCTCGATCGCATCCGGGCCGTTGGTGGCGGTCAACACCTCGAAATATTCGGCCAGCAGCCGAACCTCCAGCAGCCTGACATTGGCAGGGATGTCGTCGACGACGAGAATCCGAGCGGTCATTTCACAAGGCTCCGGCTTTGGCGGCAAGGTGCATCAGGAATCACCCAGGTAAGACTTGATGGTTTCGATGAAGCGCGGCACCGAGATCGGCTTGGAGATATAAGCCTCGCAGCCGCCCTGGCGGATGCGCTCCTCGTCGCCCTTCATCGCGAAGGCGGTGACGGCAATGACCGGGATGACGTGCAGGTCGTCGTCTTCCTTCAGCCATTTCGTCACCTCCAGCCCAGACACTTCAGGCAACTGGATGTCCATCAAAATGAGATCCGGCCGGTGCTGACGCGCCAGATCGAGCGCTTCCAGACCGTTGCGGGTGCGAACTGTCTCGTAACCGCTTGCTTCGATGAGGTCCCGAAAGAGCTTCATGTTGAGCTCATTGTCCTCGACGATCATGACCTTCTTAGGCATCGATATCCCGTCCCGGCCGCTGTTCCGCTCGAAGGCGGCCGTTATGCGCCCTTCCGGGACGCACCAAACCCTAGTCGACTCTACGGCAATATGATTGACGAAACGGAAACCTGCGGCGAGAAAAGCTGCTCCGTTTCCACCTCGGGTCCCGCACTGAAGAGGTAACGACTTGCCGCAAGCGACGCTTGCCATTACTGCGGAAGAGACTCACATTCCGCATACCCTGAAAGGTAATGATGGCAAACGCAGCGTCAATGCGCGAAGAGGCCGAAACCATTGCCGTGAAGGCTCTGGCCTTCGTCGCCTCTGATCCCGAACTGCTGCCTCGCTTCCTGGCGATCACCGGCATCGAGGCGCATTCGATCCGCAAAGCTGCCGGCGAGCCGGGATTTCTGGCCGGTGTGCTGCAGTTCGTTCTCGCCCACGAACCCACATTGCTGCGTTTTGCCGAGGAAACCGGCACGCCACCGGCCTCCGTCGGCAAGGCGTTGCGCGCGCTGCCGCTGGGCGACGATAACCACGAGCATTCCATATGAGTGACGATCCCAAGGCGGCGCCCCGATCGCCAGGTCGAGCGAAGTCTGACTCTTGTCGCCCGGTTTGAGCGACAAGCATAAAACGAAGGCTTGAGGCGCGTCGCGCCAATCCGTTCGAAGGCGACGCGCTTTGGTGAGCCGAGTGGCTACGGTGTCGGATCCGCCTGGTCCGTCTCGTCGCCGCCATCGTCAATGCTGTCGTCCTCGGCAGGATCGGCCGGCTTCAGCATGACGCCATTGACAATGACCGAACCGTCCGGCTTGGCGTTGACGACCCATTCCATGCGGCCGTCCGTCAACGTCTTGCCGAACCCTTTCACCATCAGGGCCACAGGCACGTACTGCGCCACCTCCGGTTCCGATTTCGCCGCTTCCTGCAAGCCCTCGACGATCTTGTCGAAGCCGGCCACGTCCACCGTCACATTGGCTTCCGGCTTCTCGCCAGGAAAAGTCATTTCGCCTTCCAAGGCAATTTCGGTATCCTTGTTCTTGATGGTGCTATGGCCAATGACGACCTTCGGCGTCTTGGCCATGAAGTCGGTTTTGAGCTGCTCTCCGAATTCGGCCGACAGCGGCGGGTTCTTGTTAAGATCAAAGGCTTCGATTGCCTTCTTCGCCATGCTGTCGAGATCGATATTGGCGCCGCCGAAGTTCAGGTCGATATCGGTCGGCAGCAGCGCCATGCTCCAGTTCGGCAGAAGCTGCTGCGGCACGGTCAACCCAGATGCCTTGATCCCGTAGCCGATCGTACCGCTCTGGGCGACGCCATCCATTCCGAAGGCGGTGCTGAGCTGCGCCGCACCGAACGTGCCGACCGGGCTCTCGACCGCGAAATTCTTGAACCCGTATGTCCCGTCGATGCGTTCCCACACAGGAAGCGCGGCGAGCAGAAGCGATTTGAGCTGCGCCTGGTTGGCTTTCAGCGTGGCTTCGTTCTCATTGGCGACGGCAAATGCCAGGAGATCGAGCAGCGGCTTGGTCTGCACGCCCTTGCCTTTGGCATCCGCCGACAGTTCCGGTGATTTGACGGTGACCGGGAATTTCAGTCCGCTTTCGGGATCGTCGAATTTGATCGCCTCGACAAAGTTCGACACTTTTTGCGACAACGCGAAATCGACCCCGCCATTGGCAGCCTTGGTGGTGGCCATGGTCGCGGTGCCGCCGTCGGCGCTGACTTCCATGTGCTGCTTGGCATCTTGCGACACCATCGTCATGCCCGCCATCGAACTGGTGCCGCTGGTAAAGGCCGCCAGATTGGGGTCGTAGACACCGGAACCCTTGCCGTCCTTGATAGAAAATTGCGTGCTCTGCAGCCCCTGCGGCCCGTTGAACTCGAAGGAGGCGCTGTGCGAAAGATCCATCGAGACATCCCAGGTCCCGTCGCTGCGCGGCTTGACCAGCAGGGCGTAGGGCGCAAAGTCGAATTTCAACAGCTTCTGGTCGGGCAAGGTGCCGGCGAGCGCCTTGAAATCGAACATGATCTTGTAGGCGCCGCCTTCGACCGAGACCTTCAGGATGCCCTTGTCGAGGGCCTGTTTGCCGACATAGCGGGACAGGTTCTCGGATAGCTGCTTCGCACCCTGGCTGTCGACGCTCTGGCCGAAAGCGGGCGCGCTGAGCAGAAGCGCGGTAAAGGCGATTGGCAACATCCGGTTCACGTAGAATTCTCCGTTTGGTCGAAAAGGCAAAATTGTCTCCTACTTCTGGTAGGGAAAGACCGTCACAACTGCAAGACGGCGAAGTTCAGGCGCTCGGCTCCAGCACCAGCCGCATCAACGGCCGGCCCGCCTTGCGTTCCAGGAGCCGCTCGAACCCGGCCTTCTCGAACACGCGCGACGAGCCCACGAACAGCCCGATGGAGCGTGAATCCTTCGACAGGTCTATCGGGCAGGCTTCCACCATTCGCGCGCCGTTCCTGCGGGCGAAATCGATGCCGCCTTCGACCAGGCGATGGCTGATGCCCCGGCCCCGTGCCTTGGCGCGGATGAAGAAACAGGAAATTGCCCAGACGCTCGGATCCGATGCGTCCGCGGGATCGACCGGAGCCGAGCCCCGGCCCCGGTTGTTCCACTCGGGCACGTCGGCGCGCGGCCCGATCTGCATCCAGCCGACTGCCTTGCCGTCCTCGAACGCCAGCATGCCCGGTGGCGGGCCTGCTTCGATGCGCGCCCTGATGTGGTCTTTGTTGCGTTCGCGGCTGCTTTCGCGACGAGCCGCCGGCGCCAGCCGGAAATGCGTGCACCAGCAGCCGTAGCAGGCGCCCTGCTTGCCGAAGAGATCTTCGAATTCAGGCCAGAGCTCAGGCGCCAGCGGCACTATGGTCGTGCTCATGCGTTCTCCCCAGGCCAAGCTTGTCGCTAGCCTTGCACTGTCGTACCATTGTGTTTGTTCTCTTTATGTTCGCAGCGATGGCGGCTCCTGTCAATAATCCTGATCACGGTTTCTGCCGCGACTGCCTGGCCTTTCAGCGCAGCGACGCCAGGCGCTGCGAGCGATGCGGCAGCCCCAGGCTTGCCCGTCATCCCGAGCTGTACCGGCTGCATCTGGCCCATATCGACTGCGACGCTTTCTATGCGGCAATCGAAAAACGCGACAACCCGGCGCTGAAGGACAAGCCGCTGATCATCGGCGGCGGCAAGCGCGGCGTCGTCTCCACCGCCTGCTACATCGCCCGAATAAGGGGCGTGCGTTCCGCCATGCCCATGTTCAAGGCGCTCGAGGCTTGCCCCGAAGCGGTGGTTATCCCGCCCAACATGGAAAAATACGTGCCCGTCGGGCGCGAGGTGCGCGCCATGATGCAGGCGCTGACGCCGCTGGTCGAGCCGCTCTCGATCGACGAGGCGTTTCTCGACCTTGCCGGAACCGAACGGCTGCACGGCCTGCCGCCGGCGGTGGTGCTGGCTCGTTTCGCGCTGGCCGTCGAGAAGGAGATCGGCATCACCGTTTCGTCAGGTCTGTCCTACTGTAAGTTCCTGGCCAAGGTGGCGTCGGATTTCCGCAAGCCGCGCGGCTTCTCGGTCATCGGCGAAGCGGAAGCCTTGGGCTTCCTCGCCGCACAGCCGGTGAGCATGATCTGGGGTGTCGGCAAGGCATTCAACGCCACGCTCGAACAGGACGGCATCCGCACCATCGGCCAGCTCCAAAAGATGGACCGCGGCGACCTCATGCGCCGCTATGGCGTGATGGGCGACCGGCTCTACCGGCTCTCGCGCGGCGAGGACGTCCGCCGCGTCGATCCCGACCAGGACGCCAAGAGCGTATCGGCCGAAACCACTTTCGACACCGATATCGCTTCGCTGGACGAGCTGGTCTCGGTGCTGCGGGGCCTTTCGGAAAAGGTCTCGGCCCGATTGAAGAAATCCGGCATCGCCGGGCGCACGGTGGTGCTCAAGCTGAAGACGCAGGATTTCAAGATCCGCACCCGCAACCGCCAGCTCGGCGACCCGACCCGGCTCGCCGACCGCATCTTTTCGACCGGGGTCGAGCTGCTGCGCAAGGAAACCGACGGCACCAAATACCGGCTGCTCGGCGTAGGCGTCAGCGATCTTTCCGCCGATGACAAGGCCGATCCGCCCGATCTGGTCGATATCCAGTCGCGCAAGCGGGCCATGGCCGAAGGCGCCATCGACGCGCTGCGCGACAAGTTCGGCCGCAAGGCGGTGGAAACCGGCTATACGTTCGGCAAGGGCCGCGACACCCACCCGCCAGAGCCGCTGGAAGACTGATAATGGATATCAGCTGTCGAGATTTAGGTGCGCTGCAGATCGATCCTGCTTGTCACCATGCTCTTGCCGGTTTTCGGATCAGTGTCGATCACCGTCAGCCGCATGCCGTTCTCGCCTCGTTTCTCGACCTTCATCTGCGCCTTTCGGTCACCATTGACCTCCTTGGCCCAACGGATGCCGAGATTGATCGCGTTGCCCGAACGGGTGCCGTTCAATTGCGCAGGCCCGGTACGAGACCCGACATAAGTGCCGCTATATTTCGCTCCGGCAGTCCTCAGGTCCGCGCTGATGGCGCGCGTCACCACGATAAGCCCTCGGCAATTGCCATCGAGCGACAATGAGGTCGACGTCGCGTTTGACCTGAACGTGCAGGACACATTCACCGTCGGCGCGTCGGTAGTCACCTTGACGATGCCCTTGCCGGTGAAATTGCCCTTGAACGACTGGAGAAATCTGGACTCGTCGGCATGTGCCGCGCCTGCCGTGACCAACAGGCAGCCAGCAAGCGCAAATTGCGCAAATGATCTCATCGAAATTCTCCTATCGACATTGAAAGGCACCTGCGAAGCACTTCCGATATTCGGAACTCAACGCCCCCTGCCGTGCCAGGTTCCGCCTTCAACATGACTGTTTTGCAACATCCGGCTGGCCCAGAAGAATGCGGCTGCTAGCGGTTGCGGCAAAAGCCACGGCCTGCGACATAGCGGAAATGGCACCCACCCCTTCCATCCCCAAGGCCGCGTTCTGGATGGCGCTGTCGATCGCCTCGTTCCTGGCGATGTCGGTCGCGGGCCGCGCCACCACGGCCGAGCTCAACGTTTTCCAGGTGCTGGAGCTGCGCTCGGTGATCGGCTTTTTCATCCTGCTGCCGCTGGTCATGCAAAATGGCGGCTTTGCCGCCATGCGCACTGGGCGCCCCCTCGCCCATGTCACGCGCAACGTGGTTCACTATACCGGCCAGGCGGCGTGGCTCTACGCCCTGACGCTGATCCCTTTGGCGGTGCTGATCTCGATCGAATTCACGACGCCGATCTGGACGGCGATCCTTGCGGTCACCTTTCTCGGCGAAAGGCTCACCCGGCCGAAGCTCGGGGCCGTGGCGCTCGGGCTGATCGGTGTTGTGATCATTGTGCGCCCAGGCGTCGGCTCGGTCGATCCGGGACATCTGGTCGTGCTGGGCGCGGCAATGTGCTTCGGCATCTCGCTGGTCCTGGTCAAGTCGCTGACGCGGACCGACAGCGTTGTGCGAATCATCTTCTGGATGCTGATCATCCAGTCGGTGCTCGGCCTGATCCCGGCGCTCTACGAATGGCGCAACCCGTCGCTCGAGCTGTGGCCGTGGATCCTGCTGATCGCCTTCACTGGCATGTCGTCACATTTCTGCATGGCCTGGGCGCTGAGCTACGCCGATGCCACCGTCATTTCTCCGATGGATTTCCTGCGCGTGCCGCTGTCGGCATTGATCGGCTGGCTGCTCTACCAGGAGCAGATCGACGCCTTCACCGCAGGCGGGGCATTGCTGATCCTGATGGGCAATATGCTCAACCTGCAGCGCCGGCAGCCAAAGCCGGCGCAAGCGGCGGCATCGTAGCGCGCCTCAATCGCCCCTCAATCACCGCTGTCGGGTATGTTGAGGAGGTGGCCGCAGGCCTTGCAGTGAACGGCGTCCGGCTCGTGCCGTTGCAGGCCGCATTGCGGACAGGGAAAGAACACCTTGGCCGGTCGGAAGATCGCCTGCGCCAGCCTGACGAACAGCGATATGCCGATGATCATGGTCACGATCGCCGTCAGTTTCCCCGCCATTCCCGGCAGCACGATGTCGCCGAACCCGGTCGTGGTCACCGTCGCGACGGTGAAGTAAAGCGCGTCGATGTAGCTTTCCAGCCCCGCTCCGCTGCGGAAGAAGAAAGTGTAAACGAAACCGGTGATCACGAAGAGGAACGTCAAGAGGTTGATCACCGCGTGGCTCGCTTCGCGCCAGGGCCGCAGGCCCTGCATCTCGAAATGCCGCCAGAGCGAACCGCTGCGTGACAGCGACCACAGCCGCAGGATGCGCAGAAAGCCGAGATTGGCGAGCGCCGTCGGCATCAGCAGCGTCAAAAGGATGAAAATGTCCACCCAGGAGGTCGGCTGCTTCATCAGCCGCAGCATGTCGTTCGAGGCAAGCAGCCTGGCAACCAGGTCGGCGGCGACCAGAGCCGCCACCGCATAGTCGAGCCACAGGAATGAGGCCGACTGCTGGATGACGGGCGTGGCGATGAAGAAGGCAATGATGGCCAGGTCGATGATGACCGCAACCAGCTGAAACCGAAAAGCCGCCGGCGTGCGGCCGTGGTAGAGCTTGCGCAGCGTGTCGCGCAGCCACGCCATTGTGGAACGGTCCTGCAATCCGTCGCTGTCTTTCGTCTTCATGGCAATTGCGGTGACTTGAGCGGCGGATGCCGCCCGGCGGATTGCCACCAGTCCCCGGAAGGGGCGATCACACCAGCTCCACTTCGACCACGCCTGGCACGGCGCGCATCGCCGAGGCGATTTGCGGCGAGACGCGGTAGCCCCCCTGCAGGGCAATCTCCACCTCGCCCTGCGCTTCTTCCTTGATAACGATGATGCTCACCTGACTTTCGCCACGCTGGGTAAGCTGCGATTGAATGATCGAGGCAGGCGCATCGTTTCTGACGAAGATGCGCAGTGCCTTCTGGATGCGGCTGGCCTCGTCCTCAAGCGACTGCACTGTCTGGATGCGCAGGTTGACGCCCTCCGGCCTGTCCTCCGCCGCCACGGTGATGACCACGGAGCGGCCCGGCTCCAGCATGTCGCGATACTGCGCCAATCCTTCGGAAAACAGCACCGCCTCATACTGGCCGGACGTGTCCGAGAACTGCACCACGCCCATCTTGTTGCCGGTCCGCGTCTTGCGCTCCTGCTTGGTGGTCACGGTGCCGGCGAGGCGCCCTGCGGTGGCACCGCGCTTGACCGCGGCCGAAAACTCCGCCCAGTTCTGCACCCGCATCTTCTGCAGCGCCGCCTTGTACTCGTCCAGCGGATGGGCGGAGAGATAGAAACCGACCACCTGGAATTCGCGGTGCAGGCGGTCGGCGGCGAGCCACGGTTCGATCACGGGCAAGTTGAGCGCCTGCGACTGTGCCCCTAGAGACGCGCCGAAAATGTCGGCCTGGCCTGAGACGGCGTTCTGCTGCGCCAGTGACGCCAGCCCCATCATCCGCTCGACGCCAGCCATCATCGCGGCGCGGTCATGGCCGAAACAGTCTAGCGCTCCGGCCATGATCAGGCTTTCGAAGACGCGCTTGCCGACGATTTTCGGATCGACCCTCTCGCAGAAATCGGCCAGGCTCTTGAACGGCTTCTCGCCGCGCATGGCGACGATATGCTCCACCGCCGCGTCGCCGACTCCCTTGAGCGCGGCCATCGAATAGTAGATGCGGTTCTCGCCGACCTCGAAGGGACGAAAGCTTGATATCACCGACGGTGCCACCACCTCGATGCCGAGGCGCAGCGCATCCTGGCGGAAATCCGCGAGCTTGTCGGTGTTTCCCATGTCGAGCGTCATCGACGCCGCCAGGAACTCGACCGGATAATGCGCCTTGAGATAGGCGGTCTGGTACGAGACGACGGCGTATGCGGCCGCGTGCGACTTGTTGAAGCCGTAGTCGGCGAACTTGGCAAGCAGGTCGAAGATGAAGTCGGCCTGCGGCTTGGCCACGCCGCGCTCGACCGCGCCCGAGACGAAGCGCTCACGCTGCTTGTCCATCTCGGCCCGGATCTTCTTGCCCATGGCGCGGCGCAAAAGATCGGCTTCGCCCAGCGAATAGCCGGACAATTCCTGCGCGATCTGCATCACCTGTTCCTGGTAGACGATGACGCCTTGCGTCTCCTTCACCAGATGGTCGATCTTGGGATGGATCGACGCCATCTCCTCCTCGCCGTGCTTCCTGGCGTTGTAGGTCGGGATGTTCTCCATCGGCCCCGGCCGGTACAGCGCCACCAGCGCGATGATGTCCTCGATGCAGTCGGGCCGCATGCCGATCAGCGCCTTGCGCATGCCGGCACTTTCCACCTGGAACACGCCGACCACTTCGCCGCGCGACAGCATGGCATAGGTTTCGGGATCGTCGAGCGGGATCGTCGCAAGGTCGATGTCGACGCCGCGGCGGCGTATCAGCTTCACCGCCGTCTCCAGCACGGTCAGCGTCTTCAGGCCGAGAAAGTCGAACTTCACCAGCCCGGCCTGCTCGACATATTTCATGTTGAACTGGGTGACCGGCATGTCCGAACGAGGATCGCGGTACATCGGCACCAGCTCCGACAGCGGCCGGTCGCCGATGACGATGCCGGCGGCGTGCGTCGACGCATGGCGATAAAGCCCTTCCAGCTTCTGTGCCATGTCGAGCAGCGTCTGGACGATCGGCTCCTTTTCGGCCTCCTCGGCAAAACGCGGCTCGTTGGCGATGGCGTCCGCCAGTTTCACCGGATTGGCCGGGTTCTGCGGCACCATCTTGGACAGCTTGTCGACCTGGCCGTAAGGCATCTGCAGCACGCGGCCGACGTCGCGCAGCACGGCGCGGGCTTGCAGCGTTCCAAAGGTGATGATCTGGCCGACCTGGTCGCGTCCATATTTCTGCTGGACATAGCGGATCACCTCTTCGCGGCGGTCCTGGCAGAAGTCGATGTCGAAATCGGGCATCGACACGCGGTCCGGATTGAGGAAGCGCTCGAACAGCAGCGAGAAACGCAGCGGATCGATGTCGGTGATGGTGGTGGAATAGGCGACCAGCGAGCCTGCACCCGAGCCGCGCCCCGGCCCGACTGGAATGCCTTGCGACTTGGCCCATTTGATGAAGTCGGCAACGATCAGGAAGTAGCCTGGGAATTTCATCTTCTCGATGATGCCGAGCTCGAATTCGAGCCTCTCGCGGTATTGCTCGACCGTATAGCCCGGCGTCGGTCCGTGCGCGGCAAGCCGGGCCTCCAGCCCTTCACGCGCCTGGCGGGCAAGTTCGGCGGCCTCGGCCTTCTCGGCTGCGTCCTTGTCCGACGCGTCGCCGCCGGTAAAGCGCGGCAGGATCGGGCTGCGGGTTTTCGGATAGTAGGAGCAGCGCAACGCGATCTCGACCGTGTTGTCGATCGCTTCCGGCAGATCGGCGAACAACGCTGCCATCTCAGCCTGGCTACGCAGGAAGTTATCCGGTGAAAGCCGGCGGCGATTGTCCACGGCGACGACCGAGCCCTCCGCTATGGCGATCAGCGCATCATGCGCGTCATAATCGTCGCGCGAGGAGAAGAACGCCTCGTTGGTGGCGACGAGCGGTAATTCGTGGGCATAGGCGAGATCGATCGTGGAATGTTCTATCAGCCGGTCGTAACCGGAAACTCGTTCCAGTTCGACATAGAGCCGATCGCCGAACAGGGCTTTCAGGGTCGACAGCCGGGTCTCCGCGAGATCGCGTCGATCCTCCTTCAGAGCCGCGCCGATAGGGCCGCGGGGACCGCCGCTGAGGCAGATCAACCCGTCGGTCTGGCCCTCCAGCATCTCGCTGATCAGATGCACCGCTTCGCCGGGCGGCGTCTCCAGATAGACGCGGCTTACCAGCCTGACCAGATTGGAATAGCCGGCTTCGGTCGCCGCGATAAGCACGACTGGCCGCATCTCGGGCCCTTGCCGCCGGCGGTCGCGCTGGCCGTCAACGTTCTCGCCGGAAAAGGCGAGCGCGATCTGGCAGCCGATGATCGGCTGGATGCCGTCCTTCACCGCCTTCTGCGCGAATTCGAGCGCACCGAACAGATTGTTGGTGTCGGTGACCGCGATAGCCGGGCACTCATCCTTGACCGCATGGCCGATGATCTTGCCGAGCTGGAGCGCGCCTTCCAGCAGCGAATAGGCCGAATGCACGCGAAGATGCACGAAAGGACGCGCCGGCGCTTCGGGCGCCGCCGCCTTCACGGCCGCTTCGCGCAGCAAGGGGTCGCGTGGAAGTCTGTCATCCGCCATGGTTTTTCGCGTTTTCCGAAGGACTTGAGTCGATCAAGATGTATTGTCCGGCACCGGGCTGTGCCAGTCCAGCACAAACGAACATCGGCCACAGGCTTCCGGCCGCCCCCGCTTCAGGCGAATTCCATGATCACCGCGTCGACGGCCAGGCTGTCGCCCGGCTTGACGTTGAGTTTCGCCACCACGAGATCGCGCTCGGCGCGCAGCACGTTCTCCATCTTCATCGCCTCGACGACGGCCAGCGTCTCGCCGGCCTTGACCTCCTGACCCTCGGCGACGGCGATCGACACGACGAGGCCGGGCATGGGACATAGCAGCAGGTTGGAGGTGTCGGGCGCCAGCTTTTCCGGCATCAGCCTTTCCAGCGCGGCAATGCGCGGCAGCATGGCGCGCGCCGTCACCGAAAGCCCTTTCCAGGCGATGCGAAGGCCGTTCGGCGCGGGGCGCAGTTGCGCCACCATTTCGTGCCCGCCGACGCTGCCGCGCCAGACCAGTTCGCCCGGCCGCCAGGCCGACGAAACCGTCAGCGGCTTGCCGCCCTCGATGGACAAGTCGACTTCCATCGGAATGGAGATCATGCCCTCCAGGATGGACGCGGACAGATAATCCTTGCCGATCTTCACCACCCAGTCGCGCTTGAGTGCTCCCGAATGCGGCGCCAAGCGCCCGCCCAGCCGGTCGAGCCGGTCGCGGCGCAGCAATTCGACCACGGTGGCGACCGCCGCCAACACGGCCTTGTCGTCATGATCGGGCAGGATCGGCGCAAAGCCGTCGGGATATTCCTCCGCGATGAATCCGGTCGAAATCCGCCCTTCCCGCCAGCGCGGATGCTGCATGAGCGCCGCCAGGAACGGGATGTTGTGCTCGATGCCGTCGACGACAAAACTGTCCAACGCTTCGGACATCGCGTCGATTGCCTCCAGCCGGGTCGGCGCCCAGGTGCACAGCTTGGCAATCATCGGGTCGTAGAACATCGAAATCTCCGATCCCTCGGTGACGCCGGTGTCGTTGCGAATGACGACGTCGCCGACTTGCCCTTCCTGTGGCGGTCGATAGCGCGTCAGGCGGCCGATCGACGGCAGGAAGTTGCGATACGGATCCTCGGCATAGAGCCGGCTCTCCACCGCCCAGCCATTCAGTTTCACGTCGCTTTGCTTCAAGGCGAGCTTCTCGCCGGCGGCCACACGGATCATCTGCTCGACCAGATCGACACCGATGACAAGCTCCGTCACCGGATGCTCGACCTGCAATCGTGTATTCATTTCAAGGAAGTAGAAGTTTTTCTCAGCGTCGACGATGAATTCCACCGTGCCGGCGCTCTGGTAGTCGACGGCCCTGGCCAGCGCCACCGACTGCTCGCCCATGGCCTTGCGCGTCCTGGCATCGAGGAAAGGCGATGGCGCCTCCTCGGCCACCTTCTGGTTGCGGCGCTGGATCGAGCATTCGCGCTCGCCGAGATAGAGTGCGTTGCCATGCGCGTCGGCCAGCACCTGGATCTCGATGTGGCGTGGATCGACGATGAACTTCTCGATGAACACGCGGTCGTCGCCGAACGAGCTCTTGGCCTCCGAGCGCGCCCGGTCGAAGCCGTCGCGCACCTCGGCCTGGTTCCAGGCGATGCGCATGCCCTTGCCGCCGCCACCGGCCGAGGCCTTGATCATCACGGGATAGCCGATCTCGCCGGCGATCTTCTCCGCGTGGTCGGCGTTCTCGATGACGCCGAGCCAGCCGGGAACCGTCGAAACATTGGCGGCGTTGGCGAATTTCTTCGATTCGATTTTGTCGCCCATCGCCTTGATGGCTTTCGGCTTCGGCCCGATGAAGACGATGCCCTCCTTCTCCAGCGCCTCGCAGAAGGATGCGCGCTCGGACAGGAAGCCATAGCCGGGATGCACGGCCTGAGCGCCGGTCGCCTTGCACGCCGCGATGATTTTCTCGGGCACGAGATAGCTCTGCGCGGCTGGCGACGGTCCGATATGCACCGCCTCGTCGGCCATCTCGACATGCGCGGCATCGCGATCGGCGTCGGAATAGACAGCGACCGTGGCGATGCCCATCTTGCGCGCGGTCTTGATGACGCGGCAGGCTATCTCGCCACGGTTGGCGATCAGGATTTTGGTGAACATGCGGGCAAATTCCCCTCCGGCGGACGGTCCAGTTCTATGGATTATGTCGCCATGTCTCAAGTACCGTGTGCGTGGCGCGAACGCCTGCGGTCAAGGGTGTGCTACCTGCGTCAAGAAAGCCGATATTTCGTCTCATCTGGCGGTTGATGAGCAGGCCAAAACCTGAAAGCCTGAGCGCAAAATTGCGTTGGAGGATTGCCAGATGAAAACCCGCGCCGCCGTTGCCGTTGCTGCCGGAAAGCCGCTTGAGATCATGGAGGTCGACCTTGACGGTCCGCGCGAGGGCGAGGTGCTGGTCGAGATCAAGGCGACCGGCATCTGCCACACCGACGAGTTCACGCTGTCGGGTGCCGATCCCGAGGGCCTGTTTCCCGCCATTCTCGGCCATGAGGGCGCCGGCGTGGTAGTCGATGTCGGCAAGGGCGTCACCTCGGTCAAAAAGGGCGACCATGTGATCCCGCTCTATACGCCCGAATGCCGGCA
>NZ_JAIUHZ010000014.1:0-130940 GCF_020165355.1 Mesorhizobium sp. BR1-1-6 | reverse complement strand
GCTTAAGGACCCCTCTCGTCTTGCGGGTGGAAGCAAGGGGTCAAGTCGTGACGGTGCGATGGAGATCGAAACCGGGCTGATACCCAGTTCAGTCAACGCAACAAACCCTACGCAGGTAAGATCTTTCAAAATTTTCGAAGGCAAGGGATGTCGCCGCGACTACGCACGGTTTTGCCCGACGAAACCGATGGGTAAATGCGACCTTGAAAGCCAGATCGAACGGCTTTCACCTGCGTGCAGAGATTTCGTCGAGAAGCATCGGTGAAGTTGCGTGGCTATTATGCTAATGTAGCTATCTCTCATTCGATGCGTCAGTCTGACGATAGGTCCTCAGCTGACCGTCTGTCGAGCATGGCCGCGGGAAATAAACATCCCTGGCCCGAGCCGGTTGCGGGGCCTGTAGCTGGAGGGCCGTCGACGGGCCATGAGGAGAAAAAGGGCGAGAAACCGGGATCGCGACGCAAATCCTATGTCCGACAATCGGAACATTGCCGCTGCGATCGAGGCTTGCTACGACGCCGCGTTCGAGTTTAGGCAGTGGCCCGCAGCGCTTCAAATGCTGGCCCACTCCCTGGGAGCCACAAGTTGCGTTATCCGCACCTGCGATCCAACTCACCCGTTTCGTAGCGATCAGCGATCGCCGACCGCGCTCAGACCCGATTCGACCGAACATGCCGAATTCGCCGCCCTTTGGATCGAAAGAATCGAAGGTGCTCCCGATCCGCATGAACGTAGACCGCGCAAGAGGTTGGCAAAACTGACAGACAGCTTCGTTGTCGAGGATGAGATCACCACTCGTGATGAGCGCGAGGTTCTCCCTTATTACCAAGAAATCGCGCGTCCAGGCGACCGGGAATGGTGGGCTGCAATAGACTTCATGGTGAAGGATCGAAGGTGGATGCTCTCGATGTTTCGTGACGCTCATAAGGGGCCATTCTACCGGAATGAAGCCGAGGATTTCTTGGCGATCGTTCCGTCGATGGTTCGCATCATCAGTGCTGCGGAAAAGGTTTGGGAAACGGCAGTCGAACCGAACCTGGCCATTCTGGATCGGATGGGAAGCGCAGCGCTGTTGCTGAATTGCCGAGGCCGCGTCACCCGCTACAATAAACACGCGGAAGCTCTGCTTGGTACTGGCCTCGTTATCCACGGTGGTCGTCTCCGGGCGGCAGATCGGCCCAGTGATTCACGCTTGCAGAAATTGATCGCAGGCGTGGTCAGCCAATGCGGCGACTTGAGCGACGGGGAGCCCGTTTTGATTGCTCGCGAGGGTTCGCCATGGCTTCTTGCTGAAGCCATTCCGATGACCTCGTTCGTCCATGACCTCTTTAACGGCGGAGACGCGCTCCTCTATTTTACCGATCTTGTGGCCGAACCGGCGCTACCCAAGCAACTGATAAGGCACGCCTTTCAACTAACAGCAGCCGAAACGCGGCTGGCCTGCCGCCTTGCCGATGGCCGAGGTATAGGCGCGGCAAGCTCTGCCCTGGGAATTGGCCGTGAAACCGCCAGAACCCAGCTCCGTGCAATATTCTCGAAAACAAGCACCGGAAGTCAGGCGGAACTCGCGAAGCTCTTGTCCCGATACCAAGGGTCCTCCACGCATTGAAGTCGCGGTGTCACCCGTTCGGGTGAAGCCCTGACGGTCCAAGGGTTGCACTCTGCGCTGAATCGGGGCCGTGGCACTTCACAACAACAGGCGCCGGTCTCGATCCGATACGTCTCAAGCGGGGCGGGCGGTCAGACGATATTTGGTTTTTGCAACGGCGCGGGCCTGAATCCCTCTGGTGTCCGACTAGTGCCTTCGGGCCGAAGAGGTGAGCAGAAAACATCGCGTCCGCTATTACATTAGCAGTAAGAAATATATTGCCAAACGGCGGCGCGAGGCGGATCATCAACGCCCGCACCTCCGATCGAGAATTGGAAAGACAGGGCTGATCGGAGCTTGCCGATCGTACCGAACGCCAGGAGGTTCAGATGAAACTGCGTGCTTGCCTGCCAAGTGCAGGATGGACAGCTATTGCCTTAATGAGTTTCGGCACAGGTGCTGCCATTGCTTACGCCGCGGACAGTCCGTTGCAGTCGCAGCTTGCGACGCCAAGAGTATCGTTGCCGGGGGAACTCGACATCACACACTGCGTCGCTCTGGCCGCTGCCGGCCAATCACTGGCCCCGCAAGACTTGAAGGCCTACGAGGAGGCCCAGCCGCCATTGTGGGACGACCTGGGCTCCCTGAGCTATCCGATCAGCACAAAGAGCGCCGATGCCCAAAAATACTTTGACCAGGGGCTGCGGTTCGCCACCAACTTCAATCACGCGGAGGCGCGACGCGCCTTCCGCAAGGCACAAAGCCTCGATCCCGACTGTGCGATGTGCTTCCTCGGCGAGGCACTGGTCCTGGGCCCGAACATCAACGTGCCGATGGATCCCACCGCAAATGCACCAGCGATCACTGCTCTTCGAAAGGCGCAGGCGCTTTCATCCGGTGCCACCGAGAAGGAGCGGGGACTGATCGAGGCGGTCGCCACGCGGTATTCCGAAGATCCCAAGGCCGATCGAAACACCCTGAACGCCGCCTTCGCCGATGCAACTGCGGCGCTTTCCGACAAATATCCTGACGATCTCGAGCTCGCTGTGCTGGCCGCAGAGGCCGGCATGGACACGCAGCCTTGGGACTATTGGCAGCCGGGCGGCAAGGAACCCAAGGGCCGCACCGCCGACATCCAGAGGCGGCTGGAAGGCGTTCTCGCCAGGAAGCCCGACAATCCGATGGCGATTCACCTCTACATTCATCTTGTTGAGGCCTCGGATCGTCCGGAGCGCGCCGAGCCCTACGCGGACCGGCTAGCAGCGCTGATGCCGGGGGCCGGACACATCGTCCATATGCCGAGCCACATCTACTATCGCGTCGGCCGCTACACGGATTCGCTGAAGTCCAACGAAGCTGCCTCGAAAGTGGACGAGACCTATCTCGCCGAAACCGGCGCTACCGGTGTCTATCCGCTCGGCTACTATTCCCACAACGTGCACTTCGTATTGGTTTCGGCCCAGCTCCTCGGTGACTCGAAGACGGTGCTTGCAGAGGCTGAGAAGCTGGACAAGTTTCTGACTAACGAGGTGGCCACGGCAATACCGATCGTGCAGCCGGTGAAGGCAGCTCCGTATTTCGCCTGGGCGCAATATGCCGAACCCGATGCGATCCTGGCTAAGGCCGAGCCGGCCGGCGCGCCGCCTTACATCACATCGATGTGGCACTATGCGCGCGGCGTCGCCCTGGCCGAGAAGAAGGACGCCTCGGGCGCGCGAGTCGAGGCGGACGCCATCGACAAGATCGCTCAGGAAACCGACTGGTCGGTGCACGATGCCTGGGGAATCCCGGCATTGTCGGTCCTGCAAGTGGCCGAAGATGTCGTACGTGCCCGCGCTGCGCAGGCCGAGAATGACGTCGGCGGCTCGATAGCCTTCTGGAAGAAAGCGGTCGAAACGGAGGACACGATCCCCTACATGGAGCCTCCGTACTGGTATTATCCCGTGCGGCAGTCCCTCGGTGCCGCCCTCCTCAAGAACGGTCAGCCGGCGGACGCGGCGAAGGAGTTTGTGGCGGCGCTCCACCGCGCACGCAGCAGCGCCTGGGCACTGTTCGGGCTGCAGCAGGCGGCGGAAGCCCAAGGCGATACTGCCGCCGCAACGAAAGCCGCGGACGAACTTTCCAAAGCCTGGAAGGGCGATCCGGGCATGCTGACGCTGGAACGGCTCTGAACCTCATCCCGGACGGGACCGCTGCGGTCCGTCGACCGGGCTCCAACCAATCAACCAATTTCCGATTTGTCGGAACGTCTGCAAGCGCTTTTCTGACGTTATTCGAACGGTAGAAATCCGCATGCAGGTTCCGTACAGATGACCGATGCGACCCCAGTGATCGGCTCTGGTTTCAGTCCGATTCAGGTCCGACAGTATCCGGCTTAGCAGCAAAACGTGGTGATCCCGACAGGAATCGAACCTGTGACCTACAGATTAGGAATCTGCCGCTCTATCCTACTGAGCTACGGGACCACGCGGCCCGACACATAGCCGCTTCCGATCGTTTCGCCAAGAGGCGGGCCGAACACAATCGGCCGGCCCCTGCCGCCGCCAGGCCTCAGGCGGCAAGCGCGGTTTCGGCCAGCTTCACCCAGTAGCTCATGCCGTGCGGGATGGCCTCGTCGTTGAAGTCATAGGCCGGGTTGTGAAGGCCGGCGGTGTCGCCATTGCCAATGAAAATGAAGGCGCCGGGCCTGGCTTCCAGCATGTAGGAGAAGTCCTCGCCGCCCATCACCGGCTGGATGCCGCGGTGGACATGAGCGTCGCCGGCGACGTTTGCCGCGACGTCGCTGGCAAAAACCGTCTCTTCCGCATGGTTGAAGGTTACGGGGTAGTTCGCCTGGTAATCGACCTCGATCTTCGCGCCGAAGGCCGTGGCCAATCCGTCGCAGATGGCACGAATGCGCTCTTCCGACTTCTTGGCGATTTCCTTGCGCAAGGTACGCACCGTGCCTGCGATCTCCGCCGATTCCGGGATGATGTTGTAGGCGTCGCCGGCATGGAACTTGGTCACCGACACCACCACCGCTTCAACCGGGTCGGTGCTGCGCGAGGCGATCGTCTGCAGGGCGCCGACCAACTGGCTGGTGATGACGATCGGGTCGATCGTGCCGTGCGGCATCGCCGCATGGCCGCCGCGGCCTTTCACGGTGATGGTGAATTCCGCGGTCGCCGCCATGATCGCGCCCGGCCGGATGGCGAACTGGCCGACCGGCAGGCCCGGCATGTTGTGCATGCCGAACACTTTCGCGATGTCGAAACGCTCCATCATGCCGTCCTTGACCATCTCGTTGCCGCCGCCGCCGCCTTCTTCGGCCGGCTGGAAGATGACCGCCACCGAACCGGCGAAGTTGCGGGTCTCGGCGAGATATTTCGCCGCACCCAAAAGCATCGCCGTATGGCCGTCATGGCCGCAGGCATGCATCTTGCCGGGAACGGTCGAGGCATAGGGCTTGCCGGTGATCTCGTTAAGCGGCAGCGCGTCCATGTCGGCGCGCAGGCCGATAGTGGCGCCTTCGCCCTGGCGGCCGCGAATGATGCCCACGACGCCGGTCTTGCCCAGCCCCGTCACCACATCGTCGCAGCCGAAGGCCTTCAGCTTCTCGGTGACGAAGGCGGCTGTCTTGAAGACGTCGAAATTCAGTTCCGGGGTCTGGTGCAGATGTCGTCGCCAGCCGGCAACCTCGTCCTGCATTTCGGCGGCACGGTTCAGGATTGGCATGATGGTTCCATCTCGCTGTTGGGGCAGGTCCGCTGCCTTGCAATTGTGATCGTCAGGCACTTTGCCATGTTGACGTCACATAGAGTAAATAGCACCGCAACAATGCGGTCCGTTTTTGAGGGCGGACTCATTTTGCTGGCGATCGCGTAAATCTTACGGAGCCAGGGGCGACTACGGCAAGAGGCGATTTCGGATTCGATCATGCGGCACAGGCATTTCCTCAAACTATTCTGCGCGGGCGCCGTGGCGTTCTCGGCGCTGGCCGGGCCGGCGCTGGCCAATCCGGTCGTGCTGTTCGACCTGAACAGCGGCAAGATCCTCCAGCATCAGGACGCGTTCAAGCGCTGGTACCCGGCATCGCTGAGCAAGCTGATGACGGCCTATGTGACCTTCCGGGCGATCGCGGCCGGCGAGGTCCGGCTCGATTCGCCGATCAAGGTAACGAAACATTCCGCCGCCGAGCCGCCGAGCAAGATGGGCTTCAAGCCAGGCTCGGTGATGCGGCTCGACAATGCGCTGAAGATGATGCTGGTCAAGTCGGCAAACGACATCGCCATGGCCGTCGGCGAGAATGTCGGGGGATCGCAGGCAGCCTTTGCCGAGCGCATGAACGCCGAAGCGGTCCGGCTCGGCATGAACGGAACGCATTTCGTCAATCCGAACGGGCTTTATTCGCCGGACCAGTACACCACAGCGCGCGACCTGGCCGTGCTGGTGACGGCGATCCGCCGCGAGTTTCCGCAATATGCGCCGTGGTTCTCGATCGAGGGGCTTGCTGTGGGCAAGAGGGCGATCCCCAACTACAACCTGTTGATCGGCCGCTATCCCGGGGCCGACGGCATGAAGACGGGCTTCGTCTGCCCCTCCGGCTTCAACATGATCGGTTCGGCGACCCGCAACGGCCGCACGCTGGTGGCGGTGGTGCTCGGCGAGAAGTCGGCGATCACCCGTGCCGAGGCCGCGGCCAAACTGCTCGACCAGGGTTTCGATACGCCTGCCGCCGGCTCAGCCACGATCGCCACGCTGGCGCCATACGGTGATACCATCTCGCCCAACGACGTGCGGGACGAGGTCTGCAAGAAGAAGGCGCCGGCGGAGCAGTCCGAGGCGCCGCCCGCCGTCGCCAAGAACGTGCCGAAATCGCCCTACCAGGAAAAGCTCGACCATGTGCCGACGCTGGTTGCCGTCGGGCTTGGCGGCGCGACCGGCCCGACCCCGCTGGCCATGCTCGCCCAGGGCAGCCAGGAATATGCCGACGTGCCTATTCCGACCTGGCGGCCGGACAGACCGGCGCCCGGCGCCGGCCCGACGGTGGCGGGCTCGGCTGCGCAGGGCGACCAACCCGTCAAGGTTGCGAACTAGGCAATGAGTGGTTTTCCCATCCCTGTTTCCGTGCTGACCGGTTTTCTCGGCGCCGGCAAGACGACGCTGCTCAACCGGCTCCTGAAGGACCCGGCGCTGGCCGACACGGCCGTCATCATCAACGAATATGGCGAAGTGGCGATCGATCACCTGCTGGTGGAACAGGCGTCCGACGGCATCATCCAGCTTTCGGACGGCTGCCTTTGCTGCACGGTACGCGGCGAACTGGTCGACACGCTGGCCGATCTGGTCGACCGGCTGCAGACCGGCCGCATGGCCCGCCTTGCCCGCGTCATTGTCGAGACCACCGGCCTTGCCGATCCGGCACCGGTGCTGCAATCGATCATGGCGCATCCGGCACTGGTCCAGGCTTTCCGGCTCGACGGCGTCATCACCTTGGTCGACGCGGTCAACGGCGATGCCACGCTCGACGCCCATGTCGAGGCGGTCAAGCAGGTCGCCGTCGCCGACCGCATCGTGCTCTCCAAAACCGACCTGGTCGCTGGTCCGGATGGACCGGAAGCGCTGCGGACGCGGCTGCGGCAGATCAATCCGGGCGCCGAACTGCTGGCTGTCGACGATGCGAAAACGAGCGTCGCAGCGCTGTTCGACTGCGGCCTCTATAACCCGGCGACCAAATCAGCCGATGTGCGGCGCTGGCTCGGCGAAGAAGCGATGCATAACCATGATCATCATGATCATGACGGGCATGACCACGGGCATGACCACGGGCACGGCCACGACCACGGGCACCGGCATGATCAGCGCATTCGCACCCACTCCCTGGTGCATGACGGCCCGGTGCCGTTCTCGGCCATCGAGATGTTCCTCGATCTTTTGCGCTCCACGCATGGCGAGCGCCTGCTGCGCATGAAGGGCGTCATCGAACTCGAGGAAGATCCGTCGCGGCCGCTGGTGGTGCATGGCGTGCAGAAAATCCTGCATCCGCCGGCTCGATTGCCGTCCTGGCCGGACGGCCAGCGCGGCACCCGGCTGGTGCTGATCACGCTCGACATGCCCGAAGACTATGTAAGGCGACTGTTTGCCGCCTTCACCAACCGGCCCTCGATCGACACGCCCGACCGCGCGGCGCTGGAGAACAATCCCCTGGCGATCGCGGGACGCTGACCTTTACGACAGCTATTCGCCGCGCTCGACCAGGAAGCGGTGACCGCCTGATATGGCGGATGTCTCTACGAGATGATGACCAGAGTCGGCGCAGAACGCCGGAATGTCGATAACGGCGAGCGGGTCGGTCGTTTCCAGCCAGAGCCGGCTGCGGGGCCGCATCCCGGCCAGCCGCTTCTTCGCCTTCAGCACCGGCAAAGGGCAGTTCAGCCCCTTCAGATCGTAGACGGTGACGTCGGTCACGGCGAAAAATGTCAGCCGCCGAACATGCCGAGCAGCTTGTTCTTCAGCCTCGTCACGCGGCTCTCGTCGGCACTTGCGGCCTGCGTTTCGGCCGGCGGTGCGGGCTCGGCCGGCGCTTCGATCGTCGCGGTGGCGACAGGGGCTTCCTTGGCGGTCTTGGCCGCTTCCTTTTCGGCCAGCGCCTGCGCCTTGGCGGCTTCCTTTTCGGCCAGCGCTTGCGCCTTGGCCTGCTTGGCAGCTTCTATCGCGGCCAGCCGCTGCTCCTCGGCTTTTTGCTTCGCGGCCTTTTCGGCATCGAGCGCGGCCATCTTGCGGCCGGCGGGCGAATCGATGCGGCCCATGCGCGCCGTCTCGGTGACCGAGCCGTCCGAGTTGAGCGATGGCGGGTCGATCGGCACGCGCTCGCCGCGCGCGCGGCGCTTGGACCAGTCGGAGACGATGCTGGCTTCCTTGATGCCGGCGATGGTGGGCTTGGGCGCCGGCGTGCTTGCCTTGAGGGCGCCGTTGAACGCAGCCTCATACGTGCTCTGATAAGCACTGTAGGCGCTTTTCAGCGAATCCGGCTGCGTGGACGCAGGGCAGGGGCCGGTCGGATTGAATGTGGTGCCTTCGGGAGCCACCTGGTTGAAGACGTAGCGCTTCTCGCAGACGTCGACTTTCGGCGGGACCTTGGTGATCTCGAAATTGTCGTAGCCGACCTTCAGCATCTTCCAGAATTCGTAATTCGGGTCGTTGCGGTAGCGCGCCATATTGGCGGCGGTCATGCGGAACGGGAAGGCCTGGATCTGGAACTCGGTCTGGCCGCCCTGGAAGGCATCGCGGCCGAAAGCATAGATCTGCTCGATCTGGGCATCGGTCATCGAATAGCAGCCCGAAGACGAGCAGGCGCCGTGCACCATCAGGTTGGAGCCGGTGCGGCCGTTGGCGCGGTCATAGGCGTTGGGATAGCCGATGTTGAAGGACAGATGATAGTTCGAGCGCGGGTTCATCTGCGCCGGACGCACGGTATAAAAACCTTCCGGCGCCTGGCGGTCGCCCTCGGTGTATTTCGGCCCGAGCTTGCCCGACCATTTGCAGATATCGTAGCTGGCGACCATGTCGTAGCGGCCGTTGGTCTTGGCCTTCCAGATTTCTAGCTTGCCCTCTTCCTTGAAGATGCGCGCCATCACCGAGGAGGTGCGCACCATGCCCTTGGCCCTCATGTCGGCCAGGATCTTGTCGGGCAGAGGCTTGTTGGCCTCCGGGGCAAAATCCTTCATCGACGAATCGTTGCAGCCGGCGACGGCTATCGCGGTGATGAGAATTCCGGTGCGGGCAAGCTTGGCAAACATGGATAAGGCTACGTCTTCTCTTTCGGGCCAATGGCTTCGAAACGGCCGAGCCCGCATGCTGAACACAGACGGACCGTAAGCCCGTTAACCTTGAAAATTCCTTACCGCAAGCCTCGGCCAGCCCTCACGGCAATTCCATTGAACCGAATCCGGCGGCATTTTTGTGGCGAAATTGCTCATCGCCGCCACATTGCCGTGGAGCGTTGCCGTGGAGGCGACTTGCGGCGGCCTGGTTGAGCCGCCAAATCGTGATCAGAGGCTGCGGCCCATTGCCAGATACTTCTCGCGGCGCTGCTCGCGAAAATCCATGTTGGCGCCGGCAAAATCCTTCATCGTCCTGGCGATGAGATCGCCCGTCGCGGCAATCACCGTTTCGGGTGCGCGCTGGGCGCCGCCGATCGGTTCAGGAATGATGGCGTCGATGATCTTCAGTTCCAGAAGGTCCTGGGCGGTGATCTTCATGTTGGTCGCCGCGTCCTTGGAGCGCGTCGTGTCGCGCCACAGGATGGAGGCCGCGCCCTCGGGCGAGATCACCGAATAGATGGCATGTTCCAGCATGTAGACGCGGTTGGCGGTGGCGATGGCAATGGCGCCGCCCGAACCGCCTTCACCGATGACAACCGAAATCGATGGCACCTTGAGCGCAAGGCAGGCCGAGGTCGAACGGGCAATGGCTTCGGCCTGGCCGCGCTCCTCGGCGCCGACGCCGGGATAGGCGCCGGCCGTGTCGACCAATGTCAGCAGCGGGATCTTGAAGCGGTCGGCAAGCTCCATCAGCCGCACGGCCTTGCGATAGCCTTCGGGGCGCACCGAGCCGAAATTGTGCTTCAGCCGGCTCGCCGTGTCGGAGCCCTTCTCCTGGCCGAGGATCGCTACCGGTTCGCCGCGGAACCGGGCAAAGCCGCCGACGATCGCCTGGTCCTCGCCGAAATTGCGGTCGCCGGCGAGCGGCGTGAAATCGCTGAACAGGCCCTTGATGTAGTCGACGCAGTGCGGCCTGTCGGAATGGCGCGCCACCTGCACCTTCTGCCATGGGGTCAATGCCTTGTAGAGATCGCGCAGGGCATCGCGCGACCGCTTCTCAAGCCTGCTGATCTCGTCGGCGACATCGACCGCCTCGCCGTTCTCGGCAAGCTTCTTCAGTTCCAGGATCTTGAGTTCCAGATCCTGCACCGGCTTTTCGAAATCGAGGTAGTTGTACATGCTTGGGCGGACCGATACGTCGGAAGCAAAGACTGGCGGGACCCTGAAATCCGGGGCTCCGGGCGATGGAACGTCGCCCTCACATAGCGATATGAGGTCTAGTCGGCAAGCGGGTGATGATCGTTGACCAGCCGCACCAATCGCTCCTCCAGCACATGGGTATAGATCTGTGTCGTCGATATGTCGGCATGGCCGAGCAGTTGCTGCACGGCCCTGAGATCGGCCCCGTTCTGCAAGAGATGGCTGGCGAAAGCATGGCGAAGCACATGTGGCGAGACCTTGGCCGAGGCGATGCCGGCCCGGGCCGCCAGCCCCTTGAGGTCGCGAGCGAAGACCTGGCGCGAGAGGTAGCCGCTGTCCGACGCGGCAGGAAACAGGAACGGGCTGTCAGCGAAAGCGGGCACCTTGGCCCGGGCGGCGAGCCAGGCTCGCATCGCCGCGCGCGCCTTGGCCGACAGCGGCACCATGCGCTCCTTGTCGCCCTTGCCGCGCACCATGAAGAAACGGTCGTCGCGCTGCGCCACCGTCACCGGCAAACCGACCAGTTCCGAAACGCGCAGGCCTGTCGCATAAAGCACTTCGACCAGCGCGTGCAGACGCAGCGCCGCCAGCCTGTCGCTGTCGCCGAGCCCGGCATCGCCGGCCTCCTGCGCGGCGCGGTCGATCAGCCGGCCGGTGTCGGCCTCGCTCATGGTCTTCGGCAGCGGGCGGCCTTTTTTCGGGCTGTCCAGCGTGCCGGTCGGGTCGTCGCGGCGCAGGCCCTCGGCGTAGAGGAATTTGAAGAACTGGCGGATCGCCGACAATTTGCGTGCCTGCGATGTCGGGGCGAAGCCGCGTGCGGCGATGTCGTCGAGATAGGCGCGGATGTCTTCGGCGCCGGCGCCGGCAAGACCGCCGGGGATTTCCTGCGAAGCGTCATCGAGGTCGCGGCGATAGGAGGAAAGCGTGTTTTCGGCGGCACCCCGCTCGGCGCTCATCATCTCCAGAAAGGCTTCGATGCGGGCAGCGCTGTTCATTTCCTGAAGTTTTTCTTCGGGCTCAGTTTTTCTTTGGGTTCAGCTTTTCCGCAGGGATGCGCACGCTCATTTCCGCCTTTTTCGGCTCGACGAACATCACCAACGCGAACATCGTACCATAGGCGATGCCCGCCAGAATCGCTGTTATCACGACAAGGCGAAACAGTGTCGGCATCAATCTTCGCCCGTCTTCTTGTTCTGCGTTTCCAAACCCTGTGCCCTTATGGGACGCCAATCCGGCCAATTCAAGCAAGAAGCTGAAGCGCGCCGGCAACTTCCAATGCAGCCGGTTCCTCGCTCGCGGGAGGCCAGCCTGCCTCAGTGCGCTTGACGCAACCGGGCTTTTCATGTCGATACGCCGGCAAAGAGGGCTTCGAGGCTGATGAACGCGCTACCAGCAAATCCTCCGGGCGGGAGCCATGCCGCGCTGCTGGGCAGGCTTGGCGGCCGCTCCATCGTCTTTGTCGGCCTGATGGGCGCCGGCAAGACCGCGATCGGCCGCAAGGTCGCCACCGTGCTGGCGCTGCCTTTCATCGACAGCGACCAGGAGATCGAAAGCGTCTCGCGCATGACCGTTCCGGAACTGTTCGAACGCTATGGCGAAACGGAGTTCCGGGCGCTGGAGCAGCGCGTCATCCTGCGCGTGCTGGAAAACGGCCCGCAAGTGCTGTCGACCGGCGGCGGCGCCTTCATGAACGCGCAGACGCGCGAGGCGATAGCGGCGCATGGCGTGTCGGTATGGCTGAAGGCCGAACTCGACCTTTTGATGGAACGGGTCTCCAAGAAACAGAACCGGCCGCTGCTGAAGAGCCCCGATCCGCGTGGCGTGCTCGAGCGGCTGATGAGTGAACGCTATCCGGTCTATGCGACATCGGACGTCACCGTGCCGACCCGCGACGACCGCAAGGAAGTCATCGCGGCCGAGGTGGTGGAGGCGCTGTGCCGGCATTTCGATATCGCCCAGACCACTCCCGCGGGCGAGGTCGAACCGTGAACGCCAATGCAGCCGTTGCCGTCGAGGTCGGACTCGGCGAGCGGGCTTACGACATCCTGATCGGGCCGGGGCTTTTGTCGCGCGCCGGCGCCGAGATGTCGCGCCGCCTGCCGGGCCGACGCGCCGCAGTCGTGACCGACGAAAACGTCGCGGCGGCGCATCTCCATACGCTGAAGGCCGGTCTGCTGGAGAGCGGCATCGAGCCCGCCGTGATCACGCTGCCGCCCGGCGAGAAAACCAAGAGTTTCGCGCATCTCGAAGAGGTGGTGGACGGCGTCCTGGCCGCGAAGCTGGAACGCGGCGACGTCGTCATCGCCCTCGGCGGCGGCGTCATCGGCGACCTGGCCGGCTTCGCCGCCGGCATCGTGCGCCGCGGCATGAACTTCGTGCAGATCCCGACCTCGCTCCTGGCGCAGGTCGATTCCTCGGTCGGGGGCAAGACCGGCATCAACAGCGCGCGCGGCAAGAACCTGGTCGGCGTCTTCCACCAGCCGAAGCTGGTGCTGGCCGATACCGGAGTGCTCGATACGCTGCCGATCCGCGAATTTCGCGCCGGCTACGCCGAACTCGCCAAATACGGGCTGATCGACCGGCCCGAATTCTTCGCCTGGCTGGAGAAAAACTGGGCCAGCGTGTTCGCCGGCGGACCGGAGAGGGTAGAGGCCATCGCCGAGGCCTGCCGCGCCAAGGCCGATGTCGTTGCCCGCGACGAGTTCGAGACCGGCGACCGCGCGCTCCTCAATCTCGGCCACACTTTCGGCCATGCGCTGGAGGCCGCCACCCGATATGACGGCGCCCGCCTCGTGCATGGCGAGGGGGTCGCCATCGGCATGGCGCTGGCGCATCGCTTCTCGTCGCGGCTCAACCTGGCCAGTCCTGACGCCGCGGCGCGCGTCGAGGCGCATCTCAACACGGTGGGACTGCCGTGGCGGATGGCCGACATTCCGGGCGAACTGCCCGACGCCGATGCGCTGCTTGGCTTCATCACCCAGGACAAGAAAGTGTCGCGCGGCGCGCTGACCTTCATCCTGACGCGCGGCATCGGAGAGGCCTTCATCGCGAAGGACGTGCCGGCCTCGGAAGTGCTCTCGTTCCTCAGGGAGAACCACCCGAGCGGGACGGGAAGCCGTCCGAAATGAACGGGGCCGGCTGGATCGTCGTCGCTGTCCTTGCCGTCCTCATCCTGTTGGCCGTCGCCATGCGCACGCGCCTGCTTGCCGCTTTGGGCTATGAACTGTCGCGCATCGAGCCGCAGCGCTCGAGCGGGGACGAGCTGCGCGGCGCCGTCGACGATTTCCGCCGCGACGGCCAGGTGGTGCGCGAGGAGCGCGACCGCATCGGCGGGTTGTTCGACCTCGAGGAGCTCGAAGTCTCCGACGTCATGGTCCACCGCACCAATATGCGCTCGGTCAATGCCGACAATGCGCCGGAAGCCGTGGTGCGCGAGATCCTGCAGAGCCCGCACACCCGCATGCCTTTGTGGAAGGGGTCGCTCGACAACATTGTCGGCGTGCTGCACGCCAAGGACCTGCTGCGCGCCCTCAACGATGTCGGCAACGACTTCTCCAGGATCGATGTGATGAAGATCGCGTCAAAGCCCTGGTTCGTGCCCGATACGACGACATTGCAGGAACAGCTCAACGCCTTCCTGCGCCGCAAGGCGCATTTCGCCGTCGTGGTCGACGAGTATGGCGAGGTCGAGGGGCTGGTGACGCTGGAGGACATCATCGAGGAGATTGTCGGCGAGATCGCCGACGAGCACGATGTCGACATACAGGGCGTCAAGCAGGAGGCGGACGGTTCCGTCGTCGTCGACGGAACCGTGCCGATCCGCGACCTGAACCGGGCGCTCGACTGGGACCTGCCGGACGAGGAGGCAACCACCATCGCCGGCCTGGTCATCCATGAGACGCAGTCGATCCCCGAGGAGAAGCAGGCCTTCACCTTCCACGGCAAGCGTTTCATCGTCATGAAACGCGACAAGAACCGCGTCGCCAGGCTCAGGATCAGGCCGGCAGGCGACAGCTGAACGGTCCATCGTGTCGCAGACACGCACAACCGCGTCATCCCTGATGCTCAACAGTCCTTGGTCGAGCGTTCGCCGACCATTGCGTCGGTGTCGGCGTCGACGGCCGCCAGGCTGACTTCATAGCCCCAGAGATGCCGGATGTGGCGAAGGGTCGCGTCGCGGCTGTCATTCTCCAGCACGACCCCATTCTTCACCTTGTGCTGTAGCCGCAAATGCCGGTCGCCGAGCAGGTCCACGTCCACAACCTGGATGTCGGGCCGGCTCGCGCCCACATCATAGCTGTGGGCCAGCGCGGCGCGTATGTTGTTGTAGCCCCGCTCGTTGTGGATCGATGCGACTTCGTAGTGCGGTTGGTCGGCTCCATCGGCCAGGACGAAGAGCCGCCATTTTCGTATCAAGGTCGGGCTGAGATACTGGCGAATGAAGGATTCGTCGCGGTGGTTGGCCCAGGCGTCGAGCAGCGTCTCAAGCCAGTCGCCACGGCCGGCTATGTCCGGGAACCAGTCGCGATCTTCGGCTGTCGGCTCGGTCGAGATGCGCTGAATGTCCTGCATCATGTCAAGCCCGAGCGCGTAGGGGTTGATGCCGGAAAACCGCTGGTCGTCGAAGGATGGCTGGAAGATCACGTTCGAGTGGTTGCGCAGGATTTCGAGCATCGC
The DNA here is from genome assembly GCF_020165355.1 of Mesorhizobium sp. BR1-1-6. Lineage (NCBI taxonomy): Bacteria > Pseudomonadati > Pseudomonadota > Alphaproteobacteria > Hyphomicrobiales > Phyllobacteriaceae > Mesorhizobium > Mesorhizobium sp. BR1-1-6. The sequence continues at coordinate 115,673 of NZ_JAIUHZ010000014.1, read as the reverse complement.
GCCTTCGGTGATCCGGCCACGGTCGAACAGCATGTTCATGAGCGTGTAGTGCACGAAAGTGGCGCAGCCTTCGTTCATCACCTGGGTTTGCCGCTGCGGGTAAAAATACTGCGCAATGACGCGGACGATCCTGAGGATCTCGCGCTGCCAGGGTTCGAGGACAAGGCTGTTCTTCTCAAGGAAATAGAGCAGGTTTTCCTCGGGCAGATTGAGCGATTTCTTCCGCTCCGACACGCCTTCATCGCCCGCTTCGGAGTTGTCGGCGTCCTGCGCGGGCGGCAGGGTGCGCCATAAGTCATTGTAGGAACGCTCCTCGTATTCGAGGCGCTCGCGAAGTCCCTCGCGCTGCTGCTCCGACGACAGTTTCGGCGGCCGGTGATACCGGAACACGCCTTGCTCCATCAGCGCGTGTGCGGAATCGAGAATGGCTTCCACGGCAGCCAGGCCGTGCCGCTCCTCGCACCGGGCGATGTAGCCCTTGGCAAAGTCCAGATAGCTCAGGATTCCTCCGGCATCCGTCCATTGGCGGAAAAGGTAATTGTTCTTGAAGAAGTGATTGTGTCCAAGTGCTGCATGGGCGGTCACCAAGGCCTGCAGCGCCATGGTGTTTTCCTCCATCAGGTAGACGATGCAGGGATTGGAATTGATGACCAATTCATAGGCCAGCCCGCGACCGCCTTTGCGATAGAGAAGCTCGTTGTAGAGGAAATGCTTGCCGAACGACCAATGCCGGTACATCAGCGGCATGCCGACCGACGAGTAGGCGTCGAGCATCTGCTCGGAAGAGATGACCTCCATCTGCACCGGATAGGTGTCGAGATGAAGCTGGTCGACCGCAATCGCCTCGATCTCCTCATAGACCCGCGACAGCTTTTTGAAATCCCAGTCGGATCCGGAGAAAAGCAACCCCGATTTGTTGGCCTGGCCAGCCATCCGGCACCCCTTACGCGCTCTTGGCCATAGCCGGCTGCCTGGCGAAAAGCTGGCGAAATACCGGGTAGATATCGGCCGGAGCGGCGATGCGCCTCATCTGGAAGTTCGGCCATTTTTGCTCGACGGCGCTATAGGCGCGCCAGAGCGAGGTGCCATTTTCGGTCGAGCCGAAAATATGACTTTCGCGTTCGTCGATGATCTCCACATAGGCGAAATACTGGCACAGGCGCATGAGCTTGCCGTGGAGCAGTTCTATGCAGCGCTGCGAGTCGGTGGCGAAATTGTCGCCGTCCGAAGCCTGGGCGGCATAGATGTTCCACTCCGTGGCCGGATAGCGTTGTTCTATGATGCGTTGCATTTCCTCCAGCGCGGTGGAAACGACCGTGCCTCCGCTTTGCGTGCAGTAGAAGAATGTCTCTTCGTCCACCTCCTGGGCCTCGTGCGTGTGGCGGATGAAGACGATCTCCGTGCGCTCATAGCGTCGGGTCAGGAACAGGTGCAGCAGAACGAAGAAGCGCTTGGCCAAATCCTTCTCGCGCTCGCCCATCGACCCGGAGACGTCCATCAGGCAGAACATGACGGCGCTGGCATTCGGCACCGGCTGCGGGTCGAAGCGATTGAAGCGGATGTCGACGGGATCGACAAAGGCAATGCGCTTTCGGCGGCGCTCCAGCCGCTCGAGTTCCTCCCGCAAAGTCAAGATGCGTTCGCGGGTCGCGGCATTTGGCGGCTTCGATTCCAGTTTGGCGAGCTGCCGGAGGATCTCATCCAGCTCCGGCTGCTTTGGGCGCCCAAGCGCGATACGGCGGGCGTGGCTGTTTCGCATCGTGCGCCCGACATTGATGTTGGTCGGTGATCCTGTTGCCGCAAAACCTGCCCGCCTTGGCTTGAATGCGAGTATCTGCTTGAGATTGAGCTTGACCAGATCCGGCAGTTCGAGATCCTCGAAAAAGAGGTCGAGAACTTCCTCGCGCGAAAGCACGAAGCGAAAGTCGTCCTCGGATGCCGTGTTTCCCGGCGACGAGGAGCCTGCGCCGCCCTGCCCGGGTTTGGGCACCAGGTCACCGGGAATGAACGTCCTGTTTCCTGGCAGGATGTGCTGGCGCCGGCCGCTGTCCCTGGCATCGCTGAAGGTCGGTTCGCTGGTGCCTCTGTGAGGCATCGGCACGGCATGCCCGCTGTCCACATCGGCGATCCGGCCCGTCCTTATCTGGTCACGGATGCTCCGCTTGAGTTCTTCCCGCGCGCGCCTGAGAAAGCGCTGGCGATTGCCCAGGTTCTTGTCCTTCGGATTGAGGCGGCGGTCGATGAAGATCGGCATGGAACCATCCGGGCTTTTCTCAGCCCGCCTTGTTCACGCGCATGTACCAGTCGACCAGCCGCCGTACCTGCCGCTCGGTGTAGCCGCGTTGCACCATGCGCTGCACGAATTCATTGTGCCGCTTTTCCGTGACGCTGTCCTGCTTGGAGCCGAAACTGATCACCGGCAGAAGATCTTCGACTTGGCCGAACATGCGCTTCTCGATAACCTCGCGCAGCTTTTCGTAGCTTGTCCATGATGGGTTGCGGCCGTGGTTGCGTGCCCGGGCACGCAGCGTGAACTTGACCACTTCGTTGCGGAAATCCTTGGGGTTGGCGATGCCGGCCGGTTTTTCGACCTGCGACAATTCCTTGTCCAATATCTCGCGATTGAGGATCTGGCCCGTATCGGGATCCTTGTAGTCCTGATCTTCGATCCAGGCATCGGCATAGGCGATGTAGCGGTCGAATAGGTTCTGGCCATACTCGCTGTACGATTCCAGATAGGCCTTCTGGATCTCGTGGCCGATGAACTCGGCATAGCGCGTTGCCAGTTCCGACTTGATGAACTCGAGATAGCTCGCTTCCGTCTCCTTTGGGAACTGCTCGCGCTTGATCGCCTCTTCCAGAATGTACATCAGGTGCACGGGATCCGCCGCGACCTCGTTGGTGTCGTAGTTGAATGTCTGCGACAGGATCTTGAAGGCGAAGCGCGTGCTTACGCCGGTCATGCCCTCGTCGACGCCGGCGGCGTCGCGATATTCCTGAACCGACTTGGCCCGGGGGTCGACCTCCTTGAGGTTTTCGCCGTCATAGGCGCGCATCTTGGTGTAGAGCGGCGAATTGTCGTGCTCGGCAAGACGGGTCGAGACCGTGAACCGGCTGAGAATATCCAGCACTTCAGGTGCGCAGGGGCTGCCGGCCAGCTCGCTCTCGCGCAACAGTTTCTCGTAGATATGCCTTTCTTCGGTGATCCGCAGGCAATACGGCACCTTGACCACGAGGATGCGGTCGAGAAAGGCCTCATTATTCTTGTTGTTCTTGAACTGTTGCCACTCCGATTCGTTGGAATGGGCAACGATGATGCCCTGATAGGGGAAGGCGCCGAAATTCTCGGTGCCGTTATAGCTGCCTTCCTGGGTCGCCGTCAGCAGCGGATGCAGGACCTTGATGGGCGCCTTGAACATCTCGACGAATTCGAGCAGGCCTTGCGTGGTCCGGTTCAGCCCGCCGCTGTAGGAATAAGCGTCCGGATCGGACTGGCTGAAATCCTCCAATTGCCTGATGTCGACCTTGCCGACCAGAGCCGAGACATCCTGATTGTTCTCGTCGCCAGGCTCCGTCTTGGCTATAGCGATCTGGCGCAGCCGCGAGGGCATCAATTTCACCACGCTGAATTTGGAAATGTCGCCAGACAATTCATCAAGCCGCTTGGCCGCCCAGGGCGAGATAATGCCGTTGAGGCGACGCCGGGCTATGCCGTATTTGTCCTCCAGCAGATCGCCCATGCGATCGGGATGGAACAGGCCGAGCGGCGACTCGAAAATCGGACTGATCTGATTGCCGGCCTTGAGCGTGTAGATCGGGCGTTCCTCCATCAGTTTCTTCAGCCGTTCGGCCAGGGAGGACTTGCCGCCGCCGACAGGGCCGAGGAGATAGAGGATCTGCTTGCGCTCCTCGAGCCCTTGCGACGCATAGCGGAAATAGCCGGCGATGCGTTCGATCGTATCCTCCATTCCGTAGAAATCGGAGAAGGTGGGATACACCTTGACCGTGCGGTTGGAGAAAATGCGGCCGAGCCGCTCGTCCTTGCTGGTGTCGACCAGGTTCGGCTCGCCGATTGCCTCGACCATCCGTTCCGGCGCCGAGGCATACATTGACTTGTCTTCCCGGCAGGCAAGGAGATACTGCTGGAGGCTTATTTCCTCCTGGCCCGCGTTTGCATAAATCTCCGAAAACAGATCGAAGACGTCGGACTGGTTCTCACCCATGATGGTTGCCCTCAGAGCCATTCTGGCTGCCGCCCGGCTCATCTCATTCAACTACCGGGATGCATTGTGGTTCCCTCCACATTGGAGAGAGAGCGTGTATCTGCATCGAACTTGGACAGCACACAGTTACAATGCTCGTCTGATATCTCAGGTGGTGATGGCCAGAGGAGACCGTCAAGGGCAAATATCGATTTCGTGAACCGAACGGCAAAGCGAGTGCATTGATGCGGCTGGTACGGTGTTGAATCAGATCGTTGAGCACTCCCAAGTCTAACGGGATGCTCGTGGTGCGTGCGGGCATTCCTCGTCTACATATCGGGCCCAACGATCGGGAGATTGCGATGATCGATCGACGAAGCCTTATTCTGGTCTCCGCGGCGGCGATGTTGCCATTGGGCACATCGGCCGCATGGGGCCAGCGCCAACCCGTGCCGACAACCTTCGATTACGGGCCGGCCAAGCTCGATATCTATGCGCCGGATGGCGCACGCGGATTGCCGGTCGTCTTCTTCGTCCATGGCGGCGCCTGGCGCTCCGGCAAGCGCTCGCAGGTCAATGCGAAGCCGGCCTTCCTGCTCGCCAACGGGTTCTGCCTGGTCTCCATCGATTATCGCATGCTGCCCGAAGCCGAGGTCGCCACCCAGGCCGACGATGTCGAAAAGGCCTATGCCTTTGTCCGCGCCAACATTGCCCGGCATGGCGGCGATGCCAGGCGGATCGTGGCCATGGGCCATTCGGCCGGTTGCCACCTCGTTGCGCTGACCGGCATGCGCGGCGGTCTACCGGGTGTCGCCGCGCTGCTTCTCGACGACACCAGGGCCTATGACCTCACCGCGCTTTCCAGGAATGGCGGCATGGCGGGGGCCTATGCGCGGGCCTTCCCCGATCCCGCGCAATGGGCGGCGTTGTCGCCGGCCAGTTATGTAGATGGCCGCAAGCACCCGCCGACCTTCATCGCCTACTCAGGCGCTTCGGACCGGGACGGGGACTCCAAGGCGTTCGCCGAGCGCTTGCGCGCCACCGGCACCAAGGTGACGCTGTTCGACGGCAGCGCCTATACGCACATGTCGATCAACCGCGATTTCGGCGAGGATGGCGACGCCTTGACCGGGGCGGCACTGGCATTCCTGAAATCGGCGGTTGGGTGATTGCGGCATCGAAACGGAGCTCTGAACGTCACCGCGAGGAGCGAGGAGGACCGGCCTACCAGCGCGTCTTTTCGCCGGGAGCCGCCGGTTCGATCGCCAGCGCGTGCAGGCCAGCCTTCAATTCGTCGGCCAAAAGCGCGTTGACCGCGCGGTGGCGCTCGATGCGGCTCATGCCGGCAAAATCCTGCGAAACAATGCGGACGCGGAAATGCGTCTCGCCGGTGCCGTCGAACGTAGCCTGGTGGCCGGATTCCACATGATGATGGCCGGCGTGCAGATGGCTTTCGTTGATGACGACCAGCCGCTCCGGCGAAAATGCCTTGCTCAACTTGTCTTCCATGGTTGCCTGTATGGACATTGCCGTCTCCCTTCACCACATATCGCCAGCGGGATCGCGGAAGCCGAACCGACTTCGTTGCATGCCGCGCTTCAACAAAATCGGTCCTTCGCCTGCTTTATGCCGCGATTCAGCGGTTAGGGCGATCATCGCGAAAATGTCAATTCTTGTTTCGCATCTGCGAACGCCCCATAAATGGGTTAGATGAAGCCGTATCCCAAATATTTCGAGAAGATCCGCATCCGCCAGGAGAAGGACGCGGAGCTGAAGTCGCACGCGCCGATCTGCCAGTGGGATGGCTGCAAGGAGGCGGGCACCCATCGCGCTCCGGTCGGGCGCATGAAGGAGGGCGAGTATTTCCGCTTCTGCTTCGATCATGTGCGCGAGTACAACAAGGGCTTCAACTATTTTTCCGGCGTTCCGGACACCGAGGTCGCCCGTTTCCAGAAGGAGGCGATGACCGGCCATCGGCCGACCTGGAAGATGGGCGTCAATGGCGCCTCGACGCGCTCGTCTCCCGATATGGCGCAGATGCGCTCCGGCCGCGCCGGCTACTACAACCGCATGCGCGACCCGTTCGACCTGTTCAAGGGGCCGAAGGATCCCCGGGAGGTGCGCGAGCGCAAGGCCAAGCCGCTTGAGGCCAAGGCGCTGGAAACGCTTGGCCTTGATACAAAGGCGACTGGCAAGGAGATCAAGGCGCGCTATAAGGAACTGGTGAAGCGTCACCATCCGGATGCGAATGGCGGCGACAGAGGTTCGGAAGACCGGTTCCGCGATGTGCTCCAGGCCTATCGCGTGCTCAAGCAGGCGGGTCTGTGCTGAGCGACCCAACGGTTCGTGTCGTTTTCCAACTTTCATAAGGGTGGAAAAGGCTCTAAGACCGCCCCCGGAGAAAATCGATTGCCGGCGAAATCAGTCGTTTCGCCCGTGGAGACGTGGATAGAGATGAACAAGGTCGATCGCGACATCGCCAACCTGCCCGACACCACGGTGTCGGTGAAGGACAAATTCGGCTTCGACTCCAAGATGGTGGTGCCGGCTTATTCGGTCACCAGCGAACATGTGCCCGACATCGATCCCGACTATCTTTTCGACAAGGCGACGACGATGGCGATCCTCGCCGGCTTCGCCTACAACCGGCGCGTCATGGTCTCGGGCTATCACGGCACCGGCAAATCGACCCATATCGAGCAGGTCGCGGCCCGCCTCAACTGGCCTTGCGTGCGCGTCAATCTCGACAGCCATGTCAGCCGTATCGACCTCGTCGGCAAGGACGCGATCGTGGTCAAGGATGGCTTGCAGATCACCGAATTCCGCGACGGCATCCTGCCCTGGGCCTACCAGCACAATGTGGCGCTGTGCTTCGACGAGTATGACGCCGGCCGGCCGGACGTGATGTTCGTCATCCAGCGCGTGCTGGAATCGTCTGGTCGGCTGACGCTGCTCGACCAGAGCCGCGTCATCCGTCCGCATCCGGCGTTCCGGCTGTTCTCGACCGCCAACACGGTCGGGTTGGGCGACACCACCGGCCTCTACCACGGCACCCAGCAGATCAACCAGGCGCAGATGGACCGCTGGTCGATCGTCACCACGCTGAACTACCTGCCGCACGACAACGAGGTGAACATCGTGCTGGCCAAGGCCAAGCACTATCGCGACGGCAAGGGCAAGGACATCGTCAACAAGATGGTGCGCGTCGCCGACATGACGCGCTCGGCCTTCATCAATGGCGATCTGTCGACCGTGATGAGCCCGCGTACCGTCATCACCTGGGCCGAGAATGCCGAGATCTTCGGCAATATCGGCATGGCGTTCCGGCTGACCTTCCTCAACAAATGCGACGAACTGGAGCGCTCGGTGGTGGCCGAGTTCTACCAGCGCGCCTTCGGCGAGGATCTGCCGGAGAGCGCCGCCAATGTGGTGCTGGGCTAAGCAGAGCCTCGATGGCGGGTCCGGGCGACAATACGCGCAACAAGTCGAAGACGGGCTCTGAAGCCGACAGCTTCAAGCGCGCCGTCACCGTCTGCATGCGCGCCATCGCCGGCGACAAGGAGCTGGAAGTCGGCTTCGCCAAGGACCGCCCGGCGCTCGCAGGCAGCCGCGCCCGGCTGCCGGAATTGCCCAAGAAGGCGTCCAAGACCGACATAGCCATCACCCGCGGCCTCGGCGATTCCATGGCGCTCAAGCGCGCCTGCCATGACGTGCGCATCCACAGCAGACTGGCGCCGGAAGGCAAGGCGGCCCGCGCCATCTACGACGCGGTCGAGCAGGCGCGCGTCGAGGCGATCGGCAGCCGCGCCATGCAAGGGGTCGCCGACAATATAGGCTCGATGCTGGAGGACAAATACGCCAAGGCCAATCTCGTCGACGTCAAGGACAAGGCCGACGCCCCGATCGAGGAGGCGCTGGCGCTGATGGTGCGCGAGAAGCTGACCGGCCGGCCGATCCCCAAGAGCGGCGAGCGGCTGGTCGAGCTCTGGCGCCCCTGGGTAGAGGAAAAGGCCAGCGCCGACCTCGACGGGCTGTCGTCCAAGCTCGACGACCAGCAGGCCTTCGCCCGCGTCGTGCGCGATATGCTCGCCTCCATGGAAATGGCCGAGGAACTCGGCGACGATCAGGAGACCGAAGACTCAGAGGACAATGACGATAACCAGCCGCAAGGCGAGGAACAGAGCGAGGAAGGCGGCGAGGACGATTCCGGCTCCGAACAGTCGCAGTCCGAGGATGCCGAGGCTTCCGCTGACGACGAGCAGTCGGCCGAGACCGAAGCCTCCGACGCCACTGCCGACGATTTGTCCGACGATGACGATGCCGATGCCGAGACGCCCGGCGAGGCGCGCCGCAATGACAACCCTTTCACCAACCTGCCGAAGGAGATCGATTACAAGGTCTTCACGTCAGCTTTCGACGAGACGGTGGGGGCGGAGGAGCTTTGCGAGGAAGAAGAACTCGACCGGCTGCGCGCTTTCCTCGACAAGCAACTCGCCAACCTGTCCGGCGTCGTCGGCCGGCTGGCCAACCGTTTGCAGCGCCGCCTGATGGCGCAGCAGAACCGGTCGTGGGATTTCGACCTGGAAGAGGGCTATCTCGACCCGGCACGGTTGGTGCGCGTCGTCATCGATCCGATGCAGCCGCTGTCCTTCAAGCAGGAGCGCGACACCAAATTCCGCGACACGGTGGTGACGCTGGTGCTCGACAATTCGGGGTCCATGCGCGGCCGGCCGATCACCGTGGCCGCCACCTGCGCCGACATTCTGGCGCGCACGCTGGAACGCTGCGGCGTTTCGGTCGAGATTTTGGGCTTCACCACGCGCGCCTGGAAAGGCGGGCAGGCCCGCGAGAAGTGGCTGAAGGACGGCAAGCCGCCGAATCCGGGCCGGCTGAACGACCTGCGCCACATCATCTACAAGTCGGCCGACCATCCCTGGCGGCGGGCACGGCGCAATCTCGGACTGATGATGCGCGAGGGCCTGCTCAAGGAAAACATCGACGGCGAGGCGCTGCTGTGGGCGCATAACCGGCTGATCGCCCGACCCGAACAGCGCAAGATCCTGATGATGATCTCCGACGGCGCGCCGGTCGACGATTCGACACTGTCGGTCAATCCGGGCAATTATCTCGAGCGCCATCTGCGCGCCGTCATCGAGCTGATCGAGACGCGCTCGCCGGTCGAGCTGCTTGCCATCGGCATCGGCCATGACGTCACCCGCTATTACCGGCGCGCCGTCACCATTGTCGATGCCGAGGAACTGGCCGGCGCCATGACCGAGCAATTGGCTTCGCTGTTCGCCGAGGAAAGCGCACGCGATACGCGGCGCGGCGGCATGCGGCGCGCCGGATGATCTTTTCGCACGGCGGATTTCGACAAGCACTTTTCGCCGCCATCGCCCTGTTTGCCGGTGCAGCCCCGGTGCCATCCAGTTCGGCCGGCGCGACCTCGGTTGAACCGGTCGAGGTCTTAGCCCGCCCGATCACCGAATTCCGTATAGGCCGTGCCGACAAGCAATTCGGTCCGCTCGAATTCGTCGGCGGGCTGGAGATGACGTCGCCGTCGCGCGATTTCGGCGCGCTGTCGGCCTTCCGTTTCCTGAAAGGCGGTCGCGACTTCGTCGGCGTCGCCGATACCGGATTCTGGTTCTTCGGCACCGTGACCCATGATGCGGACAAGCGCCCGTCAGGCATCGGGGACTTCCGCATGGAACAGATGGTCGATGCATCGGGCCAGCCGATCGACGAGAAATCGGAAGTCGATGCCGAGGGGCTTTCCGTCAAGGACGGCATTGCCACCGTGGGTTTCGAGCGCAACCATCGCGTCGCCCAGTTCAAAATTGGCCCCGACGATATGAAGGCGCCGTTCAGGCAGATGGATTTCCTGGTTCCGGCATGGGAGCTGCGCCGGAACCGAGGCTTCGAGACCGTCACCCACGCCAATGCCAATGGCCGCCACCAAGGCGGCCTGGTCGTGGTGTCGGAAAAGAGCTTGGACAAGGCCGGCAACATCTATGCCGCCATCATCGAAGGTCCGCACAAGGGCGTCTTCACCGTCAAGCGCAACGGCGATTTCGATATCACCGATGGGGCTTTCCTGCCGGATGGCGACCTTCTGCTGCTGGAGCGCAGTTTCACGATGGCAGGAGGTCTCAAGATGCGGCTGCGGCGCATTGATGGCGAGACCGTGGAGAAGGGCGCGGTCGCCGACGGTCCGGTGCTGCTGGAAGCCGATATGGGCTACCAGATCGACAATATGGAAGGGCTCGACGTCTGGACGCGCGAAGACGGCGCGCTGATGGTGTCGCTGATCTCCGACGACAACCACTCGATCCTGCAGCGCAATCTCTACCTGGAATTCATTTTGCACCAGGACTGATTTGGCGCTCCAACTGCGAAGCTGAAGTTGAAGGTATTCAACGCCGGCTTCGATTTGGTCGGACGCCTTCCCCCCACTCCGTCGAGCGCAACTCGACGGAGTGGGGGTCGACTACTCATCAAATGACGGCGTCCGCTCAGGGTCGCGAGCCGTTGGTGGCGATCCAGATGACATGGCGCGCGCCGCGCTTGCCGTTGGCGCGCGTGCTCACCTCCTCGACCGCGAAACCTGCCTGCTTCAGCCGCCGGGTGAAGCCGCTGTCCGGCCCTTGCGACCACACCGCAAGCACGCCGCCGGGCTTCAGTGCGATGCGCGCTGCCGCCAGGCCTTGCAGGCTGTAAAGCGCGTCGTTGGATTTGTGAACGATGCCGTCCGGGCCGTTGTCGACATCTAGCAGGATGGCGTCCCAGGCCGCGGGCCGGGGTCTTATCAACTGCCCGACATCGGCCTCCCGAACGATGACGCGCGGATCGTCGAGGCAGCCACCAAACAGCTCGGCCATCGGCCCTCGTGCCCACGCGACGACCGCCGGCACCAACTCCGCGACAGTGATTTCGGCATTCTCGCCCAACTCGGCGAGAGCGGCGCGCAGCGTAAAACCCATGCCAAGTCCGCCGATCAGCATTCTCGGCTGTCTGCGGCCGGCGATCCTCCGACAGGAGAGCCTGGCCAACGCTTCTTCCGAGCCGCTGAGGCGGCTGTTCATCAACTCGTTGGTGCCCAGCATGATCGAGAATTCGGAACCGCGCCGCTTGAGCCGAAGCTCCTGCGCGCCATCCGGGGTTTTCGCGGAGTCCAGCTGGATCCAGGGAATCACGGCCTAGACCGCAGCAACAGCCGGCTGGCTCCAGCGGGCGGCGAGCAGCCGATAGGGGATCAATGCCACGACGGCGATGATCAGCTTCACGCTGAGGTCGCCAAGCGCCCAGGAGACCCAACGCATGGCCTCGACCGGCAGCACGCCCATCAGCGGCGCCGTTTCCAGCGCAAAACTGTCGCTTGGGCCAACGAAGGCGAAAGCCGCGGAGAAAGCGACGCTGAAGAACACGACGGTGTCGAACACCGAGCCGACCAGCGTGCCGACGATCGGCGCGCGCCACCAGCTCTGTCGGCGCAGACGGTTGAACACGGTCACGTCGAGCAATTGCGCGGTGAGGAAGGCCGCGCCGGACGCCGCCGCGATGCGCACCAGCCGGTCGGAGGCGGTCTCGAACTCGATGAAACCATGGCGGAACAGGAAGGGCGGCACGAGGACCGAGCAGACCACCGCCGTCATGAAGCCGACAAAGACGATCCGGCGCGCCACGGCAGGCCCGTAGCGGCGGTTGGCAAGGTCCGTGACCAGAAAGGAGAACGGGTAGGTGAACGCGCCCCAGGTGAGCAGGTCGGCCAGCGACAAGCCGCCGATCCGACCCTGCATCGGGAACTGCACGAGGATATTCGATGCCACGACGACAAGCGCCATGGCGGCCACGAAGGGCAGGTATCGCGAGAAGGAAGTCATTTTTTTATCCTGGGTAATGGAACCAGCGGAGCGTCATGCCGAAACCGGATCGCGCTCGCTTTGTTCGAGCATCGGATTTCCGAAACCGCCTTGCGGACGGCGACCCGATGTCCAAGGCCAACAAGAGGTTGGCCAGGGCGGTTGTCCCCCGCCTGAAGGCAGTTTACGCGGCAGCCTGCTCGGCGAGCTTCTTGGCGATCTGCTTCTTCAAGAGGCGCGCGCGCTGCGACAGCTCCTTGACGTCAGCCTTGGCCAGGAAGGCGTCGAGACCGCCGCGATGCTCGACCGAACGCAGCGCGTTGGCGGAAATGCGCAGGCGCACATTCTGGTTCAGCGCTTCCGAAATCAGCGTCACATTGACGAGGTTCGGCAGGAAGCGACGCTTGGTCTTGTTGTTGGCGTGGCTCACATTGTTGCCGGTCTGGACTGCCTTGGCAGTGAGTTCGCAGGTGCGGGACATGGTTCTAACCTTCAGTTCTCTCGGGGACCTGCCAAACCTTCGTGCCCACGCCGGGTGGCGCGCGGTTCTGGTCAAGCGGCCTTATGGAAAAAGTTGGCGTTCCATAGTTGCATTTCGCCCATGCGTCAAGCTCCAGCCTGGGCCCAGCGGCATTTCATACTAAGGCCGGAATTCGTCGTATAAGCGGTTCCATAGGGACATGCCAGACCGGAGTTGTCCGCCTCCGGTTGAAATCAAGGATCCGATCGCGCCATGCTTCGCTTGCCCCATGCCCTTGCCGCCGCGCTGGCCGTCGCCTTGCCGTCGGCCGCGACGGCCGCCTCGCCGCAGTCCTTCAGGGGCGAATACACAGTGTCGTTTCTCGGCCTTTCTATCGCGAAATCAAGCTTTTCAAGCCATTATGAGAACGGCGTCTACTCGATCGACGGCAGCGTTTCCGCGGCTGGTCTCGCCAAGCTGTTCGACGATACGCGCGGCACGATCTCGTCCAAGGGTACGATTTCGGGCCAGAAGATGGTGCCGCAGGCGTTCCGCGCGGACTACACTTCCGGCAAGAAAGCCTCCGCCATCGACATTCGTTTTGCCAATGGCAACGTCATCTCGACGACGGTCGTTCCCGCGCCGGAAAAGCGCGATCCCGACAGTTGGGTGCCGCTTGGCGCCGGCGACCTGGCATCGGTGCTCGATCCGATGGCGGCAACCGTCATCCATGCCGGCAGCCTCGACAAGGTCTGCGGCCGCACCGTGAGGCTGTATGACGGCGAGATGCGCGCCAACCTGACGCTGAGCTACGCTTCAAAAGGGTCGATCTCGGTGCCCGGCTACAAGGGCGACACGGTCACCTGCCGGATGGGCTTCGAACCGGTGGCGGGCTACCGCAAGGGCCGCAAGGCACTCAATTACCTCAAGAACAAAAGCCGCATCATGGTGACATTTGCGCCGCTCGGCCAAACCGGGGTATATGCGCCGATCCGCGCGACGGTCGGGACGCAGATCGGCACCTTGACCATCAGCGCCAGGCGTTTCGAAGCAATACAATAAGGCGCCACGCGCGCCACTGGAGACAGAATGGGGCGCGCGACACTGATCGGCTTTTCGGCCGTCGCCATGTGGGCGCTGCTCGCGTTGCTTACGGACGCATCCGGCAAGGTGCCGCCGTTCCTCTTGTCGGCGATCACCTTCTCGATCGGCACCGGGGTCGGGCTTGTCGCGCGTCTCTTCATGCCGGCCGCGGATAAAAGCCAGAGGATACCGCGCCAGGTCTGGGTGATCGGCATTGCCGGCCTCTTCGGCTACCACTTCTTCTACTTCACTGCGCTGCGCAACGCGCCGGCGGTGGAGGCGAGCCTGATCGCCTATCTGTGGCCGCTGCTGATCGTGCTCGGCTCGGCGCTGATGCCGGGCGAGCGGCTGGCCTGGAACCATATCGTGGGCGCGCTGCTCGGCCTAGCCGGCACCGTGCTCATCGTCACCAAGGGCGGCGGCCTCGCCTTCGACGCGCGCTATGCCTTCGGCTACGCCATGGCTGCCGTCTGCGCCGTGCTGTGGTCGTCCTATTCGCTCCTGTCGCGGCGTTTCCCCTCGGTGCCGACCAGCATCGTCACTTGGTTCTGCGCGGCGACCGCGCTGTTGTCGCTTGCCTGCCATCTGGCGCTGGAAGAGACGGTGCTGCCCGCGAGTGCCGGGCAATGGCTTGCCGTGCTCGGGCTCGGCCTGATGCCAGTGGGGGCAGCCTTCTATGCCTGGGATGTCGGCGTCAAGCGCGGCAACATCCAGGTGCTGGGCGCGGCAAGCTATGCCGCGCCGCTCCTGTCGACGCTGGTGTTGATCGCGGCCGGCGTCGCCGAGCCGTCGCTGCGCATTGTCGCGGCCTGCGTGCTCATCACCGGGGGGGCTGCCCTGGCGGCAAAATCGCTGTTCCTGCGCAAGCCTGCGGCTGCCGAAGGCGGAGCCGGGGCATCCGAAGGCGGAGCCCGGGCATGACGATGCCGTTTCCGGGCGGCATCGACGGCAACGCCAATGCGACGCTGATCTTTTCGCTGGTGGCGGCGGTTGTCTACGCCTTCACATCAGGCATGGCGCCGACGCTCGCCCATTCGGCGGCAAAAACGCTCGCCGTGGCCATGCTTGCCGTGCTGGCGGCGATGCAGGGCGGGCCGCTGCTACTGGTCGCCGCTCTTGCGCTGAGCGCCATCGGCGACGCCTTCCTGTCGCGGGATGGCGAAAAGATGTTTCTGGGCGGGCTGGGCAGCTTTCTCGCCGCGCATATCGTCTACGTCGTGCTGTTCCTGCGCAGCGGCGGGGGAATGGGAGTGCTGGGGGCCGAACCTTGGCGCGCGGCAATCGCACTTGCGATGGCGGTATTCGTTATTCTCATGCTGGCGGCGCTGTGGCGCCGCGTCGGCCCGGCCCTGCGAGCGCCGATCGCGGGCTATGTCGCGGCCATCCTCGCCATGGGCATTTCGGCGCTGACGACGAGCAGTGCCGCTGTTATCGGCGGTGCCGTGCTGTTCATGGCGTCCGACGCGCTGCTGGCCACGGAACGCTTCCTGGCGGCCGCCATTTCGCCACATCGCGCCTGGATGCGTTTGGCGGTCTGGGTGCTTTACTACGCCGCGCAGCTCGTGGTCACGCTTGGTTTCCTGCTGCGCTAAGGGTTTCCGGCTGGGTCAGAGCTGTTTAGGCCGCCAACCAGGCTCCGCCAGTTCAAACGCCGCAAAGTCGAAGCCCGGCGCCACGGTGCAGCCGACCAGGGTCCACTCGCCCAGGCTGCGCGCCGATTGCCACCAGCCCGCCGGCACGACGATTTGCGGCCGCTCGCCGGCCGCAAGCTCGATGCCGAGCACCTGCTCGATCACCCGGTTAGCCTTTGGGCCGCCTTCTTCCCATATCGACAGCGCCAGCGGCGCGCCGGCGTAGAAGTGCCAAGCCTCGGCTGCATCCCTGACGCGATGCCAGGCGGAAACCTGGCCCTGCTCCAGCAGAAAATAGATCGCCGTCGAGTGGCCTCGAGCTCCGCCGCCACCGTCGCGAAAGGTTTCCGTGTACCAGCCGCCTTCCGGATGCGGCTTCATGCCAAGGATGGCGATGATTTCTGCGGAACTCGTCATGGTTTCGACCAGTGTCGCTTGGCCTAGAAATTATCCTTGCGCTTGCGGACCTCGGCAAAAACCTCGACATCCGACGCCTTCTCCATGCCGAGATGCCTGCGGATTGCCGGATCGTGCCAGCGCAGGAAAGGGTTGGTCGACAATTCCTCGCCGATCGTGGTCGGCAGCGTCGGCTTGTTATCGGCGCGCAGCGCTTCAATTTTTGCCGCGCGTTCCTTCAATGCCGAATTGGTCCGGTCGACGCTCAGCGCGAAACGGGCGTTGGCGAGCGTGTATTCGTGCCCGCAATAGATCACGGTCGCGGCAGGCAGTGCCGCGAGCTTCTTCAGGGATCCATACATCACCGGCGGCTTGCATTCGAACAGCCGCCCGCAGCCGAGCGCGAACAGCGTGTCGGCGGTGAACGCCACTTTCGATGCCGGCAGGTGATAGGAGACGTGGCCGGCGGTGTGGCCGGGGGTGGCGATCACTTCGATGCGCTCCTCGCCGAGATGCAGGATCGAACCGTCCTCGACAGTGTCGTCAATGCCGGGAATCTTGGCCTTTTCGGCTTCGGGACCCACGATGCGCAGCTTGAAGCGCTGCTTCAGCGCCAGATTGGCCTCGACATGGTCGGCATGGTGATGCGTGGTCAGGATCATCGTCGGCGTCCAGCCGGTGCGCTTGACCGCAGCCAGGATCGCCGCTTCTTCCGGCGCATCGATAAGCGCGGTCTGACCGCTTTTGGGGTCATGCACCAGCACGCCGAAATTGTCGCTGCGGCACATGAACTGTTCGATTTCGACCGCCATCGCATCTCTCCATCTTTCGCCGCAGACATAGGACGCCGACGCGCGGATGTCATCCCGGAGATGACTAATGTCAGGATGTCATTCGACATCCGGGATCTCGGGACGTCGCGGCCTTTTGTTGAAACCCGCCGATATCGCGGCTACATCCCTGACATGCATTCCGACATCGTCGATCTCCGCTCCTTCTATTCGACAGCGCTCGGTCGCTTCGCCGAGCATTCGATCACCATGGCCTTGTCATCGATATGGGCCACCGTGCCCAATGAGCGGCTTGTCGGGCTCGGCTACACCTTGCCTTGGCTGGAACGGTTCGGCAGCGACGCCGAGCGGGTGTTCGCCTTCATGCCGGCGACGCAGGGCGCCGTGGTCTGGCCGGCGGCGGGACCGACGGCGACGGCTCTGGTTTTCGACGAGGAACTGCCGCTGGTCGATTCCTGCATCGACCGCATGCTGCTCGTGCATTCGCTCGAGCATGTCGAAAACCCGCGCGAAACGCTGAACGAGATCTGGCGCGTGCTGTCGCCGGCCGGCCGGGTGGTCATCGTCGTGCCCAACCGGCGCGGCGTCTGGGCGCGGTTCGAGCACACGCCGTTTGGCAATGGCAGGCCGTTCTCGCGCGGTCAGCTCACCGAGTTGCTGCGCGAGGCGAATTTCACGCCCGCCGCCTGGTCCGACGCCCTGTTCTTTCCGCCATCGCGGCGGCGTTTCATGATGCGCTTCCACAATATGGTGGAGCGCGCCGGCCGGCGGCTGTGGCCGATCTTTTCCGGCGTCATCGTGGTCGAGGCGCAGAAGCGGCTCTATCAGGGCGTGCCGGCCGCCCAGCGCGCTTCCCGACGGGTTTTCGTGCCGGTGCTTTCGCCGCATGCAGCAACGCGGCTCGGCCGGCGAATAGAGACCGGGGCCACGACATCGCCGGGTCCGCGAATGACACCTTCGTGATCATGCCAGAAACTTGCGCCGGACGGCATTTCGCGACCTATCTGTCGCTGACGGGCTCGCAGCCTGGCTGAGTGACCAGTGGCGTCACTACACTTCATCCGGTTTTCAGCACCGCTTTTGAACGCAAGGACTTCAGCTCATGGCCGATTATCCGGACAATGATGCCTCTGCCCGGCCTATCGCTGCGGTCGAAGCTTCGAGCCTGCGTGATCAGGTGGCAACCATCAAGCTGGCGCTTGCCGGGTCGCCGGTCCGCAAAGGGCTACGCTGGGCCTCCATCGGAATGGTTGCCGTCATTGTCGCGACCTCGATCGGCCAGGTTCTGCTCAACCGCTGGAACCAGCCTTTCTACGATGCGCTTGCACGCCGCGACATGCAGGCCTTCCTGCACCAGCTCGCCATTTTTGCCGCGATTGCCGGTGGGCTTCTTGTGCTCAATGTCGGCCAGACCTGGCTCAATCAGACGATCCGGCTGAAGCTGCGCGAGGCGCTGACGCTCGATCTGATCGATGGATGGATGCGGCCGGCGCGCGCTTTTCGCCTGGCGCATGCAGGCGCCATCGGGGTCAATCCCGACCAGCGCATGCAGCAGGACGCGAGCCATCTTTCCGACCTGTCGACGGATCTTGGCGTTGGCCTGCTGCAATCCCTAATCCTGCTCGCCTCCTTCGTCGGCGTGTTATGGGAGCTGTCCTCGGGCTTCGTCTTCCATGTCGGCGGGACATCGCTCGCCATACCGGGCTACATGGTGTGGGCGGCCATCCTCTATGCCGGAACGGCTTCCTGGCTGAGCTGGCTGGTCGGACGGCCACTGATCCACCTCAACAGCGACCGCTACACACGCGAGGCGGAGCTGCGTTCCTCGATGGTGCGCGTCAACGAGAACATCGATGCCATCGCGCTCGCCCGAAGCGAGCCCGATGCCAGGCGGCGGCTGGAAACCGACCTGGGCACCGTGCTCGGCGCCATGCGACGCATCTATAACGCCCAGATCAATCTCGCCTGGGTGACGGACACCTATGGCTGGATCACCGTGGTGGCTCCCATCCTGGTCGCTTCGCCGGTCTATTTCGCGGGCGATATCAGCTTCGGCGGACTGATGATGGCGGTCGGCGCCTTCAATCAGGTCCATTCTTCATTGCGTTGGTTCATCAACAATATCGGCAGCATCGCCGATTGGCGCGCGACGCTGATGCGCGTCGCCGATTTCCGCATTGCGCTGGATGAGACCGATGTGCTGCACGACCAGGAAAGGCGCATCGAATTCGGCGAGAATGCAAACGGCAAGCTGACCTTCGAGAAACTCGAAGTGGCCTCGCCGGAGGGCTGCACGAGGCTCGCCGACCAGCATGTCGAGATCCACGCCGGCGAACGCGTCATGCTCACCGGCGAGCCTGGCGCGGGCAAGACGCTGTTCTTTCGCGCCATTGCCGGCCTGTGGCCGTGGGGGAGCGGGCGCATCGGCATGCCGGCGGGGGAGGTGCCTATCTTCGTGCCGCGCACGCCCTACTTCGCGACCGCCACGTTGCGCGAAGTGCTCGACCACGTGGACGGGGTTGCGCCGGCAAGCGATACCGATATCTCGGCCGTGCTGGCCGAGATCGGCCTGGAGCGCCTGTCGTCGTCGCTCGACCGTAGCGCGCGTTGGGAGCATGAACTGGCCGACGACGAACTGCGCCTGCTGGCCTTCGCCCGGCTCGTGCTGCGGCAGCCGAAATGGGTGATCATCGATGAGGCTCTCGATGCCTTCGACGGACCGACACTGCGGCGAGTCCTGTCGACGCTGGAGAAGCGGCTGGGCGGGGCGACGATCCTCAATATCGGCCGCGGGCAGCACAACAATCAGTTCTTCCCGCGCGCGCTGACCATCGTAAAGGCGTCCAGCGTGCCGGCCCTGAAGCCCGCGCGTATAAGGGCAGGCGCGATCGAGCCGCCGCCGGCCACTCCTCGCCGCAAGAAATAGCACTTCCGGCATCTGTTCGGGCTGGCCCGCGGCACGCCATGCGGCAGCTTTATTTCGCCGTGATCGCGAGGGAAGATTGCGGCGGAAACATAGCTTGAGCCGGCCATGCTTGATGCTCTCAGCCTGCTTGCCTGCCTGGCCTGCACCGAGGCCGCCGTGACTGCGCCTGCGCCGGACAGCCTGGCCGTTGACGTCGAATTGGTGCTGGCGGTCGACATCTCATTGTCGATGGACGAGAAGGAGTTCGCCCTGCAGCGCGCCGGCTATGTGGAGGCGCTGCGTCATCCCGACTTCGTCAAGGCGGTCCGCGCCGGGAACGCCGGTCGCATCGCGCTCACCTATTTCGAATGGGCCGGCACCGTGCGCGACGACGCGCTCATCGGCTGGCAGGTCATCGAAGGCGCCGAGAGCGCCAACGCCTTTGCCGACAAGATAGCGGCCCGTCCGTTCCGCAGCTTCCGCGGCACGTCGATCTCCGGCGCGCTCGCCTTCGGCGCGGGGCTCTTCGACCGCACCGCTTACGAAAGCGAACGTAGCGTCATCGATATTTCCGGTGACGGACCGAACAATATCGGGCCGCCCGTCACCGCCACGCGGGATGCGGCAAACGCCAGAGGCATCGTCTTCAACGGCCTGCCGATCCTGATCAATCCATCGCCCACCTTCAGCCACCTCGACCGGTATTACGCCCAGTGCGTCACCGGCGGGCCGGGCTCCTTCGTGCTGCCGATTTATACAGCCGCCGAATTTTCGACGGCAATCCGGCGCAAGCTGATTCTCGAAGTGAGCGGCGTTCAGAACGAGACCAGGATCATTCCCGCCGAAGCCGAGGCTCCGATCGACTGCCTGCAAGGCGAACGCGACAGACGGTTCTTGTCGGATCCCTATTTCCCGGAGCTCGATCGCTGAGCCTTCGCCGGGCTATGCGTTCCAACCTGCTGATGACCTTCGTCGCAGAGATCAGCTTGCAGCTCGACTTCGCCCGAAAAGGGGGTGTCATAGCCACCTCCGGGATGGCCCTTATCGCTTCAACAAGAACACCGCTTGCTGGCCGAAGAAGTTCCAGAACCACCATGGCATCGACAGGCCGATCTTCTGGCCGTTGGCGTCGAGCGCGGTCGCCCTTTCCACGGTCGCGCCAAGCTCCTCGCACAGATTGACGAAGTCGCGGATGGTGCAGAAGTGGATATTTGGCGTGTCGTACCAGGAATAGGGCAGGTCCTTGGTCACCGGCATGCGGCCCTTGACGAACAGCGACAGGCGCACCCGCCAGTGGCCGAAATTGGGGAAGGACACGATGGCGTGTTCGCCGATCCTGAGCAGTTCGTCGAGAACGAGCTTCGGGTTGCGGGTCGCCTGCAAGGTCTGCGACAGGACGACGAAATCAAAACCCTTGTCGGGATAGAATTCGAGATCCTTGTCGGCGTCGCCTTGCACGACCGAGAGGCCGCGCGCCACGCATTCGTTGACACCGCGCTGCGACAGCTCCAGTCCGCGGCCGTCGATCTGCTTGGTTTCCTGCAAAAGCTCGAGCAGCGAGCCGTCGCCGGAGCCGACGTCCAGCACCCGCGATTGCGGCGGGATCAGACCGGCGATCACCTCGAGATCGACGCGCTGGGCGCGGTTGACGCTCATGGCTTGCCCCTTGTCGTGGTGCGTGACCCTTGATGGACAGGTCTGCAATTTTGCGGGGTCATGCGCCGAGCCCTCTCGCTCGCGCGGCCGAGCCGATGAAGCCATTGATGGCGGCGAACAGTTCCGGCTCGTCGAGCAGGAAGGCGTCGTGCCCGCGATCGGTCTCGATCTCGACGAAGGACACCGACGCGCCGGCGGCATTCAGCGCATGGACGATCGAGCGGCTCTCCTCGGTCGGGAACAGCCAATCCGAGGTGAACGACACCAGGCAGAAGCGGGTCTTGGTGCCGGCAAAAGCATCGGCCAGCCTGCCGCCGTGGTCGGCGGCGAGGTCGAAATAGTCCATGGACCGCGTCATATAGAGATAGGAATTGGCGTCGAAGCGGTCGACGAAAGTCATGCCCTGGTGACGCAGATAGCTCTCGATCTGGAAATCGGCGTCGAAGCCGAAGGTCAGCGCTTCGCGGTCCTGCAGGTTGCGGCCGAACTTCCGGTGCAAGGCTGCTTCCGACAGGTAGGTGATGTGGGCGGCCATGCGCGCCACGGCGAGCCCCTTTTCCGGGCGTTTGCCGTGGTCGAAATACTTGCCGCCATGCCATTCGGGGTCGGCCATCACGGCCTGCCGGCCGACCTCGTGGAAAGCGATGTTCTGCGAGGAATGCCGCGCGCCGGTGGCGATCGGCAGCGCCGAGAAAACACGCTCCGGATAGCTCGACGCCCATTGCAGCACCTGCATGCCGCCCATCGACCCGCCGAGCACGCAAAACAGTTTTTCGATGCCGAAATGATCGATCAGCATCTGCTGGGCACGCACCATGTCGCGGATGGTGATGACCGGAAGGTCGAGCCCATAAGGCTTGCCGGTGGCGGGATTGGTGGATGCCGGGCCGGTGGAACCGAGGCAGCCGCCGATGACGTTTGAGCAGATGACGAAGAAACGGTTGGTGTCGATGATCTTGCCGGGGCCGATCAGCACTTCCCACCAACCCGGCTTGCCGGTCACTGGATTGGTGCTGGCCACATGCTGGTCGCCGGTCAAAGCGTGGCATACGAGAATGGCGTTGGAACGGGCGTCATTCAGCGTGCCGTAGGTCTGGTAGGCGATCTGGAACGGCGACAGCAGCGTGCCGGCGTCGAGCTTGAGCGGCTTGTCGGCGCCGAAGCGCACGACCGGACTCGACGGTTGGTCTGCCTCGTTGTTGGTTCTGCCAGCGCGCTGAGCGGCCATCTCGTCTCTCTTGCTGCACCCTTGCCTTGCGGAAATCGCTGCCGATCTCCGCGCCGCCGACGCGTTCGTCCGGCCGGCCGCGGACAATAAAAAACCGGCATTGCCTTCGCAAAGCCGGTTACGTCGCGCAAACGGCCCTTTAGCGAATTGTTTAACGTGGCTGCAAGCCGACCGGCCAAATCACCACGGAACTGTCGCTGCCCTTCTAGAACTCACCTGCCTCGCCGTCAATGCCGCCTGCTGGCACCACTGCCACCTCTCGACATTGCCGGCCATGGCTTGTATTTCCGCAGCGGCTTCCAGGACGGAAGCGTTCTCGACGGATTTTGCGATATGAGCCAGACCCCGGACAAGGCACGTCCAACCCCGCGCGCGGGCATCATGGACATCCAGGCCTATGTGCCGGGCAAGAGCTCGGCCCCCGCCGGGGTGGACAAGGTCCACAAGCTGTCGTCGAACGAGAACCCGCTCGGCCCCTCGCCGAAGGCAATCGAGGCCGCGCGCGAGGTCGCCGCGAAGCTCGACGTCTATCCCGACGGCACCGCCCGGCGCCTGCGCGAAGCAATCGCCGAGGTGCATGGTCTGAACGCACAGAACATCATCTGTTCCAACGGCTCCGACGAGATCCTCGGCCTGCTGGCGCAGACTTATCTCGCGCCCGGCGACGAGGCCATATTCACCGAACACGCCTTCATGGTCTACAAGATCTACATCCAGTCGGCGGGTGCGACGCCTGTCGCGGTCAAGGAGACCCAGGAGCGCGCCGACATCGATGCGATCCTGGCGGCTGTCACGCCACGTACGAAGATCGTGTTCCTCGCCAATCCCAACAATCCAACCGGCACTTACGTGCCGTTCCAGGAGGTGCGCCGCCTGCATGCCGGCCTGCCGAAGAACGTGCTTCTGGTGCTCGATGCCGCCTATGCCGAATATGTCAGGCGCAACGACTATGAGGCCGGCATCGAGCTCGCGGGCAGCTCTCAGAACGTGGTCATGACCCGCACCTTCTCCAAGATCGGACTTGGCGGGGCGCGGATCGGATGGATGTATGGGCCGATGCACATCGTCGAAGCGATCAACCGCATACGCGGTCCCTTCAACGTCAATGCGACGGCGATCGAGGCCGGCATCGCCGCCGTCCGCGACCGCGCCCATATCGAGCGTAGCGTCGCGCATAACGAGACCTGGCTGGCCTGGCTGAGCGAACAGATGACCGGGCTCGGGTTGCGGGTGACGCCGAGCGTCGGCAATTTCCTCCTCATTCATTTTCCCGACGACGGCAAGCATTCGGCCGCGGCGGCGGACGATTATCTCACCCATCGCGGCTACATACTGCGGCGTGTTTCGGGCTATGGCTTTCCCAACGCACTGCGTATGACGGTCGGCACCGAAGAGGCCAATCGCGGCGTTGTCGCGGCACTCACGACATTCCTGAAAAGCTAGAACGCCATGGCATCACCGATGTTCGAAAAGATCGCGCTGGTCGGCATCGGCCTGATTGGCTCGTCGCTGGCCCGCGTCATCCGCCGCGAGGGCCTGGCCGGCCATGTCGCCATCTCGACGCGCAGCGCCGCGACGCTGGCGCGGGCGCAAGAGCTTGGGCTGGGCTCCTCCTACGCCATAGATGCCAAGGAAGCGGTCCGCGATGCCGACCTGGTTATCGTCTCGGTGCCGGTCGGCTCGTCCGGCGCGGTGGCGCAAGAGATCGCGCCGGCGCTGAAGAGGGGCGCCATCGTCACCGATGTCGGCTCGACCAAGGCTTCCGTGATCGCACAGATGCAGCCGCATATACCCGGTGGGGTGCATTTCATTCCCGGCCATCCGCTGGCCGGCACGGAGAAATCTGGGC
The DNA here is from genome assembly GCF_020165355.1 of Mesorhizobium sp. BR1-1-6. Classification (NCBI taxonomy): domain Bacteria; kingdom Pseudomonadati; phylum Pseudomonadota; class Alphaproteobacteria; order Hyphomicrobiales; family Phyllobacteriaceae; genus Mesorhizobium; species Mesorhizobium sp. BR1-1-6. The sequence continues at coordinate 91,613 of NZ_JAIUHZ010000014.1, read as the reverse complement.
CCGATGCCGGTTTCGCCGATCTGTTCGACAACCGCTGGTGCATTTTCACCCCGCTGCCGGACACGGATCCGGACGCGCTGGAAAGGCTTTCCGAATTCTGGCGCCGTTGTGGCGCCAACATCGACACGATGGATCCGCAGCATCACGACATGACGCTGGCCATCGTCTCGCATTTGCCGCACATCATCGCCTACAACATCGTCGGCACCGCCGATGACCTGGAATCGGTGACCAAGACGGAAGTCATCAAATATTCCGCTTCCGGTTTCCGCGACTTCACGCGCCTCGCCGCCTCCGATCCGACCATGTGGCGGGACGTGTGCCTGCACAACAAGGACGCGATCCTGGAAATGCTGGCGCGGTTCTCGGAGGATCTGGCTTTTCTGCAGCGGGCGATCCGCTGGGGCGACGGCGACAAGCTGTTCGACCTGTTCACCCGCACCCGCGCCGTGCGACGCTCGATCATCGAGGCCGGCCAGGACATCGACGTGCCGGATTTCGGTCGCCAGGCGGTCGAGCATCCGGCGAAAAACTAGGCTCCTTCAGGCCAGGTCGCCGCCATCATCGCCAGTGTCTCGGCACGATCGGGCGCGCCCAGCCTGCCGCCGAAGCGCTGGCATTTGAGCGCTGCGGCCGCGCTGGCAAAGCGTAGCGCCTGCTCGATCGGCATGGCTTGCGCCAATCCGGCTGCGAATGCGCCATGAAAGACGTCGCCGGCTGCCAGCGTATCCACCACCTTGACCTTTGGCGCAGCGACGTGGCGTACGCAACCGGCCTGCCTGTCATGCCACCAGGTTCCAGCCCCGCCGGCGGTTACCGCGACGAAAGCGTCGGTGCGCGACGCAAGGTCGGCGCATGCGGCCTGCGGGTCCAGCGCCTGGCCGCAGACGATGCGCGCCGCCGGTTCGGAGGCGACGATGTGCGAGGCGAGCGGCAACAGCCGCTCCAGCACTGCCAATGGCGCGGTGTCGGCATCGAGGATCCCAGGGCGGCGGGCAGCGCGCGCAGCGCTGAGCGCCAGCGCCGCAGCACCCGGCCAGCGCACATCGACCAGCACGGCATCGAAAGCCGTGAGATCGGCGACCGGCAAGCCGTCGGGATCGGCCTGAGCGCGCTGATCGTAGAAAGGCACGATGATGCGTTCGCCATGGCCGTCGACAAGGATCGCGGCCAGCGCCGAGGACGCTCCGGGGACGCGACGGACGAGGCTGCAATCGACGCCCTCCGCCTCGATGCCCGATATCAGCTGGTTGCCGACCTGATCATCGCCGGCGCTCGCCCAAAGCCACACTTCGGCGCCCAGCCGGCGTGCGGCGCAGGCGGCACTCGTGGCCATGCCGGAAGCGATCTGGACGCCATCGGCGGCCATGAACTTGCCCTGATGGATGGGCAGCGCTTCGACGCGAAGAATGGTGTCGAGCGTCAGCGCGCCGACGCTCAGGAGTTTTGCCGGTCTGTCCATTGGGGATGCTTAGTCGACCGGCTTGATCTTGCCCAGCGGGATAAAGCCGAGCGAGGCCTTGCCCTTGACCACCTTGAGCGGCATCGACGGTTCGTTGCCGAGCAGCGCCAGGGCGGCAAAGCCTTGTTCGATCTGGTTCTTCTGTTCGGGTATGGCGGCCCCGAGAATGGCGGCCACGGCTTTCGGGTCTTTCAGCCTGATCATCAGATCGGCATCGACCAGGCCCTCGGTGTCGACCGACAGCGGCCCGGAAACGGCGACGTGCGCCGTGCCCGACGACAAATCCAGCCTGCGGATCTCGACGGCCTGGCCGCGCAGGCTTTTCAGTTGCGTGCCGATCAGGGCCAGGCCGTTCTTCAGCGTCGCCTCGCCACTGGCGTCGAGCGGCGGCAGGACGCGGCCCCCGATCGCATCGGGGTCGATCTCCAGATCGCCGAAGCTGCCGATATAGTCGATATCCCTGCCGTTCGGCTGCAGCTGGCCCGCCGCCTTGCCGGCGCTGAACAGTTGCACCGGATCGGTGTCGTCGGCCGGATCGGTCTGGCCGGACAGGCCCTCGGCCGTGAGCGAAATGCGTCGCGGCAGCGGCCATGAGAGCTTGACGTTGGCCTTAAGATCATCCCAGTCGATCCACAGCGGCACCATGCCCGGAACCGAGGTCCTGAGCGGACCGCGCAGGTCCGCGACCGGCGACAGCGGCTGGATGATCTGGGCGACGGCGTTGAAGGAGCCGGCAGAGGCGGCAAGGTTCTTGGCGTCGTCCTCATAAGCAAGATTGTCGCAGGAGACGGCGAAGCTCAGGGGATAACCGCTGACCTGGAGATTGGCGCAGCCGGCCTCGATGCCACTCTTGTTGAGCGTGGCGATCGCCTTGTCGGCTTCGCTCCGGACCCTGTCGGCGAGATAGAACCAGCCGCCGCTGTAGATGGCGAACAGCGCGATGACAAACGCTGCAAGCCAGAACAGGCGGCGGCGATGCTTCGGCTGGCGTTCGTCAGTGGACGTCATGCTGCGGTTCTCGTTCACGCATGGGGGCTGTGGGCGGGCTGTCGATTCTGGCAACGACAAAAGGTAGACAGAGATGGACGGAAAAAACACCGATTCCGGTGTGGTGTTGCCATTCTTACGCAATCAGGCACGGCGATATGGGCGATTTTTGGGTGTTTGGCTATGGTTCGTTGATATGGCGGCCGGGGTTCGCGCATGTCGAGACAAGGCGGGCGCGCCTGCATGGCTATCGTCGCGCGCTGTGCGTCTATTCCTTCGTGCATCGCGGCACGCGGGAACGTCCGGGGCTGGTGCTCGGCCTTGACCGCGGGGGTTCCTGCGTCGGGCTGGCTTTCCGGGTGCCGGGCGAGTTGCGGGACGAGGTCATCGCCTATCTGCGTGAGCGCGAGCTGGTCACCAATGTCTATCTCGAGCGCATGCTCAATGTCCGCCTTGACGGCGGCGGCACGGTCGAGGCCGTGGCCTATATCGTCGACCGCAATCATGAGCAGTATGCCGGTGCGCTCGATGCGGCCCACGCCGCTGATGTGGTGCGCGGCGCTGTCGGCCAGTCCGGCAATAATGAGGATTATGTGTCGAGCACGCTGGACCATCTCCGGGCGCTCGGCATCCGCGATCACTGGTTGGAAGACGTGGCCAGGCGGATCGCGCCTTTGTGAAGCGCTGGCTTGCGGAAAAATCCGGCGAGGTCTTTGACCTCGATGCGGCGAGACCTAGGTTAGGCTCCGACTCTCAACGGGCGATAGCCGCCCAATCCCACCAACACGGAGATCAGCCTTGCAGAAACGCCGTCTCGGTCGCACCGACCTTTCCATCGCGCCGCTGGTTCTGGGCGGCAATGTCTTCGGCTGGACCGCCGACGAGAAGACGTCGTTCGACCTGCTCGACCGCTTCGTCGGCGCCGGCCTGAACGCGGTCGACACAGCGGACGCCTATTCGCGCTGGGTGCCCGGCCACGAGGGCGGCGAATCGGAAACCATCATCGGCAAATGGATGAAGGACCGCGGCAACCGCGATAAGGTCGTGGTGGTCACCAAAGTCGGCTCGGACATGGGACAGGGCCACAAGGACCTGTCCGCCGCTTACATCGAAAAGGCCGTCGATGCTTCGCTGAAGCGGCTTCAGACCGAGTTCATCGATCTTTATCTGTCGCACTGGCCGGATCCAACCACGCCCTATGAGGAAACCCTCGGCGCCTATGAAAAGCTCCTCGCCAAGGGCAAGATCCGGTATGCCGGCTGCTCGAATCTCGACGCCGGCCAGTTGCGCGCCGCGCTCGACGTGGCAAGCCTGCGCAGCCTGCCGCGCTATGAAGTGCTGCAGCCGGAATACAATCTCTACGACCGCTCGTCGTTCGATGGCCCGCTGCGCGATCTCTGCATGGCGGAGGACATCGGCGTGATCACCTATTTCAGCCTGGCCAAGGGTTTCTTGAGTGGCAAATACCGCAGCGAGGCCGATCTCGGTCAAAGCCCGCGCGGCGGCGGGGTGAAGGATTACCTCAATGCGCGCGGTATGCGCATCCTCGCGGCACTCGACGCGGTGTCCGCCAGGCATTCGGCCAAACAGGCGGAAGTGGCGCTTGCCTGGGTCATTGCCCGGCCGGGCGTCACCGCGCCTATCGCCAGCGCCACCAAGCCTGAACAGATGGACAGCCTGATCAAGGCGGTGTCGCTGGAGCTGAGCGCCGACGACATGGCCGAGCTCGACAAGGCGAGCGGCTGAGCCGTCAGCAGCGCGCACGATCGTCCAAGACGGTCGCCCCGACCTTGCCATACCGTCATTGACGCTTGGCAAGACAGGAGGCGCGGATGGCAGGCCCGCTTTTTTCGCAGCCGGATATGTGGCGTCAGCTCGTTGCGCTGATGCTTGCCGCTACGGCCGTCATGGGCAGCCCGGGACCGGCGACGATAAGCGTCACCGCCGTCGGCGCGGCGTTCGGCCTGCGCCGTTCCCTGAGCTACGCCTTGGGGGTCATCCTGGGCACGATCACCGTGCTTCTGGTCGTGGCAAGCGGGGTGAGCGCCATGCTTGCCACGATGCCGCGGCTCGCGCCGCTGCTTGTCGCGGCGTCGGCTGCCTATATCCTCTATCTCGCGTTCAAGATTGCCAGCGCGCCGCCCCTGGCGGCGGATGCCGGCGAGGCCGCGCGACCGACATTCACCGGCGGGTTCCTGCTGGCGGTGGCCAACCCGAAGGCTTATGTGGCCATCGCCGCGGTGTTCGCCGGCGCGTCCGCGGATTCGGGCGCCGGCGCCATCGGCACCGGGCCGAAGCTGACCGCTCTCGCATTCATGATCGTCGCCATCCATGCCGTGTGGCTGCTTGCGGGCGCTGCTTTCGCACGCTTTCTTCGCAGGCCGGTGGCTTCGCGCATCATCAATCTGGTCTTTGCCGCGACGCTGGTGCTGACGACCGCACTGGCTGTGTTCGCTTGAACGTTGCGCGGGCCGCCATCGGTCGCGCCGAAGGCCGCCCTTCAGGCTTTGGCGCCGAGTTCCCGCAGCCGCTTCACCGCCGTCGGCGGCAAGGCGGGCGGATTGGGTGCACGGGACGCGTCGATGAGGAACTGGTCGCAGGCGGTTTCGGTTTCGCCGATCAGCCGCCGCATGAATTCCTCCTTGTCCAGGCCCGGCGGGATCGGCGGCAGGAAGCGCGCCTTGATGGTGCCGGGATAGCGCAGGAACTTGCGGCGCGGCCAATAGAGGCCGGCAACATGGGCGACCGGCACCACGGGAATGCCGAGCTGCGCATAGATTTCGACAATGCCGTATTTGTAGGCGGGTTCGTCGCCGGGCGCGCGGCGGGTGCCTTCGGGATAGATGATGAGCTGCCGCGGGTTGCGCGCGATTTCTTCCTTGGTCGCCGCAACCACCGCCTTCAGCGCCTTGGAGCGGCTGCCGCGGTCGACCGGGATCATGCGCATTTTCAGGATGTACCAGCCGAAGAACGGAATCCAGGTCAGCTCGCGCTTCAGAATGTAGAGTGGATCCTGGAGATAGGGGAAGAAGGCGATCGCGTCCCAGAAGGACTGGTGCTTGGGCGCCAGGATGAAGGAACCTTCGGGCAGATTTTCCACCCCGGTGATGTCGCTCTTGGTCCCGGCGATCTTGTCGTAGAGCCACATCGAGGTGCGCGACCAGAACTTCGGCACGAACCAGGCGCGATGGCGCGGCGACAGGAAATAATAGGGAGTCCAGAGGATCATCTGGACGATCAGATTGACGTAGAAGACGAAGTTGAACGCCAGCGATCGGACTTGGAGCATTGGGGGAGGCCCGGTAAGGAGGTGTGCGTTGGTTACACCAAGCGGGCGCAAAAAGGAAATGGCCGAAGATGCCCCCGAACGGCGCCGAAAGACGTTTCGGCTTCGCCCACGGCCCAGCCGCGCTACATCAGCCGCGCCAGTCTTTCTTTCAGGCGCGGGGCGGCGAAGTCAAGAAATGCGCGCAGCTTGACCGGCAGCAAGCCGTGGCCTGCGTGCACCAGGCTTACCGGCCAGGGTTCCGGTTCGAACTCCCGCAGCAGCACGCGCAGCGCGCCTGACCGCACCGCCGCGTCGACCTGGTAGGACAGCACCCTCGTCAGCCCGACGCCGGCGAGCGCGGCATCGATCGCAGCTTCGGCGGTGTTGACCTGAAGCCGCGAGCGGACCCGAATCGGCATCTCGGCCTTCCCGACGGTGAAGCTCCATGTCGAGAGCGCGCCCGGCCCTTCGAAGGTAATGCAGCTGTGGGACTCGAGGTCCGCAAGCGCCGTCGGGGCGCCGCGTTCGGCCAGATAGCCGGGGCTCGCGCAAACGACACGGCGGATCGTACCGATCCGCATGGCGACAAAACTGGAGTCGGGAAGCCGGCCGATGCGGATGGCGAGGTCGAAATGGTCCTCGACCAACCGGGTTATGCGGTCGGCCAGCGTCAGGCGGATGTCCACGTCGGGATAGGCGGCGAGGAAGCCGGTCACGACCGGCAGCACGTGCAGGCGGCCGAAGACGACCGGCGCGGTGATGGCCAGTTCGCCCGTCGGGGCGCTGTATTCGCCGGCCGCCATGCGCTCGGCCTCGCCGACCTCGCCCAGGATGCGGCGGCAGGCGGCAAGATAGGCCTGGCCCGCATCGGTCAGCGTCAGCCGGCGTGTCGAGCGGTTCAGAAGGCGGGTCTTGAGATGCCGTTCCAGGTCGGAAACCTTGCGGCTGACCGTCGCCAGCGGAATGCGAAAACGGCGCGCGGCGGCAGACAGGCTGCCAGCCTCCGCCGCGGCGACAAAAAGCGACATGGCTTCGAGCCGGTCCATCGATTCTTCCGGAAATTGGAAGGATAGATTACAAATATGGCATCTACATCTGTCTGATGGAAGCCTCCATATTGGCCGTGACGCAGACGACCCGGGTCAAGAAAGGAATTGTCATGTCGCAAGAGCGTCCGCCGCTGCCGCCATTCACCGCGGAAACCGCCGCGCAGAAGGCGCGCATGGCCGAGGATGCCTGGAACTCGCGCGATCCAGCCCGTGTCGCGCTTGCCTATACGGTAGACAGCCGCTGGCGCAATCGCGCCGAGTTCCTGCAAGGCCGCGATGCCATCCAGGCTTTCCTGACGCGCAAATGGAGCCGGGAACTCGACTACCGGCTGATCAAGGAGGTCTGGGCTTTCCATGGCAACCGTATCGCGGTGCGTTTCGCCTATGAGTGGCATGACGACAGCGGCTCGTGGTTCCGCAGCTATGGCAATGAGAACTGGGAATTCGACGAATATGGGCTGATGCGGCTGCGCATCGCCAGCATCAACGACCTGCCGATCGGCGCTGCCGACCGTAAATATCACTGGCCGCTCGGTCGACGGCCGGACGACCATCCGTCGCTGTCTGAACTCGGGCTTTAACCTCAGGCTACCGATGGACGCGCATGCTTTTACCAGCGACGTCGCTTTCACGCCGACCGTCAAGGCGATCCAGGCCCGCAAGGGCTCTCGCCAGGCCTATTCCCGGGTCGAGGAGCGCGGTGGCTGGCAGTCGGTGATTACATCGGACCTTGCGGCCTTCATCGAGATGCAGACCAGCGTCTTCCTGTCGACGGCCAACGGTGTTGGCCAGCCCTATATCCAGCATCGCGGCGGGCCGGCCGGCTTCCTCAAGGTGCTCGATGAAAAGACGATCGGCTTCGCCGATTTCGCCGGCAATAGACAGTTCATCACCCAGGGCAATCTCGCCGACAATCCGCAGGCCTTCCTGTTCCTCATCGACTATGCCCATCGCCGGCGTGTCAAGATCTGGGGCACGGCGCGTGTGGTGGAAGGCGACGCCGAGCTGATGGCGAGGCTGATGCCGCGGGATTATGCGGCACGGCCCGAACAGGTCATTCTGTTCACCGTGGCGACCTGGGATGCGAATTGTCCGCAGCACATTCCGCAGCGCTTCGAGGCCGCTGACGTGGCGGCGGCGCTGGCCGAACGCGACAGGCGGATCGAACGGCTCGAACAGGAAGTCGCTCGCCTGCGGCAGGCGCCGGGATCCGTCGTCACCAAATGACGAGCAGGTTCAGCTGCCGGCGGCGATCTCGGCCAACGCGATGCCGTCCGGCGTCGGCTTCACCGGAACGATGCCGCGCGCCAATGCCAGCAGATATTTATTGTATTCGGTGAACAGCACGCGCAGCGCCCGCGGCTTGGTCAGCCAGCCGCCATTGTCGAGATTGCTGTTGACCACCGGATAGGGTTCGAGCTTGGCCTTGTGCAGCAGCCGGCCCATTTCCAGCAGGCTGCGCGGCATGTGGTAATTGTTGGTGACGAGGATCACCGTGCCATAGGCATGGCTCTCGACCCATTTGGCGCTTTCCTCGGCATTGCCGATCGTGTCGAGCGCGGCGCGGTCGATGTCGACGCAGCAGGAAAACAGCCTGATGTCGCCGCCAGTCGCGGCCTGAAGCTGGCGTCGGCTGGCGGAGGGATGCACACCGCTGATCAAAAGCCGCGCGCCCTTGCCGGACGCCAGCAGTTCCATCGCCGCATCGAGGCGCGATTGGCCGCCCGTCAACACGATGATTGCGTCGGCCCTGGCAGGGTTGGCAGGGGTGGTCAGATGGCTGACGGTGTTGGCGAACCAGCCGAAGCCGCCGGCAAACAGGGCGACCAGGGCAAGCAAGGCGAAAGAAGAAACGCGCAGCACGGCCGAAACCCGGCCGCGTCCATGCGGACGCGCCGCCAACGCCGGCATCGGTCCAACGGTACTGGTCGAGTCCCGCACCTCCATCATGGCATGGTTAATCCCGAAATGCGGCCTTTGGTAGGTAAAAATCGCAATTTGCGTTACGGCGGTTCTTCATGCGTGATCGATCCTGGTTATTCGACGTCGTCATGCTTCAGGCTGGCGCACGTCGATGTCGCTGAGATAGGCGACGACGGTGGCGTGCGAGGTTGCAGCCGTCAGCGCGCCGATGACCAGCACCATCAGCACGACACCGAGATAGCCGGCCGAGCCGATGGCGAAGTTGCCGAATAGCGCAGTCGCCTGGTCGGCCTGCGGGGTCGCCATGTTGCGCGAGGACCACCAGGAAAAGACGATGAAGACGGCGACCGCGGCGGCTCCGCCGGCGGCCGCGCCCTTCATGCCGGTGATCAGGAAATGGCGACGGAACTCGCGGGCGATGAAACGCGCTTCGGCGCCGACGAAATGCAGCACCTCGATGATGTGGCCGTTGCCGGCCATGGCGCCGCGCGTGGCGAACACCACGGTCAGCACCGTCGCCGAGAGCATCAGCGCCAGCACCGCGATACCGATGGTCACCGTGGTGCGGGCCATGGCCACCAGCCGGTCCACCCAGGTGCGGTGATCGTCAAGCGATGCGCTCGGCAGCTTCGGCGTGATCGCGGCGCGCATGGCGGCGAAATCGGGCGGGTTGCTCTCGTCGATGGTGACGATGATCAGCCGCGGCACCGGCAGTTCGTCGATGTTGAGGCCCGAACCCAGCCACGGCTCCAGCAATCTGGCGGTGGCGTCGCGGTCGATGATCCTGGTCGCCTTCACGCCGGGGAATTCGCCGGCGATCTGCGAGGCCTGGGCAAGGGCTGCCTCCATGTCGAGGCCGTCGACCGGCTTGATCTGGATCGTCGCCTCGCGCGAGATCTGGTTTTCCCAGACCGAGGCGGTGTCGCGCACCAGGGTAACCGCGCCGAAGGTCAGGCAGGACAGGAAGGTCATGATGGCGATGACCAGCACCAGGGCGCGGCCGGCGATGTTCTGCGCCGGCACGATGGGCGCCATCTTGCGCTGGACGCGCGGCCTTGGCGCGGCCGCTTCGTCGGCCTGTGCGTCGAGGTGTTCGGCGGAAAGCTCAGTCATAGACATCAAGCCTCCCGCCGGCCAGGATCATGCGGCGCGCATCGACCTGCTCCATCAGGCCGAGATCGTGGGTCGCGATCACCACGGCGGTGCCCAGGCGGTTGAGTTCGATGAAGAGCCTGAGCAGGCGTCGCGCCAGCGGCGGATCGACATTGCCGGTCGGCTCGTCGGCCAGCAGCATCTCCGGCTGCTCGATCAGGGCGCGGGCGATCGCGGCCCGCTGCTTCTCGCCGCCCGACAGGACCGGCGGCAGCACATGCATGCGTTCGCCGAGCCCGACCCATTTCAACAGCTCGGTGACGTCGGTGCGGTAGCTCGCTTCCTCGCGCCCGCGCACGCGCAAGGGCAACGCGACATTCTCATAGGTGGTCATGTGGTCGAGCAGGCGGAAATCCTGGAACACCACGCCGATGCGACGCCTGAGATGCGGCAGTTCGGCGCGCGAGATGCGCGAGCGGTCCTTGCCGAAGATGGTGATCAGCCCACGCGTCGGCTTCAGCGACATGAAGAGAAGCCGCAGCAACGTCGTCTTGCCGGCGCCCGAAGGCCCGCTCAGGAACTGGAACGAGCGCTCCGGTATGTGCAGGGAAATGTCGCGGAGGATTTCCGGACCCATGCCATAGCGGAGGCCGACATTTTCGAAGCGAATCACTTTCGGCGACCTGAAATTCTTAGAGCGTGATGCCGAAAAGTGTGAGGCGGTTTTCGGGCGACATCATTCTCTATCACTCTAGTTCGGAGGCGGATTCAGATTTCAGGTCGATTTGACCTGAAATCGGAATCCGTCGGCGGCAAGCCGGCCTGTTCTGGGAAAAGACCATCGGCCGGCATGGTTAACCGGCGGTTAATTAGCGGGTTGTTTCGGCTCGTCACAAGGGCTCCGGTGGGGAAGCGTTAACCATTTGCCTTTACGCAAAAGAAACGAAAAGCGAACGTGCTGCAATGCTGGGGCCATGATGGCTGAGGATCGAACCGCGCGCCCGGTTTCCGGCGAAATCATGACCGATCCGCCGGCAAATGCCGCGCCGGAGCGTATCCTGCGCGCTGGCGCGGCGGATATCGTCGATGCCGACTATGTGGTGGTGCCGCGGGCCGCGCCCCATGCCGAAGCCATTTCACCGCGGCGCGTGATGTCCATGCCATCCCTCGAAGGCATGGACATGCTGCGCAAGCCCGAGCCGCCGCCAGTGCGGCCGCCGGCGCCGCGCGGCGGTCCGATCTTCTGGATCGCCGGTGTCGGCGCCGCCTTTGCCTCCTTCTGGGTCTCCGGCGGGCATGCACTGGTGCGCCAGGCGCCGCCCGCCGCGGGCGGACCGGGCTCGGCGTTGAGCATTTCAGGGGTGACGTCCCGCGTGGACGCGTCTGGGGCGAACCCCGTGCTGTTCGTCGACGGCGAGGCCGCCAATGACGGTGCAAGTCCGGCGACGCTGCCGCCGCTCGAGATCCGCGTCACCGGCAATGACGGGCGCACAACGCGCTATACTTTGGGGACATCCAGCCGCTCATTGGCGCCAAGTGAAAGATTCGGCTTTGCCAGCCGGCTCGACGTGCCTAGAAACGGCGTAAGGACGGTGTCGGTCACCTTCGCGGAATAGCATGTGCGACAGGTGAGGCCGGCCCGCAAACGGCTGATGTCAGCGCTTCCGGTGCGCGAAGGCCTTTGAAAATCTTGAAGGGACGGAGAATGCCAGTTGTGCGCGGCAAGGACATCGAGGTCCTGTTTTCGGCGTCGGCCATCGCCCGACGCAATCTCGAACTCGCCAAGGAGATCGCCGGGCACGACTATCACGATCTTCTGGTGATCTCGGTGCTGAAGGGCTCGTTCATCTTCGCCGCAGACCTTATCCGCGCCATGCATGATGTCGGCCTGTCGCCGGAGGTCGAGTTCATCTTCATCTCCAGCTACGGCGCTGGCACCACAAGCGGCGAGGTGAGGGTGCTGCGCGACATCGACAACGAGGTTGCCGGCCGCGACGTGCTTCTGATCGACGACATTCTGGAGTCGGGCAAGACGCTGAGCTTCACCCGCGACCTGATGCTGTCACGCGGCGCCAGAAGCTGCGCCATCGCGGTGCTGCTCGACAAGCGCATGCGTCGCCAGACCACCCTCAATGCCGATTATGTCGGCTTCGACTGCCCCGACTATTTCGTCGTCGGCTACGGCATGGATGTCGCGCACGCCTTTCGCGAACTGCCGTTCGTCGGCGTCGTCAAAGGCGATGCGTGAGGCAGCGGCAAATACTGAAAAGGCCTTAACGGCCTGAAGAAAATAACCCATGCCGAAGCGCCGGGCCTTTCAGAAAAAGTCAACGTTTGCTCGCCAAACATGCCGGCCATGGCAAAGCTTCTGATCGTTGAGGACGATGAGTCCGTCCGCACCCTCGCAGCCCGGGCGCTCGAACGCGCCGGACACGCAATCGACATCGCCGCCGACGGCGCGCAAGGACTGGCGCTGATACGCGCCGCGAAGGGCGCCTATGATCTCGTCGTCTCCGACATCCGCATGCCCGAGATGGACGGCATCGAGATGGCGATTGCAGCTTCGGCATTTTTCCCGTCGATGAAGATCCTGCTGATGACCGGCTATGCCGATCAGCGCGAGCGCGCCGAGGAACTGAACGGCATCATCCTCGACGTCGTGCAGAAGCCGTTCACGCTGGCCGAAATCCGTTCACGCGTCGAACGGGCGCTGAGCATTTTCGCCTGATCAGGCGGGATCGGCAGCGACGAGTACGGGGAGCTTGCGCCGTCCGGTGTTGAGCGCAAGCAGGCCGGCGCCGATGATAAGGGCGGCGCCGATCACGGTCGTCGACCGCGGCACTTCGGCGAAGAACAGAAAACCCCACAGCGGCGACCACAGGATGCCGGTGTATTCGAAGGTGGCGACGCGGTTTGCCGGCGCCATCCGGTAGGCCTGCGACAGCAAGATCATGCCGGCGGAGGCGACGAAGCCGCAGGCGGCCATCTTGAGGAAATCCGGCAGCGTCGGCCACAGCCAGGGCCGCACCAGGAATTCCAGGCTGGGATGGGCGGCATGATTGATGCCGGCAAGCCAGAACAGGCTTGCGACCAGTGCGGCGCCGGCGAGATAGGCACCGTTCTGGTAGAAAGCCATCACAGTCGAAGATTCGGTGTCGCCGATCTTACGCGCCATCAGTTGCGAGAAGCCGTAGAGCACCGCGGAGCCCAGCGACAGCAGCGCCGCCCAGTCGAACAGTCCCGCACCCGGGCGCAGCATCACGACGACGCCAAGCAGCCCGATCAACACGGTCGCCAGCGTCTGCCAGGAGACCCGTTCGCCAAGATAGGGCCCCGCCAGCACCATGATGCAGAGCGGGGCCATGAAATAGAGCGCCACGGCATCGGCCAGGGGCAAGGCGGCGATGGCGAGGTAGTACATGGTGTAGGAGGTGAACTGGATGAAGGCGCGCATGGTCAGCATGCCGAACCGTCGCGACAGGATCGCACGCAGCCCGACATCGGCATGGACGAGCACGATCAGGATCGGCAGGGCGACGACCGCGCGGATGGCCATCACCTCGGTCACGGGGTAGCCGCCCGACACCGCCTTGACCAGCGGGTCCTGCAACGAGAAGACCAACACGCCCAGGCACAGGCTCAGCATGCCGAGCACCATCCGATTGCGCATGAGGATCCCAAGCTCCCGTACCAGGACGCAAGCAAGCTTGCAGCAAGCTAAAAAGAACCCGCCACCGTTTCGGGCAGCGGGCATGAGTGAGGACTCTTGATTGGTCCGTGGCCGAATCCTCAGCCACATATCCAATGGGTGAAGCAACTATCATCCCGTGTTTGACATGTTGCAAACGAATTGGAATGATACCAGCAATCAAAATTCCTTATGGCGGACGGGATGCGGCCCACCCTCGACAGCGATCTCCTGCGCACCTTCGTGGCCATTGTCGAAGCGGGCAATTTCACCAAGGCGGCTGAGCAGGCCGGTCGCACCCAATCGGCGGTTTCGATGCAGATGAAGAAGCTCGAAAGCGTCATCGGCGACAGCCTGTTCGAGCGCGGGTCGCGCGGCGTGGCGCTGACGCGGCGCGGCGGCGAGCTGATTGTCAATGCCCGCCGCATCGTCTCGCTGCTCGACGAGACGGCAGCGTCGATGGCGGCGGCGCCGCTCGGCGGGCCGGTGCGGATCGGCATTCCGGAAGAATACGGCCATGCCATCCTGTCGCGCGCGCTCGGCGCGTTCTCGAAGCGGCACACCAAGGTCGAGGTCACCGTGCGCTATGCCCATTCGGGGGCGCAGATAGCGGCGCTTGCCGCCGGCGAACTCGATCTTTGCGTGGTGTTCGAATGGCAGGATCCTTCAGGCGGCGAAGTGCTGATGCATGATCCGACGGTGTGGGTGACATCGATCCTGCATAACATGCATGAGGAGCGTCCGGTGCCGATCGCTCTCTATAACCGGGCCGGCTGGTGCAAGGATTTCGCCATCAAATCGCTCGAGCAGCGCGGGCTCGGCTATCGTGTCGCCTACACCAGCGACACGACCGGCGGCCTGAAGCTTGCCGTCACCTCGGGACTGGCGATCGCACCGATTTCGCGCAGCAACATTCCGGACGGCTGCCGCGAGTTGACGTCCGCCGACGGTTTCGGCGACATCGATTCCTCGAATGTGGTGATGCATCGCAACCCGAATGCGTCGGGCGAGGCGATCGACGGCATGCAAGAGGCGATCCGCGAGGCGTTCGTCAACAGGCAGACTCAGCCGGCCGCATCCTCGTAGAAATGCAGCCGGTTGCCGAACGGATCGGCAACCGACACCTCGCGGGTCTTCCACGGCGTCTTTTCCAGGCCCGGCCTGGCGAAACGGTATGCTCTGCCGATCAGTTCGCGATGCAGGGCGGCGATGTCCTCGACCTTGATGCGCATGGCGATGCCGGGCGCGCCGTCGCCATGGTGTTCGCTCAGATGCAGGATGCAGCCGTCACGGCCGACCGCCATGTAAAGCGGCGCGTTGTCGTCAAAGCGGTGCTCCCACAGCACCTGGAAGCCGAGGAAGCCGACGTAAAACTCGTGGGCCTTGGCAATGTCGAAGATGCGCAGGATGGGCGTCACTGTGCCGAGTTTGGGCATGATGTTGCAGCCGCTCCCAGCGGATGCCGCGGCGGCGATCCCTATTTCAGTTCCAGCAGCCGTTCCAGATAGCTGCGCTCGATATCGGGGCTGAGCGCATTGCCGAGCCGCTTGCGGATCGCTTCCAGGATCTGGCGGGCGCGCTGCACGTCGATCTCGTCCGGCACCTTCACCGAATCGCCGAAATCGGGACCCTGGCTGGCACGCGGCCGGCCGAGCGGATCGCGATCGGCGTTCTGCTGGCGACCGCCTTCCTGGCTGCCGCCTTCGTCGCCCTGCATCGCCTGCATCTGCTTCATCATGTCCTTGGCGCCCTTGCGCAGCGCCTCCAGCGCGCGCCCCTGGTGGCCAACGGCCTGATCACCTTCACCATCGCCCAGGGCCTGCTCGGCATTGCCCATTGATTTGCCGGCCTCGCCAAAGCCTTCATTGGGCTCCATGCCCATGCCCTCGAGCCCCTTCTTCAACTGCTCAAGGTCGTTCTTCAGCTGGCCTTGGCCTTCCTGCAACTGCTTCAGCGCATCGGCGAATTCCTGCGGCGTCATCGGCTTTTGCCCGGCGAGCGGATCGCGGTTCTCGCCTGCGCCCGGTCTGTCCTGATCCTCGCCGCCGCCTTCGCCGAGCTGTTCATCGCGGTTCTGGCCGCGCTGGCGCTCGCCGCGTTGCATCTGGTCCATGCGGAAGGTGTCGTTCATCATCTCCTGCTGGCGCCGCAGGATGTCGCCGAGCTTGTCCATCTGCTGGCGCATCTGGCTGTCCTGCTGGCCACCCTGCTGCTGGCGGCCGGCCTGGAGGTTGTTCATCATGTCCTGCAGCTGCGACAGCAATTGCTGCGCCTTGTCGCGATCGCCGGACTTCGCCAGGTTCTCGATCTGGTCCATCATGCGGTCGATGTCGCTCTGGCGTAGTTCCTGGCCGTTCTGCTGCATCTGCGGGGCGTTGGGATTCTGCTTGGCGCGCTCGGCGAATTCCTGCAGGAACTGGTTCATCGCCTCGCGCAGTTCCTTCATCGCCTTTTCGATCTCCGCGTCGCTGGCGCCGTTCTTGATAGCATCCTGCAACGCCTGCTGCGCCTGGCGCAGCCGCTTCTCGGCAGCCGAGAGATTGCCCTCCTCGATGCCGAGCGCGATTTCCCAGAGATAGGAGACCTCGTTGCGCAACTGGTCGTCGCTGTCGGCCATCTTCAACCGGCTGCGCGCGCTCATGATGGCGAGGTAGTGGGACATGTTGTCGAACGTGTCCTCGGGCCGCAGCGTGATCGCATCCATCAGGTCGAGCACGCGCGGCTTGGCGTTGGCGTCGAGCGCCAGCAGGCGGCGCTGCTCGATAACGGCCCGCGCCAGCGGATTGGAGAACGGCCGCTCCGGCATCACCAACGTCTTGGTTTCGCTGCTCGCCGTATGTCCGGCATCGTCGGTGGCGACCAGCGTCAGCTTGATCTCGGCGCCAGCCCAGACGTGCTCGGTCAGGTCCTTCGAGGTCCGGGCGGCATTCGCCTTGCCGCCGCGGCGCGGCAGCGTCAGCGGCATGTCAGGCGGACCGTAGAGCGGACGCGCATCGGGCGCCTGCGGATCGGCGAGCGCGAACACGGCCTTGGCGTTGGCGGCGCCATAATCGTCGTCGATCTGGTAGTTGAGCTCGAAAGCGCCGTTGACAGCGCGCTTCGGCTCGCCGACGAAACGGATCTGCGGCGGCTTGTCCGGGATCACCGCGAAGGCCCAACGGCCGAGTTGGTCCTCGCCCGACTTCAGCGTCAGCGTGCCATCGCTCGTCAGCTTGCCGATGAACTGGCGTACTTTGGACTGCGCTGCCGGGCTTGCCGCCGGCTTGGCCGCGGCCGTCTGCGGGTCGGCGGGATCGATGGCGCGGGCATTGCCGTTCTTGTCGGCATAGGCAAGCGTCTCCTCGCCCGAGCCGCCGGTGACGCGCAGCGAAACATCGCTGCCTTCGGGAACGTGGAAAGCCGGCGCCGCCTGGTTGGCGTCTGCCGTAAGGAAGATCGGCGGCTTGCCGGTATAAACGGGCGGCGTCACCCATGCATCGATGCGCGGCGGCACGGCGTCATGCGCGTCCTGGGCGCGGAACGCGTCGGCTATCCGGCCACCGGTCGGTCCGAAGGAAAAAGCGAAGGCGGTGACGAGCAGAAGCGCCGCCACGGCACGCAACCCCCAGGGATCGCGTTCCGGCACGCGCGTGCGCGGCACGTCGGCGCCGAGGCTGTCGAGCCTGTCGGCCATGCGCTTCTGGTGCTCGCGCCACAGCGCCTGCGAGAAGCTGCTTTCGCGACCACTCGGCCGGTCCGTCTGGGTCTGGACGGGGTGGTGCAGCAAATGGTTGGCCGCCTCGATGCGGCGGTCGATCTCGGCGCCGCCCGGCATGCGGAAAAAGCGTAGCGGGTAGAGCGCGGCCAGTGTCGCGACGCCGAAGGCGGCGACCAGCCCGATGCGCGCGGCATCGGGCAGACGCGGGAAAAGCCCTAGCCAGGAAATGCTGAGAAACAGGCTGGCGACGACGAGAAGCGGCAGCAGGAGCGGCCAGCCCCGTTCGACCATCATCGACACCCGCGTCGCCAGCCGGCTGAGCGCCAGGCGCCCGGCGAGACCGCGATCGCTGCTGAAGATCGGTCGTTCCGTCATCGGCCCTTCCACGGGAGCGGGCGGGATGGCCCGAACCTCACGACTCGAAGAATACCCAGCAAACGCGGCGAAGGCGAGGCAGTTCCTGAAAAACGTGAAGGAGAGAAAGGCGCGGCGATCAGAATTTCGCCGGGTTTGCGTTCGCGCCGCAGACCAGGACGGCGACCCGTTCGCCGGGTGCCGGCGCATAGCGGCCGGACAGGATGGCGCCGAACGCCGCGGCGCCACCGGGTTCCGAGATGATCCGCACCCGGTCCCACAGCGCCTTCTGGGCGGCGACGATGTCGTCGTCGCTGACCAGGATGGAGCGTTCCACGAAGGCCTCGGCGATCGGGAACATCATCTCGCCGACACGTCTGGGCGCCAGGGAATCGGCGGCGATGCCCTCGGCCGGCGCATCGACCGGATGGCCGGCCTCGAGGGCGCGATAGAGTGTCGGCGCGCCCTCCGGTTCGACGGCGACGATGCGGATACGGCCGGCGAACCAGGCGGCGATGCCGCCGATCAGGCCGCCGCCGCCGACGGCGACCAGCAAAGTGTCGATCTGAGGCAGGTCGTTCTCGATTTCCAGCCCGAGCGTGCCTTGCCCGATAAGCGTTTCCTCCTGGTTGAAAGCGTGGATCTGCAAGGCGCCGGTTTGCTCGGCGAAACGTTCGCTGGCGGCCAGCGCCTCGGCATAGCGGGCGCCGCCGACGACCAGCTCGGCGCCGTAGCTGCGAATGCGCTCCAGCTTGGCCGGCGGGCTCACCTCCGGAACGAAGATGGTCGCCCTGTGGCCGAGACGCATGGCGGCATACGCCACCGCCGCTCCATGATTGCCGCCCGAGGCGGCGACGACACCGGCCCCGGGGACCTGCCGCTCGAGAAGATTGGTGAACGCGCCGCGCGCCTTGAACGAACCGGAATGCTGCAGGCATTCGAGTTTGAGATCGACCGCCAGCGGCGGGCGGTCGAAGTCGGCCATGTCGACGCGCAGCACCGGCGTGTGGCGCACATAGCGACGGATGCGCGGTTCCATCATCGCGATGCGTTCGCGCGTTATGGTGTTGCCGTTGGTCATGGCCATCTCCTTGGGATTGACAGCAATTAGTAACTTGGCAAAATGCCTAAATGCAAGAGGTTGACGTGTTCAAGGCGATTGCCAACGAACGAAGGCTGCGGATCCTCGACTGGCTGAAGGATCCGCGCGCGCATTTCCCGGCCCAGGCGGATGGCGATCTGGTCGAGGACGGCGTCTGTGCGCTGCTGATCGCCGAAAAGCTCGGCATTACCCAGGCGACGCTCAGCGAGCACATGCGTGTGCTCACGCAGGCAGGGCTGTTACGGGCCAAGCGCATCAAGCAATGGACATTCTATCGCCGCGACGAGGACAGGATCGCCGAGACAAGAGCGCTCATCCAGAACCGGCTATAGCTAGTATGCAAGCCAGTCGGGGATCGAATCCAGGCCGATCAGTTCGTCATAGGTCTGGCGCGGGCGCACGACGTGGAAACGATCGCCGTCGACCAGCACTTCCGGCACCAGCAGGCGGGTGTTGTAGGTGCCCGCCTGCACCGCGCCATAGGCGCCGGCGGTGGCGATGGCGATCAGGTCGCCGGACTTGAGCTTTGGCAGGTCGCGGTCGAGGCCGAGATAGTCGCCGGTCTCGCAGACCGGGCCGACGATATCGACCGTGATGCGCGGCGCGTCGGCGGGGGGCAGCACCACCGGTCTTATGTCGTGGAAAGCGTCGTAGAGCGTCGGCCGGATCAGGTCGTTCATGGCGGCGTCGACGACGAGGAAATTCTTGGCATCGCCTTCTTTGGCGAAGATCACTTGCGAGACGAGGATACCGGCATTGCCAACGATCAGCCGGCCCGGCTCGAACATCACCTTCAAGCCAAGCTTGGTGACGTGCTTGCGGACGATCTGCGCGTAGGCGTCGGGGAGCGGTGGCGGGTTGTTGTCGACGCGGTAGGGAATGCCGAGACCGCCGCCGAGATCGACATGCTCGATGGCATGGCCGTCGGCGCGCAGCGCGCCGACCAGTTCCACCAAAAGCGCGAAGGCATCGTCGAAGGGTTGCAGCTCGGTGATCTGGCTGCCGATATGGGTGTCGATGCCGGTGACCTTGATGCCCGGCAATTCAGCCGCGCGCGCATAGACCTGACGCGCCTTCTGCCATGGGATGCCGAACTTGTTCTCGGCTTTGCCTGTCGAGATCTTCTTGTGCGTCCTGGCGTCGACATCCGGATTGATGCGCAGCGAGACCGGCGCCACCTTGCCCAGGGCAACGGCGCGCGACGAGAGCAGTTCGAGTTCGGGCTCGGATTCGACGTTGAAGCACAGGATGCCGGCTGCCAGCGCAAAGTCCATCTCACGCGCGGTCTTGCCGACGCCGGAGAACAGGATCTTGCTGGCCGGGATGCCGGCTGCCAGCGCGCGCCGCAACTCGCCTTCCGACACCACGTCGGCTCCGGCGCCGAGCCTGGCCAGGGTTTTGAGCACCGCCTGATTGGAATTCGCTTTCATGGCGTAGCAGACCAGTGCATCGAGCCCGGCAAATGCCTGGACGAAGACGTGGTAGTGCCTGGTCAGCGTGGCCGTCGAATAGCAGTAGAATGGCGTGCCGACGGTTGCGGCGATGTCCGATGTCGCCACGTCCTCGGCATGAAGCACGCCGTCGCGGTAGTCGAAATGGTTCACGAGAGTGGTTCCGAAAAGTTGGAGCAGGGTAGGAGCGGGTTTAGCACTCTAAACCGCTCTGACCGGCTCTAGAGCAGCGGGTCGAGAATGAACTTCTTGTCCGCGACCGGTTTTTCCGGTTCCGGCGGCACAGGCTGGTGGGCCTTCTCGGCGTCCTTGCGTGCCTGCACGGCCGCCTCGTAAGGCGTGTCGAGACCGGACCTTCTGCCGCAAGCCGTAACGGCGGCAAGCGCCGCAAGCAGCGTCAGTGTCACCAAAATCCTGCTTCCGGTCATCGATCCATCCGTCCGAAACTTTTTTCCGCCGCTGCTTTTAGCCGAGTTCTCGGCGCATTGCACCCCGGATATTGCCGTTGCAATATCCTGGATATTGGCGGTTGCAATATCCGGGATATGGCTGGCCGCAATGTCCGGCATCACGCCTTGGCCAGCCGCTTTTTCCAGTAGCGGATCTGCTTCCTGACTTCCGACGGTGCGGTGCCGCCGAAGGAGGTGCGGCTCTTCACCGAGTTCTGCACGGCCAGCACCGAAAAGATGTCCTTCGTGATGCCGGGGTGGATCGACTGCAAGTCTTCCAGCGCAAGCTTCTCCAGGCTCAGCTTCTTCTCTTCGGCCAGCGCCACCGCCCGTCCCGTGACATGATGCGCTTCCCGGAACGGCAGGCCGAGCGTGCGCACCAGCCAGTCGGCAAGGTCGGTCGCGGTTGCGTGGCCGGAGCCGGCAGCCTTCTTCATCGCCGCCGCGTTCACCGTCATATCGGAGACCATGCCGGTCATCGCCGCCAGCATCAGGTCGAGCGTCTCGGCGGCATCGAACACCGATTCCTTGTCTTCCTGCATGTCCTTGCCATAGGTCAAAGGCATGCCCTTCATCACCGTCAGCAGGCCGACCAGATGGCCGGTGACGCGCCCGGTCTTGCCGCGCACCAGTTCGGCGGCGTCGGGGTTCTTCTTCTGCGGCATGATCGAGGAGCCGGTGGAGAAGCTGTCCGACAGCCTGATGAAGCCGAATTGCGGCGTTGACCAGATGATGATTTCTTCCGCCAGCCGCGACAGATGCGTGGCGCATATGGCCGCCAGTCCCAGGAATTCCAGCGCGAAATCGCGGTCCGAGACGCTGTCCAGCGAATTGCGCATCGGCTCGCGGAAGCCGAGCGCCGTGGCGGTCCGGTGGCGGTCGATCGGAAAGCTGGTGCCGGCAAGGGCGGCCGCACCCAGCGGGCTTTCGTCCATGCGTTCGATGGCGTCGCGCACCCGCGACAGGTCGCGCGAAAACATCTCGACATAGGCCATGCAGTGGTGGCCGAATGTCACCGGCTGCGCCGCCTGCATATGGGTGAAGCCCGGCATCACCGTCGCGGCATGCTGCTCGGCCCGCTCCAGCAACGCACCGACCAGGCCCTTCAAGGCCTCGGCGACGCGAAAGCACTCGTCCTTGACCCAGAGCCGGAGGTCCACTGCAACCTGGTCGTTGCGAGAGCGGGCCGTGTGCAGCCGGCCGGCGGCCGGACCGACCAGCTCGGCGAGGCGGGCCTCGACGTTCATGTGGATGTCTTCCAGCCTTGTCGAGAATTCAAACGTGCCCGCCTCGATCTCTTTCAGGATCGTGTTCAGGCCGTGAGCGATTTTCTCTTGATCGGCCGCCGAAATAATGCCCGTTTGCGCCAGCATCGCGCTATGGGCGATCGAACCTCTGATGTCCTGCGCATAGAGTTTGCGGTCGAACGAGATCGACGCGTTGATTGCTTCCATGATCGCGGCCGGACCCGAGGCAAATCGTCCGCCCCACATCTGGTTGCTGGTCTTCTTGTCGCTCATGGCTATAAAACCCGTGCTCGGAGCAGTTTTGAGAACATGGCAGACGGAAACAGATTTTTCCCGGCCCCGCGCCTGATCCTCGCCGCCCTGGTGGCGGGAGCGCTGGCCGGCGCGGTCGCGGTATATGTCAGCGAGAGCCGGTCTGGCAACAACGCCGCGTCGCAAGTCGCCGTCGGCGACAGCAAGGACGATGTCGCCTGCGCCGCCAAGAGCGAACGCGCCAAGAAGATCGCCGCAGCCGCCACCGGCGAGGTCGCGGCGCTCTTGCCAGCCGATCCGCCGCAATCGATGAAGAGCCTCGCCTTCAACGGCCCGGACGGCAAGCCGATGACCATCGCCGACCATGCCGGCAAGACGGTGCTGCTCAATCTGTGGGCGACATGGTGCGCGCCATGCCGCGCCGAAATGCCGGCGCTGGACGCCTTGCAGAAGGAGAAAGGCAGCGATGCGTTCCAGGTCGTCGCCGTCAATGTCGATGCCGGCGACGACGTGAAGCCGAAGAAGTTCCTCAAGGACACCGGCGTCGAGGCGCTCGGCTATTACAGGGATTCGACGATGGCGCTGTTCAACGAGCTCAAGACGCGCGGCCTGGCGCTCGGCCTGCCCGTCACCATGCTGATCGACGGCGAAGGCTGCCTGATCGCCCATATGAACGGCCCGGCCGAGTGGTCGGGGCCGGACGCCAAGCGGCTTGTCGAGGCCGCGCTCGGGTCTTGAAGAGGCTGGGACAAGGCTGGGCGCAAGCGCGGCTTGACCACGCAACGGTTCCGCCCAGCCCATCCGCGGCGGCCTGAGCCGACCCGGTCAATTCGTCGAATGCCTGGATCGGCGCCGGCTTGCCGAGATAGTAGTCCAAGCCTCGGCGTCCAGGGACTCACCTTAAGGACATATATGGCGAGCCGTTTGTGCTATCGGCCAGACGAGGCGTTGGTCGGCAGGGGATAGACGCCCTTCAATACTTCGTCGAAGTGATGACTGACCGCCGCATTGCACTCGCAAGCAAGCCACCGCAGGCCGTCGACCTTGCGAACGACGATCCGGGCACGATGGGTCTCAATGAGACCGTGTTCTTTCAGATCGCGTATGACGCGGCTCAAATAGCTCCGGCCGACTCCGAGCATTACGGCGAGCTGTTCTTGTGTCAGCGCCAGATCGGGAGTGCCCGTCCGATCAATGGCGGCCAGCAGCCATTTCGCTGTCCGTTGCTCGATCGAATGCGCGGCATTGCAGGCGACGGACTGGAACATCTGCGCCATCAGGCAGTCCGCGTACCGCGCGAACAGATTCCGTAGCGTCGACGACCTGGACTTCGCCTCTTCAAGGTTAAGCAGGTCGATGCGGAAGAACGAACCTCCCAATTGTACTTCAGCGCGAGCGTAAGCTGGGAGCCTGCCTTGGCTGACAACTCCGCCAATTGCCCCTTCTCGTCCGACCAGAGCCGTCTCGATCGCACGCCCGTCGCTCAGCACGACGAGATAGGAAATCAGGCTGGGACCTCTCGGGAAGTATGCATGGCGAACCGTGTCGCCAGGTTCATAAAGCAGTGTTCCGGTGGGGGCCGACCACTCATCCAGCCAAGGCTCGAGGATTGCCCAATCTGCCGCGGTGAGTGCCCGCAGAAGATTGTTGCCGATCATGCCGGAGTCTATGTGGGCGCGGGCTTCCATTTACACTCCTCCGAACGATCGCTTGCGGCCCATATCCCAATAACCGGAGAAATGTCCACTAGTGCGCAGACGCGCAAAGCGCGAATGTCTAAGAAGTGACAGGGGTGCTGATCCAGGCCCCATCGAGCGCGAGCTGTGGCGCGTCGGCTCCAGGCGAAATGCTAGAAGATCGCCCAAGGCGGACAACAAAGCCCTGCGGTTGAATTGCTGGCGTGTCGCGTAGAGCACGTCGATACTGAACCCGTGCAACCAGCGTGAGATATGAACCCGGAACAACCGCCCGCTTCAGGGGCCCATCCCCTTCTCCGGCTCTACATCGCCGGAGACACGCCCGGTGCTCGTCGGGCACTGGAAAGCCGCCTGAAGATAATCGAGGAGATGAGCGCATCCATTGAAATCCAGATCTTCGATATCCTGGAACATCCTCATGAGGCGGAGCGAGCAGGGATACTAGCAACGCCGACGCTCTCCGACGAATCCGCCGATCCCCCGCGCCGTCTGGTGGGCGACATCAGCAATATCGCTCAGGTTCTGGACTATTTCGGTTTTCGCAAGAAGGATGATATTCATGACCGCGACGGATGAGATCTCTATCGACCCGGTTCTTGAACGCGTCAATACAGGGATCGAGGCTTTTGACGACTTGGTGATGGGTGGCTTGCCGCGCGGACGCACCACCATCGTGGGCGGCACGCCCGGTAGCGGCAAGACCGTATTCGCCACGCAGTTCCTGGCGCATGGCATCACCGGTCTCAATGAGGCCGGTGTCTTCGTCACTTTCGAGGAGTCGCCAACCGAGATCGAGGTAAACATGGCGAGCTTCGGCTGGGACATCCGCGGCTGGCGAGCGGCGGACAAGCTTGTTTTCGTCGATGCGAGCCCGCGCGATCAGGACCAGGTGGTTGTGGGCGATTTCGACCTCGCCGGTCTTCTGACCCGCATTCTGCACGCGAGCCGAAGCGCCGGGGCAAAGCGCATCGTGCTCGATTCGGTTACCCAACTTTTCGATCATTTCGTAGCCGAGCAGACGGCAGTGCGCCGCGAACTTCTACGTATTGCGACCGCGCTGAAGAAAGAAGGGCTGACGGTCCTTATGACCGCGGAACGCAACAGTGAATATGGTGAAATCTCCCGTCACCGAATAGAGGAGTTCGTCGCAGACAATGTCGTGATCCTTCGCAATGCCCTTGATCGCGAGCGCCGTCGGCGGACCATAGAAGTCCTGAAAATGCGCGGCAGCCGTCACGTTGAGGGCGAAGTGCCCATAACGCTGGTCGCCGAACAGGGCATCGTAGCTGTGCCTCTGTCATCGTTGCGCCTGGAGCAGCAATCAAGCACGAAACGGGTCACCAGTGGTAATTCCGAACTCGACAAAATGTGCAGCGGCGGGTTCTTTCGCGACAGCGTAACCCTTGTCAGTGGAGCCACAGGCACCGGAAAGACTCTACTTGTCACCAACTTTCTAGCGGGCGGAGTGGCTGCGGGCGAACGCGCCTTGCTCGTCGGCTATGAGGAGAGCCGCGGCCAGCTTTTCCGCAACGCGCGTAGCTGGGGCGTCGATTTCGAAGCGATGGAGGCGGATGGTCGCCTGAAGGTAGTCTGCCTTTATCCGGAAGCGCAGAGTTTGCCGGATCACCTTCTGATGATCCGCGAACTGGTGGCGGAGTTCAAACCCGATCGCATGGCAATCGACAGCTTGTCGGCATTGGAGCGCATCGCGCCAGAAACCGGGTTTCGTGAGTTCTTGATCAGCGTCACCTCCTTCATAAAGAAGCGCGAAATTGCCGGCCTTTGCACCGCTACCAACAAATCGCTTGTCGGAGGCCAGAGCGCTAGCGAGCAGCATATTTCCACACTCACCGATTCGATCATTCTGTTGCGCTACATTCAGCAGGAAGAATTCATGCATCGCGGCATGATGGTGCTGAAAATGCGCGGCAGCGAACACGACAAACAGATACGGCGCTTCACCATCGACAGTGGCGGTATGCATCTTGGAAAGCCCTTTGACAGCGCGCCTGATGTGTTCGGCGACTCCGCCGTGGACAACACGTCGACATGAAGAGCGCCTTGAATACGGCGCAAAACGCCGCCGAAATGCTGGAATCGCCCGGAGATACATCTCCGGCTGGCATCAGCCAGCTCAGCTTTCGCCAGTTGATCGAAAATACCGCCGACGGGATGCTGGTGGTCGATTTGGACGGAACAGTGCTCTATGCCAATCCTGCGGCAGCCGTAATTTTTGGACAGCCGCTTGACGAACTCCTCCACGTTCCGCTCGGCCGTCCGGTCGTCTCCGGAGAGATCGCCGAGATCACCGTTCACCGTTCCGGCCGCAAGCCGGCAGAAGTGGAAATGCGTACGGTCGAGGTTACCTGGGACAGCAGGCCCGCATTGCTTGCCAGCCTGCGCGATGTCTCGGCCCAGCGATCAAGAGAAGAAAACGCACGCCAGTCACAAAAGCTCGAAGCCATTGGACGCCTCGCAGCTGGCATTGTCCATGACTTCAACAACCTACTCGCCGTTTTCGGGTCTGGCCTTCGGCTTCTGGAGAAACAGATCGCTAAATATCCTGCGGATGAGAAAGTCACTCTGCTGGTCGAGGAGATGTTCAGGCGGATCGAAAATGGAGGAGCGCTAACACAGCAACTGCTTGCCTTTTCGCGACGCCAATCCCTGGCCCCGGAACAGATTGATCTCAATGAACGTATCAAGGGGCTGACGACGCTGCTGGAACGGACGTTGGGGAGCGGTATCCGGGTGCAATGCAATCTGGATCCAGCCTTGGACCCTATCCTTATCGATGCCAACCAGCTCGACATCGCCGTTCTTAACCTTGCGGTGAACGCCAGAGATGCAATGAAAGGCAGTGGCACCCTCACGATTGAGACCAGCAATTTTCCAAATGATCTGGAGGATTTGCGTTCAGCGGCGGCTTCATTTGTTCGCGTGACTGTACGCGATACCGGCTGTGGAATGAGCAAGGACACCCTGGCGCGCGTTTTCGAGCCGTTCTTCACAACAAAATCGGAAGGGCAGGGTACGGGACTCGGGCTAAGCCAAGTTTACGGCTTCATCAAGCAATCCGGTGGGCATGTCCGAATCGATAGCGAAATCGGTCAGGGAACAAGCCTGCATCTCTACTTGCCGCGCGCTTCTGGAACCCAGCGGCAGCAGAACTGAGCGGCGGCAGACCCATTCCCGGCCAGCAGACTGATTGGCCGATGTCAAATCCGTCAGGCTGAGCGCGGGACGGGAATTTCCACGCATCGACCGAGCAAACCGACGCCTTTTTCAGCGTTGTCATGTCAGCGTTGTCATGTGCTGTTAGACGCCGTTCGTCGGTGAGGTCGCTGACCGTCTCGAGACAGGTCCCTGGTACATCAATTCAAGCAGCAAGCCGCTATGCAATCCTTTTCCGGGTCACTTTCATCCGGAAGTGAACGCTACTTTAGCCGGACATGAAGTGCGCCTGCCCGCAACAAAACCGTTGTCCGCTGCGCGCGAACGACACATAGTGCCATTGCGGGAGTGCCCCTTTCGCCAATGACAAGCAATGAGAACGGGAGACGAAACATGAAGTTCTTTGGCTTCGCGGCCGGTGTCGCCGTGACCCTGCTTTCCACAACCTCCGCCTTCGCCGTCACGCAGATCAGCTGGTGGCACGCCATGACCGGCGCCAACGCAGAGGTCGTCGACAAGATTTCCAAGGATTTCAACGCCAGCCAGGGCGACTACCAGATTGTTCCGGTTTTCAAGGGCACCTATCCCGAAACGCTGAATGCCGGCATCGCCGCCTATCGCGCCGGCCAGTCGCCTGACATCATCCAGGTGTTCGATGTCGGCACCGGCGTGATGATGGCGGCCCGGGACGCGATCAAGCCAGTGGCCGAGGTGCTGACCGGCGCCGGGATGAACTTTGACAAGAGCCAGTATCTGCCAGGCATCGTCGGTTATTATTCGACGCCGGACGGCACCATGCTGTCCTTCCCCTACAACTCCTCCTCGCCGATCCTCTACTACAACAAGGACATCTTCCAGAAGGCGGGGCTCGATGTGAACAACCCACCCAAGACCTGGAACGAGGTGTGGGAGGATGCCAAAAAGATCAAGGCGAGCGGCGCCGCCGCTTGCGGCTACACCTCGACCTGGCTGACCTGGATACACCTGGAAAACTTCGCGGCGTGGAACGATGTGCCGTGGGCCACGCAGCAGAATGGCCTGGCCGGCGGTGATGTCGAACTCAAGATCAACTCGCCGATCTTCGTCAAACATTTCCAGGCGCTCGCCGATCTGGCCAAGGACGGCACCTTCAAATATGGCGGGCGCACCTCCGAAGCCAAGCAGATATTCCTCGCCGGCGAATGCGGCATCTTCACCGAATCCTCGGGCGGCCTAGGCGACATCGTCAAGTCGGGCATGAACTACGGCATTGGCCAGTTGCCCTATGACAGCGACGCCAAGGGCGCGCCGCAGAACACGACGCCGGGCGGTGCCAGCCTTTGGGTCTTCGGCGGCAAGTCCGACGAGGAGTACAAAGGCGTCGCGGCTTTCTTCGCCTATCTGTCCAAGACCGATGTGCAGGAATATCTGCACCAGAAATCGGGATACCTGCCGGTGACGCTCGCCGCCTATGAGGCGACGAAAAAGTCCGGCTTCTACGACAAGAATCCCGGTCGCGAGACGCCGATCCTGCAGATGACGGGCAAGGCGCCGACCGACAATTCGAAGGGCGTGCGGTTGCCGAACTTGCCGCAGGTGCGCGACATCCAGAACGAGGAGTTCGAAAAGATGCTTGCCGGCCAGGAAACCGCCCAGCAGGCGCTCGACAATGCGGTCACGCGTGGCAACGCGGCGATCAAGGAAGCGCTGGGGAATTAGGGCGCGTCCGAACCTATCGAGTTATAGTCCTTGCTCTACGAGGCCCCCCTCTGCCCTGCCGGGCATCTCCCCCTGAAGGGGGGAGACTGGCTGTCGCGACCGTTTTCGGCGATTGTCAAAGCTGGAGAATGGCAGCTGCCGCAGGAACTGCCAATCTTCCTCCAAGAGGGGGAGATGCCCGGCAGGGCAGCGGTGAGCGCCGTAGAGTGCCGCTCGGCTTTCCACGCCGGAGCGGCGCATTGACCCCGCGCGTCGTCTTTCCCA
This sequence comes from Mesorhizobium sp. BR1-1-6, assembly GCF_020165355.1. Classification (NCBI taxonomy): domain Bacteria; kingdom Pseudomonadati; phylum Pseudomonadota; class Alphaproteobacteria; order Hyphomicrobiales; family Phyllobacteriaceae; genus Mesorhizobium; species Mesorhizobium sp. BR1-1-6. The sequence goes on along the minus strand of NZ_JAIUHZ010000014.1, from coordinate 62,759 downwards.
ACAAAGTCTTGCCATACCTCCTGGTGGCGCCGCAACTTGCCATCACGCTGGTGTTCTTCTACTGGCCGGCCGGGCAGGCGCTCTACCAGTCGATGCTGAGGCAGGACCCGTTCGGGCTGAGGAGCAGGTTCGTCTGGTTTGCCAATTTCCGCAAGGTGCTTGCCGACCCGGCCTATCTCAACTCGATCAAGGTCACAGTGGTGTTTTCGCTCGCGACCGTGATCGTTGCCATGGGCGTGGCGCTGCTCCTTGCCGTGATGGCGGAAAAGGTGGTGCGCGGCAAAGGCCTCTACCGCACGCTGATGATCTGGCCCTACGCGGTGGCGCCGGCGATTGCAGGCATGCTGTGGCTGTTCCTGTTCAATCCATCGATCGGCTCGCTGTCTTATCTGCTGAGACGTTTGGGCGTCGCCTGGGATCCGCTGCTCAACGGCACCGACGCCATGATCCTTCTGGTGGCGGCGGCCGCCTGGAAGCAGATCAGCTACAATTTCCTGTTCTTCGTCGCCGGGCTGCAGGCGGTGCCGAAAACGCTGATCGAGGCGGCGGCGATCGACGGCGCCGGCGAAACCAAGCGCTTCTGGACCATCGTCTTCCCGCTTTTGGCGCCGACGACGTTTTTCCTTTTGGTCGTCAATACCGTCTATGCGCTGTTCGACACGTTCGGCATCGTCCACGCCGTCACCGGCGGTGGGCCGGGCAAGGCCACCGAGACACTGGTCTACAAGGTCTACAATGACGGCTTCGTCAATCTGATCCTCGGCGATTCGGCGGCGCAGTCGGTCATCCTGATGGTCATCGTCATCGCGCTCACCGCCATCCAGTTCCGCTACGTGGAACGGAAGGTTCATTACGGCTGAGGAGCGCGATGATCGGTCAATCCCCGTTTCGCATTTTCCTTGCACATGCCGTGCTCATCCTCGGCATACTGATCGTGGCCTTTCCGATCTACTACACTTTCGTTGCCTCGACGCAGACGCTGCAAACCATCCTTAGGCCGCCACTGCCTTTCCGGCCGGGCAGCGAGTTCTGGAACAATTACGGCGAGGCGCTGTTCGGCGGCGTCGGCCGCATCGGCGGGCTCGGCGTCGGCAGGCTGCTCCTCAACTCCACGATCATGGCGCTCGGCGTCGCGGTCGGAAAGATATTCATCTCGATCCTGTCGGCCTATGCGATCGTCTTCTTCCGTTTTCCGCTGCGCATGACTTTCTTCTGGCTGATCTTCATCACCCTGATGCTTCCCGTCGAGGTGCGCATCCTGCCGACCTACAAGGTAATGGTCGACCTCGGTATGATCGACACTTATGCCGGACTGATCATCCCGCTGATCGCCTCGGCCACCGCAACGTTGTTGTTCCGCCAGTTCTTCATGACCATCCCGGGCGAGTTGGTCGAGGCGGCGCGCGTCGACGGCGCCGGTCCATGGCGGTTCTTTTTCGATATCCTGTTGCCATTGTCGCGCACCAATATCGCGGCGCTGTTCGTCATTCTTTTCATCTACGGCTGGACGCAGTATCTGTGGCCGCTGCTGGTCACCAACAGCAACGATATGAACACCATCGTCATCGCACTGAAGAAGATGGTCTCCTTCGCCGATGCCGACACCCAATGGCATTTGGTCATGGTCACGGCGATCCTGGCAATCTTGCCGCCAATCCTGGTTGTGGTGCTGATGCAGCGCTGGTTCGTGCGCGGACTGGTCGACACCGAAAAGTGAGAAGCCGATGGCGACGGTCGATCTGAGGGACGTGAAGAAAGTATATGCCGGCGGCGTCGAAGCCGTGAAGGGCGTCTCCATTGCCATTCCCGACAAGGAACTCTGTGTGCTGGTCGGGCCGTCCGGCTGCGGCAAGTCCACGCTTTTGAGGATGATCGCCGGGCTGGAGACCATTTCTTCCGGCACGGTCGCTATCGACGGCAAGATCGTCAACACGATCGGCCCGACCGAGCGCGACATCGCCATGGTGTTCCAAAACTATGCGCTCTATCCGCATATGAAAGTCTACGACAACATGGCTTACGGGCTACGCAATCGCGGTACGCCCAAGGACGAGATCGACAGCAGGGTTCGTTCGACCGCCAAGGTGCTGGAGCTTTCAGCGCTGCTTGACCGGCGCCCGCGCGAGCTTTCAGGCGGTCAACGCCAGCGCGTCGCCATGGGCCGCGCCATCGTGCGCAATCCGAAAGTCTTCCTGTTCGACGAGCCACTCTCCAATCTCGATGCCAAGCTGCGCGGCCAGATGCGGGTCGAAATCAAGAACTTGCAGCGCTCGCTCGGTGTCACCTCGGTCTACGTCACCCATGACCAGTTGGAAGCGATGACGTTGGCCGACATCCTTGTCGTCATGAATGGCGGATTGGTCGAGCAGGCGGGCGCGCCACTCGACATTTACGAAAAGCCGGCCTCGACGTTCGTCGCCTCTTTCATCGGCGCACCGCCGATGAATCTTCTGTCCCTTTCGGGTCCGGCGCTGACCGGCAGCAAGACGAGCGACTTTGCGCCTGCGAATGCCGTCACGCTTGGCTTCCGCCCCGAGGATGCCGATGTCACTTTCGCGGCCGAGGCACCGTCCGGCGCGCTCGTGCTGCCGACAATGGTGGAGGCGGTCGAGCCGGTGGGAGCGGACAGCTTTCTTCACTGTGCGGCAGGAGGCGACCGCATCGTCGTGCGTGTGGCCGCGCGCGCAACAGCCAAGCCCGGCGACCAGTTGCGCGTCGTGGCCAAGGCCGAGAAACTTCACTGGTTCGATCAGGCTGCAAAGAGGGTCGACTGACGCCAATCTTGCATGCTGATCAGCGAGCCGCGAACCGTCGGCCGGTCAGGCGAATACATGCGCCTGTCCCGACACGGTGAGCCGGACGATCTCACCGACCGCCGGCGCGTCCATGCCGGACTTGCGCAGGATCAGCGGCGTACTGCCGATGGCGGCGGCGTCCGGCGGGTCGGGGCTGTTGAGCAACCGCACCGCGACCGTGCAGGTCGAGCCGGCGAATTCGGATTCCGTTACCTCGCCAAAAAGCATGTCCGGCGTGCCCGACATGCCCTCGCGCGATGTCCGCTTCAGTCCGATCTGCTCCGGCCGCAACATGATACGGGCGACATCGCGGCTGTCCGATGTATCGACGGCGATGCGGCCAAGCGGCGACGTGGCGAAACCGCCCGCTATCTTCGCCGGCAGGATGATGGCGTCGCCAAGGAACTCGGCAATCATCCTGTCCTTCGGCTTGAGATAAAGTTCGCGCGGCGTGCCGATCTGCGAGAACCGGCCCTCGCGCATCACCGCGACCTGGCTGGCGAAGGACAGCGCCTCGGCCTGATCGTGCGTCACCAGGATGGTGGTGATGCCGGCGGCTTCGAGCAGTTCCGCCACGGCCTTGCGCATGGAGGCGCGCAGGCCGGTGTCGAGCGCCGAGAACGGTTCGTCGAGCAGCATCAGCCGCGGCTTCATCGCCATGGCGCGGGCGAGCGCCACGCGTTGCTGCTGACCGCCGGAGAGTTCGTGCGGGCGGCGCTTCAGGATCGCCTTGTCCAGCCCTACTATATAGGCCAGTTCGACGATGCGTTCGGAGCGTTTGTCCAGCCTGCGGTCCATCCCGAAACCGATATTGTCGCCAATCGTCAGGTGCGGAAACAGGGCGCCGTCCTGTGCAACCAGGCCGATACCGCGGCGGTGCGCCGGAACGGCGCCGCCGCTGTCGGCCAGCATCTTTCCGTCAAGCACAATGCTGCCCTGGTCGGGCGCCTCGAAACCGGCGATCAGCCGCAGCAAGGTGGTCTTGCCGCAGCCGGACGGCCCGACGATGGCCGTGCGGCTGCCGCTGGCGACGTCGAGATCGATGCCGGCAAGCGCCGCGACCGGGCCGTAATGCTTGTGCAAGCCCCTGAGTTCGAGAAAGCTCATCGTCCTGCCATCCGTTTTGACTGGACATAGAGCAGCCAGGTCAGGGGCAGCGACATCGCCACCATGATGAAGGCGTAAGGTGCTGCCGAAGCGTAGTCGATCTCGCCGCTGTAGGACCAGAATGCCATCGCGAGCGTGCGGGTGCCGTTCGGCGCCAGCATCTGGGTCGCGGTCAGCTCGTTCATGATGCCGAGCGCCACCAGCGCCATGCCGGCGGCGGCACCCGGCGCCGACAGGCGGATCGTCGTCGACCACAATGCATGGAGCGGCGACCGCCCGAGGCTGGACGCGGCGCGCTCGAGCTCGACCGGCGCCTGCGCGATCGACGCCCGCAGGCTGATCAGGGCGCGGGGCAGGAACATCAAGGCATAGGCAACCAGGATGGTGAACAGGGTCTGATAGAGCGGCAGGGCGATGCGCACGGTGATGGTGACCAGCGCCAGTGCGATCACGACCCCGGGCAGCGATCCGACGATGTAGTTGCAGCCCTCCAGCAAGCGCTGCAGAGGCCCCGGCGCGCGGATCGAGATCCAGGCCATCGGCATGGCGGCGACGGTGGCGAGCAGCGCGCCGGCGAGCGCCAGGAACAACGTCTGGCCGAGCGCCAGGCCGATCTCGTCGAGCCGCCAGACCTCGGCGCCGCCGGCGGCAAGCCAGCGTCCGATGGTGACGAACGGTACGCCGAGCGCCAGAAGCGTGGTGGCGGCAAGCAGCAGCAGGCAAGGCACGGTCGCCCGGCCGAGCGGCGCGCGCTGTTGGTGGCGCGCGGCGCCCGAACCGACGCGGGCATAGCGCTCTTCCCCGCGCACCAGCACCTCCAGCCCGAGCAGCACGAAGCAGCAGCTCACCAGCACGCCGGCCAGCATATTCGCGGCCGGCCCGTTGAAGGTCGATTGGAACTGGTCGACGATCGCCGTAGTGAAGGTGTCGAAGCGGATGAAGACGTAAAGGCCGTATTCGGCCAACAGGTGCAGGCCGACCAGCAATGCGCCGCCACAGATGGCAAGCCTGAGCTGCGGCAGCACGACGCGCCAGAACACACGCCAGGGACCAAGGCCGAGTGCGGCCGCGGCGTCTTCGAGCGCCGGATCGAGCCGGCGCAGGGCCGCCGATACCGGCAGATAAAGGAACGGGAAATACGCTATGACAGAGACAAGCACGCCGGCCCACAAGCCATGCAGCCCGGGCACCATGGTGATCCAGGCATAGCTGTGCACGAAGGCGGGAATGGCGAGTGGCGCCACGCATAGCCAGGCCCACAGCCGGGCGCCGGGCAGGTCGCTGCGTTCGGTCAGCCAGGCCAGCGCCACCGACAGGATGATGGCGATCGGCACGGCGAGCGCGACAAGCAGGACGGTGTTGGCCAGAAGCTCGCCGACACGCGGCCGGAAAACCAGCGCCGAGACGGTTTCCCAACCGGTCTGCACGGCGACCCAGACGATGAAGGCAAGCGGCAGCAGGGCCAGCAGCGAAACGAAGATAGCGGCGGCAACGATCCATGACGCAGCGCGCCGGCGCGCCCTGCGGCGCGTCCTCGGCGGCAGGCCCGGGCTTGCAATGTCGGCCGCGAACTGCATCGGCTCAGACTTCGCGCCCTTGCCGCCCGGCGGCGGCAATCGAAAGACCACGATCATGGTCGGGAATACAGCGTGTCGTCATCGACGAATGCCATCTCGAAAAAACAAAACGCTCCCGCGGAATTCCCGCGGGAGCACGGCCGGTGTCCTTATTAGGACGAACGGCAACTAAAGCAAGCCGGCCGCCGTCATCAGGTCGGTGGCTTTCTTGGAGTTCAGCGTCGCGGCATCGATCTTCGGCGCCTGCAGGTCGGCCAGCGGCACCAGCTTCGGATTGGACTCTGCGCCCTTGCCGACCGCGTATTCGAAGGACGTTCCGTTCTTCAGCACGTCCTGGCCGCCCTTGCCGGTCACCCACTTCAGGAAAGCCTGGGCTTCCTTGGGATGCTTGCTCGAAGCCAGCACGCCACCGCCGGAGGTCGAGACGAAGGCGCCCGGATCCTGGTTCTTGAAATAATGCAGCGCTACGTTCTTGCTGTTTTCGCCGGTCTTGGCCTGATCGCCGAAGTAGTAGTAGTGATAGATCACGCCGCCTTCGATCTCGCCGGCGTTGACCGCCTTCATCACGGTGCTGTTGCCCTTATAGGCGGTGAAATTCTGCTTCATCGCCTTCAGCCAGTCCGCTGTCGCGGCTTCGCCCTTGAGCTGCAGCAGCGCGCTGACGATAGCCTGGAAATCGGCGCCCGACGGCGAGGCGGCCCAGCGGCCTTTCCAGCTCGGATCGGCAAGGTCGAGCAGCGACTTGGGCAACTGGTCGGCCTTGAGCTTGGTGGTATTGTAGGCAAAGACGGTGCTGCGGGCGGCAACGCCGACCCATTTGCCGCTCGCTGCCTGATAATCCTGCGGAACCTGCGCCAGTGTGTCGGCGTCGACCGGCGCGAACAGGCCGGCATTCTCGACCAGCACCATGGCCGGCGAATTCTCGGTCAGGAACACGTCGGCGGGCGAGGCGGTGCCCTCCGCGACGATCTGGTTGGAGAAATCGCTGTCGCCGCCATTGCGCAGCGTGACCTTGATGCCGGTTTCCTTGGTGAAGCCGTCGGCCCATTCCTTGGCGAGGCTCTCGTGCTGGGCATTGTAGACGATGATGCCTGTATCCTCAGCCATCGCCTGGCCAGCCATCAGGCTGACCGCCACCACCGCGGCGCCGGCAAGGGTGGAAAGAGCGTATTTCATGGGCGTCGTCCTCGATCTCGTTGAACTGGCACGCAGCACCTATCGATACATGACAGGTGTAGTCAACATTTTTGGCCTGCTTCAATCGGCCGCTGGCGGCATAGGCCCATGCCAGGCGGACAATTCCGCGTGATGGCCGCGCGCGACCGACGGTCCAGGACACAGTCGCCGTCGACGAGCCCAAGTTCGCGTTCGCCCGCAATCTTTCGTGACTTGCCGGTAGTTTGCCTTGGACATTATTTCGCCGGCCACGTAACAAATCAGCGCCGAGGCGCGAAGATCGGGGAGTGAACTCTTGTGAGCGGCAAGGACGAGGCCGAGCTTTCCCGGCTGATGCGAGCCGCGATCGCGGGAGATGAAAGGGCCTATGCCGACTTTCTGCACCGGACGGCCGCTCTGGTTCGCGGTTTTGCCAGGCGCAAGATCGTCAAAGGCGGGGTCGATCCCGAGGATGTCGTGCAGGAAACCTTGCTGGCCATTCATGTGAAACGGCACACCTGGCGCCAGGACGCACCTGTGCTGCCCTGGGTCTATGCCATCGCGCGCTTCAAGTTGATCGACGCGTTCCGGCGGCGCGGACGGCGCATCGAGATCGATGTCGACGATATCGCCGAAACCTTCGCCGAGCCGGAAACGGAAACCGTCAGCGAACGCGACATCAGCCGGGCGCTCGACGGCCTGCCGCCGGCACAGCGCTCCGTGGTGTCGTCCGTGTCGGTGGAGGGGCGCTCGATCGGCGACACGGCAGCCAAGTTCGGCATCAGCGAAACAGCGGTGCGGGTTTCTTTGCATCGCGGACTTGCAGCCATTGCCAAGCGGTTCGGGCAGGGGCGGTTTGGGCGGGAATGACATGAGGACCGAGGATCTCATCAAGGCGCTTGATGCCGACGCCCGCAGCAAGGCGATGCCGCTGCGCTCGGCCTGGTGGCTGGCTGCCGGTGTGGCCGCCGTGATCGCGGGCGCGGTTTTCATGATGACGATCGGTCCGCGCCCCGACTTCATGGCTGCCGCACATACGATGCGCTTTCTTTCGAAGTTCCTGTTCACCATCGTGCTCGCCGCCAGCGCCTTCGCCTTCGTCAGGACATTGTCGACACCGGGAGCATCGACAGGCAAGGCGGCGGCCTGGATGGCGGCTGCGCCCGTGCTCGTGGCAGTGGCCGTGGTGCTGGAGCTTTACGCCGTGCCCGAGGCCGACTGGGGCAGGCGTCTCGTCGGTTCCAACATGATGGTCTGCATGGGGCTCATCCCGCTGATCGGCATCGGCCCGCTTGCCATCTTCCTGTGGATGCTGCGCTATGGCGCGCCGACACGGCCGGTGCTGGCCGGCACGGCCGCGGGCCTGCTCGCCGGCGGGCTGGCGGCAACCTTCTATGCCGCGCATTGCTTTGATGATTCGCCGCTTTTCGTCGCCACCTGGTATACGATCGCGATCGCCGCGCTGGCGCTGCTCGGCGCGCTCGGCGGCCGGTTTTTCGTGCGCTGGTAGCGCGACGCCCGCTGCTGCATCCCGCGCATACCGATCCTTAATCATGCCGGCAAATGTTTGCCGGCCGGCGGCATCGCCGATACCCGACGCAACCTTTCCTTAAAATCGATCCGTCAGGATTTTCACGGGAAATGCGATTGCCCACGGGGTGGTACAAATCGTGGCAATGCGAAGGATCATCGGGCCGGCGCCGCACAGACATGCGGGGTTGGCTCTGCTCGTGGGCGGGACAGCGGCGATGACGGCATCGATCCTGCTGTCGCGGCTGGATCCCGGCGCCGAGACGCTCGAATTATGTGTGCAGGCGTCGGTCGGTGTGGCAGCCGGCGCACTTCTCCTGGCCTGCATGTTCGCGCGCGTCATCCGCAAGGACCGCCGCCAGATCGCCGAGAGCGAGCAGCGCTTCCGCCGTGCCATGGAGGATTCCTCCATCGGCGTCGCCATCGTCGGCCTCGACGGGCGCATTCTCGAGGCCAACCCGGCTTTCGCTGCCATGCTCGACTACCGCCGCGACGAGATCGAGGCGTTGACCTTCTTCCAGCTCACGCATGCCGACGATCTGGAGATCGGGCGGGAGACGATGGAAGACCTGAAGGCCGGCAAGATCGATTCCTTTCATTTCGAGAAGCGCTATCTCAAGAAGGACGGCACGCCCGTCTGGGCCAGGCTGGCCGGCTCCGTCATTCGCGACGGGAATAGCGGCCGGCCGCTGTATCTCGTCTCGCAGATAGAGGACATCGATGCGCGCAAGCAGGCCGAGGCGCGGATCGCCGAGGCCGAAACGCGCTGGAACTTTGCATTGGCCGGCGCCGGCCAGGGCGTCTGGGACTTCGACAAGCGCAGGGGCGGCACTAACTATTCCTCGACCTGGGTCAAGATGCTGGGTTACGCCGACGGGGAACTCGACGGTGACCCCGATCACTGGCTGGCGATGATACATCCCGACGACCGCGAAGCAGTGGCCGAGGCGGACCGCGCCCATCTCGAAGGCCGCACGCCGTTCTTCGAGGCCGAATTCAGGATGCGCCACAAGGATGGCCGCTGGCTCTGGTTCCTCGACCGCGGCAAGGCGATCGAGCGCGACGAAGAGGGGCGGCTGATCAGGGCGATAGGCAGCCTGACCGACATCACCCGGCGCAAGCAGGCGGAGGAGCGCCTCGCCGTGTCGGCGGCCATGCTGGCGGACGAAAAGGAGCGCCTCAAAGTGACGCTCCAGTCGATCGGCGATGCCGTCATCTGCACCGATGCCGCCAACCGCGTCACCTTCATGAATCCTGTCGCCGAAAAGCTGACCGGTGTCTCCTGCAATGATGCCCTCGGCAAGACGCTCGGCCATGTCTATTGGGCGGTCGACGAGGAGACCGGCCACAGGATCGGCGTGGCGCGGCCTGCGATCGGCGGCCAGGGAGCCGATGACCAGAACAGCCGCGCCGTCCTCATCCGGCGCGACGAGACGCGCTGCAGCATCCGGCAGGTCGTGTCGCCGATCATGAACGAACGCAACGAATTCTGCGGACTGGTCATCGTCTTCCAGGACTTCACCGATGCGCGCGCGCTGCAGCGCCAGCTTGCCCACGCCGCCGCGCATGATGCGCTGACCGGCCTTGCCAACCGCGCGAGTTTCATCCGCGCCATGGAAGAACTGGTCGATCAGGCCCGCAAGGAGGGGATCGGACATCAGTTCATGTTCATCGACCTCGATCATTTCAAACTGGTCAACGACACAGGTGGCCACGCGGCGGGAGACGCATTGCTCAAGTGCGTTGCCGAGGCCGTGCGTGGCGTGCTTGGTCCGCAGGACATGGTCGCGCGTCTGGGCGGCGACGAATTCGCGGTCATTCTGAAGTCGGGCTCGGCCGCCGGGGCCAGGATCGCGGCGCGATCCATCATCGATGCGATACAAGGCCTCGATTTCACCTGGGAAGGCCGTCCCCATTCGATCGGCGCCAGCATCGGACTGGCTCCTATCGACGCCGATTGCGGCGCTGTCGACGAGATCATCGCCAGGGCAGACGCCGGCTGCTACGTGGCCAAGGCTGCGGGTCGCGGATGCGTGTCCATGGCGCCCGAGAATGACGCCACGGACGACAGGATCGAAATCGAGACACCCAAGCCCCTGGCCGCAGCGTCGTAGCCCCGCGATAGGGCCGCGATCAACCCTGGCGGGTCAGCGTGTTGGAACCGGATGCTCGCCGCGATAATCGTAGAAGCCGCGGCCGGTCTTGCGGCCGAGCCAGCCGGCCTCGACATATTTGACCAGCAACGGGCAGGGGCGGTACTTCGAATCCGACAGGCCGTCATGCAGCACCTGCATGATCGACAGGCAGGTGTCCAGGCCGATGAAATCGGCCAGCTGCAGCGGCCCCATCGGATGGTTGGCGCCGAGCCGCATGGCGGTGTCGATGGCATCGACCGTGCCGACGCCCTCATAGAGCGTGTAGATCGCCTCGTTGATCATCGGCAAAAGGATGCGGTTGACGATGAAGGCCGGAAAATCCTCCGAGACCGTGATCGTCTTGTCGAGCTGCTTCACATAGGTCTTTGCCGCCTCGAAGGTCTGGTCCTCGGTGGCGATGCCGCGCACCAGTTCGACCAGCTTCATCAGGGGAACCGGGTTCATGAAATGGATGCCGATGAAGCGCTCGGGGCGGTCGGTCTGCGCGGCTAGCCGCGTGATCGAGATCGACGAGGTATTGGTCGCCAGTATGGCCTCGGGATTGAGCTGCGGACAAAGCTGGGCGTAGATCTTGCGCTTGACCGTCTCGTCCTCGGTCGCTGCCTCGATGACCAGGTCGGCACCGGCGAGATCGGCCATGGATGGCGCCGCCGCGATGCGCGCCATCGCCTGGTTGCGGAGCTTCTCGTCGAGCTTGCCGGACCCCACCTGGCGGGCCATGTTGCCGCTGACAGTGGCGATGCCCTTCTCGATACGGTCGGGCGATATATCGTAGATCAGCACCTTGTAGCCCGAAAGTGCGGAGACATGGGCGATGCCGCCGCCCATCTGGCCCGCGCCGATGATGCCGATCGTTTCGATCTTGCTCATTACACCGATCCCGTCGAAAAAGGCCTTTGCGGCCTGCTTTTTGTGCGGTGCAAACTAAAAGGGTGGGGCGACTTCGTCTACCCCACCCCTCACAATTTAATACGCTTTGCGGCAGGGCGTCAAAGCGCCTTCTGCAACTCCGGCAGGACAACGAACAGATCGCCGACGAGGCCATAGTCGGCAACCTGGAAGATCGGCGCTTCCTCGTCCTTGTTGATGGCGACGATGACCTTCGAATCCTTCATGCCGGCGAGGTGCTGGATGGCGCCGGAGATGCCGACGGCGATGTAGAGGTCGGGGGCGACGACCTTGCCGGTCTGGCCGACCTGCCAGTCATTCGGCGCATAACCGGCATCGACGGCGGCGCGGGATGCGCCGACGGCAGCGCCGAGCTTGTCGGCGACCGGCAGGATGACCTCCTGGAACTTCTCCGAGGAGCCGAGCGCGCGGCCGCCCGAGATGATGATCTTGGCCGAGGTCAGTTCCGGACGATCAGTCTCCGATAGCTTGTTCTCGACGAAGGAGGAGAGGCCAGGATTGGCCGCAGCGCTGACGGTTTCGACAGCGGCCGAACCGCCCTCGGGCGCCGCCTGGAAGGAGGCGGTGCGCACGGTAATGACCTTCGTGGCATCGGTCGACTGTACCGTCTGGATGGCGTTGCCGGCATAGATCGGCCGCTTGAAGGTGTCCGGCGAGACCACTTCGATGATCTCGGAGACCTGCGCCACGTCGAGCAAAGCGGCTACGCGCGGCGCGACGTTCTTGCCCGACGAGGTTGCCGGCGCGACGATGGTGTCATAGGAGCCGGCCAGCGACACGACGAGCGCCCCGGTCGGCTCGGCGAGACGCTCGGCAAGCTCGTCGGCTTCGGCCAGCAGCACCTTGCTCACGCCCTTCAGCTTGGCGGCGGCATCAGCTGCGCCCTTGGCGTTCTTGCCGGCCACCAGCACATGCACGTCCGAGCCGATCTGCAGCGCGGCCGACAGCGCCTTGGCGGTCTGGTCGGAAAGGGTTGCGTTGTCGTGTTCGGCGATGAGGAGAATGGTCATTTATCTGTTCCTTCCGATCTCAGAGCACGCCGGCTTCGTTCTTCAGCTTGTCGATGAGCTCGGCGACGCTCTTGACCTTGACGCCCGCCTTGCGGCCGCCCGGCTCTTCGGTCTTGATGACCTTCAGCCGCGGCTTGACGTCAGCGCCGTAGTCGGCCGGGCTCTTCTCGTCGAGCGGCTTCTTCTTGGCCTTCATGATGTTGGGCAGCGATGCATAGCGCGGCTGGTTGAGGCGAAGGTCGGCAGTGACGATCGCCGGCATCTTCAGCTCAACCGTCTGCAGGCCGCCGTCGACCTCGCGCGTCACCCTGGCCTTGTCGCCCTCCAGCACCACCTTGGAAGCAAACGTGCCCTGCGCCCAGCCGAGAAGGGCTGCGAGCATCTGGCCGGTCTGGTTGGAATCATCGTCGATCGCCTGCTTGCCGAGGATGACAAGGCCGGGCTGCTCGGCCTCGACCACGCCCTTCAGCACCTTGGCGACGCCCAGTGGCTCTGTCTGCTCGTCGGTCTTGACCAGGATGGCGCGGTCGGCGCCCATGGCGAGCGCGGTGCGAAGCGTCTCCTGCGCCTGCTGCGGGCCGATCGACACGACGATGATCTCTTCGGCCTTGCCGGCTTCCTTGAGCCGGATCGCCTCTTCCACCGCGATCTCGTCGAATGGGTTCATCGCCATCTTGACGTTGGCCAATTCCACCGCCGAACCGTCAGCCTTGACGCGAACCTTCACATTCGCATCCACAACCCGCTTCACGGGCACAAGGATCTTCATTTTCCTGTCACCTCTCTTGAGATAGTTGGGGCGCGCTATACCAGCGTGAACCCTGTCAGAGTTGTCGAAAGCCGACATTCCGGATGGAAATTCTGCTCTTCAACCGCCAAAGGCGGGCGGAAACGCTTCCGTAGTTGCGGCGAACCCGCACGTCAATATGCCACGGCGTCGGGCAATTCACTCAATCGGTTCAGTCGGGGCCGGGGGCACTTCCCCGACCCCAGCGTGGCACGGGCTGCGCGGCAATCGGCTCGTTTACGGCCGGATCTACGGCGATGGCGGGCTGGTCGGCGGGTGCGGCCTCTTCGTCCGCGCCCGCAAAAAGCGGCACGCCGCGGCTGCGCAGCACGAGCACCAGCACGGCGCCGGCGATGATGCCGCCTATGTGGCAGGCCCAGGAAATCTGGTCCTCGCCACCGGCGGCGAACATGACGATCTGGAACAGCACCCACAGGAGGAGCGGGATGAAGGCCGGGATGCGCAGCGGAATGCGGGCAAAGGCCAGCACCCAGACCTTCACCCTGGGATAGAGGATCAGGTAGGCGACGACCACGCCGGCGATGGCGCCGGAGGCGCCGATCAGCGGCACCTGCGAGTCCCACGCGATGAGGCCCTGGAAGGCGGCTCCGGCGATGGCGCACAGGAGGTAGAAGATGAGATAGCGGATATGGCCGAGCGCGTCCTCGACATTGTCGCCGAACACCCACAGGAACAGCATGTTGCCGCCAAGGTGGAAAATGTCGGCATGCAGGAATGAGTAAGTGAGATAGCTCAGGCTTTCGGGAATGACGATAAAGCGCGGGTCGAGCTCTGCCGTGTCATGCACCACGGAGGGGATGAAGCCGAGGCCGAGCACGGCGGCGTTGGTGAAATTCTCGCCCCCGAGCGCGGTGGCGCAATAGACCAGCGCGTTGGCCAGGATCAGGGCGATCGTCACATATTGCAGCCTGATGTGCCGCAGCCTGTTGGTGTCGTAGAGCGGGATGAACATAGGTGCCTGGCCTCTCCCGCCTTGGCATAGTTCAGCGGTTCTTGCCAGGAACCCATAACACGTCGGCATTTCCATTGTCATTGACCGCCCTGGCGGCGACGAACAGGAAATCGGAGACGCGGTTGATGTATTTCAGCCCGTCGCGGTTGACGTGCTCACCAGGATGCTGTGCGAGCGCCACCATCAGCCGCTCGGCCCGCCGCGCCACCGTGCGGGCGAGATGGAGCGCAGCGGCGGCCGGCGTGCCGCCGTTCAGCACGAAGGATTTGAGCGGCTGGAGGTCGTTGTTGAGGAGATCGATGTCGTGTTCGACGCGCTCGGTCTGCGCGGCAATGATGCGCAGCGGTTCGTAGCCGAGCGGCTTGCCGTCGTCGGGCACAGCCAGATCGGCGCCGAGGTCGAAGAGATCGTTCTGGATGCGGGCAAGCATGGCGTCAATCGCCGGGTGGCTTGGGGCGGTGTGAACACGAGCCATGCCAATGCAGGCGTTGGCTTCGTCGACAGTGCCGTAGGCGTCCACCCTGAGATCGGACTTCAGCCGCCGCTCACCCGTGCCGAGCCCGGTGGTGCCGTTGTCGCCGGTGCGGGTGTAGATCTTGTTGAGCTTGACCACGTCGCCTCCCGAACGGCCGGTGTCCTCATTTGCGGGTGAAATACACGGCCAGCAGGATCAGCGCCAGCGCCACGGCCTGCAGCACGACGCGCGTCTGCATCAGCTTGTTGGAGGTCATGCCGGAACCGCCGCGCATCATGTTGATCAGGCCCCGGACCAGCACGATCACCACGGCGACCATGACCAGGATGGCAAGGATGTTGAAGACGGATGCCATTTTGCGTTTCCAGTCCTTTTCTTGTTCAGGCGCGTTTGGCGAGCAGGCGGTAAAGCATCGATGCCGGCAGGATTCGTTTGAGCGTGGCGCCGACCTTGGCCGGCACTGTTACCACATAGTGCGGGCGCGGGCGCCGCGACAGAAGTGCATGGCGAAGCGCCTTGTGGACCACTTCCGGCCCGGGCTTCAGCGCCGATTGGCTGCCGCCGGTGCGCATCCGTTCCAACTGCGCCTCATAGTCCGCGCGGTGCACGGAATTCTCATGGTCGATATTCTTGAGAAACCAGGCGAGGCCATTGCTGGCGATCTTCGATTTCACCGGCCCCGGCTCGATCAGCGAGACATGCACGCCGCTGCCGGCCAGTTCCTGGCGCTGACAGAGCATCAGCGCCTCCAAAGCGTGTTTGGATGCCGAATAGGCGCCGCGAAAACGTACCGGCACCAGGCCAAGGATCGACGAGCAATGAACGATCCGGCCACGGCCCTGGCGGCGCATCACCGGCACGAGCCGGCGGGTCAGGTCGTGCCAGCCGAAGAAATTGGCCTCGAACTGCTCGCGCAAGGCGGCCACCGGCAGATCCTCGACCGCGCCCGCTTGTGCATAGGCGCCATTGTTGAACAGAGCATCGATTCTGCCGCCGGTCCGCTCCAGCACTGATGCCGCAAGCGCTTCGATGGAGGCAGGTTCGCGATAGTCCAGATAGAACGCCTCGATGCCCTCCTTTTCCAGGGCCGCGATGTCTTCGGGCTTGCGCGCCGTGGCGAACACCCGCCAGCCTTCCGCCTTGAGCGCCCGCGCGCAATAAGCGCCTATGCCGGACGACGCGCCGGTGACGATGATGACGCGCAACGCGCGTGCCGACGGATTCGTCTTATGACCAAGGGTTGCCATTTGCCGCATTCCCTTCCCATATTCGCGGCGTCGAGACAATCGAAGGGGAGCGCGGTTCTTGTTGCGGAATATCGTCGCCCTGCGCCGCGTGCTCTACGACGCGATCGGTCATTTCAACACCGATGACGGCTGGGCGATGGCCAGCCATCTGGCAATCACCTCGCTGATGGCGTTGTTTCCGTTCCTGATCTTCGCCACCACGCTGGCGAGCTTCCTCGGCGCGCAAGCCTTCGCCGACACGGCCGTGCACCTGGTCTTTGACACCTGGCCGGAACAAATCGCCAAACCGATCGCGCGAGAGGTGCTGAACGTGCTCACCGTGCGACGATCGGATCTGCTCACCTACGGCGTGCTGCTGGCCGCCTATTTCGCCTCGAACGGCATCGAGGCGCTGCGCACCTCGCTCAACCGGGCCTATCGCGTCACCGAGACGCGCGGCATCATCTATCGCCGCGTGCAGAGCATCTTCTTCGTGCTGATCGCCACGGCAGGCTTCCTGGCGATCAGCGTGCTCCTGGTCTTCGCGCCATTGCTGGCGCGGCTGGCCGAGGCGCATTTCGAGTGGATAAAACCCTATACGGGCACCATCACGCTGTGGCGCTACGTCATCGCCTCGACCGTCATCGTCGGCGGTCTGTTTTCAGTGCATTACTGGCTGCCGGCCGGCAAGCGCCGTTTCGTCTCGCTGATCCCCGGCATCGTCTTCACGCTCGCCGCATGGCTGATCGGCTCGACCATTTTCGCCACCTATCTCGACCATTTCTCGTCCTATGTGACGACCTATGCCGGGCTTGCCTCGATCATGATCGCGGTGGTCTTTCTCTACATCGTGTCCGCGATCTTCATTCTCGGCGGCGAACTCAACGCAGCAATCAGCCGCTATCTCGAGGCACGCGCGCGGGTGGGATGACCGGCTGAATTGAAGAACTGGAGAATTGGAGAATTGGAGAATTGAAGAAGAAGCCCCCAGCGCCAGATGGCACCATTTTCCTCAATTCCTCAATTCCTCAATTCCTCAATTCCTCATTTCTACAATTCTTCCCTTGGTCTGCCGCGCCGTTGCCAGACCGACACCGAAGGTCGTGATCGCCATGCCGGCAATCTGAAGCGCGTTGAGCTGCTCGTCGAACAAGGCCCAGGCGATGACGGCCGTCACCGCCGGCACCAGATAGAACAGCGAAGCGACCTTCGACATCTCGCCGTCCCGGATCATCACCATCAGAAGGAAGATGGCGCCGATCGACAGCACCAGCACCAGCCAGACCATGGCGAAGATCAATTCGCCGTTGATGACAACCGTGTGGGTCTCGAAGGCCAGTGAAGCCAGGATCATCACCGAAGCGCCGCCGACATATTGCCACATGGTCGCGGCGACGAGGTCGCCGCCGGAAGCAAAACGCTTCTGCCATATCGTGCCGGCGCTCATGCCGAGCACCGAGACCAGCGAGGCGGTCAGCGTGGCTGACGTCACGCCGCCGCCGAGCGCGCCGAGCTTTGGCCAGAGCACGATGACGACGCCGGCCAGGCCGACCGCGAGGCCGGCCCAATGGCGCGGCAGGATCGCCTCGCCGAGAAACTTGCCGGCGAGCACCGCCGTGATCAGCGGCTGCAGGCCGACAATCAGCGCCGACAGCCCGGCGGGCATGCCCCTGTGGATAGCCCAGAAGACCGCGCCGAGATAGACGCCATGCATCAGAATGCCGGCCCCGGTGGCGTGCAATGCCTCTTCGCGGGAGGCTCTCTTGGAGCCAAGCACGACCACCAGGCCGGCGAACAACGCCGCCGCCAGGACGAAGCGCGCAGCCAGGAACGTAAACGGTTCGGCCCACGGCATGGCATAGCGGGCGCCGATGAAGCCGGTCGCCCACAGGACGACGAAAGTGGCGGGGATGAGCCGCTTGACGCTGTGCATTTTCCGGGGACCGCGCTTGACGAGAATTGAGCCGTGGCGAAGCTCTAGTCCGGTTCAAGCCGGCGCGCAAAACGAAACGATTGATCCATGCATCACCGGAATTCAACCGGCCGCCTTTTCCGCAAACTGCCTCTTCGGCCTTCGCCTGCATCAGAGACCGACCATCCGCCTGACATCGTGAGCCGACACGCCCGCTTCGCGCAAGACGGCAAGGCCGGTGTCCTTCAGGCTTTTCGACAGCTTGCGCCCGTCGGGTCCCAGGATCAGCCGGTGATGGAAATAGGCTGGCTGCGGCAGGCCAAGCAGTTCCTGAAGCAGCCGCTGCACCCCGGTGGCGGAATAAAGATCCTCGCCGCGCACGACATGGCTGACGCCCTGCAGCGCATCGTCGACGACGACGGCGAGATGATAGCTGGTCGGGATTTCGCGGCGCGCCACGATCACGTCGCCCCAATCGCGCGGGCGGGCCTCGACGACGCGCGTCGCGGAAAGCGATTCGTCTGAAAATTCGTTCCATGACAAATCCTTGCCGACGCGTGCCATCGCCGCATCGACATCCAGCCGCCAGGCGAAGGGAGCGCCCTCGGCAATGCGGCGCTGGCGTTCCTTCGCCGGCAGAGCCTTGTCGACGGCGGGATAGACCGGCACGCCGTCGGGATCGCGCGGCCAGTCGCGCTTTTCGCTCTCGGTGATGAAAGCCCGGATCTCGCTTCTGCTCATGAAGGCGGGATAGACAAGGTCCTCCCGGATCAGCCGGTCAAGCACCGTCTCATAACAGGCGAAGTGCTCGGATTGCCGTCGTACAGGCTGTTCCCAGGCAAGACCGAGCCATTTCAGGTCGGCAAAGATGCCCGCCTCGAATTCCGGCGAGCAGCGCGTGGTGTCGATATCCTCGATGCGCAGCAGCAGGCGGCCGCCGACCGCTCGCGCCAGTTTCTGGTTGAGCAGCGCCGAAAAGGCATGGCCGAGATGCAGTTCGCCATTGGGACTGGGCGCGAAACGGAATGTCAGGAGTGTCATCTCTTGAGCGGCAATCGGGTTGTGCGGCGGTTTTGCCAATTGCTACCGTGCGGCCGGTTCAGGAACAAGAAAGCATGCAACGTATCGCCACATTGGACGACATCGCCCGGGGGCTCGACGCGCTTTGCGCGATCGACCCAAGGCTGGAAAAGATCCGCGGCATGGCGGGCGAGGTGCCGCTACGGCTTTCCCAACCGGGATTCTTGAGCCTTGCCTCGATCATCGTCTCGCAGCAGGTGTCGCGCGCCAGCGCCGATGCGATCTTCGGCCGGCTGACGAAACTGGTCGACCCGCTGACGCCGCTGGCGATCCTTGCCGCCGGCGAGGACATGTTTCGCGAGGCGGGCCTGTCGCGACCCAAGCAACGCGGCCTCCTCGCCGCCGCCCAGGCGGTGGCGGACGGCCTCGATCTTCATCATTTGTGTTCGCTTGACGCCGGCGAGGCAATCACGACCATGACGGCGGTGCCCGGTATCGGTCCGTGGACGGCGCAGGTGTATCTGCTGTTCGCCGCAGGCCATCCCGACATCTTCCCGGCGCGCGATGTCGCGCTCCAGACCGCCGTCGGCCATGCGCTCGGCATCGACCCGCGTCCGCAGGAGAAAACACTGATCCAACTCGCCGAATCATGGAGCCCATGGAGAGGTGTCGCATCGCGGCTTTTCTGGTCCTATTATCGCGAATTGAAGGGCAGGGATGCCGCACCCCCGGCCTGAAAACGCGAAAAAGCATCAAAATCTCGTTTTTTTGTGCCTTCGGACGCGTGACAATCCGCTTCACATCCCTGTCATGTCGGGCTTACAGTATCCGCGCCATTCAGGTTAGAGAACCAAGGAGGCCAACGACGTGACGGTTGCCGTATCTCCGGATGGGCTTCCAGCGCTGGTGCTGAATGCGGATTACCGTCCGCTCAGCTATTACCCCCTGTCGCTCTGGTCGTGGCAGGACGCCATCAAGGCGGTGTTCCTCGAACGGGTGAACATCGTCGCCGAATACGAGCACGCGGTGTCCTCGCCGACCTTCTCGATGAAGCTGCCGAGCGTCGTCAGCCTGAAGGCCTATGTGAAGCCGTCGCGGCATCCAGCCTTCACACGCTTCAACGTCTTCCTGCGCGACCGCTTCCAGTGCCAGTATTGCGGCACGCCCGACGATCTGACCTTCGATCACGTCATCCCCCGCCATCGCGGGGGTGCTACGACGTGGGAGAATGTCGTCGCCGCCTGTTCGCCCTGCAATCTCAGGAAAGGTGGCATGATGCCGGCCCATGCCAAGATGTGGCCGTTGCAGAAGCCCTACCAGCCGACGGTGCACGACCTGCACAATAATGGCCGTCTGTTCCCGCCCAACCATCTGCATGAAAGCTGGATGGATTATCTGTACTGGGATGTCGAACTCGAACCCTGAGATCGTCCGAGAATTCGGGACGCTGGCCGTCTGAAGCGATTGTCTCCATGATAGTCTGACATACCCTGATATCGGACCAGCTCGGCCGCGCTCACTTATCAGCGGCTTCGCGTTTTGAGGACCGGCTTCCTCCACTCCGTCGCTGCTTCGCAGCGCCACCTCTCCCCCCTCCGGAGGGAGAGGAAAGGAGCCTGAGGCAATAGGTTCGCGCCATTCCTCTCCCCCGTCGATCGGGGGAGAGGTGGCTCGGCGGAGCCGAGACGGAGTGGGGGTCGACCTGGCTCGGACGTCGAAAGCCGCGCTATCCGACTCGGCCCGCCGGATTTCTGCTCGAACTCTTGTCGTGCCGTTCGGTTGAACGGACTCAGTCGCGCGAAAGCGCGCTGCGGAAGGCGATGGCCGCGAGGACAAGGCTGGCGATGGCGTTCCAGCCGGCGAGCGACAGGCCGAGAATGCGAAGCGCGGCCTTGTCGCAGGACGGGGGCACGAATTTGTCGAGCGCGTCGAGGACGCCTTTGCCGCCGGTGTCGACCGGGCCTCCGCCCGCGGTGCAATCGGCCGGGCCCTGCCACCAGGCCCACTCCACGCCGGCATGATAGATGCCGAGATAAAGGCCATAGAGCATCAGCAGGCCGCCGATGGCCAGCAAGCCGCGCACCACCCATGCCGGCGCGTGCAGCGCCGATGCAAGCAGCGCCAGCAGCATCAGCGGCACGCCGATATAGTAGGGCGTGCGCTGTTCCAGGCAGAGATGGCAAGGGATGTAGCCGCCAATGTACTGGAAGGCGAGCGCGGAGCCGACAGTGGCGGCCATGGCTACGGCAAGGAACAGGGCCGTCATGGTCCGCTGGCGTCCGGTGTTGGCAGTCATGGTCGCAGTCATGGGGTCTTTCGTCCGTTATGTTCGCCGCTCGCCCGGTCTTGTGGTCCATGTCGCCACGCCGCCGCGCGGTTTGGGCGACATGAATCAGAAGGCGTATTTGACCAGGATATAGAGCAAAATCAGGGCGGCTGCCGCCGCACCCGCGATCAGGCCGAGGCGCTTTTCGATGAACTCGCGGATCGGCTCGCCATAGCGGCGCAGCAGCCAGGCCAGGAGCAGGAAGCGCCCGCCGCGCGCCACGATTGCCAGCGCGATGAACAGCAAAAGATTGACGCCGATGACCCCCGAAAGGATCGTCACCACCTTGATCGGCGGCAGATGGGCGGCGCCCGAGGTGATCAGCATCAAGATGATGAAGCCGATGCCCGAAGAGACGCGCAGCGCCTCGAACTCGTCATACTTGCCGTAGAATTCGAGGATGGGCCGCGCCAGCGCGTCGTAGGCGTAGTGGCCGATGAACCAGCCGGCGATGCCGCCCAGCACGGAGGCGACGGTGGCGATCAGCGCATAGCGATAGGCGCGATCAGGCCGCGACAGTGCCATCGGCAGATAGAGCACGTCGGCCGGCACCAGGAACACGGAACTCTCGACGAAGGCGATGAAGGCCAGCCACCATTCGGCGGATTTGCGCGCCGCCAGCGACAAGGTCCAGTCGTACAGTCCGCGAAGCATCGGCTCTCCTAATGTCGTAAATGCCTACCGCACGGCGCCCACATGCACGGCGTGGCCGGCATAAGGGCAGGCAGAAAACCAGGGGCATGGATGAAACAGGTGCATGCGTGAAACCAAGACCCGAAGCGCGCCGCGTTCCTTCTTCCGGACGCCAGGCGCTTCGACACGACGCCTGTCTAGAAAGATTTTCCGCGCCGCACAATGGCAGTGCCCGCAGGAAACCGAAAGGGGCGGTTTGGTCGCGGCTCCGCAGGCTATCGGCAACAGGCCAGTTGACGAACAGGCCTCCAACCGTATAGTCCGCGCCATCCAGGCCGCCCGGCCTGAGCCCCTATGGCGGAATTGGTAGACGCGCTCGACTCAAAATCGAGTTCCGCAAGGAGTGCTGGTTCGATCCCGGCTAGGGGCACCATTTCAGTCGCCGCTTCGATACGTCTGCCGCTAATTCCCGATCGGCGTTTCGGCAAATGCGGATATGGTGTTCGAGTTTGTCGTGCGCCGTTTAAAGCCGATATCGCAAGAGCGACATCCGGGAGCGGCTCGGCAGGGTGCAGGACGGCCTGTCCAATGCGGTAGCCGCTTTCACGCTTCAGGACCTATGTTGGCCGCCTGACCGTTCCTCGGTGTGGATATATCAGGCCCTGAGATTGCCCCTTGCATCAGTTGTTGCTTATTTATCTGAAAGGGAGGAACTCATGCCGATTCGTCAGAAAGCTCAGGAGGCTGGCGTCTTCGATTCCTCCGAAGTGGCCCTGCTTGGCCGCGTGTTCGACAGGCTGAAGCTCGACGCCCGATCGGCCCAGCAACGCGAAGCGATTTCATCCCGCATAATCGCGAATTACATGGCCGGGATCAGGGACGAAGACGAATTGGTTTCGGCATCCAGACAGCCGCTGGGACGCTAGCGCAATTCTGGTGCAAGTCGGGTCAAAACGGTTTCATCGACGAGCTTCGGAATCCACGTGAAAACAAACGGTTAGGGTGAGCCGGCGGTTCCATCAATGCCGAACCGCGCCAATGGGTCGGCGTAGACACCGGCCATAGTCGCAAGAAACGCCACTCCTGCCGTCCCATCCGACGACATCTGGGTTCAACACGGAAATCCCGCGAAGCTGAATTCGGCGACCGTGCCGTCCTCCGATCTGGTGACCCGAACGAACAGCGCGCCTGGAATGCGGGGTTGCATCGGATGACCGGTTGCCCGTCTGGCAGCCCCTGCGGGACTTGAAGCCGCCACCTCGTGCGTGCCGATAATTCTCTCGCCCAGGATTTCCTCCACCTTGTAGCTGGTCATTTTCCCCGTTGGGCGACGATCTTGACTATCGACAGAAGGAGCCCGGCCTGCTTTTGGCGGTAGGTTCGGCACTTGGCGAGCAGGCCGGGCTGTGCTCCCGGCTGTCAGGTACCTTGGTGGAGGGCTTAGCCGGTGCGAAAGGCAGACTGTCTCCTTCTCCTCGGACCCGCAATTGGGACTGAAGTCCGAAGCATCGACGCATTGGTCCTAAACCCTGAACATAAGCCGCCGTTCCTCATTGGCGTGGAAGCCGTCGAGTAAAGTCCCTTCATCGACGGTCCTTGGACGCCCGCCGTTGCTGCGAGCGGCGGGTGTCCGACTTCGGGGAGAAAGACATGCAGCTTGGCGAGATCATCGCGAACACCTTCGCTGTCCTGCTGCTGATTTGTTTTCTCGCGATCGTGTGCTTCCTGTTTGGAAAGCCGCTGTGGCCGGACCACTATGCTCGCATGTCGATTATTCTCCCGGTCGACGCGATGACCACGGCTTCGGTGAGACGGACCGGCGCGCATCCTCACCTGCCGGACACTTTCGACATGGCGCTCGCTCGCCCAAGACCGTCCCCGTAGGGCTCCGTGGCGGGCTTTACGCGTCCAGGATTCTGGCGCCGGCAGCTTTCCCATTGGCGGCTCCCCCGCTGGTTCCGGCAGGTGGATTTCTCGCGTTCAGCGCCTGTTCCTCGCAATCCGCGCGCCACCGCCGAAAGCGCCGTGGAAGAAAGAGGACGAGTGGCTCAAGTTGGATCTGGTCGGCCGTTTCAAGTTCCTGAAGAGCAATGAAGATTAGCCTCATGCTCGCTGCCGGATTTCGTGAAGGCGGACCAAAGTCCCAGGGCCTGGTCCCAAAGGTCTTATGTTACCACTTAAGTTCCGTGAATGTCCTTTATATGTTCGAATGAATTAGCTAATTCTGATGTCCGCCACGAGGAAAAGCGCTGAAGAAAAACGGATGCGCCGCCGGCAAGCGACATGAATTATACCCAAAATCGTATCACCTTTGTCGCGCTTTGTTGAAAGATTGTGACTGTTGCTCAAGCAGGCGCTGGCGAATAAACGCTATCAATACAGTGACTGTTTATCCCATGAAGCAACCAAATGCTCAGGCTTGAAGCAAGCATCCACGCGCTCCAGAAGATGCGAGCGCGTCTATCGTCTCTTGAGCAGGCTCTTCATCCGGTTGCGCAGCAGGCGGGCCATGTTGCGGGTCTCCCGGTAGAGATGCAGTTGCGAGGCCGCCTGGCGGGCGAGACGGTCGGCGTCCGGCGTCAGGCCGATCACCAGCGTGCCCATCGGCTTGCGCTCGGTCCACAGCCTGCTCATCACCGGATGGTCGGGCACGGCACAGGAATCGGTCATCATGATGTTGGGGTCGTCGAGATGCTGCCTGGTCACCTCGATCATCAGCAGCGTGCCTGGTGAATAGCCGGCCAGAGTTTCGTCGTAGGCCGTCTTCCAGGTGTAGGCAACGCCGGCTTCGACGAAGACGATCAGGCACGCAATGGTGCGGCCGTCCAGCGTCAGCGAATGGATGCGGCACAGGTCCTGCTCGGCCAGCCTGTGCACGGCCTCGCGGGCGAAGGCGGCGCGGTAGCGGTCGATCGCCATGGCCGTGCGCTCGCGGCCCTTCCAGCCGGCCGCCTCCAGCGTCAGGAAGCTCTCGATGGCGTGACGGATCTCGTCGGGGCCGCGCGCCACGACATGTTCAAGCTTACCGAGGTCACCCAGCCGCCGCTTGAGGCGGCGGAACTCGCGATAATGGTGCGCGCGCAGCGAAGCCTTCAGATAGTCCTCGGCGTCGCGTTCGCTCTCGAGCAGCGGACGCTGGGCGTGACCGGTGGTGACCAACATCAGGCCACGCGTTTCGGCCACAGTGGCAACCAGGCTCGCCACCGCGCCGTCGAGCCTGATGTCGGGCAGGACGAACACTTTCGGCAGCTTCAGATGCGGGCGCGACAGCATGGAGAAGAAATCCTCGAGGACACCGACCGGATCGTCGCGGTCGACCAGCGGGGTGCCGAGCGGGCCGAACGGGCTCGACCATGTGCGCATGACCGGAACCCCGAGCGGCACCACCGGCCGCTCCACCGAGAACGGCACCAGAAGGCGTAGCCGGTTGCGGTATTCATCGCCGTCACGGATGACGGCCAGACGCACCTCGCGGTCTTCCAGCCGGGGCATTGCGGGCGCGAGGAAACGCGGGTTGAAGAAGACGTTGGGCTCGATGGTGCGGGCGCACAGATAATCCAGCTCCTCGACGAGGTCGAACCCGGCCGACGCCGGATAGATGGCCAGTTTCCGCTCGGGCCGGTTGTTGGCGAGGATCTCGATATGGGCCGGGTCGGTGTCGCGCCCCAGTCCGGCAAGGCCGGACACCATGGCGCCGGCGGGGCCGCCGCTGGTTTCCTCGAGCAAGGGGATGGCGGCCATCACGCGGCTCCTTTGGCTGGCACGAAGATCGCCATGACGATGCCGAGCTTGCGCCAGACCGTGAAGGACAGCGCGCCGGCCTCGAAGATCATGGCGAAGGCGGTGGCCATTGCGGCGCCCCACAGGCCGAAGAGCGGGATCAGCACCACGTTCAGGCCAATGTTGAAGGCCAGCGTCATGGCATAGACGGCGGCGCAGACATTCTGGTTGCCGCTCATGGTGAGCAGGCTTTCGCACGGGCCCACGGCGGCGCGCGCCACGACGCCGAAGACGAGCAGGAACAGAAGCGGATAACCCGATGTGAATTCGGGACCGAACAGCATCAGCATCGGTTTGCCAAGCGCCAGCACCAGCAGCGCCATGGCGAGCGATGGCCAGAAGGTCCACGACACCGTCTCGCGGGCGAAGGCGGCGAGCTTTTCCGGCTCGCCATGGGTGAACTGGGCATAGCGCTGAGCGACGCCTGCCTTGACGGCGAAGTAGACGAAATGCACCAGCGCCAGTGTCTTGACCGTGGCGAAATAGACGGCGACGTCGTTGGGGTCCATATAGGCGCCGACCATCAGCACGTCGGCATTGGTGAGCAGGAAAAAGAAGCTTTCGACCAAGAAGATCGGCAGCGAGACAATGAACCATTGTGCGAAATGCACCTTCATCGGCCCGGCCGGAATCTGCTTTTCCATGCGCCGGGTGACGCCGATAAGCTGGGCGAGCGTGGTGACGTAAGTGGCGGCGATCGAGGCGAAGATCGCGGTCTTCGCGTCGGGCGCGTAGCCGGCGAAAAGCATCAGCGCCATGAACAGCAGGATCAGCACGGGCCGTATCAGATAGGTCGGCGCCAGGGCGAACAGCGCCCAGCTGTTCGCCCTGGCTTGGCCCTGCAGCAGGTCCGACAGCGCTATCATCGGCAGGCAGATGACGCCGAGGATGAACGGCAGGACATAGTAGTTTTCAGTCCATGACGAAGCGAGCCACACGCCGAGCGCGCCGAGCCCGGCGATGACCGTCGAAGCGATCAGGACGAACAGGCGGCTGGCCACGACGATACCGCGCAACTCGTCGATGAGGCCGCGCTCGCGGTATTCGGGAATGAAGCGGATAACCGAGGTGTGGAAGCCGAGGCAGGCGAGATTGCCGACGATGACCATGGTCACCCAGACAAGGACGAAGATGCCGTATTCGAACGAGCCCATCCAGCGTGCCATCAACACCTGGCTGACGAAGGCGATGACGGCGCTGACGATGCGGATGGAAAAGGCAATGACCGACATGCGGCCGGCCTCGCCGCGCTCGTCGGCGGTGAACAGCACGGCGTCGACGCGGCCAAGCAACGGCTCCACGCGCAGCGCCAAACGCTGCGGCAAGAACCGCCCGGCTGTCGTGGCCGCGGAAAAGCGCACCCCGATTGTTCTCCGTTTTCCGCTTCTTTTCAGGCTTTGGTGTAGCGGAGACACCTTAAGAAAGGGTGGGTGGAAGAGGCATACACAATGGCAGAGAGGCCAGCGAGGACGACCGGTGTGGGTTCCATGCCGCAAGCAGGAGACAGGCGCTCTGTCGGTCCAACTCCCAGCCAAGCCTAAGAGCGGCGCGCTTCGCCGTGAGTTGCGACATAGTCGATCTCGGAACGGCTGATGCCGATGTCTTTCAGCATGAAATCGGGCATCGCCTCCAGGTGACGCCGCTCATGTCGGAGGCGCCGTCCGCGCGCCAGCCAAGCGAGGATGGCCATCAGCCGCCATGGTGGGGCGCGCAGCCTTGCCAGGAAGATAGCTATCTCGGGCATGGTTTCTCCTCGCGACGCGTAAAAGGCCTGCCGGCACTGTTCCGGCAGGCCGGTGCCGTCAGTCGGCCTTTTTCATGGCGTCGCATGAGACATTCGGGTTCATGTCGGCGAAGGCGCCGGTCGGGTTCTGCTTCCAGGCCCAGACATGAAGTTCGTAGAAGGGGCCGAGGCCGTAGCGGTTGGGAGCGCTGTCGAAGTTGAACAGCTGGCCTTCGAGCGACGCAGGACCCTTCGCGGTGATATATTCGACGGCCACCAGCTTCAGCTTGCCATCGGCCATCGGCTCGTACATCACGGCCTCCGGCTTGGCGAGGTCGACGGCATCGTCCTTGAGATAGGCGCCATTGACGTAGTGAATGCCCATGGCGCCGCCGGTGATGCCGCTGGCGCAGGGAATCGGCGCATAGCCCTCGGCGGTGGCCGCCGCGACATTCACGAAGCGGCCGTTGGCCGCCCGCACCTCGGCGGCCAGCCGATTGCCACTCTCCGCAGATGCGGCAGTGGCGGCGATCGCCATGATGGACAGCGCGGCAAGGCGCCAGAAATTGACGTTCATTTTATTCTCCATTGGTTGTTGGTGACGCGCAGGCGGCAGGACCGGCCTGTAAGGCCCTGCTGCTGCCATGCCTGCGCGTTGGATCGTCAGTTGCGGGACGGGTCCGATCCGTTCCTCTCTAGCCGGGCGGCGGTCTCATTGATGCCACCACCAATATTCCCAGTAGTCCCGCCGCATCTCGTGCTCCGGCAGGCCGACGTCCCGCCTTAAATAATCGTCTTGCGGTGGCAGGCGCCTGCGCCGGCTTCGCAACGGCGCGAGCAGCGCGGAGACAATCCGCGATGCGAGACCACGCCGGGAGGGTGCATGGTCGAACGCCACGACGGCGGCTGCCGTTTCGGGAGGAAACAGCACGGAAAGCCGACACCCATCGCTGCCCAGGACGATCTCACGCTCATTGTTCCATCCTTGGTCCATAGGGTCAGCGATAAAAGTAAGGGTCCAGGACCCTCACCTCCGTGATCTTGTCCACCGGTAGCGAATTCTTCTGCGCCGTGCTGCGGATCGCCTCCGGCGAGGGGGCGTCGTAGATGCAGAAACTCTTGTTCCTGTCGGGCGACACGAAGGAGTGCAGCCAGGTGACCCCCTTCTCGGCGTTGCGCATGATGATGCCGCCGAGCGCCGTCGCGCCGACGTCGTTCGTCGGCACGTTGAGCCCGTCGGGGAATGTCCGTTCGATCAGATAGCGAGGCATGGAGTGGCTTCCTTTTGTGACTGATTCACGCTCGAAATGAGCGCGGTTGGAGAAAAATCACGATCGTCGAAAGCGCACATCGGAGCCTTTCCCCATATTGCGCGGGACGATTCCCTATGTTTTCGACGTTTGGTCTGGGAGCCACACTGCGGATACCGAAGCGGGGGTATTTTGGAGAAGGGTCGAGGGACGACGATACTTATGGGCCAGTGACGATGCTTCTGGAACGGCAGGCACAACTCGATCAGTTGGAGGAACTGCTCGCGGAGGCCGCGCGCGGTCGCGGCCGCGTGGCGGCATTGCTGGGCGAGGCCGGCGCCGGCAAGACGGCACTCGTCGAGGCGTTCGTAACCCGTGCCGGGCAGCACGTTTCCATATTCCGCAGCGCTTGCGAGGACCTGTCGATTCCCGATCCGCTGGGACCGCTCTATGATCTGGCCCGGGACGCGCAGTGGGCACTGCCCCGGGCAATCGACGACCGCCAAGGTCAGCGGCTGCCCCTGTTTTCAGACGCTCTCGAGGTTTTCGAGGCGAGGTCTCGGCCGGGTTTGCTGGTCATCGAGGATATGCACTGGGCCGACGACGCGACCCTGGATTTCGTCCGTTTCCTGGGCCGGCGCATCACCAACACGCATATGCTGGTGCTGTTCACGGCACGCACCGACCGCAGCGAAGGGCAGATGCGTGCGCGCCGGGTGCTCGGCGAAATTCCAGCCGGCAACGTCCAGCGCATCGAAGTGCCACTGCTCAGCGAGGCGGCGGTGTTGTCGCTTGCCGAAGCAGCCAACCGCGACGGCAGCGCAATCTATCGCGCCACCGCGGGCAACGCCTTCTTCGTCACCGAATTGCTGGCTGCCGAAAGCGAGATGATCCCGCCGGCCAGCGTCCGCGACGCCGTGCTGGCGCGTGCCGAGCGCCTGTCGCAGGGAGCGCGCTCGATGCTCGACGCGGTGTCTGTGTTTCCACGCCGCGCCGATGCCTGGGCGCTGCGCGGCCTCTGTGGCGTCGCCAGCGCCGGCCAGCTGGCGGAATGTGTCTCGAATGGCTTGCTCGACGATCTCGGCGATGGCTACGCCTTCCGGCACGAGATCGCCCGTCGCGCCATCGAGATGGCGCTGACCTCGAGCCGTCGGCGCGAATTCAACCAACGCGCGCTTTCCGCACTGCAGGAAAACGCCGAGGTGACTACCGCAAGGCTTGTGCACCATGCGGTGGAGGCCCAGAATCTTGAGGCGGTGCGCGAGCTTGCCCCGCTCGCAGCGCGCGAGGCTTCCCGCGTCGGCGCGCATCGCGATGCCGCCGGCTACTACGAGGTCGCCTTGCGGCATGCCGACAGCCTGCCGATGAGCGACCGGGCGAGGCTTTACGAAGGATATGCGTTTGAATGCCATCTGATCGGCCGCATCGATGCGGCCATCGAGGCGCAGAGCCAGGCGCGCCGGCTACAGCAGGCGCTGGGCGACACGCTCAGGGAGGGCGACAGCCTCAGATGCCTGTCGCGCTTCGCCTATCTGGTGGGTGACCGCGAACAGGCGGACCTGTTCGGGGCCCAGGCAGTGGAACTGCTGGAACAGGCGCCTGCCAGTCCGGAGCTTGCCATGGCCTATTCCAATCTCTCGCAGCTGGCGATGCTGGCCGAGAAGCTCGATGAGACGCTGCTGCTTGGCGGCAAGGCAGTCGCTCTGGCCGAACGGTTGAACAAGCCGGAGATAATCTGCCACGCGCTCAACAATCTTGGTTCGGCCGAGCAGTGGCTTGACCTGGCCAAGGGCCGGCTGCACCTCGCCCGCAGCCTTGAAATCGCACTCGTGCAGAATTTCCAGGAGCACGCGGCACGCGGCTTCACCAATTGCGCCTGCGCCGAAATGAACCAGCTCGATCTTGTGCGCGCGCAATCCTTTCTCGACCGCGGCATTGCCTATTGCGTTGAGAACGACCTCGCGACCTGGCGCGACTATATGCGGGGCGTGCAGGCGCAGCTGCTTTTGCGACGCGGCCTTTGGGACGATGCGGCGGCCATGGCTCTCGACGTCATCGACGATGCTGCAACGACAGCCCTGGTGCGTTACCCATCCCTGGTCGCGCTGGCGAAACTGCGCATAAGGCGAGGCGATCCGGCTGGGCCGGTGCTGGAGGAAATGAAGCGGTTCCTGGACAGGGGAATGGAGCTGCAGCGGCTGGTGCCTTACACGGCGTCGATGGCCGAACTGGCATGGCTTGGGCAAGGCGACGCCAGTGAGGCGCTTCGCCTGATCGAGCTGGCAGAAAGCCTGTCGCCGACGAGGGCGATGTTCGCCGAACTGGCCGTCTGGCGGCTGCTCTTGTCGCCTGAAAGCGACCCTGGCGATACGACCGGCATGGCGGAGCCCTATCGCCTGCTGCTCGCCGGCGATTGGCACGGTGCCGCGACGCTGTGGGCCCGGCTGGGTGCTCCGTTCGAGCAGGCGCTCGCCCTGCTGCGCGGCGACGAGCCGGCCCTGCGCCTGGCCCTGGATATATTCGAGGGGCTCGGTGCCCGGCCGGTCGCCCAGCACGTCCGCGCCGTCATGCGGCAGAATGGCGTCAATAACATTGCAAGGGGACCGCGGCAGAGCACGCGCGCCAATCAAGCTGGCCTGACGCTGCGCCAGATGCAGGTCCTGCAACTGATCGAACGCGGTTTTTCCAACAAGAGAATAGCCGAGCACCTGACCATCTCACCGAAGACCGTCGATCATCATGTCTCGGCGGTGCTGGGCAAGCTGGACGCCATTTCGCGTGGCGAGGCGACCGCCGCCGCGCGCGATTCCGGGCTGATCTGAGCACGTAGGAATCTCGCCCGGATCAGAAATCCGGGAATGTGAGCCCTGCAGGTTTTCCTTACGCGAAAGCGCCGTGGCAGTGCTTGTATTTCTTGCCGGAGCCGCAGGGGCACGCTTCGTTGCGGCCGACCTTGCCCCAGGTGGCGGGGTTGTTGGGGTCGCGGTCTTCGGGGGCGACGATGGCGTTGCTTTCCTGGCGCACCAGAAGGGCGGTTTCGCCGCCTTCGAAATCGTTCTCGCCGGTGGTACCGTCAATATGCGTGCCGAACATGTCGGGGGCTTCCGGCGGCGGGGCCTCGGCAGCCTGGCGGACCAGTTCGACGCGCATCAGCTGCGCGGTGACGGCCTGGCGCAGATTGCCCAGCATCGCCTGGAACAGCTCGAACGCCTCGCTCTTGTATTCCTGCAAAGGATCGCGCTGGGCGTAGCCGCGGAAGCCGACAACCGAACGCAGATGGTCGAGATTAACGATGTGCTCGCGCCACAGATGGTCGAGCGTCTGCAGCACCACGGAGCGCTCGACATAGGTCATCACCTCGGGCCCGAAGCGCTCGGCGCGCTCCTTGGCGGCGGCGTCGGCGGCTTGCGTGATGCGCTCGCGAATGTCGTCCTCGGCGATGCCTTCTTCCTTGACCCATTCCTCAATCGGCAGGTCGAGATTGAGGAACTCGGCGACCTCGGCCTTCAACCCGGCGACATCCCACTGCTCGGCATAGGCGTTCTCGGGAATGGCCTTGGCGACGATCTCGTCGATAACGCCTTCGCGCATCTCGGCAATGGTCTCCGACAGGCCTTCGCCGTCCATCAGCTCGATGCGCTGTTCGAACACGACCTTGCGCTGGTCGTTGGAAACGTCGTCATATTTCAGAAGATTCTTGCGGATGTCGAAGTTGCGCGCCTCGACCTTCTTCTGCGCCTTTTCCAGCGCCTTGTTGATCCAGGGATGGATGATGGCCTCGTCTTCCTTGAGGCCGAGCTTCTGCAACATGCCGTCCATGCGCTCGGAGCCGAAGATGCGCATCAGATCGTCCTGCAGCGACAGGAAGAATTTCGAGCGGCCGGGGTCGCCCTGGCGGCCGGAGCGGCCACGAAGCTGGTTGTCGATGCGGCGTGATTCATGGCGCTCGGTGGCGAGCACGTAGAGGCCGCCGGCGGCCAGCGCCTTTTCCTTCAGGCGCTCGACGTCGGCATAGATTTCCTTTTCCCGCGCCTCGCGCTCGGGCCCTTCGGGCATGTCGCCCAGTTCCTCGGCGATGCGCATCTCGGCATTGCCGCCGAGCTTGATGTCGGTGCCGCGGCCGGCCATGTTGGTGGCGATGGTGATGGCGCCGGGCTTGCCCGCCTGGGCGACGATCGCCGCCTCGCGCTCGTGATGGCGGGCGTTCAGCACCTCGAAATCCTTAAAACCTTCCTTGCGCAGCCGCTCGGCCAGTTGCTCGGACTTCTCGATCGAGGTGGTGCCGACCAGCGTCGGCTGGCCCTTGGCGCTGGCTTCGCGGATCTCCTTGACGATCGCCTTGTATTTCTCCTCGACCGTCCGGTAGACCTCGTCGTCCTCATCCTTGCGGATGACCGGCAGGTTGGTCGGGATCTCGGTGACTTCGAGGCCGTAGATGTTGCCGAATTCCTCGGCCTCGGTCAGCGCGGTGCCGGTCATGCCGGAAAGCTTCTTGTAGAGGCGGAAATAGTTCTGGAAGGTAACGGAGGCGAGCGTCTGGTTCTCCGGCTGGATTGCCACATGCTCCTTGGCTTCAAGCGCCTGGTGCAGGCCTTCCGAATAGCGGCGGCCGGGCATCATGCGGCCGGTGAACTCGTCGATGATGACGATCTCGCCGTTGCGCACGATATAGTCCTTGTCGCGCTGGAACAGGCGGTGCGCCTTCAGCGCATTGTTGACGTGATGGACGATGGCGACGTTCTCGACGTCATAGAGCGACTCGCCCTTGAGCAGGCCGGCGTCGCGCAGCAGGTTCTCGAGCTTCTCGGTGCCTTCCTCGGTGAAGATGGAGGTCTTCTGCTTCTCGTCGATCTCATAATCCTGCGGCTGCAGCTGGATGATGAAAGTGTCGATGGTGTTGTACATTTCCGAACGGTCCTCGAGCGGACCGGAAATGATCAGCGGCGTGCGCGCTTCATCGACCAGGATGGAATCGACTTCGTCGACGATCGCGTAGTTGTGACCACGCTGTACCATCTGGGCGCGCTCGTACTTCATGTTGTCGCGCAGATAGTCGAAGCCGAGTTCGTTGTTGGTGGCATAGGTGACGTCGGCGGCGTAGGCGACGCGGCGCTCCTCGTCGGACAGGCCATGGACGATGACGCCGACCGAGAGGCCGAGGAACTTATAGACGCGGCCCATCCATTCGGAGTCGCGGGTGGCGAGATAATCGTTGACGGTGACGACGTGGACGCCATTGCCGGCCAGTGCATTGAGATAGACGGGCAAGGTCGCGACCAGCGTCTTGCCCTCACCGGTGCGCATCTCGGCGATGCCGCCATTGTGCAGCACCATGCCGCCGATCAGCTGGACGTCGAAGGGGCGCATGCCGAGCACGCGGCGCGCCGCCTCGCGGGCGGTGGCGAAGGCCGGGATCAGCAGGTCCTCGAGGCTGGCGCCGTTGGCGATGTCTTGGCGGAACTTTTCCGTGCGGCCGGCGAGCTCTGCATCGGAGAGCGCCCGCATCTCGTTTTCCATGGCATTGATCGCCTCGACACGGGGCCGGGTCGACTTGACCCTGCGGTCGTTGGAGGAGCCGAAAACCTTACGGGCGAGACCGCCGAGACTGACCATCCAATGGTCCTTTCGATAGAATTCTCAAACTGAGACGAGCGCCGGCCGGCCCCATCAAATCCACGTGAATGCGCCGCCTGTATGCGGGCAACGCAAAAAGCGCCCGGAAAACGGTTCTGGACGCAAAGTCGTTGGACAGATAAGAGGGGGCTCAACTGATGTCAACGCCGCGCTGGCCCTGCCGGTCGCGCCAAATTCGGCCACAATCTGGCTGATCTGGAAGCCTCCTGTCCTTCACATCCTCATCGGAGTCATCTTAATGTCCCTGTTGTTCCGCCGTGCGTCGCTCGCCAGCCTCGGCCTGGCCGTCGGCCTGTCGGCTCTTTGCCTGTCGCCGCTGATGGCGCAGGAAACCGCACCAGCCCAGCCGGCACCACCAGCGGCACCGGCCGCACCGGCGGCACCGGTCGATCCGAATACAGTGGTTGCCACCGTCAACGGCCAACCCCTCACCGAAGCAGATCTCGTGCTTGCCGAAGGCGAGCTGTCGCAGCAGTTCGCGCAACTCCCGGCCGAGCAACGCCGCGCCGCGGCGCTTTCGGCCGCAATCGAGATCCGCGTCATGGCCGCCCAGGCCGTCTCGACCGGTCTCGACAAGGATCCCGATTTCCAGCGCCGCATGGCCTTCCTGCAGCAGCGCGCGCTGCATGGCGAGATGGTCGAGAAAGGCGTCGTCGACAAGGTCACCGACGCCGAGATCCGCGCCCGCTACGACCAGGAGATCGCCAACACGCCGCCGGTCAACGAGGTGCATGCCCGTCACATCCTCGTGAAGACGAAGGAAGAGGCCGAAGCGATCATCAAGCAACTCGACGGCGGCGCCGATTTCCAGAAGCTCGCCAACGAGCACACCTCGGATCCGAGCGGCAAGACCAGTGGCGGCGATCTCGGCTGGTTCGGACCTGGCCAGATGGTGCCGGAATTCGACAAGGCCGCTTTCGCGCTCGAGGTCGGCAAATACACCGAGCAGCCGGTGCAGTCGCAGTTCGGCTGGCATGTGATCAAGCTCGATGACAAGCGCACCAAGCAGCCGCCGGCCTTCGACGACGTCAAGGACCAGGCCAAGCAGGCGGTCATCCGCGACAAGTATTTCGCGCTGGTCAAGTCGCTGCGCGCCGATGCCAAGGTCGAAATTCCCGACGCCAATTTGAAGAAGGCCGTCGATACGCTGGAAAGCGCCAAGTAAACCAGAACGGTCTCGAAAAAGGGGCGCGGTGGCCAAAGGGCGCTGCGCCCTTTTTTGCGTCAGTTCAGCCGTCGGGCCCCTCTATGCCTCGCAGGAGATAGCGGACCACCTTGCGTATCGTCGCCTCGTCTTCGTCGAGCCGGTTGGTCAGGAGCTGCCGCCACGCATAGGAGGCCACCAGGTCGGCGGCCACAGCCGGATCGACATCGGCCGCGACCTCGCCCCTTGCCTTGGCGCGCTCGATGATCTGGCCGGTGTGGGCCCGGCGCCCGCCGGTATAGCCGGCAAGGGCCGTGGCCGCCGTTTCGTCCGACTGCGCCTCGGCGATCAGCGACCTGAACACGCTGCCCGACGACGTCTCGCGCCAGTGCGCGAACAGGTTTTTGAGGAAGCCGACGAGATCCTCTTCCAGTCTTCCCGTATCGGGAACATCGACGCGTTTCTGGCGCTGGTAGACCTCCAGCAGCAGCGAGGCCTTGCTCGGCCACCAGCGATAGATGGTCGGCTTTCCGGCACGCGCCCGCCGCGCCACGGCCTCGATCGAGAAGCCGGCATAGCCGGCCTCGACCAACACCGCCTCGGCGGCATCGAGAATGGCTTCCGCGCTGTCGGGATTGCGCCGCGCACCGATGGATTTACGCGCCGTATCCGTCTCTTCGGCCATCCTGTCGCCCTCGCCGTCGGTTTAGGCCGGCAATATAAGTGATCCGGCGATGAAACGAAACGGCCCGTTCTTGGCGGCTGAGGCAGGAGAGATTTTGCCTGCCATGTCCCCCCGCACGATGCGCAGGCCGCCATCGGTGCTGACCAACTCTGCCCGCGCTCCCGCGCCGAGTCGCAACGGCTCCCAGAAATACCAGGGCCAGGGTCAGAAGCTGCCCTCGGGAGAGATCGCAACCTGGGCGGGGCGGTGCCAGCGAACTGCAACGGAGCCGGCTGCGAACCGGTCAAGGCCAATTCCGGTTCTCACGCCGCCACCAAAACGCCTTGCGCGGGCGCGCCGTATCGGGCAAACCGGCGTTTCTCCGCCGATTTTTCCCGTCCGAGGTTCCATGTCCACGACGATTTCGCCGCTCGCGCCGAAGAAATACCCCAAGATGCCTGAGATCGAGGGGGTGCGCATCGCCACCGCCGAAGCGGGGATAAAATACAAGAACCGCACCGATCTCCTGGCCATGGTCTTCGAGCCCGGCACGGCGGTCGCCGGCGTGTTCACAAAGTCGAAATGCCCCTCGGCGCCAGTCGATTTCTGCCGGCAGAACCTTGCCGCGGGCAAGGCCCGGGTGCTCGTCGTCAATTCCGGCAACGCCAACGCCTTCACCGGCAAGAAGGGCCGGGACTCCACCGCGCTGACGGGCGAAGCGGCAGCCAAGGCTGCCGGCTGCACGCCAGGCGAGGTGTTCCTGGCCTCGACCGGCGTCATCGGCGAGCCGCTTGACACAACCAAGTTCAGCCATCTGCTGGCTGGTCTGGTCAGCAACGGCAAGCCCGACCTGTGGACCGAGGCGGCCAAAGCCATCATGACCACGGACACTTATCCGAAGGTGGCGACGCAGACCGTCAAGCTCGGTGACACCGATGTCACCATCAACGGTATTT
The DNA here is from genome assembly GCF_020165355.1 of Mesorhizobium sp. BR1-1-6. NCBI lineage: Bacteria > Pseudomonadati > Pseudomonadota > Alphaproteobacteria > Hyphomicrobiales > Phyllobacteriaceae > Mesorhizobium > Mesorhizobium sp. BR1-1-6. The sequence goes on along the minus strand of NZ_JAIUHZ010000014.1, from coordinate 26,017 downwards.
CCAAGGGCGCCGGCATGATCGCACCCGACATGGCCACGATGCTGTCCTTTGTCGCCACCGATGCGCCGATCGCCGCCCCCGTGCTGCAGGATCTGCTGTCGCGCGGCACGGCCAAGACCTTCAACGCGGTGACCGTCGACAGCGACACCTCCACCAGCGACACGCTGCTGCTCTTCGCCACCGGAAAGGCCGCCAAACGCGGCGCGCCGGAGGTAACCGACCCCAAGGATGCCCGTCTGGGGGCGTTCCGCCGTGCGCTCGGCAAAGTGCTGAAGTCGCTGGCGCTGCAAGTGGTGCGCGACGGTGAGGGCGCCCGCAAGCAGGTCGAAGTCACCGTTACCGGCGCGAAATCGGCGCGCTCGGCCAAGCGCATCGCGCTCTCGATCGCCAATTCGCCGCTGGTCAAGACCGCGGTCGCCGGCGAGGACGCCAATTGGGGCCGCGTCGTCATGGCCGTCGGCAAGGCCGGCGAGCCGGCTGACCGCGACCGCCTGTCGATCTGGTTCGGCGACAACAGGCTGGCGCATGAGGGCGAGCGCGATCCGGCCTATTCGGAGGAAGCGACCTCGGCGTATATGAAGCGCGACGACATCCGCATCCGCGCCGATATCGGCATCGGCCGCGGCAAGGCGACGGTGTGGACCTGCGACCTCACCAAGGAATACGTCGCCATCAATGGCGACTACCGGAGCTGACGGACTTGGTTTCCAAACATCCGGCCAGCATGCTGGCGACAGTGCGCCGCTATGAGGCGGCCGGGTTCCGCGCCTGGCCCGCGGCGGCAGTCCATTATGACGGCACCTGGGTGGTGCGGCTGACGGCCGGACATCCGGCCAAGCGGCTGAATTCGGTCAATCCGCTCGATCCCGGCGACACCCAGCACATCGCCGACCGCATCGGCCGCGCCAGCCGCCGTTTCGATGCCTATGGCCGTCCGCTGACCTTCCGCATGTCGCCGTTATCGGGGCCGGATCTGGCCAGCCATCTCGACCGCGAGGGTTGGAGTCGGTTCGACGAATCGCTGGTGATGCGGCTGCCGCTGGCGGATGCGCAACTCGACGCCGCCATGGACCAGATCCCGTTGAAGGACATCAGCCGCTTCATCGGCGCGTCGCTCAAGGTCAGCGGCTCGGACGCGTCGCTGCGGCCAGGCCTGTCGGAGATCATCGGCGCCATCCAGCCCGAGGCCGGGCTGTTCGCGCTCGAGGCTGGAGCGGAACCACTGGCGACGCTGATCTGCGTCCATGACGGCGATCTCGCCGGCCTGTTCGAGGTCGCCACCGACAAGTCGGCACGCAACAAGGGCCACGGCCGCAACCTGATCCTGTCGGCGCTGAAATGGGCGCGGCTGCGCGGCGCGCGGGAAGCCTGGCTGCAGGTCGAGGCCGGCAATGTGCCGGCGCTGGCGCTCTATCATTCTCTCGGCTTCGACGAGGTCTATCGCTACCACTACCGCCGGCCGCCTGTTCATGGGTGAAATCGGGCATGAATGATGTGACGATCGCCGGCAAGCGCCTGCTCCTGGTCGCCGCCTGCGCCCTGGTCGACGCCGACGGGCGCGTGCTCCTGGCGCAGCGGCCCGAGGGCAAGCAGCTTGCCGGGCTCTGGGAGTTTCCCGGCGGCAAGGTCGAGCCCGGCGAGACGCCGGAGCAATGCCTTATCCGCGAGCTCTATGAGGAGATCGGCATCGAGACCGAGATCCCGTGCCTGGCACCGCTCACCTTCGCCAGTCATAGCTACGACGATTTCCATCTTTTGATGCCGCTTTTCATCTGCCGCCGCTTTCGCGGCATCGCCCAGCCGAAGGAGGGGCAGGCGCTGAAATGGGTGCGGCCCAGGCAGATGCGCGACTACCCGATGCCGCCGGCCGACGCTCCGCTGATCCCGTTCCTGATCGACCTCCTGTAGGCGAACAGAACCGCTAGCGGCCTGTGGCTGAGCGGAGCTGCGGGGCGCATAAACCAGCATTAATGGAAGATTTATCTCATCATGAAAAATTGATGCAAGGCTGCCTCGTCGCGGCCGTGCCGGCGATTTTCTGGGGAGCGACAGCATGAGCCTAGACAGGGATTGGGATTCGATCCGGCCCGACCGCAGTTTTCGCGCCGCGGATGCGGGCATGGGCGTGCTGCGCGTCACGCTGCTGTTCGGGTCGGCCGCGGTGGCGCTGGCCCTGATCGCAACGCCCTTCCTCGAGAGCCAGACGCGCTCGCAATCGGCTCGGAATTTTGCCAGCGGTCTCGACATGACTGCCACTGGTTCGATCACTGGTCGCGATACCTATACGGTGCGCCGCAGCGTGCTTCAGCCGCAGCCCGATTCGGTCTGCATCATCCGATCCGACGGCCGGACCAGCGGCGACTGCTGATCGGGTCCAAGACATTTTCAGAGGCGGCGGTTTCATCGCCTATTAAGCCTGTGCCGTTAACCTTTCTTAACAGGTCGGCGGTATGGTTCCGGCAAGAGGGATCGACGTGATGAAAACAGTGCTGCTGCGTTTCCTGAACGATGAAAAGGGCGCCACGGCCGTCGAATACGGCTTGATCGTCGCCGTACTGTCGCTGACGATCGTCGGCGGCATCAGCCAGGTCTTCAACGCGATCACCTGGCTGTTCAGCGACAATGGCAGCAGGCTTGCCAACGCTTTCGCACCCTGATCTGGCTGTCCGCGTCCGCGGACACTGTCATTGCCCCTTGGGCTGCTCCAACACAGTCTTCAGCGAGATCTTGGCCGAACCCGGCTTGAGCGGCTTTTGCTGCGATGCATCGGGCGCCCAGCCGGACATCCAGACCATCGAAAAGCTTGCGCGGATGCGGCCGTCGGGATCCGAAAACCGCTCGGCGTAGATTTGCGCGGCGCGGGCGAACAGCTGGCGTGTGCCCGGCCGCCGGCTGCGATCGGCAAGCGCGCTGGTTTCGCCCATGGCGCGCAAATCGGCCATCAGGTTGAAAAGACTGTCATAGCGCACCGTCACCGTCTCGACATCGGCGACCGGCAGAGCGAGGCCGGCGCGCTGCAGCAGCGCTCCCGCGTCGCGAACGTCGGTGAACGGAATGACGCGCGGGCTGGCGCCGCCGTGAAGCTCGGTCTCGGCCGCCAGCAGGCTTTCACGCAATTCGCCGAGCGTGCCGGCGCCGGCGAAGGCGCCGAGGAAAAGCCCGTCCGGACGCAGCGCACGGCGGATCTGCACCAGCATGCCGGGAATGTCGTTCATGGCCTGCAACGAAAGAAGCGACACCGCCAGGTCGAGGCTTTGCGGCTCGAAGGGCACGGTTTCCAGCGGCGCGACCATGCCGGCGGAATCGCCCAGGAAAGCCGCATCCGCCTCGACACGGACGATGTCCGCCACCTTGCCGCTCGCGGCGAGGATGTCGGCTGCGGCCGACGTCTGGCAAAACAGCACCGCTGCCTTGCTAAACCTGCGCTCCACGGCACCCAGCCGGTCGGCAAGATCGTCGGCACTGCGCCGCATCAGGAAGTCCGCGCCGCCGACCGGATGATCGAGCGCGCGCCGCTTGTGCGCCAGCCACAGTGAGGTGTCCATTATCGGCAGCAAACGGGCAGATCCTTTGTTTGTCCATTCCCCGATGGAGTTGATATAGTGGCGCACAGCACCCACCACGTGGCCGATCCCATGCCCAAGATCAAGCCTCTGGACATCAGGAACCTTGCACGGTCGGCGGCGAACTGGCCGGCGCGCATCCTGTTCCCGCCTGTCTGCGCCGGCTGCCGCAGGCATGTCTCGCAGCCCGGCGTTCTGTGCGGCGCCTGCTGGCCGAAGTTGCGCCTCCTGGAGCGGCCCTGGTGCCCGGTGATGGGCACGCCGTTCACCCACCATATGGGCGAGGGCTTTCTGTCCGCCGAGGCGAGCGCCGATCCGCCGCCCTTCGAGCGGGCGCGGGCGGCCGTCGCGTATTCCGGCGTCGCCCGCCAGATGGTGCAGGGGCTGAAGTACCAGGATCGCACCGACCTGGCGCCGTGGATGGCGCGCTGGATGCTGCGCGCGGGCGCCGACCTCATTGCCGAGGCGGATGTGGTGGTGCCGGTGCCGCTGCACTGGCGCCGCTTCTTCAGGCGGCGGTTCAACCAGTCGGCGGAATTGGCGAGGGCGGTCTGCGAGCTCAGCGGCCTGTCTTTCGCACCCTCGGCCATGCGGCGTGTCAAGCTCACGCGCCAGCAGGTCGGGCTGGAGCGCAAGGACCGCGAGGAGAATGTGCGGGCCGCCTTTCGCGTGCCTGCCGAAGCGGAAATCGAGATCGCCGGCCGCCGCGTGCTTTTGATCGACGACGTCTACACCACGGGTGCCACGGTTCGCGCCGCCAGCAAGGCGCTGAAAAAAGCAGGGGCCGGCGCCGTCGATGTGCTGACCTTCGCACGCGTGCTGCCGGGGGACTTTCGGGCCGACGAGTCCACGACTATATAAGTCGGCAACAAACAGTGGAAATTCGTCATGGTCGACGTCACCATCTATACACGCATGATGTGCGGCTACTGCACGGCCGCCAAGCGGCTGCTCGAGCGCAAGGGCATCGCCTATACGGAGCATGACGCGTCGTTTTCACCGGAACTGCGCCAGGAGATGATTTCGCGCGCCCATGGCCGCACAACCTTTCCGCAGATTTTCGTCGGCGACACGCATGTCGGCGGCTGCGACGACCTCCACGAGCTGGAGGCGCAAGGCCGACTGGACAAGTTGCTCGCCAATGGCTCGACGAATTGAGGATATGACGATGGGTGTTTTCAAGGCGGCCGCGATCCAGATGCGTTCGGGGGAGAGGCCAGAGCGCAACGCAATCGAGCTCGAGCGCCTGGTGCGCGAGGCAGCCGGCCAGGGGGCCACCTACATCCAGACACCGGAAATGACCGGAGCGCTGGTGCGTGACAAGAAGGCCGCGTCTTTCACCTCAGAGGACAAGGACATCATCGTCGGGACCGCCCGCCGACTGGCCCGCGAACTTGGCGTCCACCTGCATATCGGCTCGACCGCCATCCTGCGCGCCGACGGCAAGCTCGCCAACCGGGCGCTGCTGTTCGGCCCGGACGGCGCCACGCTCGCCTCCTATGACAAGATCCATATGTTCGACGTCGATCTCGACAATGGCGAGAGCTGGCGCGAATCCGCGACCTACGAGCCCGGCACGGAGGCGGTCGTCACGACCATCGAAGGCGCCAAGCTGGGCTTTGCCGTCTGTTATGACCTGCGGTTTCCGCAACTGTTCCGCGCCGAGGCGCTGGCCGGCGCCGACCTGCTTTCCGTGCCCGCCGCCTTCACCCGCCAAACCGGCGAGGCGCATTGGCACGTGCTGCTCAGGGCCCGCGCCATCGAGAACGGCGCCTATGTCGTGGCCGCTGCGCAAGGCGGCCTTCACGAGGACGGCCGCGAAACCTATGGCCATTCGCTGATCGTCGATCCGTGGGGCCGCGTCATCGCGGAGGCGGCGCACAATGAGCCGGCGGTGATCGTCGCCGAGATCGACCCGGCGCAGTCGCTGGCGGCGCGCAAGAAGATCCCCAATCTGAAAAATGCGCGGGATTTCGCTGTCAATGCCGGTTCGTCCGAGACATCGCGTCTCAGGGGAGCGGCCTCTTGATCCGCTTCTCCCTGATCTGCGAAAACGAGCACGAGTTCGAGGGCTGGTTCCGCAGCAATGACGATTTCGACACGCAGAAGAAGCGTGGCTTCGTCGATTGCCCGAGCTGCGGCTCGCACAAGGTGGAGAAAGCCCTGATGGCGCCGGCCGTGTCGACGGCGCGCAAGCAGGAAACGATAGCGCTCGCCATGGGCGAGGCGCAGAAGCAGGCGCTGGCGCAACTGAAGGCAATGGCCGAGAAGGTTCGCGAGAATGCCGATTACGTCGGCGACAAATTCGCCGAGGAAGCGCGCAAGATCCATTTCGGCGAGACCGACCCGCGCGGCATCTATGGCGAGGCGACGCTGGAGGAGGCCAAGAGCCTGGCCGAGGACGGCGTCGAGTTCATGCCGATCCCGGTGTTTCCGGAGGATCGGAACTGAGCGGTCAGCTTACGCTGCCGATCAATTTTTCAAGCAGGCGCGAAAGCGTTTCCCGTTCGGCTTGCGTCAGGCCGGAAAGAATCTCGTGCTCGTTGGCGACGTGGGCAGCAATGGCCTCGTCGATCAAAGCGAGGCCTTTTTCAGTCAGCCGCACGACGATGCCGCGCCGGTCGTTGGGATGCGGACCACGCACGATCAACCCTGAGGTTTCGAGCCGGTCGAGCCGGTTGGTCATGGCGCCCGAGGTCACCATCGTCGCCTCGTAAAGGGCGGTCGGGGTCAGCGCGTAGGGCGCGCCCGAGCGGCGCAACGTGGCCAGCACGTCGAATTCGCCGGCCTGCAATCCATAGCGCGCAAACAACGGCGCGAGGCGCTCGCGGGCAATCAGCGAGGATGCTTCATTCAACCGCCCGATCACGCCCATCGGCGAGACGTCAAGGTCCGGCCTCTCCCTGTTCCATTGTTCGATCGCCTTTGCCGCCCTGTCCATCTATTCTGCCATGTATCTTGACGTTAAGAATCTTTTCGTTATCTTATCGGAAAATGAAGTGGCGGCCAAGTGCCGGCGACGATGACGAGGACCATCAGATGAAATTTCTCTGGGATTCGGCGCTTGGCCTGCTGGTCGTGACGGGCGCCCTGCTTGGCCTGACGCTGCCGTTCGGCAAGCTTGCGACCGCCGCCGGCGTTCCGGCCATGGTCTGGGCCTTCGTCATCTCGCTCGGTGCCGGCGGCGTGCTGTTGCTGGCTCTCCTGCTGCGTGGCGAGCGCATCAAGCTTACGGCGCGCAAGCTGCGCTATTTCTTCGTCACGGCGGCGGTGTCCTATGCCTTTCCCAACCTCTTGATGTTTTCGGCCATCCCGCATCTCGGCGCGGGATATACGGGCATCATGTTCACGCTATCGCCGGTGATCACGCTCGTGTTCTCGATCTTGCTTGGCGTTCGGCGCCCCAACCTGCTCGGCGTCATCGGCATTGCGGTCGGCTTCATCGGTGCGGTCATGGTCGCGCTTACACGCGGCGAAGCTGGCCAACCGGCCGATTATTTCTGGGTAACGATCGGATTGCTGATCCCGGTCAGCCTTGCCGCGGGCAACATCTACCGCACCGTCGACTGGCCCGAAGGAACCGGCCCGATCGAGCTTGCCGTGGGCAGCCATCTGGCGTCGGCGACCTTGCTTCTCCTCGGCATCCTGACGCTTTTCGGCTGGCAAGCGTTTGTTCCGCTGGGCGCGGTACCGCCTGTGGTCGTCGCGCAGATGGCGTCGGCTTCGGCAATGTTTGCCTTCTTCTTCCGGCTGCAGGCGGTGGGCGGCCCGGTCTATCTCAGCCAGATCGGCTATGTGGCGGCGGCCGTCGGGCTGTTCGCGGGCACGATCTTCCTCGGCGAGCACTATCAACTGCTGACCTGGGCAGGCGCTGTCATCATCACGGCCGGCGTGTTTATCACCACCAAGGCGCAAAGCGGGACCAGCGCGAGGGCGCAGAGTCAGGCGGCGTGAGCCGGTTCAGACCGTGCCCTTTTCCGCCAGCACCATATAGTTGACGTCCATGTCTTTCGACCGCTGCCAGCGGTCGGCGAGCGGGTGGTAGACGACGCCGGTGCGGTCGATGACGGTCAGGCCGGCGCCGCCGAGCGCCTTTTCCAGCTCTTCCGGGCGCACCAGCTTGCCGAACTGATGAGTGCCGCGCGGCAGCCAGCGCAGCACATATTCGGCGCCGATGATGGCCAGCCCTAGCGCCTTCAGCGTGCGGTTGATCGTGGCCACGAACATGATGCCGCCGGGCTTGACCATCTCGCCGCATTTGGCGACGAACAGGTCGATGTCGGCGACATGCTCGACCACTTCCATATTGAGGATAACGTCGAATTTTTCGCCGGCGTCGGCCAGGTCCTCGGCCGTGGTGGCGCGGTAGTCGATCGGCACGCCGACTTCGGCGGCGTGCAATTTGGCCACTTCGATATTGGTGGCGGAAGCATCGGCGCCGACCACTTCGGCGCCAAGCCGCGCCATCGGCTCGCACAGCAGGCCGCCGCCGCAACCGATGTCGAGAAAGCGCAGGCCCTCGAATGGCCGTGCCGCGCGCGGATCGCGGCCGAAGCGCGTTGCCACCTGGTCGCGTATGTAGGCAAGCCGGATGGGGTTGAACTTGTGCAGCGGCCGGAACTTGCCGTTTGGGTTCCACCATTCGGCGGCAAGGGCGGAAAAGCGCTCCACTTCTCCGGCATCGATCGTCGATCGTCGGGGCTCTGGCATCGATTGGTCTCCTCGGACGCTAGCAAGTCGGGCGTGGGGGAGGGAAAGTCAAGGCTGCATTTTCGCCTGCTGACAGTGCGAGGCCGGCACCGCCGACAAGCGCCCTGTATTGCCGGCGGCGCTCTGTCAGGACGTGTCAGCTCAGGGCATCTCGGCCGAAACAAAATCGCGGCGGTGTGCGAAAAAGGGAAGATCGTGTTGAAAAAAGGAGATGGCCGTGGCTCAGACCGCATCGATCCTTTGGCGCAGGCTCGACTTTGAAGGTCACGATTCCTGCATGCTCTCGCAGCGGCCCAGTGGGCACGGCCTGAAGGGGCAGGCCATCTTCCTGCAAGACGACAGGCCGTGTTGCATCGCCTACGAGGTGGATTGCGATGCCGGCTGGCACACGCGCTCGGCACGGGTCGAGGGCTTTCTCGGCCCGCAAGAGCTTTCCCTGGGGATCGAACGCCGCGCCGACGGCTCCTGGGCGCTGAATGGCGAGCCGCAGCCGGAGGTGGCCGGCCTGATAGACGTCGATCTCGGCTTCACGCCGGCTTCGAACCTCCTGGCGATCCGCCGGTTCGCGCTCGCCGTCGGCGAAGCGACGCCCGCGCCGGCCGCCTATCTGGCCTTTCCCGGGCTCAGAATGACGCGGATCGAGCAGACCTACCGGCGCCTCGACCCGGCCCGCTACGCCTATGCCGCGCCGGCATTCGGCTATGAGGCGGTTCTGGAGGTCTCTCCACTCGGCTTCGTGCTCGACTATCCACATTTGTGGAAAAGCATCGTGCGCCTGGGCTGACGCCCGTCGCCGTGTGAGCCTTGCCGGTTGGGCCCTGCGCAAAATGAAGTTACCGTTCAGCCCGCGCGGCGCTCTTCTTATGAGCCGTCGCTTGCGAAGCCTGGATGTTTTGGCTAAGGAGGCCGCGCATTCAGCGGCCGGCGCCAGCCGGGCGCTTTCCTCGGTTTTTCGGCGCAGAGCCGGCTTCAGTCAAAGGCATTTCGCTTCCATGGCGCGCATCGTGATGAAATTCGGCGGAACCTCCGTCGCCGACATCGCCCGCATCCGCAATGTGGCGCGTCACGTCAAACGGGAGGTCGATGCCGGCCACGAGGTGGCGGTGGTGGTCTCGGCGATGGCCGGCAAGACCAACGAACTGGTCGGCTGGACGCGCGAGGCCTCGCCGATGCACGACGCGCGCGAATATGATGCCGTGGTTGCGTCCGGCGAGCAGGTGACGGCAGGCCTCCTGGCGATCACCTTGCAGAACATGGGCGTGCACGCCCGCTCCTGGCAGGGCTGGCAGATCCCGATCAAGACCGACAACGCGCATGGCGCGGCACGCATCCTCGACATCGACGGCGCTTTCCTGGTCAAACGCTTCGGCGAGGGCCAGGTGGCCGTCATCGCAGGTTTCCAGGGCATCGGACCGGACAACCGCATCGCAACGCTTGGTCGTGGCGGCTCCGACACCAGCGCGGTGGCGATCGCGGCCTCCGTCAAAGCCGACCGCTGCGACATCTATACCGACGTCGACGGCGTCTACACCACCGATCCACGCATCGAGCCCAAGGCGCGGCGGCTGGCCAAGATATCGTTCGAGGAAATGCTTGAAATGGCCTCGCTCGGCGCCAAGGTTCTGCAGGTGCGATCGGTCGAGCTTGCCATGGTGCACAGGGTGCGTACCTTCGTGCGGTCGTCCTTCGACGATCCCGACGCGCCCGGAATGGGGGATTTGCTCAATCCGCCCGGAACGCTTATTTGCGACGAGGAAGAAATCGTGGAACAGCAGGTCGTCACCGGAATTGCCTATGCCAAGGACGAGGCGCAGATTTCGCTGCGCCGTGTCGGCGACCGGCCGGGCGTTGCCGCCGGCATCTTCGGGCCGCTGGCCGAGGCCAACATCAACGTAGACATGATCGTCCAGAACATTTCCGAGGACGGCAAGCTTACCGACATGACCTTCACGGTGCCCTCCGGAGACGTGGACAAAGCGCTGGCCGTGCTCGACCGGCTGAAGGCCGATGTCGGCTACGACGTCGTGCAGTCGGAAGCCGGCATGTCGAAGGTCTCGGTCATCGGCATCGGCATGAGAAGCCATGCCGGCGTTGCCGCCACCGCCTTCAAGGCGCTGGCCGACAAGGCGATCAACATCCGCGCCATCACCACCTCCGAGATCAAGATTTCGATACTGATCGACGGTCCTTACACGGAACTCGCGGTTCGCACTTTGCATTCCGTCTACGGTCTGGATAAGCAGTAGCAGACTGAATCAGTTGTTGCGTGCGTGCCGGCGGCGGCCGAAACTGCGCCGGCAAGAAGCCTATTGGAGAAGAAGCCGCGATGCGTGACCCGGCCAGTGGCCCGCGCGTTCTGCTGAAACGGCTCCGCGAGCTCATGCAGGAGCCGCTGGAGCCGCAGGAGCGGCTCGACCGCATCGTGCGCGACATCGCCTCCAACATGGTCGCCGAAGTGTGCTCGCTCTATGTGCTGCGCGCCGATTCCGTGCTCGAACTCTACGCCACCGAAGGCCTGAACCCGAACGCGGTGCACCTGGCGCAGCTCAGGCTGGGGCAAGGCCTGGTCGGCACGATTGCCGCCAGCGCGCGGCCGCTCAACCTTTCCAATGCGCAGGAACATCCGGCCTTCGCTTACCTGCCGGAAACCGGGGAAGAGATCTACAATTCCTTCCTCGGCGTGCCGGTGCTCAGGGCAGGGCGCACGCTGGGCGTGCTGGTGGTGCAAAACAAAACCATGCGCCATTACCGCGACGACGAGGTCGAGGCGCTGGAAACCACCGCAATGGTGATCGCCGAGATGATCGCCACCGGCGATCTGGCGCGGCTGACGCGGCCCGGCCTCGAGCTCGACCTGCGCCGCCCGGTCAGCTTCACCGGCCTGTCCTTCAACGAGGGCGTCGGACTCGGTCATGTCGTGCTGCACGAGCCGCGCATCGTCGTCACCAACCTGTTCAACGAGGACAGCGAAGAGGAAGTCCGCCGGCTCGAGGCATCGCTCGGCTCGCTCAGGCTTTCCATCGACGACATGCTCGAGCGCCGCGACGTCGCCTTCGAGGGCGAACATCGCCAGGTGCTGGAAGCCTACCGCATGTTCGCCAACGACCGCGGCTGGGTCCGGCGGCTGGAAGAGGCGATCCGCAACGGCCTGACGGCGGAAGCTGCGGTCGAAAAGGTGCAGAGCGACATGCGCGCGCGCATGCTGCACATGACCGATCCTTATCTGCGCGAGCGGATGAGCGATTTCGACGATCTCGCCAACCGGCTTCTGCGCCAGCTGATGGGACGCGGGCCTGACGATGTCGCGGCCTCGCTGCCGAAGGATGCCATCATTGTCGCCCGCTCGATGGGCGCCGCCGAACTGCTCGACTACCCCCGGGACAAATTGCGCGGACTGGTGCTCGAGGATGGCGCCGCCACCAGCCACGTCGTCATCGTCGCGCGCGCCATGGGCATTCCCGTCGCCGGGCAGATGAAGGGCGCCGTTTCCATGGCGGAAAACGGCGATGCCATCATCGTCGACGGCGAGGAAGGCGCGATCCATCTTCGTCCGCAGTCGGATCTCGAAGCCGCCTATGCCGAAAAGGTGCGGTTCCGGGCGCGCCGGCAGGAAGTCTACCGCGAACTGCGCAAGAAGCCGTCGGTGACCAAGGATGGCGTTGCGGTCGACCTTTTGATGAATGCCGGGCTTGCCGTCGACCTGCCGCAACTGGCCGAATCGGGTGCCGCCGGGATCGGCCTGTTCCGCACCGAATTGCAATTCATGGTCGCCTCGACCTTTCCCCGTGCCGAGGCGCAGGAGCGGCTCTACCGCGACGTGCTCGATGCCGCGCGCGGCAAGCCGGTCACCTTCCGCACCATCGACATCGGCGGCGACAAGGTGCTGCCCTATTTCAAAGGCGCCATCCAGGAAGAGAACCCGGCGCTCGGCTGGCGGGCGATCCGCCTGACGCTGGACCGTCCGGGATTGCTGCGCACCCAGATCCGCGCCCTGCTGAAAGCCTGCGGCGGGCGGGAGCTCAAGCTGATGCTGCCGATGGTCACCGAGCTCGGCGAGATCGCCCAGGCGCGCGAAATCATCGACCGCGAGGTGCGGCATCTGTCGCGCTTTGCCCATCATTTGCCGACCAGCCTCAAGCTCGGGGCAATGTTGGAGGTGCCGTCCCTCCTGTTCCAGCTTGACGAGTTGATGAAGGCGGTCGACTTCGTCTCGGTCGGCTCGAACGACCTGTTCCAGTTCGTGATGGCGGTCGACCGCGGCAACACGCAGCTTTCCGATCGCTTCGACACGTTGTCGACGCCGTTCCTGCGGGTGCTCAAGACCATCGCCGATGCCGGCGCCCGCAACCACACGCCCGTCACACTCTGCGGCGAACTCGCCGGCAAGCCGATCTCGGCAATGGCGCTGGTCGGCCTCGGTTTCCGTTCTATCTCGATGTCGCCCGCTTCGATCGGTCCGGTCAAGGCGATGCTGACCGAATTGCCGCTGGAGGCGTTGAAAGCGTTCTTCGACGACAATCTGATGGCGCCGGCCCAGGGGCTGCCGATGCGGGCGCTGCTGCAGGCCTTTGCCGACGACCGCTCAATTCCGTTATAGCACCTTTGCAATGATCTCCCTTCCCCGCGACCGCATGGATCAAGTCGTCAAGCGTTTCGAAATGCTCGAAGCGCAGATGTCGGCCGGCCCGGCGCCGGATGCCTATGTTAAGATGGCATCGGAATATGCCGAGCTCCAGGAGATGGTTGCCAAGGTCAGAGCCTTGCGCTCGGCCGAGCAGGAGCAGGCCGATCTCGAGGCGATGCTCGCCGACAAGGGCACCGATGCCGAGATGCGGGCTCTCGCCGAGGCCGACCTGCCAGAGGTCGATGAGCGCATCGAAGCGTTGCAGAAGGACATCCAGATCCTGCTCTTGCCCAGGGATGCGGCCGACGACAAGAACGCCATCCTGGAAATCCGCGCCGGCACCGGCGGCGACGAGGCAGCATTGTTCGCCGGCGACCTGTTTCGCATGTATGAGCGCTATGCCGCTTCGCGCGGCTGGCGGTTCGAGACGGTATCGGCCAGCGAGGGCGATGCCGGCGGCTATAAGGAAATCATCGCCACGGTTTCCGGCAAGGGGGTTTTCGCGCATCTGAAATTCGAGTCCGGCGTCCACCGGGTGCAGCGCGTGCCCGCGACCGAGGCCAGCGGACGCATTCACACCTCGGCGGCGACGGTAGCCGTGCTGCCGGAGGCGGAGGAAGTCGACATCGACATCCGGGCCGAAGACATCCGCATCGACACGATGCGCGCGTCGGGCTCGGGCGGCCAGCACGTCAACACCACCGATTCGGCAGTGCGCATCACCCATTTGCCGACCGGCATCATGGTGGTGCAGGCGGAGAAATCGCAGCACCAGAACCGGGCCAAGGCCATGCAGATCCTGCGGGCCCGGCTCTACGACCTGGAACGCAGCAAGGCCGATGAGGAGCGCTCGGAATCGCGCAAGTCGCAGGTCGGCTCCGGCGACCGCTCGGAACGCATCCGCACCTACAATTTTCCGCAAGGCCGCGTCACCGATCATCGCATCAACCTGACGCTCTACAAGCTCGACCGGGTGATGATGGGCGAACTCGACGAAGTCATCGACGCTCTGATCGCCGATCACCAGTCGAAGCTGCTCGCCGATATCGGTCTTGATGGCTGATCCTTTGCCCCAGGCGCTGGGGCCGCTGCTGCGGGCAGCGCGAGCGCGCCTGGCCGCGGTCGATGATCCCGCGCTCGATGCAAGACTGATCGTGGAGCACTTTTCAGGTACGACCCGCACGCAGGCCATTGCCGATCCCGAACATGCGGTCGATGCCGCCGCTCTTGTCCAGATCGACCGCGCCTTGAGGCGCCGCGCGGGCGGCGAGCCCGTGCACCGCATCCTGGGCTATCGGGAGTTCTACGGGTTGCGGCTGTCGCTGTCGCCGGAAACGCTGGAGCCGCGGCCCGACACCGAAACGCTGGTCGAGGCCATACTGCCCTTTGTCAGGGCAACCGTCATGCGCGAGGGCGAGTGCCGCATCCTCGATCTGGGAACCGGCAGCGGAGCCATCGCGCTGGCGCTGCTCAGCGCCGTGCCGGCAGCGATTGCCACCGGGGTCGACTTCTCGGAAGGGGCGTTGAGGACGGCAACGCGCAATGCCGCGCAATTGGGGCTTGGCGACCGGTTCACGGCGCTGCTGTCCGACTGGTTTGAAAAAGTTTCTGGTCGATACCATGTAATTGTCGCAAACCCTCCCTATATACGATCGGAGGACATCGGAAATCTGCAGGATGAAGTCCGGGATTTCGACCCGCGCCTGGCCCTGGATGGCGGCGCGGATGGGTTGGCCCCTTACAGGGTCATCGCCGCTGAGGCGGCTAAGTTTCTAGAAGCCGGAAGCAGGATTGCGGTCGAGATCGGCTACACACAGCACATCGAGGTCACCGCTATATTTCGCTCGTCCGGCTATGCGGTCGCTGGTGCGTTCGGCGACCTCGGCGGAAACGACAGGGTTCTTGTCTTTCAACGGGGAAAGCCTTGACGCAGTGCGAAAAAAACCGCTTGGCAATGCCGGGGAATGCGGCTAGGGTCGCGTTAACCGGATGAGACGAAGCAGGCAGTGCTCTTAGCGATTCGGTTTTCCTTGGAAATAGCTGCCTTCTTGCGCAAACGACGCCCAAGCTTCGTGCGGGAATCGTCCGGCAAGTGATGTAACCGGAACAGGATGGCACGTGGCGCCAACGCAATTGATGCGGGCGAACGCCGGTGAAGAAACGAAACGGCTGGCTGCATGAGCGCCACCGTTCGTGAAGAGTTTTCGAAAATTTCAATATGAAGAGAGTCGAATGAGGCCACAACAGCAGAACAGGCGCATGCGCGGTCGCAACAACAATGGCGGCGGCGGCAACAACAACAATAACAACAACCGCAAGGGGCCAAATCCCCTGACGCGCAACTACGAGAGCAACGGCCCGGACGTGAAGATCCGTGGGTCTGCTCAGCAGATCGCTGAAAAGTACGCCACCCTTGCCCGTGATGCGCAAAGCTCCGGCGACCGGGTGATGGCGGAGAACTATCTCCAGCACGCCGAGCACTATAATCGCATCATTGCCGCCGCGCAGGCGCAGATGCCGATCCAGAACGTCCAGCAGAATCGCGACGAATTCGACGATGATGGCGATGAGGATCGCGACGAGTTCGACAATGCCGGCAACGCCGGCAACAACGTTGCGGATGCGCCGGTTCCGGTGATCAACCACGGCGCGGGTCCGCAGCCGGTTATCGAAGGCATGCCGGCCGAAGTCGCGCTGAACCGGGAAAACGGCCGCGATCGTGATAATCGCGATCGTGATAATAATGGCGGGCGCAACAGTGGCGGCCGCGACAACAATGGCGGACGCCATCGCGACCGCCGCCCCAATGGCGGCTATGGCCAGAACAGCCAGCGCGGCGATTATGGTTCGTCCGCCGAGCAGGGTGCCCAGCAGCAGCGCAACGAGACGGCCGAACAGGCCGAGGTCGCCACGCCAGCCGAATCCGCCGCGCCGGTCGAGCAGGCGGCGCCGCTGTTCGAGAACCTGTCGCCGGCCGGGCTCGCAGCCCAGGCCGAACTCAATGAGACGGCCGCGGAGACTAGTCCCAGCCGTCGTCCGAGGCGTCCGCGCCGCCCGCGCGGCAATGCCGACCAGATCACCAGCGGCAACGACAATGCCGACGCTGGCGAGGTGGTCGCGGCGCCGACGGACAATGGCAACGCCGACACCGCGGTCGCCGACATCGACAACTGAGCGGCGACGCTTCCATGCATTGAACGGCGGAGAGAAATCTCCGCCGTTTTCGTTTTGCGCGGCCGTGGAATATTATGCTTTCGCAGCCATCGAGACGTCTTGAGGGTTCGCGGGTTGCGCACCATATCAGCCTCAACTGGATCCGGCTCTCACGGGCGGGTCCGTCACCGCAAACTGATCCGGTGCCGCAAAGCGGGCCGGTGATGGAAGGAGACAGGTATGAATCTCGAGAAATACTCGGAGCGCGTGCGCGGCTTCATCCAATCCGCGCAAACCATGGCGCTCTCGCGCAACCACCAGCAATTCACCCCCGAACATATCCTGAAAGTGCTCGTCGATGACGACGAGGGTCTGGCTGCGTCGCTCATCGAGCGCGCCGGCGGCAGCGTCCGCGACGTCAAGCTCGGCATCGAGACGGCACTCGAAGCGATGCCCAAGGTGGAGGGCGGCAACGGCCAGCTCTATCTGGCACAGCCGTTGGCCAAGGTGTTTTCGACAGCCGAGGAACTGGCCAAGAAGGCCGGTGACAGCTTCGTCACGGTCGAAAGGCTACTGACGGCGCTGGCGGTCGAGAAATCAGCCAAGACATCAGACATACTGGCCAAGGCCGGCGTCACCGCGCAGGCGCTCAACCAGGTGATCAACGACGTCCGCAAGGGCCGCACCGCCGATTCGGCGAATGCCGAACAGGGCTATGACGCGCTGAAGAAATACGCGCGCGATCTCACCGCCGATGCCCGCGCCGGCAAGCTCGATCCGGTCATCGGCCGCGACGACGAGATCCGCCGCACCATCCAGGTGCTGTCGCGCCGCACCAAGAACAATCCGGTGCTGATCGGCGAGCCGGGCGTCGGCAAGACGGCGATCGCCGAAGGCCTGGCGCTGCGCATCGTCAATGGCGACGTGCCGGAATCGCTGAAGGACAAGCAGCTGATGGCGCTCGACATGGGCGCGCTGATCGCCGGCGCCAAATATCGCGGTGAGTTCGAGGAGCGGCTGAAGGCCGTGCTTTCCGAGGTCACTGCCGCTGCTGGTGGCATCATCCTGTTCATCGACGAGATGCACACCCTGGTCGGCGCCGGCAAGGCGGACGGCGCCATGGACGCGTCCAACCTTCTGAAGCCGGCGCTGGCGCGCGGCGAACTGCACTGCGTCGGCGCCACCACGCTCGACGAATACCGCAAGCATGTGGAGAAGGATGCCGCACTCGCCCGCCGCTTCCAGCCGGTCTTCGTCGAGGAGCCGACGGTGGAGGACACGGTCTCGATCCTGCGCGGCCTGAAGGAGAAATACGAACAGCACCACAAGGTGCGCATTTCCGATTCGGCGCTGGTCGCGGCGGCGACGCTGTCCAACCGCTACATCGCCGACCGGTTCCTGCCGGACAAGGCGATCGACCTCGTCGACGAA
Source organism: Mesorhizobium sp. BR1-1-6 (assembly GCF_020165355.1). Taxonomy (NCBI): domain Bacteria; kingdom Pseudomonadati; phylum Pseudomonadota; class Alphaproteobacteria; order Hyphomicrobiales; family Phyllobacteriaceae; genus Mesorhizobium; species Mesorhizobium sp. BR1-1-6. The sequence continues at coordinate 8,536 of NZ_JAIUHZ010000014.1, read as the reverse complement.
GCCGCTTCGAGGCTTCGCATGCAGGTCGATTCCAAGCCCGAAGCGCTGGACGAGATCGACCGCCGCATCATGCAGCTCAAGATCGAGCGCGAAGCGCTGAAGGTCGAGAAGGACGAGGCTTCGAAGGACAGGCTTGCCCGGCTCGAGAAGGACCTCGCTAGCCTTGAGGAGGAATCGACCGAGATGACCTCGAAATGGCAGGCAGAGAAGCAGAAGCTCGGGCTCGCCGCCGATCTCAAGAAGCAGCTTGACGAGGCGCGCAACGAACTGGCCATCGCCCAGCGCAAGGGTGAGTTCCAGCGCGCCGGCGAGCTTGCCTATGGCAAGATCCCGGAACTGGAAAAGAAGCTGAAGGAAGCCGAGGCCCAGGACGGCAAGGCTGGCATGGTCGAGGAAGTGGTCACGCCCGATCATGTCGCCCACATCGTCTCGCGCTGGACCGGAATTCCGGTCGACAAGATGCTGGAAGGCGAGCGCGACAAGCTGTTGCGCATGGAAGACGAGATCGGCAAGCGCGTCGTCGGCCAGGGCGAGGCGGTGCAAGCGGTTTCCAAGGCAGTGCGGCGCGCTCGCGCCGGCCTGCAGGATCCGAACCGGCCGATCGGCTCGTTCATGTTCCTCGGCCCGACCGGCGTTGGCAAGACCGAACTGACCAAGGCGCTGGCGAACTTCCTGTTCGACGACGAGAGCGCGATGGTGCGCATCGACATGTCGGAGTTCATGGAGAAGCATTCGGTTGCCCGATTGATCGGCGCGCCTCCCGGCTATGTCGGTTATGAGGAAGGCGGCGCGCTAACCGAAGCGGTGCGGCGCCGGCCCTATCAGGTCGTGCTGTTCGATGAGATCGAGAAAGCGCATCCCGACGTGTTCAACGTGCTCCTGCAGGTGCTCGACGACGGCCGGCTCACCGATGGGCAGGGCCGCACGGTCGACTTCCGCAACACGCTGATCATCATGACGTCGAACCTCGGCGCCGAATACCTGGTCAATCTCCGAGAGGACCAGGATGTCGACCAGGTTCGCGACGAAGTGATGAACGTCGTCAAGGCGTCGTTCCGGCCGGAGTTCCTCAACCGCGTCGACGAGGTGATCCTGTTCCATCGGCTGCGCCGGCAGGATATGGGCCGCATCGTCGAAATCCAGCTCAAGCGGCTGGAGAACCTGCTGGTCGACCGCAAGATCACGCTGTCGCTGGACCAGGAGGCGATCGACTGGCTGGCATCCAAGGGTTACGACCCTGCCTATGGCGCGCGGCCGTTAAAGCGGGTGATGCAGAAAGACTTGCAGGATCCGCTGGCTGAGAAGATCCTGCTCGGCGAGATTCTCCACGGCTCGACCGTCAAGGTGACCGCCGGCTCCGACCGGCTGAATTTCCGTTCGAAGCCGACGGTCGTCGCGACCGAAGCGGCAGCATGATTGAACGCCGCGCGCCCAGGACGGGCGCGCGGCCTTTTCGCGTCTTTCGGCAGGAGCACGCATGACGCTGGACGACTATAACGGCTTCTGCGCCTCGCTGCCCGCCACATCGCATGTCGTCCAGTGGGGCGGCGCCCATGTCTGGAAGGTCGGCGCCAAGGTCTTTGCGATCGGCGGCTGGAGCGAGGGCCGCGACCCTTTCATCACCTTCAAATGTTCCGACATTGCCTATGATGTGCTGAAGGAGCAGCCGGGCTTGCGGCCCGCACCCTATCTTGCCTCGCGCGGCATGAAATGGATCCAGCGCCAGACAAGCAAGAGCAAGGATGATGGCGCGCTGAAGGACTACCTGCGCGAGAGCCATCGTCTTGTCGCCCTGAAGTTGACGAAGCAGGCGCGAAGGGAACTGGGACTTGCCTGAGGCTAAAGCGCGTCACGTTCGACGGATTCAGGCGACGCGCTTTAGCTCTTGGTTCTATGCATGTCGTTCGCCCCAAACCGGGCCGCTTTTGGACGATATGCATTTAGCTGATATTCGTCGAGGCGCCGGAAAACCGCCATCTTCATGCCCGGTTCATATTGGAACCTTATGGTCGGGCGGTGGTTCGCTGGCGAAGGATTCGCTACGCGCGAAAGCCGCCTGCGACGGCAATTACGGACCGGAGAGTTTGCCCACGATGTTGCGGACGATCTTCACCCTTTCGGCACTTGCGGCCGGACTGGCGTTTTCAAGCGCGTTCGCCGCGCCGACTGAGGACGCTTCGCCGCGGGTCGTCCGCCCCGCTGACGGCGGCATCCTGCTGGCCCAGGACGGCAATCTCGACATCTATTACGACGCCAGGGGGAACCGCGTCATCGTCGATGCGGACACGGGCAAGGTCGTCGCCATCCAACCGCCGCAGACCAGGCTCGACCGACGCGCGCTGCGCCGCGAGACACGGCTGCGCGAACTCGGCCGCGTTCCCGCCGACGACGACCGCTACTATCTCGACGATCCGGAAGACATGGCACGCTTCCGCCGCAGGCAGATGGAAGACGAAGGCCGGGTCATCGCGCCGCCCGTCCAGGGATATGATCCCTATGGCGACAATTCCGTCGAGGCCTACCCGCCGGCCCCCGGCGGCGACGGCGTCTACGACAACTATCCGGAAGCGCCCCAGCCGGCAACGCCGCCCTCCATCAAGCGCCAGCCGCTGAACGAGGCCTCGATAGAGCCGGTCGAGCCCACGGCTCCCGCCGCGCAGCCGGCGCCCGCAGACGAGGCGGGATTACCGCCGAAAGCAGGCGGCAAGACTGTGGTCGACCCGTCGCTTTCGCTCGGAGCACGCCAGGATGTCGCGGCTCTGCAGGTGCTGCTTGATCGCGGCGGCGCTTCGCCTGGCGTCATCGACGGGCGCTTCGGTTCGAATGTCGACAAGGCGCTGGCTGCCTACAACCAGATCACCGGCAGCAATCTGCGATCGACCGACGCCGTCGGCATTCAGGCGGCCCTTGCACAATCGGGCGGCGATGCCTTGGCCAACTACACGATCACGCCGGAGGATGCGGCCGGTCCCTATGTTGCGTCGATCCCGGAAGATTACAGCCAGAAGGCGCAGCTCGACCGCATGGGCTATACGTCCGTCACGGAAGCGCTTGCCGAGCGCTTCCACATGGACGAGAACTATCTCAAGGCGCTCAACCCGGAGGCCAATTTCAACCGTCCCGGAACGATCATCAAGGTTGCCAATTTCGGCAGACTGGTGTCGTCGCCGGTGGCTCGCATCGTCGCCGACAAGGGCAAGAAAGAGGTCTTTGCCTATGATACGGCGGGCAAGCTGGTCGCGGCCTATCCCGCCACCATCGGCTCGTCCGACACGCCGTCGCCGTCCGGCATTCATGCCGTGTCCCGTGTCGCGCTTGATCCGAACTACACCTACAACCCCAACATCAATTTCAAACAGGGCGAGAACAATAAGGTCCTGACCATTCCGCCCGGCCCGAATGGCCCCGTCGGCTCGGTGTGGATCGCGTTGGACAAGCCGACCTACGGCATCCATGGCACGCCGGATCCCTCGAAGATCGGCAAGACCGAAAGCCATGGTTGCGTGCGACTGACCAATTGGGATGCCCGCGAACTGGCCAAGCTGGTTTCGCCCGGCGTGACGGTGGAATTCGTCGACTGAGACGATGCGGCGTTCGTCGCTGGCTAGAGCGGTTCAGTGTTCGATGGACTTCCGAGCCGCTCCAGCGCTTCGCGCTTTTCCCGGGAAACCGCCACGTTTTTCCTGGAATTGCTCTACCCGATCATCCTGCGCAACCATTTCGCGCTCGGTGTCGCGGCATAAATCAGCTGCACCATGAGAATGAAGCCGACGCTGAGCAGCGGGGTGACCAGACAGAGCAGGGCGCCGACCGCCCACAGAAGCTGCGCCTTGACGATGCGAAGGTAGACTGTGCGTTTCGTTTCGAGGTCGACGTCATCCGCCAGAAAGCCATTTTTCTCCGCATAGCGCCAGCTGGCGATCAGGGTGACGCCGAGCATCAGCAGATTGAGCCAATAGACGGCGACCGCGGTTCTGAATTCGAGGAAGTCGGCCAGAAGATCGGTGGAGAACGGCAGCAGGGCAATAAAGGCGAGAAAACACAAATTGAGCGTTGCCAGCCGCCTGTCGGATCTGGTGATCAACCCATGCTGCGCCTGCTGGCCGAACCAGAAGATGGTCAGCGTCAGGAAGGAAAGCGAATAGGTCAGGAAGCGCGGCGCCAAGGCCAGAACAGCGTCGATGAGATCGCCTTCGGAATGGATCGCCTCGTGCGTCGGCACACGAATCTCCAGAACGATCAGGGTCAGCGCGATGGCGAAGACGCCGTCGGTCAGCCCGACGACGCGGTGGAGCCCGGACTGGGATGGTTCGAGCGGTCGCTTCATCGGTTTTCTCCCCTGCCTGATCGGCTCCCATTGGATGCCGCGTGAAAACTTAGCATGCCGGCGCTTGTTTGCACCTGCGTGGGCCGGCACCTGCCAATGCGGCCAGGTGGCTGCGCAGCTGGTTTCAACGACCGGGACCGCTGGCTGGTTGTTGCGCGCGCGCCGCGGGTTTATGCAGGTTGCATGCATTCACCGAGCAAAGCCGCTGCCGTCCCGCCACCGACCGCCAACGGTACGTTCTGCCCGCAGTCGCAGCGGCGTTATGTGCTGATCGCCGCGATCCTGGCTTCAGCGCTTGGTTTCATCGACGGTTCGATCCTTGCCATCGCCACGCCGGCAATCCGCGTCGATCTCGGCGCCAGCCTGGCGCAAGCGCAGTGGATATCCAATGCCTATGCGCTGACGCTTTCGGCGCTCATCCTTGCCGGCGGTGCTGCGGGCGACCGCTTCGGCCTGCGCCGCGCCTTCGTCGCCGGCATCGCGCTGTTCATCGCCGCTTCATTGGCCTGCGCGCTGGCGCCCAATCCGGCGGTGCTGATCGCGTTTCGCGCAATCCAGGGCGTCGGCGCGGCGATCATGGTGCCGGGCAGCCTTGCCATCATCGCCAAGGCCTATCCGAAAAAGGAGCGCGGCCGCGCAATCGGCATCTGGGCCGCCGCTTCGGCGCTGACCACGGCACTCGGTCCGGTGCTGGGCGGTTTCGTGCTGTCGACCCTCGGCAATGGAATCTGGCGTGCGATATTTGCCATCAACCTGCCGCTTGGGCTGGTTTCGATCTACCTGCTGCTCGCCAAGATCCCGGCGGATCGGCCGACCGAAAAGCGCAGCCTCGATCTTGGCGGCGCGGCGCTGGCGACACTGGCCTTCGGGTTGCTGGCCTACGGGCTGACGGCGATGAACGCGGAGGCTGCCGGATTCATGTCGGGTTCGGCAATCGTTGCCGGCGTGGTCCTGCTTTTCGTCTTCATTTTCTACGAGCGCCGGCAGCGCGAGCCGATGATCGATCTCAATCTGTTTCGCATCGGCGCCTTCGCCGGCGCCAATCTCGCGACCTTCTTCCTCTATTTCGCGCTGTCGGCCAATCTTTTCTACCTGCCCATGCTTTTGATCGCCGGCTGGGGGCTGAGCACGGCCGAGGTCGGCTTCATCTTCCTGCCGCTGTCTGCATTGATCGCACTGCTGTCTGGGCCTGTCGGCCAGTGGTCCGACCGGATCGGACCGCGTTTTCCGATCGCCAGCGGCAGTCTGGTGGTTGCCTTCGCCTTCGCCGGGCTTGGCTTGTTGACGCATGCCGGTATCCACAATTTCTGGACCGGAACATTTCCGCTGATGGCGCTGATGGGGTTCGGCATGGCGCTGGTGGTGTCGCCGCTGTCGACCGCGATCATGACGGCGGTGGAAGACAAGGATACGGGCGCGGCCTCCGGTATCAACAATGCCGTCTCGCGCATAGGCGGCCTGATAGCGGTTGCGGCTATGGGGTCGCTTGCCGCCTGGGTCTACGCGAAGGCCCTGGATGGCAGCGCCTTGCCCGGCGTGCCGGGGTTCGGTGAACCGGCGACGACCGGACTGGCCCCGGCTGTCGACGCCGCACGGCTTGCCGCCAGCGACGCCGCATTCTCGGCTGTTTCCTTTGTAACGGCGCTGCTTTGCCTGCTTTCGGCTGTCATCGCCTGGATGACGATTTCAGGCGAATCATTGCCATGGCGCCGGCCCGCCGAAAACCCTCGCGACTGACGGGTGGATCGAAGGAACTATCCTTCGATCTTGGCGCTCGCGACCTTCAGCGAATCACTGTCTTCCTGCTTCAGCAGGTCGTCGATGCGCTCGCGTTCACGCTTGAAGGCGACAAGGTCCTCGCCCTTCAGCACCTTGCCGACCGGCAGGCGGACGCGCATCGGATCGACCTTGGTGCCATTGACGATCAGCTCGTAGTGAAGATGCGGGCCGGTGGCGAGGCCGGTCTGGCCGAGATAGCCGATGGTCTGGCCTTGGCGGACGTGAACGCCCGGTTCGATGCCTTTGGCAAAAGCGCTCTGGTGATTGTAGGAGGTCTCATAGCCGTTGGCATGGCGAATGATGATCTGCTTGCCATAGCCGCCGGCCCAGCCGACCTTCTCGATGACGCCATTGCCCGCGGCGATGATCGGCGTGCCGATGGGGGCTGCCCAGTCGACGCCGGTATGCATGCGGACATAGCCGAGGATCGGGTGCCTGCGCGCGCCAAAGCCGGAGCGGAACTTTCCGGCCGGCAACGGATTGCGCAGCAGGAACTGCTGGGCGCTCGAGCCGTCCTCGTCGAAATAATCCGTGCTGCCGTCCTGCATCTGAAAACGGTAGAAATTGCGCGTCTGCCCGCCGAAGGTCGCCGAGACGTAAAGCAGTTCGGAATTGTCCGAGGTCTGGTCGTCGCCGTCGGGCTGCGAGAACAGCACTTCGAGACGGTCGGCCGGATTGAGGCGGGACTGGAAGTCGACATCGGAAGCCAACAGCTTGATGAGCCGCTGCGTCATGGCCTTGGACATGCCGTAGGAATAGGCGGCGCGGTAGATGCCGTCATAGACGTTGGGCAGGTTGCCGCGCACCACCACTGGCGCCGACGAATCATCGAACGCCGTCAGCAACTCCGGATTGGGCTCCGGTTCCTGCGCCGGCACATACTGGCCGCGATCGTCGAGCGCGATGGTGACGATATGCTGGGTCCGATCGTAGACGCTGGTGCGCACGACCTTGGCGGCGTCGCCATGGACCTCGAGACCAACACGCAGCACGGTTCCAGCCTTGAGCGCCGGGGCGTTCAAGAGCTTGGTGATCGCCTCGGCCATGCCGGCGGCGTCCTCGCCCGTATAGCCCGAATCTGCGAAGGCTTCCGTGATGGCGAGATCCTTGGTGAAAGGGATGATTTCCTCGGCGAAGGCCGGTGCCTGGTCATCGGCGTTGGCACGTGGCGCGACCGAAACGTTCTCCGGCACGATCCTGACGTCGTAGGAGCCGGCCATGCTCTCGGCAAAGGCCTCGCCAAATCGCTGCGGGTCGACATAGTGGAGCGAAGCGACCTGGACGGCGCCGTCGCTGAGATCGGTGCCGGCCTCGCGCACTACCTTTTCCACCTCATCGGCGGAAAGGTCGCTCTTTTCATCGAAGGAAGCCGTTTCAATGGGGAAGTCGACGGTCTTCAGGCTCATTTCGCTTTCGACCTTGGTGCCGTAGATCTGGCCCGGCGTAGCGGCGGCCGTCGCCGGTTGCGCCGATGCGTCGTCACCGTCGTCGCCGAACACCTGCATCGGATCGAAGGGCGGGTAGGGCCGGTTGGTAGTATGGCCGGCGGCCAGCGCCATCTTGATCTGCACGAAAGGCATGGTGTGGATGACATCGCGGTCGCCGACCTTGGTAACCATCGACACTTCCATGCGTCGACGGTCCTTGGCCTTGGCGATCTGGCGCGGCGCCACCAGCCTGGTGGTCTTGGCCATCTCGCCCGAATCGCCATTGCCGGCAAGGCCGATCAGTTCGGCGATCTCGGGTGGCGTCGCCAGTTGCTGGCGCCCGTCGAGGGCGGCGAACAGCGCCACGCCCATCAGCACGCTTGAGGTCACGCCGGTCAAGAATGTCCCCGACAGCCAGCGCGCGGAAACCTCGCGCCGGTCGGGTGGGCCACTGCGGCCGTCCGCGATAAGCGGCGGCTCGTTGCCGAGTTCGGCTATGACATCTTCCGTATCTGGCATCCAGAAAGGCTGCTTTTTCCCCGGGCGGAACGGCTTGTCGCTTTTGTTGTGGCCATGACATTTGCCTGTCACGGCAGGTTAAGTCAACGAAGCCTCGGGCCCCGGTCGAATTCCCCTCGCGCGCTTCTCTTATAGAGCGCTCTGCAAAGAGGGCGGCGTTTCCCTCTCTCGAGGGCTCATCGCACACCTCTATATGAGGCTCTTAAAAGAGGCACCGCGCCGCTGCGCTGCGCCCGCTTTGTTGGTTCTGGTGTCGAACGGCAATGCGGCGGCAATAGGGCTCCTTCGTGGCTGGATACTCCTTAGCGTCCTGTTCCCCAACGGCAGCCGGCTATCGACAAATCGGGCCTGAAATTTCTGTCGCAAAAAATTCAAAAACTTCTTGGATCGGTGTTGACAGTTTGTCGGGGTGGCGACTATATACGCCTCACGAACGAGGGCGGTGCGCCGCTGGCGACGAAGAAGTTTGCTTCTAAGACTGCCC
>NZ_JAIUHZ010000013.1:130000-131081 GCF_020165355.1 Mesorhizobium sp. BR1-1-6 | reverse complement strand
GCAAAGCAAAGCAAAGCAAAGCAAAGCAAAGCAAAGCAAAGCAAAGCAAAGCAAAGCAAAGCAAAGCAAAGCAAAGCGTTCAGGGCCAAGCCTCGGTCGTTCCATGCCTCGGGGCCAAGACGAGCTCTCAGCTCGCGCGGCGGAACATTGGGCTTCCCAGAGCCGAGGCCAGCCACGAAAATGCAAAATGGATTCAGCCGGCAGGATTCCATCTCAGGCGGCTTCAGCGCCAGCTGTCCCGGAGGGATCGCGAGGAGCAGATCCCACCTATCGGCTGCAGGCGCGATCCCCGATCCCGACGGCCCGACTGAGGCGATATCTCGGTTATGCCGAATCAAGCGATCCGAACCTGTCTGCGAGACAATCGGACCAAAATGCAGGTTGGTCGACCTCGGTCGAAATTGCTAATATCTGACATCTATTGCTAAATCCGTGCCGTGATCCCATGTCTCTTTCCGGGAGGTTGTCATGCCCAACTACGCTCTGAACGACCACTATGAGCGCTTCATCAGGAAACAGCTCGAATCAGGTCGCTACAACAATGCCAGCGAGGTTGTCCGCGCCGGCCTGCGCATGCTCGAGGATTTCGAGGCGGAGCGGGAAAGATGGCTGCGCGTGGAAATTCCGGGGCGCCTGGCCGAGCTCCAGCAGGATCCAGCTAAAGGAATCCCGGCCGAGGCGGTTTTTTCTCGGCTGGAGGCGCGCCATCGCGCGAAACAGGCGAAAGCCAAGTAGGGGATGGACTATCGGATCGTCTTTCATCTCGCCGCACAAGCCGAACTCGAACGGCTCTATGACGACATAGCCGAGCGCGCATCGCCGGCGATCGCCTGGAATTTCGTCGCGGGTATTCAAGACCATTGTCTCGGTCTATCGACTTTTCCACAGCGTGGCGCCGAGCGGCGCGAGATCATGCCCGGACTGCGGATCATCGGCTACCGACGGGCGGTCAGCATTGCCTTTGCGGTCGAGGGCGAGCAGGTGCTGGTCCTGGGCATCTTCTACGCAGGCCGGAACATCACACCGGAATTGCTGGAGGATCGCCGCTGAAAGCCGCTCTGGCAAGGTCGGCGGCCGTCGG
>NZ_JAIUHZ010000013.1:0-125000 GCF_020165355.1 Mesorhizobium sp. BR1-1-6 | reverse complement strand
ATGGATGTCTAACCGCGGCCCGTTATCCGGGTCCGGGACAATGTATGGTGGGTAGTTTGACTGGGGCGGTCGCCTCCTAAAGAGTAACGGAGGCGCGCGATGGTGGGCTCAGAACGGTCGGAAATCGTTCGCTGAGTGCAATGGCATAAGCCTGCCTGACTGCGAGACTGACAAGTCGAGCAGAGACGAAAGTCGGTCATAGTGATCCGGTGGTCCCGCGTGGAAGGGCCATCGCTCAACGGATAAAAGGTACGCCGGGGATAACAGGCTGATGACCCCCAAGAGTCCATATCGACGGGGTTGTTTGGCACCTCGATGTCGACTCATCGCATCCTGGGGCTGGAGCAGGTCCCAAGGGTATGGCTGTTCGCCATTTAAAGCGGTACGTGAGTTGGGTTCAGAACGTCGTGAGACAGTTCGGTCCCTATCTGCCGTGGGTGTAGGAATATTGAAAGGATCTGTCCCTAGTACGAGAGGACCGGGATGGACGGATCTCTGGTGGACCTGTTGTGGCGCCAGCCGCATAGCAGGGTAGCTATATCCGGACGGGATAACCGCTGAAGGCATCTAAGCGGGAAACCCACCTTAAAACGAGTATTCCCTGAGAACCGTGGAAGACGACCACGTTGATAGGCCGGGTGTGGAAGAGCGGCAACGCTTGAAGCTTACCGGTACTAATAGTTCGATCGGCTTGATCGTTCTCATTCCTTATGCCCATCGTGAAACACGATGGTCTGGCCAGCGCTCACGCATGAGCGGCCCTTACGGGCCTATGCTCCGCGAGGGCGCCGGACGACCGGCGACGCGCAGTCGCGCTTGCGGGCTTTGCCCGAAAGCAAACTGTGGATGTCGCTCAGGCACAAAAAGGCAGGTGAAGAGCAACGAGCCAATAGCGAATAGGCATCCCCTGCTCACTATTGCCTACTGCCCAATCCCTAACCCAGCTTCTCGAATAACGTGCGTTTTGCCGACCTGGTGGTTATGGCGGAGCGGCTGCACCCGATCCCATTCCGAACTCGGCCGTGAAACGCTCCAGCGCTGATGGTACTTCGTCTCAAGACGCGGGAGAGTAGGTCGCTGCCAGGTCTGCCAAACGCACGTTAAACTCACATCCCAATCGGATGGATGTGAAATCTTCTCTTCACGAACAGGCCCGCCAACGGGACAACGGGCCGCGTAAGCGGCCCTTTCAATTTGGCGGCGCGAAGCAGGCAATCGCCCGCTTCCAAACATCGAAGCAGAAACACCTGCTTCCAGAGGTCGAAGCAAGCTCACGCTTGCTCATAGGTGGCGCGGGGTGGAGCAGCCCGGTAGCTCGTCAGGCTCATAACCTGAAGGTCACAGGTTCAAATCCTGTCCCCGCAACCAAATCAAAACAGCCCGGCTCACCCCGGGCTGTTCTTGTATCCGGCTGATGGCCCCCCGCTGATTTGAGAACCCTCATCACGGGCCCGCAAATACCCAAAGCCGACGCCCAAGGTCAAAAACAAATCCCGCAAAACCAAACACAATCCGCCCGCCAAAGCCAAGCCAAGCCAAAGCGACCAGGGGGGCGGGCAAGCCGGGCCACCGCACAAAAGACAGACCTGTCGCCGAAAATAATCCAGCCGGCAAAGCAATGGCGTCCGCAGTGTAAGCCGTCAACATCTCGACCTGAACCGGCGGGTGGGTTTATCCAACCGCCGGCATAGGTGGTTCAACTCTTGATTTCGATCCGCTTTGCCTGCGCTTGCGCTTTCGCGGTCTTCGGCAATGTAACCGTCAGGACGCCGTTCCTGAAGCGCGCTTCGACATTGTCTTGCTCTACCTCGACGCCGAGCGGAATGCGGCGCTCGAAACGGCCGTAATAGCGCTCGGAGAACTGGCGCTCCTTGTCCTCGGTCTCGGACCGCTTTTCGCCCTTCAGGGTCAGCACGTCGTCATCGAGCAGGACCTCGATGTCCTTTTCCTCCATGCCGGGCACTTCGGCCGTGACACGGACCTCCTTTCCAGTGTCGGAGATCTCGACGCTTGGCCAGCGTGCGCCCTCGGCGGCAACGGAAGACAAGGATGGCAGCCCCGAACCGAAACCACGGAAAACATCGTCGAAAAGACGGTTGACCTCGCGGTGCAACGACATGAACGGATCACGTTCGCCATCGCGCAAAAGGCTGGGCACCTGTCCGCGTTCCCGGCCAAAAGGAATGAGATCACGTACGCTCATTGTCTTTCTCCTCTTTGCTTGCGTCTCCACCACCGGGCGACCGGCGTCCGGTTGGTGGAAGCCCTGACCCGAATTGCCTCACGCGGCCTGTTTTTCCACTTGCACGGGCTTTGCCGCGGATTTTTCCTTGGCTTTGGCCATGCTGGTGCCGATCTCGATCTTGCGCGGTTTCATCTCTTCGGGAATCTCACGCTGAAGATCGACGGTCAGGAGACCGTTGACGAGGCCGGCGCCGGTCACCTTCACATGGTCGGCAAGTTCGAAGCGTCGCTCAAACGGCCGTCCGGCGATGCCGCGATGCAGGTATTCGCCATTGTCCTCTCCGGCACGCTCGCCGGCGATGACGAGCATGTTGGGTTCATGCACGATGCTCAATTCGTCTTGACTGAAGCCGGCTACCGCCATGGTGATGCGGTAGGCGTCGTCACCGGTCCTGGAGATATCGTAGGGCGGCCAGTTGTCGACGTTCGCCGTGCGGCTGGCATTCTCCAGCAGGTCGAAAATACGGTCGAAGCCTATGCTCGACCGATAGAGTGGTGAAAAGTCGAAAGCGGTTCTCATAGCCATATCCTCCTTCGCTGAGCAACATGGGTACGAGGAGTGCCAAGGATGCGGCACTCCTTGACCTGCCGGCCCTTCCGGCGCCGGCGGAATCGATCTGGGAACTGACGGGCGTGGCGTCAAGAGGCCTGATCGAACGTCTCGTCGAGATTCCGGCGGCCCTTGACGCGGCCTGAACGGCTGACCATCTCGATCACGGATGGACGGTCGCCGGTGACGCCATCCGATTGCTTACTCGCAAAAAGACGTCAAAAAACGGAGGAAGTGATGAACGATATTCGGTTTCCCCAGCCGATTACCCTCGAATTGTCGGACGCCCCACGCAAGGTCGCCAGCAGCTTCGAGGCTCTGGAATGCCTGGATCAACAATGGCCGAAATGGGCGCGCGGACCAAGCTGGCGCGCCGCCGGCCGTGCATGCCGTGATGCGCTGGATGGCTGGCGCAGCGGGCGTGCCGCCTACAAGGCCTTCTTGAAGGCGGCCAAGCGAGCCGGCCTGACGAGGGGCCGCTCCGCTTCGCCCCAGCAATTCCGTTCCGCGGCGATGTCAAGGACGGCCCAGCCGATGGCTGTCAGAGCAGGATGACACGAATCCCATCACTCATCCTGCTCGGGAACTCTGATTTTAGGTATGCTCAATCGAGCCTTTGAGCGCGCCGCGTTGCAGGCGACGCGCTTCAGGTTTTTTGATCCGCTCAATGTGATCCGCTCAATGGATGGCAACGATGCCGTCAACGGCGCGCCATTCCGACGGTGTGATTAGACGATGATGTGCGACGCGCACGGAATGCAGCGTGCCGTCCAGTTCGCTTTCCCAATAGCCAAGGAAGCCCTTCAGCTCCGGGAAATCGGGAGCGAGGTCGTATTCCTGCCAGACATAGAGCTGCAGCAGGTTGGGGTAGTCAGGCATATGATAGTGAATCTCGGCCGTGGTCAGGCCGTAGCCGTCCATCTGCAGGCGGAATTCTCTGCTGACCGCAGTCACCATATGTTTCTCCTTTCGCTTACGACCTCATGCATTCATCCTGGCGAAGTCGTGCCGGAATTCATCCGGCGTGGACCGCGGCGCCGGCACGTCGATGTCGAGCTTGCACAAGGCCTCCATGACGTGGTCGAAGGAAACCGGCCGCTCGACTCCCGGCGGCAGGCGCAGTTCCGGCATCGACTCCACCGCGCAGGCATCCGAGGCCCAAGACGACAGGATCGCCCGCTTTTCCCAGAGGTCGAGCGCGTCGTCTTCCAATACCTCGTCAGGATGTTTGAAGTGCCTCGCCGGCGAAAGCAGCCGGTCAAGCGAGGTGTCGGGCGTGTCAGTCAGGGAAGGCATGATCGGCGAAAATTTCTGTCGGTCCATCGCTGTCCTCCGTCTGCAAAAACTCCTCGATAGCGTCCAGTTTCCGGCTGTGCTTTGGCAGCGCCGGCCCGGATAATCTTGTTGGCTCTTCACCAAAATTCAAGCGGTGAAATCGTCGACCTGGCGAGAATCCCTGCATGATAACAACGCGTTGGCACTCTCATGCGACGAGTGCCAAAATTTTTGCGCGGACCTCTTGAAACCGGAAAATTCCAAAACTAGCTCGATATGCGCGCGCGATGCCTGAACAAGGGTCGCGGCACCTCTTGCCGGGCCGATATTGCCGGTCCGGCGCGGAGGAACCTCAAAAACTGTTTGTCCTTGAAGGAGAACGACATGACGTTCCGCCCATTGCACGACCGTATCCTGGTCCGCCGCATCGAAGCCGAGGAGAAAACGGCTGGCGGCATTATCATTCCCGACACAGCCAAGGAAAAGCCGCAGGAAGGCGAGGTGATCGCCGCCGGCCCCGGCGCCCGAAACGAAGCCGGGCAGCTACAGCCGCTCGACGTCAAGGTGGGTGACCGCATTCTGTTCGGCAAATGGTCCGGCACCGAGATCAAGCTCGGCGGCCAAGACCTGATCATCATGAAGGAAAGCGATGTGATGGGCGTGATCGAGCAGACCGCGACCGTGAAGAAGGCCGCCTGACGGCTTCTTGCCAAGTTATCAGTCAACGAAAGCTGCCTAAATTGAAGGAGTGATCCAATGGCTGCCAAGGAAGTGAAATTCCATACCGAAGCCCGCGAGAAGATGCTGCGCGGCGTCGACATTCTGGCCAATGCGGTGAAGGTGACGCTCGGTCCCAAAGGCCGCAACGTCGTTATCGATAAATCCTTCGGCGCGCCGCGCATCACCAAGGATGGTGTGACGGTGGCCAAGGAGATCGAACTGGAAGACAAGTTCGAAAACATGGGCGCGCAGATGGTGCGCGAAGTCGCTTCGAAGACCAACGACATCGCCGGCGACGGCACCACAACCGCGACCGTTCTGGCCCAAGCCATCGTCAAGGAAGGCGCCAAGGCCGTCGCCTCGGGCATGAATCCGATGGATTTGAAACGCGGCATCGACAAGGCCGTGGAAGCGGTCGTCGCCGAACTGAAGGCCAACGCCCGCAAGGTGACGAAAAACGATGAGATCGCCCAGGTCGGCACCATTTCGGCCAATGGCGATCCCGAGATCGGCCGGTTCCTCGCCGAGGCGATGGAGAAGGTCGGCAATGAAGGTGTCATCACGGTGGAGGAGGCCAAGACCGCCGAGACCGAACTGGAGGTGGTCGAAGGCATGCAGTTCGACCGCGGCTATCTCAGCCCGTACTTCATCACCAACCAGGACAAGATGCGCGTCGAGCTCGAAGAGCCCTATGTGCTGATCCACGAGAAGAAACTGTCCAACCTGCAAGCCATGCTCCCCGTCCTCGAGGCAGTCGTGCAGTCGGGCAAGCCGCTGCTGATCATCGCCGAGGATGTCGAGGGCGAGGCGCTCGCCACGCTGGTCGTGAACAAATTGCGCGGCGGCCTGAAGGTCGCGGCAGTCAAGGCGCCCGGCTTCGGCGATCGCCGCAAGGCGATGCTGGAGGATATTGCCATCCTCACCGGCGGCACGGCGATCAGCGAGGATCTCGGCATCAAGCTCGAGAATGTCACGCTGCAGATGCTGGGCCGCGCCAAGAAAGTGGTGATCGAAAAAGAAAACACCACCATCGTCGACGGCGTTGGCCGCAAGGAAGAGATCCAGGGCCGCATCGCCCAGATCAAAGCGCAGATCGAGGAGACTACCTCCGACTACGACCGCGAGAAACTGCAGGAGCGGCTGGCGAAGCTCGCCGGTGGCGTCGCCGTCATCCGTGTCGGCGGTTCGACGGAAGTCGAGGTGAAGGAGCGCAAGGACCGTGTCGACGACGCGCTGCATGCGACCCGTGCGGCGGTCGAGGAAGGCGTACTCCCGGGCGGCGGCGTCGCGTTGCTCCGGGCCGCCAAGGCGCTCGATGCCTTGCCGATCGACAATGCCGACCAGAGGACCGGTGTCGAGATCGTGCGGCGTGCGATCGAGACCCCGGTGCGCCAGATCGCGGAGAACGCCGGCGCCGAGGGCTCGATCATCGTCGGCAAGCTGCGTGAGAAGAGCGAGTTCGGCTGGGGCTGGAACGCCCAGACCAACGAGTTCGGCGATCTCTACGGCCAAGGCGTCATCGATCCGGCAAAGGTCGTGCGCACCGCGCTTCAGGATGCCGCTTCCGTCGCTGGCCTGCTGGTCACCACCGAGGCGATGGTGGCCGAGAAGCCAAAGAAGGAGGCCGCGACCCCTGCCATGCCCGCCGGCGCGGGCATGGACTTCTAGGACGCCGGGAGGCCGCCCGCTCCCACAAGGGGGAGCGGGCGCTTCCCGGGGAAAGTTTGGAGAGAGACCACTATGACCGGTATCGGTTCCGTTTCGGCGCCCACGCATCCGGCAAACGAATTTCTCGCCTACGAGGCAGAATGCAGGAGCGTGCTGGGGCCATTGTTGATGCGTGTTCTCGACATGGCCGAGTCCGCAGGCTGGAGCCGCCGTACGGCGGCGTCGACGCTGATGTTCCTGGCCGCGCAGCATGTGTCGGCAGCCTCGGAAGGCTCCGGCGGCTCAACCAGGGATGGAGGACGCGATCATCGGAGCCCCACAGCAAACGATGGACCGATGTCCGGTTGGGAAGAGGACCGACATGATCGTGGGCCAATTGCGTGAATGCCTGAAAACGTTGAGGTGGAAAGCGGCAGACCTCGTCGACGAGCTTGGTTGCCCGCAAAGCCAGGTCGCCGCCTGGCTCGATGGGCGGGCGCTTCCGCCGCTTTCCGTCCTTGCCTGGCTCGAGGCGCTCGCCAGGGCGCATAGGGCGCTACCGGCGCCTGGCCGAGGCTCGCCGGTGCTCAAGCCAAGCCCGGTCGAGCCAGCCGAGATCAGGCTCGTGGCCGCCGGAAATCCGACGACACCGGCGCACCCGCCCTATCCGCGCCGACCTGTCTTCGCGCACCAGGCTGCGCGACATGCTTCGGTTCGTTTGCCATCGAATGGAGGTTTAAATCATGGCACAGATGCGCTTTGAAGAACCCGTGACGATCTTGGTCGGAATGGGGCTTCCGGTAACGATCGAGACTGCGATGGAAGCATATGCCGTGTTGCAGGACTGGCCCGTTGCCAGCCGAAACGGCGCCCATGCCGTCGCCCTCAACGCTTGCAAAGCCGGCATTGCCGGCAAGATCGATGCGGAAACCGTGCGGGCGACCTTGATCGCCTTCGCGCGCCGCAATGACATTCTGGTGCCGAATATGATCTCGCCTGCCAGTATCGCATCCGGTGGCCGCGCCGTGCGAGCGGATTGAGTATCTATTTGCGACCTATCGGTGAGCGCCCCGGCGATCCAAAATGATCGGCCCGTCAGCCTCGAGCTGGCGGGCTGTCTCGTCGCCTCAGGCCGTTTCGACGAGACGCGAGCGTTTCTTCTCGGCGGCCGCCAGCAACTCGACGAAGGCGCGGACCTTGGCTGGCCGGAACCGGGCCGGAGGGAAAACGGCATGGATGCCGCCGGCAGGCAACATCCAGTCGGCAAATACCGGCACGAGACGCCCCTCGGCGATATCGTCGCCGACACTGTAGTCGGGAAATACGCCCAATCCGATACCGGCGAGCACGCAGGCAAGAGCCGCCGGGCTCTTGTCGCACATGATGACCGGGTTGAGTTCGGTCAACACCGTTTCTCCCTCTCTTGAAAACAGCCATTGGCCGATGCCGCGCAGCTGGGCGTTGCCGACCCAGGCAAGCGATCTTGCCTGGCGCGGGGTGACATCGGGCGGCAGGCTTGCGGCGAAGGTCGGGTTCGCCACCACGACCTGCTGTATCGTGCCCAGGCGCCGCGCCTGATTGGACGAATCCGCAAGCCAGCCGACGCGGATGCCGAGGTCGATCTGCTCGTCCACCAGATTGCTGACGGCGTCATCGAAAATCGCCTCGACGCGCATATGCGGATAAGTTCGGAGATAGGCGGCCATGACCGGCGCAACGATCTTCGTGCCATAGTCGAGCGGCGCGGTCAGCCTCAGCATTCCCTTGGGTTCGACTGCCCCGTGCGAGATCTCACCATAGGCCGCTTCTGCTTCGCGCAGGATGATCATCGCGCGGTCGTAGAAGAGGCGACCCTCCTCGGTCGGCGTGACACGCCGCGTCGTGCGCCGCATGAGCGTCGCGCCCAATTCCTGCTCAAGCCTGCCGACCTGGTGGCTGACCACGGCCTTGGCCACGCCAAGCCGGTCCGCCGCCGTGGTGAACGAGCCTGTCTCCATCACCGTGGTGAAATAGACGAGCCGATTGAGATTGAGGAGTTCGGTCACATGCTTTGTCTGATTAGATCAGACAGTTTGTATTATTGGGCACCATTTATTGCAAGACCATCACCTGCCACATGTAAGCCAAGACATTTGGCGGACGGGGCAGCCAACGCCACCGCAACGGAGACCGGGCGACCGTGGGCAATCCAGAAGTGACCTACCTTTTCGATCCGCTCTGCGGCTGGTGCTATGGCGCAAGCCCGATGCTCGAAAAACTGTCCGGCAGCGGCGTGCGCGTCGAGCTCTTGCCGACCGGGCTGTTTTCGGGGGCAGGCGCTCGGCCGATGGATGACGGTTTTGCCGCCCATGCCTGGGCGAACGACCAGCGCATCGAGCGGTTAACGGGACAGGTTTTCACGCAGGCCTATCGGGACAACGTGCTGAATGTTCGCGGCACGTTGCTGGATTCCCATGCCGCGACCCTCGCGATTACCGCAGCGGGCCCGGAAGATCCCGGCCGCCGGCTGGCCGCGCTGAAGGCGATCCAGAACGCGCGCTATGTCGATGGGCGCGATATCGTCACGGTCGGCGGTGTCGCCGAGGTGCTCGCCGACGCCGGCATGGCCGATGCCCGCGAACTGGTGAAGGCGCCAACCGAAGGATTGCTGACAGCTCACCGCGAACTGGTCGGCCGAGGCCGCGCGCTGTTCCAGCGCCTGCATTCCAACGGCGTGCCTTCGCTCGCCATCATCAGCAACGATGCGCCGCGCCTCATCGGTTCGAACGCGCTGTTCGGCAGTTTCGACAATCTCCTCGCTCATATCGCGGCCGCGTGATCCCCAACCGACCTCCAACAAGGAATGGAAAAAGATATGGCAAAAGTCGCTCTCATCGGCGCATCGGGCGAAGTCGGTTCGCGCCTGCTCAAGGAACTCTCCGACCGTGGCCATACCGTCACCGGCATCGCCCGCAATCCTGAAAAAATCGCTGCGCTGCCTGGCGTGACGGCCAGGAAGGGCGATGTCTTCGACATGGAAGGCCTGGCCAAGCTGATCCGCGGCCATGATGTGGTGATCAGTTCGGTGCATTTCCTCGACAGCGATGCCGACACGCTGATCGCCGCGGTGCGAGCCTCCGGCGTGAAGCGCTACCTGGTCGTCGGCGGTGCGGGCAGCCTTGAGGTCGCGCCCGGCAAGCGGCTGGTCGACACGCCCGAATTTCCCGACATCTACAAGGCCGAGGCGCAGAAGGGCGCCGACTTCCTCGACAAGTTGAAGACCATCGATGACCTCGATTGGACGTTCCTGTCGCCGTCCGCCATGTTCATCCCGGGCGAGCGAACCGGCAAGTTCCGCCTCGGCAAGGACACGCTTCTGGCTTCGCACAAGGGCAGCAGCATTTCCTTCGAGGATTACGCCATCGCGATGGTCGACGAGATCGAGAAGCCCGCCCACATAAAGCAGCGCTTCACCGTCGGTTATTGACTAGGCAGGCCAGGCCACATGCTTCTTGTCCACCAACATTCTAAACGTCGCCCGTCATCATCGCTCGCAGCCATGCCGTGATGGCATCGAGGTCGATCGGTTTCGTCGTGTCGACGTCGAAGAGCGGACCGCGCCGCAGCGGTTCGGCGCGCCTGGCGAGTTCGATCAGTTCGGGGATATAGGACGCGCCTGGATGGCCGGGGAGACGCTGGCCGAGCCGGGCGCCGTAACGCTCGGCAAGGACTTCGCCGGGCGCATGGCACCAGATTTCGACGGTCTGTTCGACCCCGGCATTCCTGAGATGATCATCGAGCAGCTCGCGCGGCTGGAAACCGAACCAGGCGTCGACGATGAATGTGGAGCCCGCTGGGGCTTCGCCGACGACTGACCAGATCGCCCGATAGCTGGCGCGGCCGAGCGTGCGGTTGAATGCGCGGTCGCCGCCGCCGAGCACCTCGAGAAACGGATTCTTGATCGTGTCGAGCGCAAGCAACGGCCATCCCATGCGGTCGGCGATGCCGCGCGACACCGTGCTCTTGCCGCTGGCCGGGATGCCGTTGACCAGCACGGCGCGCCTGGCCGCGCCGGCTTGCACAAAATGCCGGCCAAAAATCGGCGCTGTCGCCATGTCTGTTCCGGCCAGCGCCTGCAATCCCGCCCCGATCACGCCGGCGTCGTCGCCGAGCTGCGCCGGCTCGACCGGGCACTGGTACCACGGCGCCAGGGCCGGCGCGCGGCCGAGCGCCTTGTGTGCCGCCCAGCCAAGACCGCCGCCGAGCAGGACGACACCGGGGTCGAACATGGCGACGCTGGTATCGATGGCGGCACGTAAGGGCATTGCCCAGGCTTCGAGTATAGTGCGCGCCTGGATGTCTCCGGCGGCGTCGCGGGCAAAGAGCTGGTCGACCGAAAGGTCGGTACGCAAGCCGGCCCGCGCGATGTGACGGCCAAGCGCGGTGCCCGAACTGGTGGTCTCGACACAACCGCGCCGGCCGCAGGCGCAGACCTCGCCATTGACGTCGACAGTGATGTGGCCGAGCTGCCCTGCCGTTGCCCGGCCACGCACGATCCGCCGATGTTGAGCGACGGCCCCGCCAATGCCGGTGCCGATGGTGAACATGGCGACGTCGTGATGGCCCCGGCCGGCGCCGAGCGCCATCTCGGCGACCAGTGCCATGTTGCAGTCATTGTCGATGACGACGGGCTTGCCGGCCATGTCTTCCAGGCGCTGCGCCAGCGAGACGGAGGCCAGATTGACGTAGCCGCCGGACAGGACCGCGCGGCGATCCGCGTCGACGCGACCGGGAACACCGATGCCGATGGCCGAAACCTCCGATGTGTCGAGCCGGCGCACCATCCCGGCGATCCGCGAGAGCACAGCCTGCGGGTCCGGCGCGCTCTTTTCGGACAGACGTTCGAGGATTTCGCCGGCGCCCGAAATGCGGGCGGCCCGCAGATTGGTGCCGCCTATATCTATCCCTATGCTGAGAGGCATGACGTCCTGCACGTGTCGGTGATCCAACGCGGATATCAGGCGGCGGCCTTGCGCCGGTGATGCCCGATTACCGCCTGGATCTCACGCAATCGCGGCACCGCGATGGTCTTAAGCCTTTCGCGCTGAATGTCACGATCGAGCGAGATGCAGTCCTTCCACAGCGAGCGGCCGGCGATGACGCCGGAGGCGCCGTTCTGCATGGCAATCTCGACCTGGCCGAGGAAGGTGGCGTGGTTGACGCCGGCCGAAAGCACCGCCCACGGCACCTCGCCAGCCATTCTGGTGATGTTGGCGCAGGCTTCCGGCGTTCCGGGATACGGAAGCTTCAGCACCTTTGCCCCGCACTCCAGCGATATCCTTGTGCCTTCCTCGACGAGCCAGGGGGTCTTCGCCGCATAATCTTCCGGGCTTTCGTCTTCGAGCTGATAGGTCAGGAATTCGACGACGAGCAACAAATCTTCCTGCCCGAAATCGGCGATGCATTGGCGCAGGATGGCGATGTTGTGCTCATTCGCTTCGGGCTTGTCGGCCCGCAGATACACCATGATCTTGCCGCCCGTGCCACCCAGTTCGCGCACGCGGCGCGCATCGATGCCGGGGACAAGGCGCGACAGGCGATAGCCTTCAGGCGAGACGTCGAAACCCGAGGCGTCGAGGCCGATAAGCAGCGCGGTATCGCGGTTCAGCACGCCCTCCTCGACAACCCGCGGCACCGCGCAGAGCGGGTCGAGCAGCACGCAGGACGCGGCACTTGCAAGGTAGCGCGTGATGTCGGCCTTGGTGTCGCCGAGCATGTCGTTGGTGATCCTGGCCTGTTCGGCCGGATCCGACGCCAGCAAGGTGCGCATGCCGCCGCGCTGGTCGCAGGCGATGGCCAGCATGGCCCCGTCCTTGCCGCATATCTGCTGATAGCCGCGCAGCTCCGCGGTGGTCATCTTTGTCATGGTCTCTGTCCGATGTTGGCGCTCTCTGGCCGAGGGCGCGGATCCCGTGGAAACAAGAATGTTCAGTTTTTGCCCGCCTGCCGGCAGGGGAGAATTGCCGTCTTGATGCGCCGTCCATTGCCCGGAAAAGCACACCTTGCCGGCGCCTGGGCAGGACGGCCTCAAGTTGCGAGTTCGCCGGATTTGCGCGATAACTCCCATCGGCGTATACGTGTGTAACACGTTGCTGAAAGGAATTGCAAGCTGGCTGTCCCTCCCATTCAGGATGCGACCGCATCGCGCACGATGCTGCACACGGTCGCCAAACTGCATTACGAGGCGGAGATGTCGCAGGTCGATATCGCGCGGCAGCTTGGCGTCTCCACCGCGACCATATCGCGCCTCTTGCAGCGGGCGCGGGCGGAAGGGATCGTCCGTATCGAGGTTCTCGATCTGGCGGCACCTGAGGAGATCACCGGACAGCTAATCGATAGGCTAGGCCTGCGTGACGCAGCGGTGGTCGAGACGCCGGCCGCAGGCGCGCTGACGGCGCTGGCCGGCCCGCTCGGCGGCCTTCTCAAGCAGGCGCAATTGGTGGCCGGCTCCGTGGTCGCCATCGGCTGGGGGCGCGCGGTGCGCGAGGTGATCCGCGCCGGCCTGCCGCGCATTCCGGGCGTGCTGACCGTTGCCGCCACCGGCGGCATGCAGCAGCACGCGGCGCATTTTCAGGTCAACGAATTCGTCCGCCTCGCCGCCGAGGAGTTCGGCGGGACACCGCACTTCATTCATGCGCCCTATCTGCCTTCCAGTGAATTGCGTGAAGTCTTCCTTGGTGATGCCGCCATCAGCGATGCCGTCGCGCTGTGGGACAGGACCGATGTGGCGATCGTCGGCATCGGCCTGCCGCATGCCATCAATGCACCCGAGGCGAGCGCCGCCACGCCGAGCGAGCAGGCGCTGGTCCATGCGGCCGGCGATGTCCTTCGGCATTATTTCGATGCCGATGGCGCGCTGATCGCCTGGGAAGGAGAGGGCCGGATGATCGCTATGTCGCCGGCGCAGCTCCGCGCCGTGCCGCTGGTGATCGGTGTCGCGGCGTCGCCGGAAAAGGCGACGGCCATCATCGGCGCCGCTCGCGCTCAGCTGATCAACGCCGTGATAACGGATACGAAGACGGCGCAAGCCATCCTCGCTACCCTGCCGCCGCGATAGTGCCGCCCGCCGCCCCGCCGCCGCATTCCAGTTCGCGAGGGCGATTTTACGAAATCGGTTGTGCCGCCGAGAAGTCGAGGCAATAGTTCGGCGGGACTTTGTGGAGCAGTCGGATGTTGCGTGAAAAATCCGGCGTTGCGACCCGGAAAACCGAGTTGCAATTTATTTCTGCAAAGTGTTACAAGTTTGTGAACTTGGCGTGCAATGCATGCCGGGTGCTGTGGTTCTCTGACCTCGCGGAGGCGAGGAAGTGACCGTGGCTATCGTGCCGGTCGGCTGGACCGGCTGACATATCGACTGGAGGGCGCTTGGGAGGAGCTGCCCGCGAAAAGCAAACAGGCGTTCCCGGCCGTCTTGTCCCAAGCGGACGACGGCCATTCGATGTCACTTGCAACGGCAGATCTGCCAACACAATGAGGAGGATGTCATGAAGAAGATCGTTGCCGCGCTTGCGGCTCTCGCCGTCAGCGCGACGGTGCTTATCGCGCCCGCGCAGGCGCAGGACAAGAAATACACCATCGCGCTCGTTCCGGGCCTGACCACCGACGGTTTCTACATCACCATGCGCAAGGGCGCCCAGGCCGCGGCCGACGCCCTTGGCGTGAATCTGGTCTTCCAGGGCGCTCCTGAGTTCAATCCGGTCACCCAGGTGCCGGTGCTCGACGCGGTCATCGCCAAGAAGCCGGACGCGATCCTGATCGCGCCTACCGACAAGGTCCAGCTGGTCGAGCCGCTGCGCAAGGCCAATGACGCAGGCATTCCGGTCATCACCGTGGATACGTTCATCGGCACCGGCGCCTATCAGACCGGAGCGGGTGACGCCGATTTCCCGCTGGCCTACATCGCTTCGGACAATGTGCTGGGCGGCGAAATCGCGGCGCGGGCGCTTGCCAAGGCCGTCGGCGACAAGGGCAAGGTCTACGTCTCCAACGTCAAGCCCGGCATCTCGACCACCGACCAGCGCGAGGAAGGCTTCAAGAAGGAGATGGCCAACCATCCCGGCATCACCGTTCTCGAGACCCAGTTCAATGACGACGACGCCAACAAGGCGGCCTCGCAGCTGCAGGCGGTGTTCGCGCGCAACCCCGACCTCGTCGGCGTGTTCGGCGCCAATCTGTTCTCGGCGCTGGGCGCCGCCAATGGCGTCAAGCAGGCAGGGCAGACGGGCACCGTCAAAGTGGTTGCCTTCGATGCTCCGACCAGCATCGTCGACAACATCAACACCGGCCTTGTGGATGTGGCGATCGCCCAGCATCCCGCAGAGATCGGCTATTTCGGCGTCGTCTCGGCCTATGCCCACCTGACCGGCCAATCCATCCCGGTCATGATCGGCACCGGCTTCACGATCATGGACAAGTCCAACATCGCCGATCCGAACATCTCGAAGTATCTCTATTCCGAGTAAGTCCGGACCAGCTTGGCTCTTCCCGGTGCGCCGGGAGGAGCCTGTGCCGGTCCCGCCAGGGCGGGACCTGTTTGAAGGCAGCCGCGCCGCGGAGTACTCATGACCTCGACATCACCAGCACAGCCAGCCGAGAAGCATGTCGCCCCCCAGGCTGACCACGGCGATCCCGCCAGGAGCTGGATCGCACGCATCGCCGAGGGGCGCGCCTGGCTGTTTCTCGCCGGCCTGATCATCTGTTTCGAGATCTGGTCGCGGAGCGCCTTCGGCGCCACTTTCGTGCTCAATCCGTTCAATCTTCAATCCATCGCGATTTTCGCCGTGGCGCCGCTGCTTTTGGCGACCGGGCAGACCTTTGTCATCATATCAGGCGGCATCGACCTTTCGCTGGGCTTCATCATGGGCCTTGCCGCGGTCATCGCCGCGCATGCCACCAACATGGCGGGCGCCGCCATTCCGTTGCCGTTGGCCATGCTGGCCGGCATCCTTGCCGCGGTGATCGTGGCCGGCGTGCCCGGCGTCATCAACGGCTTGCTGATCTCGCGGCTCAGGGTTCCGCCCTTCATCGGCACGCTCGGCATGTTCGGCGTCGCCCGCGGTGTCGCCTTCCTGCTTGCCGGCGGCACGACGGTGCCGGTACAGAACTCCTGGTTCGCACTGCTCGGCAACGGCAAGTTCCATGGCGTGCCCTATCTGGTGATGATCGCCGCTGTCTTCGTCGTCGTGATGCACTATCTGCTCAGCCAGACCCGGTTCGGCCAGCACAATTACGCCATCGGCGCCAATGTGCAGGCGGCGCGCCGCGCCGGCATCGACATCAGGGGCCACATCCTGCGGCTCTACGTGCTGTCGGCAATGTGCGCCGGCCTTGGCGGCGCGCTCTATGCCGCGCGCTTCACGGCGGGGGCAGCGCAGGCCGGCGAACCGCTGCTGCTCGACAGCGTCGCGGCGGTGGTGATCGGCGGCGCCAGCCTGTTCGGCGGCTCCGGCACGATCTTCGGCACCGTCGCCGGCGCGCTGGTGATCGCGGTCATCCAATACGGGCTGGTCTTCGTCAATGTGGAGCCGTTCTGGCAGTTCATCGCCGTCGGCGTCGTCATCATCATTTCCGTTCTCATCGACCAGGCGCAGCGCCGGTTCAGTGGAGCCCGTCAGGATGAATAGCACCGAGCCCCTCCTCGAAGTCCGGAACCTTTCCAAGCACTTCGGTGCGGTACGGGCGCTCAACGATTTCTCCATGGCCGTGCGGCCGGGCGAAGTGGTGGCGCTTGCCGGCGACAATGGCGCCGGCAAGACGACCCTGATCAAGGCAATATCGGGCGTGTTCCAGCCGACGGGCGGAGAAATCCTGCTCAGAGGTCAGCCGGTGGCTTTCGCCACGCCGCAGGAGGCGCGCGAAAAGGGCATCGAGACGATCTACCAGGATCTCGCGCTGGCCGACAATCTGTCGATCGGTGCCAACATCTTCCTCGGCCGCGAACCGATGCGCAAGGCGTTCGGCTTCCTGCCGGTGCTCGACCGCAAGGCCATGGCCGAGGCCGCCAGGGAGACGATGAAGCGGCTGGACTTCCACGTCAGCCGATTGAACGCGCCGGTCAGCAATTTCTCCGGCGGCCAGCGCCAGGCCGTGGCCATCGGCCGCGCCGTCTACTGGGACGCGCAGATCCTGATCATGGATGAACCGACGGCCGCGCTCGGCGTGCCGGAGCAGCGCAAGGTGATTTCGCTCATCCATCAGCTCAAGGCGCAAGGGCGCGGCGTGATCTTCATCTCGCATAATCTGCAGGACATCTTCGCCGTTTCCGATCGCATCGTCGTGCTGCGGCGTGGGATCCAGGCCGGCGAGCGCAAGATTTCCGAGACCAACCATGACGAGGTCGTCAGGCTGATGGTCGGCGGCTAAGGCCGTCGATTGCTAGCCGGCATCGCGGTTGGTCAGCGCGATGTGGCAGCAGCCGCTGCCGTGGCCGGGCGTCCAGGTGACATTGTCGAAACGCACGCCGGTCGCCTCGAACAGGCCACGGTCGAAGGCGCCGGCGATGCGGCAGAGCGTCGCGAGTTTTTCCTCGCCGACGCCGGCCTCGACCCAGGCATCCTTGAGAGGGCAGCGTTTCACCTTGAAGGCGATGCGGTCGGGCCCTCGTTCGACATCGGTCGGATACATCCGGCCGTCATCCGGGCTGACCGACAGGAAAGCTTCGCCGATTGAGCGCGCGTCGTTGGGACCGAATGCGGCGAAGGCGGCTGCGGCCACTTCCTTGCCGCGCTGCTCGATGGTCCGGGTCATTATCGCCTCGGCTCTTTCGGCGCCCAGCTCTCCGGTCAACTGATCCAGGAACAGGCGATAGAGGTCGGCCCGGTTGCGGAATGCGGAATCTAGTTCGCGCGACAGTTTCTCGGCTCTGGCTTCGGGGTCGATCATGATGCTTCCTGCGTGGTTCTTCTGAGCTTTGGTGCGGCTGCCACGAGTGCCTTGCCGATAGCCGATCGCGGCGCATCGATGACGGCGCGGGCATCGCCGCTCTCGGCAATCCGCCCGCCGTCGAGAAGGATGACGCGGTGGGCGACGGCCCTGACGACGCCGAGATCATGCGAAATGAAGAGATAAGCGATCCGTTCCTGGCGTTGCAGGTCGAGCAAAAGATCAAGGATCTGTCCGCGCACCGAAACATCGAGTGCCGACACCGCTTCGTCGAGCACGATCAGCGAGGGTTTCGTGGCCATGGCGCGGGCAATCGCCACCCGCTGCCGCTGGCCGCCCGAGATTTCGTGGATGGCGCGAGAGGCGAGCTCCGCCGCAAGCCCGACGCGCTCCAGCAGGGCGGCGATACGGCGCGGGCGCTCGGAACGGGAGGCGACGCCGTGGATGCGCAAAGGATCGTCAAGCACGCGCGCCACCGTGGCGCGCGGATTGAAGGCGGCAAGCGGATCCTGGAACACCATCTGCAAGCGAGCGCGACGCGCACGCAAGCTGGCGCCGCCCAGAGCCAGGAAATCATGGCCTTCAAACTCGATCCGGCCGGCATCCGGCTCGATCAGCCGCAGCACCAGCCGGGCGATCGTCGACTTGCCGCTGCCGGAGGGTCCGGCCAGCGCCAGCGTCTCGCCGGGCCCGATTTCGAAAGAAACGTCGTCGACCCCGGTAACCGTCTTGCCGCCACGGCGGTAGTGCCTGGTAAGGTTGGAAACTGCAAGCACGGGGACGCTCATGCGATCATGCCGTGGTGCAGCGGTTCGGCGTCGAGGCCGATATGGGCCTCGAGCAGCGCGCGCGTGTAGGCTTCAGTTGGCGCACTGACGATCTGTTGCGTGGCGCCAAGTTCGATCAATTCGCCATGCCGGAACACGGCAATGCGGTCCGCCAGCTCGGCGGCCAGCGCAATGTCGTGACTGATGAACAGCAGCGTCATGCCGTCTTCTTCCACCAGCCGCCGGATCAGTGCGACGATCTCGGCCTGCACGATGGTGTCGAGCGCGCTGGTCGCCTCGTCGGCGATCAAAAGTCTTGGGCCGGCTGCGATCGCGGCTGCAATCGCCACACGCTGCTTCTGGCCGCCGGACAGCTGATGCGGATAGGCGCGCAGGGCGGAGTCCGGGTCGGGCAGACGGACGCGTTCGAGCAGATCCTTCGCCTTGGCGTATGCCTGAGGCCATGTGAGACCGAGATGGGTTCGGGAGACTTCGGCGATCTGTTTGCCGACGGTCATGACAGGATCGAGGCTGGCGGACGGGTCTTGAAAGATGAAGCCGATATCGCGGCCGAGGAGGGGTGTGGGGCTTGGTTTGGAAGTGGTCTTTTGGACGCTGCGTTCTATGAGGCCCCCCTCTGTCCTGCCGGACATCTCCCCCTCAAGGGGGGAGATTGCACCTTCATCTCGGCCTTCGCCAATCCCCAATGGTGTAGGGGAGCCATCGGCGAAGCTGCCAATCTCCCCCCTTGAGGGGGAGATGTCCGGCAGGACAGAGGGGGGTGCCTTCGCACCCAACGCTGGCAAAACCCAATCGATACGTCCGTCAATCCTGGCGCTCGCCGGCAACAACCCCGCAATCGCCAAAGCCAGCGTACTTTTGCCCGAACCGCTTTCGCCGATGACGGCCAGCCGCTCGCCAGCCTTGATGTCGAGGCTGATGTCTCTCAGCGCCACCACCTCGCCGTCGTCACGGCGGTAGGTCACCGCGAGGTTGCGGATCGAAGCCAGCGCGGTCACGACAGGCCTCTTCGGACCGCCGTGGTTTCAACGATGCCTTCACCGGCGAGATAGACGCCGAGCACCGTCAGGACCAGTGCTATGCCGGGTACGATCGACAGGAAGGGCGCGGTGCGCAGCACGGCGCGGCCCTCAGCTATCATGCCGCCCCAGGTGACCCGATTGGGGTCGCCAAGGCCGAGGAACGACAAAGCCGCCTCGGTGAGGATCGCCGCTGCCACGATCACCGAGGACAGCGCCAGCACCGGCGGCAAGGCATTGGGCAGCACCTCGCGAAAGGCGATTTCCAGCGGATGCATGCCGATGACGCGCGCGCCGGCAACGTAGTCGCGCTCGCGGATCGACAGCACTTCCGCGCGGGCCACGCGCGCGGGCCCGGTCCAGGTGCCGAGCGCTATTGCCGCCACGACGACGCCGAGCGAAGGGCCGACGACGCTGACGAAGGCCAGAGCCAGCAAAAAGCCCGGCACGGTCTGGAAGGCATCGGTGACGCGCATCAGCACCTCGTCGGTGAGGCCGCCGGCAAACCCGGCCACCGTGCCCACCATCGAGCCGATGGCCAGTGCGGCGGCGGCTGCCGCAAGGCCGACGGCAAGCGATGTGCGGGCGCCGTGGAAAAGCTCGGCCAGCACGTCGCGGCCGAGGCGATCCGTGCCGAGCGGCAGCGACCAGTCCTGGAAGGGCGGCAGCAGCGCCGGGCCGGCGATGGCTTGCGGGTCGCCCGGAAACAGCAGCGGCGCTGACAGGGCCGTGACGCACAATGCCGCCAGGAGGATGGCGCCGGCGACCGCCTCCGGCGTGCGCAGAAAGCGGCGGAGCGTGCTCATGTGCCGGCCTCGTTGGCGCCGACGCGCGGGTCGAGAAAGGCATAGGCGACATCGACGAGAAGATTGATGACGATGACCAGGACGGCGCTGACGAGAATGATGCCAAGCAGCAAGGGCGTGTCGCGCGCGGCCACTGCCTCCTGCGCCAGCCGACCCAGACCGGGCACGGCAAAAACACTCTCGATGACGACGCTACCGCCCAGCATCTGCGCCGACTGCAGGCCGAGCATCGTGACCAATGGCAGCAGCGCATTGCGGGCGACATGGGCAAGCACGATGCGGGGGAGCGACAAGCCCCTGGCGCGGGCGGCCAGCACAAAATCCTGCCGCCAGACCTCGGTCATGCCGGCACGCATCATCCGCAAATAGAGCGCCAGGTAGATGAAGCCGAGGGCTGAGACCGGCAGGACGAGATGGATGGCGATGTCGGCGGCGCGGTCGAGGCCGGCCTTGCCGGAGGCGATGGTCTCGATGCCGCCGATCGGCAGCCAGCGCAGGTCGACAGCGAAGACGACGATCAGCACCAGGCCGAGCCAGAAACCCGGCACCGCGTAGAGCGCCAGCGAACCGATGGAGAGAAAACGGTCGCGAAAACTGCCCGGCCTGGCGCCGGCATAGATGCCCAGCGCCGAGCCGAGGCCGAAGGAAAGCGCGGTGGCGCTGCCCATCAACCACAGCGTGGTCGGCAGGCGCTCGAGGATCACGTCGCGGATCGGCCGCGAAAAGGTGACGGACTGGCCGAGATCGAGATGCAGCAGCGCCCAGAGATAGTTGGCGAGCCGCGTCAGCTCCGACTGGTCGAGGCCCCAGCGATGGCGCAACAGCTCGATCATGCCGGCATCGCCGCCGGTAGAGACGATATAGGCATCGACCGCGTCGCCCGGGGCGGCCTCGAGCAGCAGGAACGTGCCGATGACGACGATCAAAAGCACGAAGACGCTGCCGACGAGGCGACGGCGGAGGAGCGCGAGGGCGCGGTTCATGCGGCCCTCGATGGGTTGGCGATACGTTGGTTAGGACCGCGCCTGGGCACCCCCCTCTGTCCTGCCGGACATCTCCCCCGCAAGGGGGGAGATTGGCTGTCATTTTTGGCTTCGCCAATACCCAACGTCGGAAAATTCGCGGGACAGACAAGTTGCCAATCTCCCCCCTTGAGGGGGAGATGTCCGGCAGGACAGAGGGGGGCCTCGTAGAACTCAACGCCTACGATGATTTCGCGAACGTTCATCCGCGAAATACTGTCACGATTCCAGATATGTGTCCGCCCAGTTCGATACCGCCCAGCGCGGATTGTTGGCGATGTTGCCGACCGTCTCGCGCGCGACGCTGATGAAGCTCCATTCGGCGACATTGATCAGCGGCAGGTCGGCGGCCACCTCTTTCTGGAACTCCTTGTAAAGATTGGTGCGGGCCGATGTATCGAGCGTCTCGGACGCCTTGGCGATGAGCGCGTCCAGCGCATCGTTCTTGTAGCCGCCCTGGTTGGAGAACGGCACGCCGTCCGGAATGCCGCTCTGCACCAGGATGGTGGTGGAGATCGCCGGGTCGCCGCGGAACACCGGCGGGCCGACGGCGAGGTCGAAAGCGTGGTCGGTGTAGACGGCCTTGATGTGCGCGGCGGAATCGTTGTTGACGAGCTCGGCGTCGATGCCGATGGCGGCGAGCGCCTGGCGCAGATAGTCGCCGAACTGCTTGGTCTCGTTGAAATAAGGAGCCGGCAACAGTTTCAGCGAAAAACGCTTGCCGTCGGCGCCCTTCTTGTACCCGGCCTCTTCGAGCAGCGCATTGGCCTTGGCGACGTCGAAGGCATAGGTCGGGACGTCGGCGGTATAGAACTGCGGGTCGTTCTTCGGCACCGGGCCGGTGGCGGTGGCGGCATAGCCGAGGAACACCGTCTTGACGACGAAATCCTTGTCGATGGCATGCGCGATCGCCTGGCGCACCTTCAGGTCGGCGAGCTCCTTGCGACGATGATTGATCTCGACGACGAGCTGGTAGGTCAGTCCCTCATAGCCCTTGGTGATCACCTTCAGGCCCGGCACTTTCGAGATGCGGTCAAGATCGGCCAGCGGCACGGCGGAGAAGGCGGCGAGCTGGATCTCTCCTGCTTCCAGCGCGCTCGCCGCCGAAGTGCGGTCGGGCAGCACCTGGTAGATGATCTCATCGAGATAGGGCTCGCCCTTGCCCCAATAATCCGTGTTCTTCGTCAGCCGGTAGTATTGGCCGGCCTTGTATTCGGCGAACTTGAACGGGCCGGTGCCGATGGGCGCGTTGTTGGCCGGGTTGTCCTCGATCTTGCCAACTTCGTAAACGTGCTTCGGCACCACGCTGCTCAGCGCCGGCAGAGCGTTGCGGATCAGCTGGAAGGGCGTCGGCTTGGCGAATTTGAACACGGCGGTCAATTCATCAGGGGTATCTACCGCGGCCAGATCCTTGAACACGGTGCGGCCGAGATTCTGCAGCGGTTTCCAGATCTGCAGCGCCGAGAAGGCGACGTCGGCCGAGGTGAACGGCTTGCCGTCATGCCATTTGACCCCTTCGCGCAGTTTGAAGGTCGCCGACAGCCCGTCGGCGGCGCCTTCCCAACTGACCGCCAGGCGTGGTGCAAGCCCGTCCTTGCCATCGAAGGAGGCTTCGGCCAGCGTTTCGACGATCTTGCTGGAGATGAAGAAGACGCCATTCGAGGCGACGATGGCCGGGTTGAGGTTGCGCGGCTCGGAATCGGCGGCGAGCACCAGGCGGCCACCCTTCTTCGGCGTCTGCGCCCAGCTCAAGGCCGGCATCGCGGTGGAGGCCAGAAGCACGGCAGAGCCCGCAAGCACCGTGCGGCGTGAAATCCTGAACTCCGACATCATCCTATTCCCCCTCTATCTCATATCTTGCACGGAGGCCTTTCGGGCGTTTCCATGCACGTTTGATTATGGGCCTTGCCGTGGCTTTCGCCAGAGACGGAATTGGCGCATCGTGGCGTGGCTTTGAAATTTTTGTTCGCTGGACCAGTTACGGGAGAGTGGTCGATAAACCTGACCTGGTAAGACCAGGTCATCCGATGCACCTCACATTATGGGCACCGGCGACGGCCATTCAGCTGTGCGAGCCTGTTTCTGGCTGGACCAGATGGGCGAAAATGGTGCAGATTTGACCCGAAGTCGGAAGACCTATCGGGATCGGGCAGCCGGCGATCCAGCCGATCCGCGCGGACATTCAGGGAGAGAGACAATGAACATAGCTCCGGAGAAGAGTGCCGTCGGCGACATCCCATTCGACCACGCCAGGGTCGATGGCCTGATGGAAGAGGCTGATATCGACGTCCTGCTCGCGACCTCCAAGCACAACACCCAATATCTGCTCGGCGGCTACAAGTTCATCTTCTTCGCCGCCATGGATGCGATCGGCCACAGCCGGTACCTGCCGATCGTGATCTACGAAAAAGGCGGACCGGACCACGCCGCCTATATCGGCAACCGCATGGAGGGTGGCGAACACCAGAACCACCCGTTCTGGACGCCGACGCTGCATGCCGCCTGCTGGGGCACGCTCGATGCCGCCAATCTCGCTGTCGAGCATGTGCGCAAGATCGGCAAGGGCGACGCTCGCATCGGCATCGAGCCGGGTTTCCTGCCGTCGGACGCCTATGCCCTGATCCGCAAAGCGCTCCCCGACGCCAAGCTGGTCGATGCCACCGACATGCTGGAGCGCATGCGCGCCATCAAGACCGAGGCCGAGCTGGAGAAACTGCGGATCGCCTCCGAACTGATCACCGATTCCATGCTGGCCACCATCCAATGGGCGCGCGAAGGCACGACCAAGAGCGAGATGATCGAACAGCTTCGCCGCGAGGAGACCAATCGCGGCGCGCATTTCGAATATTGCCTGCTGACGCTGGGCTCCAGCCACAACCGCGCGGCGTCGCCGCAGGCGTGGAAAAAGGGTGAAGTGCTGTCGATCGATTCCGGCGGCAATTATCATGGCTATATCGGCGACCTCTGCCGCATGGGGGTTCTCGGAGACCCGGATGCCGAGCTGGAGGACCTGCTGGCCGAAGTCGAGGCGGTGCAGCAGGCGGCGTTCTCGAAGGTAAAGGCGGGTACGCTGGGTGGTGACATGATTTCCCATGCCGAAGGCGTGCTGAAAAAATCCAAGGTCGCGCCCTACACGGATTTCTTCGCTCACGGCATGGGGCTGATCACGCATGAGGCGCCGTTCCTGATGACCAACCATCCGGTGACCTATGAAGGCACCTATGCGGGCAAGCCGCTGGAGAGGAACATGGTGCTATCGGTGGAGACGACCATGCTTCACCCGACGCGCGGCTTCATCAAGCTGGAGGATACGGTGGCGGTTACCGATACCGGCTATGTGATGTTCGGGGATCGGGGTCGGGCATGGAACCGGGGTGGCATGTAACCTGCCACGTTACAAATGAGCGTGCCGGTCTCGATTGTCTCTAAGGCGCGTCGCGTCGAAACGAATTCATGCGCGGCGCTTTGCCGTTGCCGCTAAACAGAAGTCACTTTTGCGCGACAGGCACTAAACCATTCCAGTGCAGACGACTTCCAATCTTCCGTCGATCGTCTGGGTGCAGCATATGGTAAGCCCCTCGGATGCGGAGACGACGGCGCAATCGGATGCAAACGTTGACGCCCACGGACTGCCGGACTTGGCGTTGCGATGGAACCAGGAGAGTTGGCTCTGAAGCCCGGCCATGATCATAAGCAGGGCATTGATGTCACGTTGATCCGGCGAGGGCGGTGTAAAAGCGATCTTGACCAGCGGATGCTTATGGTCTTTGCAGTTGACCGTCCGTACCTGCTCGACCGTCTGGATCAAGCTCAGCGGCACGGGTATCCAGGATTCGCAGGACAAATCGGTCGAAAAGAGAAGCGTTGACGGGTCGGCGTCGTTGGCCTTGACAATACCGCCAACCGTCATGGCCGGGTTGCCATCCGGCAGGCTGCCCGTTGCGAGCTTTTCCACGAATTCCTGGGGACTGAAACGCGTCATCGCTTCTCTCTCAAGGAGGCATGCTGGATAGCATATCGGAAGGGCGCCTCAAAGTCGCGAGGGAGGGGAGTTCCCGGCCGGCAGCAACCTGAAATCCGGCAGTTCGCGCAATCCCAGTTCCGGCCCTGCCGGCGAATAGACGACGAACAGCTGCATCGGCCCGTCGCCGGTGTTGAGCGTCGAGTGGAAGCGGCTCTCCGGCACGTAAATGGTGCAGCCGGGGCCGACCTTCTCGACCACCGGATTGCCTTGCTCGTCCTCGACCATCTGCTCGCCATGGCCCGAAATGACAAAGATGATTTCTTCCGCGCCCGGATGGTTATGACGGGTATGGCCCTTGCCGGAAGGCAGGTCGACGACGCCGCCGGAAAAGCGGGTCGCGCCGTTCACTTCCGGAGCGACCGTCAGCGACAATTTTCCCCAGTCGAATCCGAAGGCGCTGACATCCTTCGGGTAGACGAACACCTTGCTCTTGTCGGTCATTCTCATGATCCCTTCTTTTTCTTCGTGGTCGTCTTCAGGCCGCCAAGCGTAACGGCCTTGAAATCGGCGGTCTGCCGGGCGATCGCCGCTTCCGCCGGCAGCCGCTCCATCGAGCTCGCGCCATAAAAGCCGTGCAGGCCCTTGCAGCGTTCGAGGATGTAGCGGGCGTCGTCCGGCATCGAGATCGGTCCGCCATGGCAAAGCAGGATGACATCCTTGCGCACCGAACGGGCCGCTTCGGCGATCGCGTCGATGGCGACCACGCAATCGTCGAGCGACTTGGCAGAGGTGGCGCCGATCGAGCCCCCCGTCGTCACGCCCATATGAGCCACGACGATATCGGCGCCGGCCCTGGTCATGGCGCGCGCCTCGTCCGGGTTGAAGACATAGGGCGTGGTCAGAAGGTCGAGCTTGCGGGCTTCGGCGATCATGTCGACCTCGAGCCCAAAACCCATGCCGGTCTCCTCGAAGCTCTGTCGCATGCTGCCGTCGAACAGGCCGATGGTGGGGAAATTCTGCACCCCGGAAAAACCCATCGTCTTCAGTTCGGAGAGCAGCAGCGGCATGATGACGAACGGATCGGTGCCGTTGACACCAGCCAGCACCGGCGTCTTCCTGACCACCGGCAGCACCTCGTAGGCCATCTCCTTGACGATCTCATTGGCATTGCCATAGGCAAGCAGGCCGGCGGCCGAGCCGCGACCGGCCATG
Source organism: Mesorhizobium sp. BR1-1-6 (assembly GCF_020165355.1). Lineage (NCBI taxonomy): Bacteria > Pseudomonadati > Pseudomonadota > Alphaproteobacteria > Hyphomicrobiales > Phyllobacteriaceae > Mesorhizobium > Mesorhizobium sp. BR1-1-6. The sequence goes on along the minus strand of NZ_JAIUHZ010000013.1, from coordinate 98,833 downwards.
CGGTAGCGGCCGGAATTGTAGATGATGATGAGGTCGATGCCGCCGGCCTCTTCGGCCTTGGCCGACAGGCCGGTGCCAGCGCCGCCGCCGACGATCGGCACGCCCTTGTCGATCATCCCCCTGAATTTCTTCAGTATGTCCTTGCGCGGTATTGCCGGCATGTCTTGGATCTCACTGTCTGGCGATTTCGAGGAAAGCCGCGACCGCGGCCTTGGCGAATCGGGGATCATTGATGTGCAGCGGCAGGCGTGTCAGCCGGCGCGTCGCGTTCGGCTTAATCCTGCGCTCAATGGCTTCGAACAGGGCGGCATCGGCTTGCGGGTCGAAGAAGGCGCCGCCTTCGATGTCGAGCGCCGAGACGCCTTTCTCCGGGACAAGGAAATGCACGGGCCCCTTGCAGTGGGCGAGCCTTGTGCCGATCCACTCGCCGATCTTGCGGCATTCCTGCGCCGTCGTGCGCATCAGCGTGACGTTCGGGTTGTGCTCGTAGAACAGCCGCCCGCGATAATGGTCCGGAATGGTCGCAGGCGCCCAGAAATTGACCATGTCGAGCGCGCCGACCGAGCCGACATAAGGCAGGCCGGTGCGGGCAACGGCACCGAAACGATCCTCCGTCGCCGGCAGCACGCCGCCGAACAGGAGATCGCAGACCTCAGTGGTGGTGATGTCGATGGCGCCGGACAGCAGGCCGCTGTCGGCCAGTTTCTCCATGCTGCGGCCGCCGGTGCCGGTCGCGTGAAAGACCATGCAGTCATAGGTCGAACGGAGCTGATCCGCGATTGCCGTCACGCACGGCGTGGTGACGCCGAACATGGTGAGGCCGATCGACGGCTTCCCCTCGGGCGGCGGCGGCGGTCTGGCGGCCATGCCCGATATCGCCTGGGCCGCATTGTGCAGAACGACACGCGAGAGCTGGTTCAGCCCGGCCATGTCGGTCACCGACGGCATCATGACGATGTCCGAGATGTCGACATAGGGCGCGGTGTCGCCGGAAGCGAGCGTCGAGACCATGATCTTGGGCAGGCCGAGCGGCAGCGCGCGCATGCCTGCGCTAATGATCGACGTGCCGCCGCCGCCGCCGATGCCGATCATGGCGGCAATGTCGTTTCGCGATTGGACAAAGCGAGCGAAGGCAATGCCCATCGCGGCGACCGCGGTGCCGCGGTCATCGCCGGCGAGCACCGCGTCTCGCCCGCCGGGATGGTGGCCTGCCACATCCTCAGCGGCAATGTCGACCGGCACGCTCGCGCCGCGCGTTCCGACGTCGACCCGGCAGACAGCGGCACCCGTGGCGGCGATCGCGTCGGCCAGGAAGGCGAGTTCCTCACCCTTGGTGTCCGCGGTGCCCACCACATAAATGCGCTTCATCGATGCCTCCCTCTGCCGGTCCAAGTCACCCAGAGGCTCAGTGCTCTACAGAGCGTCAACCTAGCCATTCCGAAAACGAGGAGGTCATTGCAATTTTTTGAGACGCGCGTATCATATTGGTATGGATGTCTCACGTCAACACGCCGCAGCAAGCGACGACACCGCCGGGGGACCAGAGCGTGGACCGCGCGCGCGCACGAAACGGCTGATGCTGGAGACGGCGACGAAGCTGATGCAGGCAGGCGCAACACCTTCGGTCAGCGAGGTTGCCGAGGCGGCGCAGGTGTCCCGCGCCACCGCCTACCGGTATTTTCCGAGCCAGGCGGCACTGGTGCAGGCAGTGGTTAACGAGGGGCTCGGGCCGATCCTCACCTGGAAATCCACCTCTGCCGATGCCGAGCGCCGCGTCGCCGAGCTCTTCGATACGGCCATGCCGCGCATCGAGGCTTTCGAGGCCACATTCAAGGCGGCGTTGAAACTGTCGCTCGATCAGTGGGCGCGGCGCCAGGCCGGCACTTTGGGCAGCGAACCGACCTTCAAGCGCGGCCACCGCGTCGAGTTGCTTCAGGACGCGCTCGCTCCGCTCAAGGGCCGGCTGCCGCCGCGCGACCTTCAGCGGCTGGCGCAGGCGCTGTCGCTGATCTTCGGCGTCGAGGTGCTTATCGTGCTGAAGGACATCTGGGGACTGGACGGTCGCCGGACGATGTCCGTTGCCCAGTGGGCGGCGGTCGCCCTGGTGCGCGCGGCGATCGCGGAATCAGTGTCCGAAGCACAAGCGATCGAACCAACAAGGGTCACGAAATAGCAGGTATCTGGTTCTACCAGATTTGCATACTGGTTGCCGATATTAACCGCAATGCTGAAGCATGAACAAGGCCGATGTCTATCAATGAGTAGGAAAATTTAGGAAAAACAGGCAGATAAGGCTGGAATTCGAGACTTCGAGCTGTCACCATTGCTCAAGAAAGGGCTTGACGGAGCTTCAAAATTGGTAATACCAGATCAAAGGAGAAAAGCGGATCGAAAGTGAGGGCTGCGATCCATTTCCGGACGGGCGAGGAGGCTCCAAACCGGAAGGCGCGACCAAGGGAGGAACTACCAGGGCCGGCCCCGTTTGCCGGTTCGCTTGATACGGTAGAATGCGCACAAGGGAGGAAACATCATGCGCAAGATAGTGACCAGCTTGCTTGCTGGTATCGGCTTGACACTTGCCTGCGGAACATCCGTCTACGCCCAGGACAAATCGCTCACCATCTTCTGGGCGGAATGGGATCCTGCCAACTACCTCCAGGAACTCGGCAACGAGTACGAGAAGGAAACCGGCGTCAAGATCACGGTGGAGACCACGCCTTGGGCCGACTTCCAGACCAAGGCCTTCACCGAGTTCAACGCTCATGGCGATGCCTACGACCTGGTCGTCGGCGACTCGCAGTGGCTCGGCGCCGGCTCGACCGGTGGCCACTATGTCGACCTCACCGACTTCTTCAACAAGCACAAGCTCGGCGAGGTGATGGCGCCGGCGACAGTGAAGTACTACGCCGAATATCCCGGCAACAGCGGCAAGTACTGGGCCATCCCGCTCGAAGGCGACGCCGTCGGCTGGTCCTATCGCAAGGACTGGTTCGAGGATCCGAAGGAGAAGGAAGCCTTCAAGGCCAAATACGGCTACGACCTCGACGTGCCGAAGGATTTCAAGGCACTGCGCGACATCGCCGAATTCTTCCACCGGCCGGACCAGAAGAGATACGGCATCGCCATCTACACCGACAATTCCTATGACGCGATGGCGATGGGCTTCGAGAACGCGCTGTTCTCCTATGGCGGCGAACTGGGTGACTATTCGACCTACAAGGTCGACGGTTTCATCAACTCCGATAAGGCTGTCGCCGCACTCGACGCCTATAAGGAGCTCTACAAGTTCACGCCTCCGGGCTGGGCCAAGTCGTTCTTCGTCGAGGACAACCAGGCGATCACCGAAAACCTGGCCGCGATGAGCATGAACTACTTCGCGTTCTTCCCCTCGCTGATCAACGAGGCGTCGAACCCGAACGCCAAGAACACCGGCTTCTTCGCCAATCCTCCCGGGCCGAACGGCGACCAGTTCGCCGCACTCGGTGGCCAGGGCATCTCCGTCGTCTCCTACTCGCAGAAGCAGGACGAGGCGATGAAGTTCCTCGAATGGTTCATCAAGGACGAGACCCAGAAGAAGTGGGCGGCACTCGGCGGCTACACCTGCAGCGCAGCCGTGCTCAAGTCCGAAGAGTTCCAGAATGCGACGCCCTACAACAAGGCCTTCTACGAGACCATGTTCAAGGTGAAGGATTTCTGGGCGGTGCCGGAATATGCCGAACTGCTCCAGCAGCTCAACCAGCGCGTCTATCCCTACATGATCGGCGGCGAAGGCACCGCCAAGGAAACGCTCGACGCACTGGCCGCCGACTGGAACGCGACTTTTAAGAAATACGGTCGCGGCCAATAATCGTTCATGTCCCACGGAGGGGGCGCTCATGCCTCCTCCGTTTCTTTTTCTTCAAGCGGGAGCAGGGTCTTGGCGACCACGATGATCACCACGCTGGACAGATCTTCACGCGCGGCCGCGCGTGGCCTTAGCGATATTTCGATCCGCAATCTTTTCATCATCCCGACGATCCTGTTCCTGATCGTCTTCAACATCTTTCCGCTGATCTATTCGCTCGGCTATTCCTTCACCGATTTCCGCGCCTCGACCAACGCGCCGGCGAATTTCGTCGGGTTGCAGAACTACCGCGACCTGCTCAGCGACCCCTATGTCTGGTCCAACTTCGCGATCACCGCCAAATACGTGATCATCTCGGTCGCCGGACAGTTGCTGGTCGGCTTCGGCGTGGCGATGCTGCTCAACCGCGACATCCCGCTGAAGGGGCTGCTGACGACCCTGCTGCTGCTGCCGATGATGCTGTCGATGGCCGTCGTCGGCCTGTTCTGGAAACTGCTCTACGATCCGTCATGGGGCGTCATCAACTATGCGCTTGGGCTTGGCAATTTCGAGTGGCTGGCCGACCCCAAGATGGCACTCTACGCGGTGGCGCTGACCGACATCTGGATGTGGTCGCCCTTCGTCATGCTGCTGTCGCTGGCCGGCCTCTCGGCGGTGCCGAAGCACCTCTACGAAGCCGCCGCTATCGACCGCGCCGGTCCGTTCTACACCTTCTTCCGCATCACCTTGCCGCTGGTCGCGCCGATCCTGATGATCGCCGTCATCTTCCGCACCATGGAAGCGTTCAAGACCTTCGATCTGGCCTACATCCTGACCACCCAGCCGACGGCTGAACTGATCTCGATCCGGCTCTACAAGATGGCGTTCCAGGAATGGCAGACCGGGCGCTCCTGCGCGCTCGCCTACATCGTGCTGATCATGGTGCTGGCCATCACCAACATCTACGTCAAATATCTCAACAAAGTGAAGGAGCGCTGAGATGGCCGCCGTCCGCACTTCTTCCGAGATCGCCCTCAACCGCGTCGCAATCGTCGCCGTGCTGGTGGCGACAGTGATCTTCCTGGCGCCGATTTACTGGATCGCCTCGACGGCGTTCAAGCCGCGCAATCTCGCCACCACCATCCCGCCGACGGTCGTGTTCCAGCCGGAGATATCGCCCTTCGTGAAGCTGTTCACCAAGCGCTCGCAATTGCGCAGCCCGCCTTCGCCGGAAGAATACGCGGCGGCGCCCTGGTGGGAACGCGTCGTCTTCGACGGCGGCGAAAAGATCGTGCGCGACGGCAAGGGCCAGGTGCAATGGTCGGGCTATCCGAACCGTTTCATGAATTCGCTGATCGTCGCGATCACCTCGACGGTGCTGGCGGTCGGCATGGGTACATTCACCGCCTATGGCTTCTCGCGCTTCAGGGTCAAAGGCGAGGCGGACCTTTTGTTCTTCATCCTGTCGACCCGCATGCTGCCGCCCGTGGTGGTGGCGATCCCGATGTTCCTGATGTACCGGGCGGTCGGCCTCAACGATTCCCATATCGGGCTGATCATCCTCTACACCGCCTTCAACCTGTCCTTCTCGGTTTGGCTGATGAAGGGTTTTATGGACGAGATCCCGAAGGAGTACGAGGAAGCGGCGCTCGTCGACGGCTATACGCGCATGGAAGCCTTCTTCAAGATCGTGCTGCCCGAAGCCGCCACCGGCATCGCCGCCACGGCCGTATTCTGCTTCATCACGGCATGGAACGAATATGCCTTCGCGCTGATCATGACCAATCGCCGCGCCCAGACGGCACCGCCGTTCATCCCGAGCCAGGTCGGCTCCGGCCTGCCGGACTGGACGGTGATCGCCGCCGGCACTTTCCTGTTCCTGCTTCCTGTCGCCATCTTCACCTTCCTGCTTCGTAATCACCTGTTGCGCGGCATGTCCTTCGGAGCGATCCGCAAATGAGCTTTCGCGCCATCAACCAGAAATATCTGGAACCAGGCAGCCAGGTGCTGATGGTGCTCGGCATCGTTGCGCTCTGCCAGCCCTGGAACTTGCTGCTGCACAGCTATGGGCTGACCATCATCCTGATCGGCCTGATCGGCTTCAACATCACCTCCAAGATCGCACCGCAAGAGGAAGCCGGAACCGGCCAGTCAGGCGATCCGCAGCGAAATCCGGGAGCGCAGCATTGACCCAGATCGAGCTTCGCGGCGTCCAGAAGTTCTTCGGCGCCGTCCAGGTCATCAAGGACCTCAACCTCAAGATCGAAGACAACGAGTTCATCGTGCTGCTCGGCCAGTCGGGCTGCGGCAAGACGACGACGCTGCGCGCCATTGCCGGGCTGGAGACGATCGACGAGGGCGACATCCTCATCGACGGCAAGCCCATCCAGCATCTGAAGGCCGCCGATCGCGACATCGCCATGGTCTTCCAGTCGTTCTCGCTGTACCCGCATATGAGCGTCTACGAGAACATCGCCTTTCCCTTGCGCGCCACGCGAAAGAGCAAGAGCGAAATCGACCAGGAAGTTCGCTCGGTCGCCAAGACGCTGCAAATCACGGACCTGCTCGGCAAGAAACCGTCGGCGCTGTCGGGCGGCGACATGCAGCGCGTGGCGATCGGCCGGGCACTGGTGCGGCGGCCGAAAGCGATGCTGATGGACGAGCCGATCGGCGCGCTCGACGCCAAGCTGCGCGAGGAGATGCGGGCCGAGATCAAGCGGCTGCACATCAAGCAAGGCTCGACCACCATCTACGTCACCCATGACCAGATCGAGGCGATGAGCCTCGCCGATCGCATCGTCATCATGCATGAGGGGGTTCTCCAGCAGGTCGGCTCCCCCGACGAGGTCTATTCGCACCCGGCCAACCTCTTCGTCGCGCAATTCGTCGGCAGTCCGGTGATGAACGTGGCCGACGCGGCGGTGGCCGAAAAAGCCTCGTCGGCCTCGGTGACGGTGGGCGATGCGCCAACCGGTTTCGAATTCCCGCGCGCGCTCCTGTCGAAGCTGAACGGCCATGCGGGCGGCCGGCTGGCACTCGGCATCAGGCCGGAAGGCGTCCTCATCAGCCGTGAGGCGGCGGAGGGCTTCATGGCGGTCGAGACGCAGATCGTCGAGCCGCTCGGCTCGTTCGACATCGTCGACCTGAAAGTCGGCTCCAAGATGCTGCGCGCCCGCACCAAGAGCGGCTTCATTTCAGGTCCCGGCGAGAGGGTGTTCGCCAGGATCGATCCGACACAGGCGCATTTCTTCGACGCGGCGAGCGGCAAGTCGCTCGGAGTGAGACTCTGATGGCCCATATCCAGCTCAAGAACATCTCCAAGACGTTCGGCAATCACACGGCCCTGACCGGGCTCGACCTCGACATCGCCGATGGCGAGTTCTTCGTCCTGCTCGGCGAGACGGGCGCGGGCAAGACAACGACGCTGCGGCTGATCGCCGGACTGGAAAGGCCGAGCGAGGGCCAGGTCTTCATCGACGGGATCGACGTTGCCGACTGGGGCGCCGCGGAGCGCGACGTGGCGCTGGTGCTACAGCAATATTCGCTCTACCCGCGCTATACGGTGCGCGAAAACCTCGAATTCCCGCTGAAGCCGAAGATCCGGCGGCTGCCCGACGCCGAAATCAAGGACCGCGTCGATCGCGCGGCGCGGACGCTCAGGATCGAGCATCTGCTCGACCGCAAGACCGACCGGCTGTCGGGCGGCGAGATGCAGCGCGTCTCGATCGGCCGGGCCATCGTGCGCAAGCCGCGCGTGTTCCTGATGGACGAGCCGCTGTCGGCGCTCGACGCCAAGCTGCGCGAGGCGCTGCGCACGGAACTGAAGAACCTGCAGATGCAGCTCGGCGCCACCTTCCTGTTCGTCACCCACGACCAGATCGAGGCGATGTCCATGGGCGACAAGGTGGGCGTGCTCAACCATGGCCGCATCGTCCAGACCGGCACGCCGCATGAGATCTACAACAATCCGCGCGACACCTATGTGGCGAGCTTCGTGGGCTCGCCGCCGATGAACCTCATCGACGGCAGGGTGGTCAACGATCGTGCGGTCATGGCGCCGCTGAATTTCGAATTGCCGCTTTCAGGGGGAGCCAAGGCGAGTGCGGCGACCGACGGTCGCCCGCTCGTCTTCGGCATCCGCCCCGAGGACGTCTATCTCGAGAGCGGTGCGCCGGTCGAGGCGCGCGTCCACGACGTCGAAAACCATGGCGTGGAAAAGATCCTGACGCTGCGCGTGGGCGAGACCACGCTGCGCGCCACGGTGCCGGCGCGGACCGATGTCGCGATCGAGCAGCCGGTGCGCTTTGCCTGGAATCCGGACAAGGTGGTGCTGTTCGACAAGGGCAGCGGCGTGAGTTTGCGGCACGCCGGATGAGGCGAATATCGCGAATGCGATGTTCCGGACAGCGCCCTAAACAAAAAGCCCGCCTTGCGGCAGGGCAAGGAATCCGGGTTAACGGGTCCCTCCGGAGCCTTCGTCGGTGCGCTGTTGATGAAGCATTGAACGGAAAAACCCGCCTGTGCGGCGGGTCCCTGGCGCAACTCAGCACCATAACCAAATATCTACCATAGTTGCCTTCACCCAGTCAAGAAAAAATTCCTATCATGGGAAACTGGCACAGCGGGACCGGCTGTGGTCAGGTCTTGTCAACCCGAGTTCTAAGCCCCCGCAGCAATGTCGGCCGGACAGCCGTCCCGCACCTCTACTTCGGCAGGTAGGTCTCATAGGGCTCGGTGTTGATCAGCAGGATCACGCATTCCGTGTCCGAGAGGCAGGCGTCGTCATGCATCTCATTGGCCTTCTGGGTCCAGTAGGATCCGGGAGGCAGTTCGACCTTGCTCGCCTCGCCGCCTTCCATCTGCCAGTGCGCCCATAGGCCCTGGATCACCACGGCGCGATAATCGGCGGTGTGCGCGTGAACAGGAGCGCGCCAGTTGCCCGGGATTTTCAGCAAGGTTCCCGCGGGGCCCTTGGCCCTTTCTCCCCATAGCGGACCGAGGCGCTGCGGCTGGTCCGGCGCCTCGGAAACATAGGGAATCTTGCTGGCCGGCAGATAGCTGTCCTCAAGGGCGAAGGCACGGCCGGGGATAGTGAGCATTGCAGCCAGCGTCAGGATTTTTAAGTGATTTGGCATCGCTTCTCCTCTTCGGGCCGACTTGCCGCCGGCGCTCGTCTGTTGGATGACAAGCTATTGCAAATGGCCAAACCGGGAATGGCATTCTGTCCGGAACACTTGGCAATTCATCCAGGCCGGAAATCGCCACTGCAAACAGCGTTGATTTAGCCTTTTCCCGAGCCGCCGCCCGCGGCGCGCAAATGGCTGGGCGCGCTGCCGACGATGCGCTTGAAGGCCCGGCTGAACGACGCTTCCGAATCATAGCCCAATCTGGCGGCGATCACCGACACCCGCATCCCTTCTTCCTCGAGCCACCGTCTTGCCTGATGCATGCGCACCCCGGCGACATATTTTGCGGGCGTCTCTCCGACGACGGCCGTGAAACGTTCGGCAAAAGCCGACCGTGAGGCGCCCATCTCGCGGGCCAGCGCTTCGACGGTCCAGTTCCTGTCAGGCTGCCGATGAATGGCGACCAGCACGCGGCCGATGTCCCGATCCTTGATCGCCGCGATCCAACCCGTGATGTCACCGGCGCTGTTCTCCACCCAGGAGCGGATGATGGCTGCGGCCAATACATCGGCCAGCCGCGCCAGCATCATGCCGGAGCCGGCCCGGTTCCTCGTCGCCTCGTCGGCCATGGCTTCCAGCAAATGCGGGATGCCTGGCTCGCCGGCCATCAGCTCCTTCGCGCGCAGCATATCCGGCATCATGGCCAGCAGTGGATGCGAGCCATCGTGGTTGAAGTGCATGCTGCCGCAGAACAGCAGCGTTTTTGCACCATGGCCGCCGTTCGAGACGGCGTAGACATTGTCCTGCAGGGGCTCGACGCTGTAGCTTTCGAGCGGTTCGGCTTGTACACCGGGTGCGCTGGCAAGGATATGCTCGGCGCCGCGCGGCAACAGCAATGCATCGCCGGCTTTCAGTTCCATCCATTCGCCTAGTGGCGAAAGCAGCCAGCATCCGGCACGGCCGATGAAGTGAAACCGCGCCGCCTTCTGCACCGGAAAGAGCACGGCCCAAGGCGCGCCCAGTTCGCAGCGGCCATAGTCGACGCCCTCGAGGCGCAGCGCGCGCAACATCTCGGTCAACGCACCCCCCGGGGCCGGCACAGTGTCGTTGGGCGAGGTCAAGTCCATGCCGATTCCTACAGCAGTTCAGCGTCCCACGGAAACGCTGAACTGCTGTACCTCTTCGGGCAATTCCGGACGGAATTGCTCCAGCCTGGAGTCACGGCCTGGCGCTTCAGCCGGCCTGGCGGATCTCAGCATGTTCCTCGGCACGCAGGTGGCTGGGAGCCGAGCCGATGACGCGCTTGAAGGCCCGGCTGAAGGCGGCGTCCGACTCATAACCCAGGCGTGTGGCGACGACGGAAATCTTCTGGCGATCGCGCACCAGCCATTGTCGGGCCTGGTGCATGCGCACCTGGGTGACGTACCTGGCCGGCGTCTCGCCGACAATGGTGGCAAAACGCTCGGCAAAGCCCGATCGCGAGGCGCCCATCATCCTGGCGAGCGCCTCGACGGTCCAGTCGCGGTCCGGTTCGAGATGGATGGCGGCCAGAACGCGCCCGATGTCGGGATCCCTGACCGCCGCGATCCAACCGCTTGAATCGCCGCAGCCGCGCTCGACCCATGAGCGGATCACGGTGGCGGCAAGGACGTCGGCGAGCCGCGCCAGAATGCCGCCGGAGCCGACGCGCTCCATCGTCACTTCACGCGCCATCGAGTCCAGGAGATGCGGAATACCCGGCTCATAAGCTTCGAGTTCATGCGCGCGCATGACATCAGGCATCATGCCGAGCAGGGGATGCAGGCCATCGATGTTGAAGTACATGCTGCCGAAAAACAGCAGCGTGCCCGGACAGCGACCATCGGGGCACATGGCTTCATTGGACATGCAATAGACGTTCTTGCAGACTTCTTCGGCCGCGTAGCCCTGGATCGGCCAAGCCTTGGTGCCCGGTTCGCTTGCCAGCACATGCGCTGCGCCACGCGGCAGCAGCGCCGCGTCGCCCGCCTTGAGCTCGACCCACTCGCCCGAGGGCTGCATCAGCCAGCAGCCCTTGCGGCCGATGAAGTGGAATCGCGCCGCTGCCTGGGCCGGAAACTGGATGCCCCAAGGCTCCCGCATTTCGCAACGGGCGTAGTCGACGCCGTCGAGACGCAGCCCGCGCAATATGTCGGTCAGCGGATCGCCAGTGGTCGGAATTTTGGACGAACGGTCAAACATAATGGTGTTTCTAGCATGGAAACTCCAGGCCGTCACTCCCTATGTTGCAGTGCAGCCAAATGTTGCGCTGCAACTTCATCGGAGACTGACCATGGCCGAACCCGCGACGGGCGTCGTCGACGCCGCCCTATTGAACACTGTCGATCAGGAGGAACGAACAGAGCCGGCATGGGGCGCCGTCGTCTCGCTGGCGCTTGGTGTTTTCGGTCTCGTTACGGCGGAATTCCTGCCCGCCAGCCTGTTGACGCCGATGGCGAGCGATCTCGGCGTCAGCGAAGGCGTTGCGGGACAAGCGGTCACCGCGACCGCGATCGTCGGCGCCATTGCCGCCCCCACAATGGCGATCATGACACGGCGCATGGATCGCAGGCTGGTGATGTGGATGCTGACCGCGTTTCTGATCGCCTCGAACCTTTTGGCCGCCTTTGCCTCATCGCTGCCCATGCTTCTGCTTGCCCGCGTCGTGCTCGGCGTTGCGCTCGGCGGCTTCTGGGCTATGTCGGCGGCCATGGCGTTGCGGCTGGTGCCGATGCCGTTGATGCCACGCGCCATGTCGATCATCCTGACCGGCGTTTCGCTGGCCACCGTCACCGCCGCCCCTGTCGGCGCCTATGTCGGTGATATCTGGGGCTGGCGCACGGCTTTCATGATCGCCACGGTCGTCGCCGCGCTGGCGTTGTTGGTGCAGGTGGCCACCATTCCGAAACTGCCGCCGATGGGCGTGGCAAGTTTCCGCACCTTGCTCGAGGTGCTGGAGCGCCCGTCGATCAGGGTGGCGCTGCTGGTCGTGCTGCTGGTCGCTTCGGGGCACTTTGCCGGCTTCACCTATGTGCGCCCCTTCCTCGAGAAGATCCCGATGCTCGGCATCGAGACAATCTCGCTGGTGCTCCTGGCCTATGGCATAGGCGGCTTCTTCGGCAATATCGCCGGCGGCATCCTGGCCGAACGCAATCTCAAGGCCGCCGTCGCGCTGGCACCCCTGCTGATCGCAGTGGCCGCCGCCTTGATGCTGGTCTTCGGCGCCTCGCCGGCGATCGCCGCCGCCGCCGTGGCGGCCTGGGGCTTTGCCTTCGGCGCGGTGCCGGTCGGGCTGCAGACATGGCTGGTGCGGGCCGCGCCCGATCAAGCCGAGAGCGCCGGCGGCCTGATGGTCTCCACCTTCCAGGTGGCGATTGCGCTCGGCGCCGTCTTTGGCGGCCTGCTGGTCGATCATGCCGGCGTCGCCAGTGCCTTCGCCTATTGCGGCGTGGCGACTTTGCTGGCGGCAGTCGTGGTGTTTCTGCTCGGCCCAAAACGCGCCGAGTAGGCTCTCCCGACAAGCATCCCTGACTTGCGCAACGGCCCGAGAACCATCATGGTTCTCGGGCCGTTGCCTTTGCGATGGCGGCGTCGCTGACAGGCAGACGCGGCAGGCTGCCGGCGAAACTCAGGCTGAACGCCCATCGAAGTCGAAGATCGACAAGGCGGACGGATCGACATCGGTGACACAGTTGACGTTGATGTAGGCGCTGCGTTCACTCCCCTCGCGCACATCCTCGGCGAAAGGATGGATGCCGCAGGTGCGACAGAAGCGGTGCGCGATGGCGTGGTTGCCGAATGTGTAGGTGCCGATCTCGTCGCTCCAGGCCAGCACCCGCAGCGCCTGATGCGGAACGGCGCACAGCAAGGCGCCCTTGCGCGAGCAGATCGAGCAATTGCACCGCACGGCTCCGGTCAGTTCCGCCTCGAACTCGAAGGCGACCTTGCCGCAATGACAGCTGCCTTTGTAGAGCATCGTTCTCTTCCTTGCGTCCGCCAGGGGTGCAAAACCGCCCGCGCCGGGTTAAGTCTCGGCACGCCACGCGCCGGCTGCTAAGCTTAAGACGTCCCAGAGGTCCGGAGTCCGACACCGAAGATGCAATCCGTCCGCGATCACCTGGAAACTACCCTTGCGCGTCTCGCCGCCCGTGCCGGTGAAGAACGTGTGTTCACGAAACTCTATATCGAAGCCGCGCGAGCCGCAGCCGATGCCGCCGACGCGCGGCGGAGGGCCGGCGTGAGGCTCGGACCGCTCGACGGAACGATCATTTCGATCAAGGACCTGTTCGATGTCTGCGGCGAGGCGACCACGGCCGGATCACTGCTGCTCAAGGATGCTGCGCCGGCAATTGGCGACGCCATGATTGTGCGCCGGCTGCGGCAAGCCGGCGCGGTGATCATCGGCAAGACCAACATGACCGAGTTCGCCTTTACCGCCATCGGCGACAACCAGCACTATGGCACGCCTGGCAACGCGACCGATGCCGACCGCATTCCCGGCGGCTCTTCCTCCGGCGCCGGCGTTTCCGTCGGCGAGGGGACGAGCGAAATCTCCATCGGTTCCGACACTGGCGGATCGATCCGTATTCCGGCGGCACTTAACGGCGTCGTCGGCTTCAAGCCGACGGCGCGGCGGGTGCCGCTCACAGGCGCCTTTCCACTGTCGGCCACGCTGGACTCGGTCGGCCCGCTCGCCCGCACCGTGGCGCAATGCGCCGCAGCCGATGCGGTGATGGCGGGCGAGGACTTGGCGCTGCCTGCGCCACTCGCCCTTGCGGGGCTGCGCATCGGTCTCCCGCGCGGCGTGCTTTTCGGAGAGACTGAAGGCGCGGTGGCAGCAGCGTTCGAGCGCTGCCTCGGCAAGATCGAGCAGGCCGGCGCACGGGTCGCGGACCTGTCGATCGACGACCTGATCGCCGACCTTCGCGCGGTCACAAAACGCGGTTCGATCGCCGCGATGGAAGGGGCCGAAGTGCATGCAGACTGGCTGGCGGCGGGCTCTCCGGTGCCGGTTGACCCGCATGTGAGCGGACCCTTGTCGCGGGCGGCAATGCTGCCGACCCCGGTTTACATCAGGGCACTGCGTCGCCGTGCCGTGCTGGCCGCCGCCATGGATGAGCGGCTGACGTCGGTCGATGTGCTGGCCCTGCCAACCACGCCGGTGACAGCGCCGACCATCGTCTCCCTGGCGCAAGATGCCGGTCTGCGCGATCGCACGGAGGGCCTGCTGCTGCGCAACACGCAGGTGGCCAACCAGTTCGATCTCTGCGCGATCTCGCTGCCGATACCAGGCATGGCGCTGCCGGCCGGCTTGATGCTGGTGGCGCGCCACGGCCACGACCGCCGTCTGCTGAGCATCGCCGCTGAAGTGGAGAGATTGCTGGGCGGCTGATCGGGACTGAACCGAATGTCAGTGTGAAGAGCAGTGCTTGCGTTCGCTGTCCTTGGCGGCGCGCTCGACGGCCGTCGCGATCAGCCACGGCAGGCTGTATTGCTTGCCGGTGATGGTCTGGGTGCGTCGCTCGATCGATCCCCTGACGACAATCTTGCCGGCAGAGAGCGCATCCGACGCCTCGACCATCGCCTTGTCCTTCGTCGGCAATCCGCCGGTGTCGATCGACACGCCTTTGATGATCTTGCCGGTGGCGAGGTCGAGCACGCTGTTCGATGGGCAGGGAGCCTTGAAGCAGCGCAGCCCGTTGTCGCAATAGACATAGCTGCTTTCGGCCGCGGCGAGCGAGGGCAGCAGGCCCGCTGAAGTGGTGGCAAGGCACAGGAATGCGAGGCGGAGAACGGACATGGCTCCAGCGTCGCGAAGAATTGGGGCGAAACGGCGATGGTCTAGCTGTCGGCGGGAAACCGTCGCCGATAATGCCCGACCACTTCCGGGTTGCGCAGATTGACCGGCAATTTGCCTGCCAGGACCAGCAGGGCCTCGCCGGCCGCGCCAACGCCCATGCGCATCATCGATTCCTCGGTGATGCCGGCCATGTGCGGGGTGATGACGACATTGTCGAAGCTGAAATAGGGATGATCCGGTGGCAGCGGCTGCGTCGAGAACACGTCGAGCGCGGCACCGCCGATGCGGCGCTCCCGCAAGGCCTCGATCAGCGCGTCGTCATCGACGACGGGCCCGCGCGACACGTTGATCAGCAGCGCGTTGGGTTTCATGCGCGATATGCGTTCGCGGCTGATCAGGCCGCGCGTTTCCGGCGTCAGCGGACAGCACAGGACGATGATGTCGCTCTGCTCGACCAGCGCGTCGATCGACAGGAAGCCGACCTTGTCCGGCGCCGGCTGCATGCTGCGGGTCGTTGCGACCACTTTCAGGTCGAACCCATGCGCGGCGATATGGCCAACGGCCTGTCCGACGGCGCCGAGACCGACGATGCCGATCGTCTTGCCGGCGAGCTCGATGTTGGAATTGGCGTGCTCGCGACCGGCAAGCCAGCCCTTGGCGCGCAGGTCGCGGTCGACGACACGAAACTGCCGAAGCAGGGCGAGGGCTGCAAACATCACATGCTCGGCCACCGAGCGTGCGTTGACCGCCGGCACGTTGGCGACCAGCACACCTGCCGCGGTCGCTGCTTCCATCGGGATCATGTCGAGCCCGGCGCCATGGCGGATCGCTGCCCGCAACATGGTGGCACCCTCGAACAACAGTGGCGGCAGGGGCGCGCGCACAATGACGATGTCGGCATTCCTCGCCTCGGCGGCCAGCGTGCCCGGATCGATGGCCGAGGCGACGACAAGCTCACCCGCCCCCGCCAGCATGGCCGCGGCGCGCGGATGCAGTCTGTGCGTCGACAGGATGCGCGTCATCCCCGTCAGGCCTGTTCGAGCGTCGGGTTTTGCGACGCCGCCCCGAGGCCTTCGATCAGCCCCTTCCAGTAGCTTTCCGCGCCCTGCAGGTGGGCGCTCATCAGCGCCTGGGCGAGATTGCCGTCGCGCCGCAGCAGCGCCTCGTATATCTGGATGTGTTCGGCATGCGAGCGCACGCTGCGCTCCGGATCGTTGAAGTAGATCGGTAGGCGCTGCTCGCCCATCAAATAGTAAACGCTGCAGATGTTGTGGAAGACGCCATTCTTGGTGGCGCGCACGATCTCGAGATGGAATTCGCGGTCCTCCTTGGCGAGGCCTTCGCCTGCCGCGATGCGTTCTTCCGAGGCCTTCAGGATCTCGCGCAGCCGTTCGAAATTCTCCTCGGTGGCACGCGAGCATGCAAGTTCGGCGGCCTTGATCTCATGGATCTTGCGCAATTCGACCGTCTCGTAGATCTGCAAGGGATCGAGCGGCAGGCCGGCGCGCGCGAACAGCGCCAGCGCCTCGACGCTGGCCTGCTTGGTGTCGATATAGATGCCGGACTTGGCCCTGCGCTCGACGATGCGCATGGCCTCGAGAATGGCCAGCGCTTCGCGGATCTGGCCGCGGCTGACGCCGAAATGCTCCGCCAGTTCGCGTTCCGACGGGGTTCGGCCCGTTTCCTTGTCGGAATGGGAGAACAGATAGGCGGCAAGCTCCGCGAGAAGGTTGTTTTCTTTCATCGTCAATTGCGTTGCGCGTGCGCCTCCAGGAATCGCTCCGAAATGGTGAATCCCAATCCGGGTTTTTCGGGGATCGCTATCATACCGTCCCTGGCTTCGACAGTCTCTTCGACAAGGTCGTGGATCATCGGATTGGCACCGAGCGAATATTCGACGGTGAAGCTCGACGGCGAGGCGGCGCAGACATGCAGCCCGGCGAAGAAGCAGGGCGCGCCGGCCCATAGATGCGGCGCAAAGCGCAGGTTGAAGGCGCTGGCGATGGTTCCGATCTTCATGGCCTCGCTGATGCCGCCGCAGAAGGCGGGATCGGGCTGGAAGATGTCGGCGGCCTTGAGCACGGCGAGGTCGCGGAAGGCATAGCGGGTCGCATCGCTTTCGCCGGTGGCGATCGGTATGGCGCCGGAGGCACGGACTTCGGCAAGGCCGGACTTGTCGTCGGCAATCACCGGCTCCTCGAACCAGGCAAGGTCGAGATCGCCGGCGAGATGGATGAAACGCTTGGCCTCCGCCACCGTATAGGTGCCATGGGCGTCGACCATCAACTCGACGTCGGGGCCGAGCGCCTCACGGGCGGCGCGAACGCGAGCGGCCGACACATGCGCGGCGCCATCCATGGCGCCGATGCGCATCTTCAGCGCCTTGAAGCCGCCCCTGGCGACATAGGATTTGAGCTGGTCGCCGATCGCGTCGGCGGACGCCCAGCCACCCGAGGCGTAGGCCGGCATGCGATCGAGCTTGCGCCCACCGATCAGCCGCCAGACCGGCTGCCCGAGCGATTTGCCCAGTATGTCCCAGAGCGCGATGTCGACGGCGCTGATGGCTGCCACGCTCATGCCGCGCCGCGCCAGCTGCGGCATGGCATGGCCGGCGCGCGCCGCGCTGTCGTGGCGCACGCCGTTGTAGAGCATTTCCCAGATGATGCCGATATCGGCCGGATCGCGGCCGACGAGCTGCGGCCCGACCTCGCGGTTCAGCATATGGACGAGCGCACCATAGCTGCCGGCGCTGCCGGCGGCGTTCTTGCCTTCGCCCCAGCCGACCAGCCCGTCATCGGTTTCGATGCGCAGGATGGCGGCGTCGAAGGTCGTCACCTGACCGAAATCGCTGCGGTGCTGCTTGGCCGCCTCGATCGGTATGCGAATCCACCAGGCCTGGACGCTTTTGATGCGCATGGTCTTCCCCGGCCCTGCCGCCGGATGGCGGGAGGGCTCATTCCCAATCGGATCGGCTACTTGATCAGCGGCAGCAACGTTTCGGCAGTGATCCGCATCTGGTCGGTGTAGAACTTTTCCGTCAGCACGCTGGAGCCGTGATCCTGGATGAATTTGAGCTGCTCGGGCGAGATGTCGACCGGGTGGCGTTCGACCATGTCGGGGTAGGGCGCGGCCGGTGTGCGGTCGACAGGCGCGACGAACTCGTTAGTCAGCGCCCCGTCATAGCCGACCTCCCGCAAGGTCGCCACGATCTTCGGCCAGTCGATCTGGCCGAGGCCTGCGGCGAAGCGGTTGTTGTCGGCGACATGGAAGTCGAACAGGCGCTTTCCGACCTTACGGATCGCGTCGTAAACGTTAAATTCCTCCATATGGATGTGGTAGGCGTCCAGGCAGACGCCACATTCCGGGCTGACCGCGTCGGCCAGCGCCAAGGCCTGGGCGCCGCGATTGAACAGGTAGGTCTCGAAACGGTTGAGTGGCTCGACCGCGATCTTGACGCCGACCTTCTTGGCGTGGGTGAAGCACTCCCTGGTGGCATCGACCACCCACTTCCATTCCTCTTCCTCGGTGCCGTCCGGCACGACCTTGCCGACGGTCGCGGGAACCAGCGTGATGATCTCGCCGTCGAGTTCGCTGACCATGGTCAACACGTCCTTGACGTATTGCACGGAGCGCTCGCGCTGGCCCTGGTCCCGGGCGGCAAGGTTGCGTTCGCCCAGCATCAAGGTCACGGCGCCCCAGCAGCGTATGCCGTGCTCCTTCAGGAGCGCGCGCGTCTCCTTGGTCTTGTATTGGTCGGGCTCGCCGGAAATCTCGATCGACTCATAGCCGAATTTCTTGATGCGCTTGAGCGTCGTCTCCAACGGTTCCGCGCGCATCCAGTTGTGCGTCGAAAGATGCATGGTCTGTCCTTCCCGGATCGTCCCTAATGGTTCGCCTGCAACATGCCGTCACCGGATGTGACGGACGGTTCCTCCCCAAGGCGTTCCAGCATTTCTTCGCAAACTGGTTCGACCAATTGGGCCCAAGACGAGGTCTACAGCAATTTCCCACGCGCGGCAAGAACTGTGCGATGGCAACTTGATGTCTGGATTACTCCATTGATTATATTGGGCTATGCTGCCCTCCCGTGGCACGGTGGAGGGCTCTGAATGTGAGTGGCAAGGCTTGACCAAATCGCCACGTTTGGTAATACCAGAATGACAATGCATGCAAGTGACCGTTGAGAACAGACCAAAGTGGCTGGCCCTGTCTTCAATCGGCGCTATGCTCGGGCGCGACAACAATGAGGGAGGATGCCGATGCCTACGACGATGAAGGGCCCTGGACTGTTCCTGGCGCAGTTCGCGGGCGATGCAGCGCCGTTCAATTCGCTTGCATCGATCACAAAATGGGCGGCCGGCCTCGGCTATAAGGGCGTGCAGATCCCGACCTGGGACGCGCGCTTGTTCGACCTCCAGAAGGCTGCGTCTTCCAAGGCCTATTGCGACGAGGTGAAGGGCATCTGTGCCGACGCCGGCGTCGAGATCACCGAACTATCGACGCATCTGCAGGGGCAATTGGTGGCGGTGCATCCGGCCTATGACGCGCAGTTCGACGGCTTTGCGCCGGCTTCGGTGCACAACAACCCCAAAGCGCGGCAACAATGGGCGGTCGAACAGATGCAGTTCGGGGCCAAGGCGTCGCGCAATCTCGGGCTCGACGTCTCGGTGAGCTTCAGCGGCGCTCTGGCTTTCCCCTACCTCTATCCCTGGCCACAGCGGCCGGCCGGATTGATCGAAGAGGCGTTCGCAGAACTAGGCAAGCGCTGGAAGCCGATCCTCGATGTCTATGAGGACAATGGCGTCGACGTCGGCTACGAAATCCATCCCGGCGAGGATGTGTTCGACGGGGCGACGTTCGAGATGTTCCTCGACGCGGTCGGCGGCCACAAGCGCTGCAACATCAATTACGATCCGTCGCACTTCCTGTTGCAGCAGCTCGACTATCTCGAATTCATCGACATCTACCACGAGCGCATCAAGGCCTTCCACGTCAAGGACGCCGAGTTCAATCCGACCGGGCGGCAAGGCGCTTATTCCGGCTACCAGAGCTGGACGAACCGCGCCGGCCGCTTCCGCTCGCTCGGCGACGGACAAGTGGATTTCGGCGGCATCTTCTCCAAGCTGACGCAGTACAACTATGATTCCTGGGCGGTGCTGGAGTGGGAGTGCTGCCTGAAGCATCCGGAAGATGGCGCGGCCGAAGGCGCGCCCTTCATCCAGCACCACATCATCCGGGTGACGGAGAAGGCGTTCGACGATTTCGCCGGCGGTGCCACGGATAAGAAGGTGCTGCGCGCCATGATGGGAATCTAGCGCGGGTTTTCCCTCTCCCTCGAGGGGGAGGTATCTCAGACACGAGGGAGACGACATGGTCGGTGCATCGAAGTCGGAAACGGGAGGCGGCCCGATCCGCTATGGCATGGTCGGTGGCGGGCAAGGCGCTTTCATCGGCGCGGTGCACCGGATCGCGGCGCGCATGGACAATGAGTTCGTGCTGGTCGCCGGCGCGCTGTCGTCCGATCCGGCGCGCGCCAAGGCCTCTGCCGCCGAGCTCGGGCTCGACCCTTCGCGCAGCTACACGTCCTATGCCGAGATGGCCAAGGCCGAGGCAAAGCGCCCGGATGGCATCGAGGCGGTGGCCATCGTCACTCCGAACAATGTGCATGTGCCGGCGGCCAGGGCGTTTCTTGAAGCCGGCATCCATGTCATCTGCGACAAGCCGCTGGCGACGACGCTGGCCGAGGCAAAGAAGCTCGCGGCGATCGTCGAGAAGACCGGCAAGGTGTTCGTGCTGACCCACAATTACACCGCCTATCCGATGATCCGCCAGGCGCGCGAGATGGTGGCCAAGGGCGTGCTCGGCGACATCCGCATCGTGCAGTCGGAATATCCGCAGGACTGGCTGACGGAGGACCTTGCCGCCACCGGCCAGAAGCAAGCGGCGTGGCGTTCCGACCCGAAACAGGCCGGCGCGGGCGGCGCGCTCGGCGACATCGGCACGCATGCCTACAATCTTGCCCGCTTTGTCTCCGGGCTGGAACTCGACACTCTGTCGGCCGATCTCGACGCCTTCGTGCCGGGACGGCAGCTCGACGACAATGTCAACGTCATGCTGCGCTTCAAGCCGGCCGGCAAGACGCATGCGGCAAAAGGCATGATCTGGGCAAGCCAGGTGGCGCCCGGCCATGAGAACGGGCTGAAGCTGCGCATCTATGGCTCGAAGGGCGGGCTGGAATGGGTGCAGGCCGACCCGAACTATCTCTGGTATACGCCGTTCGGCCAGCCCAAGCAGCTGATCACCCGCAACGGCGCCGGCGCGCTGCCGGTGGCGGGCCGTGTCAGCCGCGTTCCCTCCGGCCATCCCGAAGGCTATCTCGAAGGCTTCGCCAACATCTACCAGGAGGCCGCACGCGCCATCCGCGCCGCGCGGCGCAAGGGCGGCAAACCTGCCAAGGACGTCGTGTTCCCGACCATTCAGGACGGCGTCGAGGGCATGGCCTTCATCGAGGCCTGCGTGAAATCGTCGAAAAAGAATGGAGTGTGGACGAAACTTTAAATTTGATCTCGCGGGGGGATCATTTGGGGGAGGGGCGTCGATGAAAATCGGCATGTGCATGTTCTTGTGGACGACGGCCGTATCGAAGAAGCACGAGCCATTGCTTCGCGACATCAAGGCCACCGGCTTCGACGGCGTCGAGATACCGATCTTTGCCGGCATGCCGGACGACTACAGGAAATTGGGCGAGCTGCTCGATCGCATAGGGCTTGAACGGACCGCCGTTTCAGCGATGGGCGATCCGGCGATGAACCTGATCTCGGCCGATGCGGCAACGCGCAAGGCCGGTGTCGACTACATGAAATGGGCGATCGATTGCGCAGACGCGCTCGGCGCCAGAACGCTGAGCGGCCCATTGCATTCGACGCTCGGCGCCTTTTCCGGTTCCGGGCCGACCGCGGCCGAGAAGAAACGCTCCGTCACCTCGCAGCGCGCCATCGGCGATCATGCAGGCAAGAGGAACGTCACCATCGGGCTCGAGGCGCTCAACCGCTTCGAATGCTATCTCCTCAACACGATGGCCGACCTGTCGGAGCATATCGATGCCATCGACCGGCCGCACATCAAGGCGATGTACGACACCTTCCACGCCAATATCGAGGAGGCAGACCCGATCGGCGCCTATACGAAGCATCGCAGGAATGTCGTGCATATCCATATATCGGAGAACGATCGCGGCGTGCCGGGGCGCGGCAACATCCCCTGGAAGGAAACATTCTCGGCCATCCGCAAGAGCGGCTACGACGACTGGCTGACGATCGAGGCGTTTGGACGTTCGCTGAAGGATCTCGCGGCGGCGACCAAGGTGTGGCGCGATTTTTCCGAGAGCCCGGAAGCGGTTTATCGGGATGGATATAAGCATATCAAGAACGGGTGGAAGAAGGCCGCCTAGGTGCCTTGGTCGGGCGATAGTGACGCGAACAAGACCTGCGTCGGCGACCTTTGGCGCAAGGCGAGGCGTTGATTGCGCCTGGCCCATTTTCCAGTTGCGTTCGCGGCGGTTTCCAGGTGGTTCCCCCACTCCGTCTCGGCTTCGCCGAGCCACCTCTCCCCCCTCCGGAGGGAGAGGAAAGGGCCCCGGTGGCTCGGGATAGAAAGGAGCCTCCGCCTAGGATCGGCCAGGACGCCCTGGCGCTTTCCTCTCCCCCGTCGATCGGGGGAGAGGTGTCGAGCGAAGCTCGACGGAGTGGGGGTCGACCCTTGGCGCGGCACTATACGATGCCCGCGCTTATGCGTCACAAGGTTAGCCCAGTTCGGCCTGCAACCTGTTGTAGTCATGAATCGTCCGGCTCAGCCTGCGGCGCAGGAAATTGGAAATGTTGTCGAAGATGAAGACCACGACCAGCGTCAGCAGCACCATGTAGAAGACGTTGGCCCAGTTCGAATTGGTGCGCATCGCTTCCCACAGTTTCAGGCCGATGCCGCCGGCGCCGACGGCGCCGATAATGGTTGCGCCCCTGGTGTTGGATTCCCACTGATAGAGCGTCTGGCTGATGAACACCGGCACCACTTCCGGCAGTACGCCGTAGCGCTGCACCAGAAGACGGTTGGCGCCTGTCGACACAACACCTTCGCGCGGCTTGTCATCGATGTTCTCCAGCGCCTCGGAATAGGTTTTGCCGAGCGTGCCGATCTCGGTGAAGAAGATCGCGGCGCTGCCGGCCAGCGGACCCGGTCCGAAGGCGCGCGTGAAGAACAGTGCCCAGATCAGCATATCGATGGAGCGCATGAAGTCGAAGAAGCGCTTGAGCAGCTGGTTGACCAGCCGGTTGGGGATGATGTTGCGGGCGGCGAAGAAGGCGAGCGGGAAGGCGACGATGCCGCCGAGCGCGGTGCCGAGAAAGGCCATGACGATGGTCTGCAACAGCTTTGTCCAGACATCGCCATGCTGCCACTGCGCATTGTTCCAGATGTTGTTGCCGGCGAGCGCCAGATTGGAGGTGCCCGCTTTCAGCTCGGGGCCCGACGTGATCAGTGACACCACCTCGCCGGCGGATTTTCCGAAGAAGGGCGAGTGTGTGTCGAAGACGAAGTTCGCCCAGCCGAGAAAGCGCTTGCGGATCCTGACGCGATCGGGGGCGACGCGGACCTCGCCGGCGAAGCCCATGTCGGCGACGACCTCATCCTCATGCACGGTGACCCAGTCGGGAACAGGTCCCGAGACCAGCGGCTTGCCGCTGTCCAGCGCCACCGCCACGCTCGTCCCAGCGGCGACGATCGTTGCTCGTGCCTTGTCGAAGGTGACCGACTTCGCCGTGCCGTCGATCAGGACCGTCACCGAACCGTCGGCGTTGGTCTTGACCCAATCCGGGTGGGGATTGGGGCCGAGTACAGAAAAGCGGGGGTATTTGGCCGTTATCTCGGGCTCGTCGAGGCGGAAGATCGGCTGCACGTCGTAACTGATCCACTGGGTCAGGAACAGCGGCAGCCGCTCCCAATGCGATTCCCGCAGCACTTGCGGCAGATTGAAGAACCACAGCGCGTAGAGCAGGTAGAGCAAGATGCCGCCAAGCAGCAGCAGCGGCCCGAAACGCTTGTGGAACGGCCGGCGGAACACTTGCGGGAAGCGTTCCTCGATCGACTGGATCTCAGTGGCGGTCATGATCAAGCGCTCATCACAAAGGCCTGTTCGCCGACCAGCTTGCGGCGCAGCCAGGCGGAGAACTGGTCGACGATGAAGATGGTCGTGAACAGGAGCAGCACCAAGGCTATCGTCTTGGCGCCGAAGCCGCGCGAGATCGACAGCTTCAGCTCCTCGCCGATGCCGCCGCCGCCGACCGCGCCCATGATGGTGGAGATGCGCACGTTGATCTCGATCCTGAGCAGCGTATAGGACATGAAATTGGGCAGCACCTGCGGCAGGCCGGCAAAGCGTACCCGTTCGAACCAGTTGGCGCCGACGGCCCGCAGGCCTTCCTCGGCGCGCATGTCGATGTTCTCGTTGATCTCATAGAACAGCTTGCCCAACGCGCCGATCGAATGCAGGCCGATGGCGATGATGGCGGCGATCGGACCTATCGAAACGATGGCCGCGAACAGGCCGGCGATGACGATCTCGGGAAAAGCCCGCAGCAGTTCCATGAAGCGCTTGACGACAAGCCGCAGCAGCGGATGCGGCGTCAGGTTGCGCGCCGCGATGAAGGAGAACGGCACGGCGAAGACGAAACCGATAAATGTCGAGACCAGCGCCACGTTAAGCGTGGTCAGCATCAGCTCGAAATATTCGGGGATGTAGAAGCCGCCCCAGACATGGGCGCGGCCGAGCGGAAAGTTGAATTCCTGCGTGCCCGTGTCATGGGGGGAGGCGATGTCGAACAGCGCCCGCCAGACATCGTTCCAGTCCTTGGGAACGAGCCAGCTCAGGAAATCCAGTATGTGCGGAAGCCGGTCGAAGAAGTGTCCGGCATTGGCATCGTCGGCGAACCACATGGTGCCGCCGAGTGCGACCAACAGCAGGCCGACGCCGATGGCGGTGTAGAGCCGGCGCAAGGAGGTCTGGCGACGCCAGGCGTCGGCCATCTGGTGCGTGGCGCCGGAAGGAGCTGTCAGGGAAAGGGTCATGGTCGGAGATGCAAGAAGGGCGGCGTTTTCTCGACGCCGCCCTTCCTGACTTCTGCCTTTAGCCGCCGATGGCTGCCTTACGGGCTTCGACGATGACGTTATAGAAATCCGCCTTCACCGGAACGTAGCCGGTAAAATCACCGCCTTCGACGCCTTCGAAGCAAGCCTTGTCCTTCTTGGGCAGGTCGGTGAAGAAGGCCGCCAGCTTGGCCGTCATCTCGTCGCCGAGCGCCGTGCGCACGACCAGCGGACCGTTCGGGATCAGGCCCGAGCGCCAGACCTCGACGAAGTCGTTGGGGTCGACGGCGCCCTTGGCGACTTCCTTGTGGAAGGTGCCGGAGGTGTAGCCGTCCTTGAAGTCGCCGATGCCGGAGGAATCGTCCACGGCCACGTCGACCTTGCCGTCTCGCACGGCGAGCACATTGTTCTCATGGCCGCCATTGAACTGGGTCGAGGCGAAGAAGGTCTCGTTCGACGCGCCCGTGTCCTTCGGAATCTGCGTCAGCGGGATCAGGTAGCCGGAGGTCGAATCCGGATCGGCGTAACCGAGCTTCTTGCCCTTGGCCGACTTGATGTCGGTGATGCCGGAGGACTTCAGCGCCAGGCCGATCGAATAGTAGCCGGTCGCGCCGTCGGTCTGCTGGGTTGTGAGAATCGGGGTTACCGCCTTGGGATCCTTGAGGACGACGCTGGCGTAGCCGGAAGCGCCGAGTTCGGCGAAGTCGAGCGTGCCGCCGAGAAGTCCCTGGATGACGCCGTCATAGTCGGCGGCCGGGAACAGCGAGACCTTCTCGAAGCCGAATTCGGCCTTCAGGTGATCGGCCAGGCACTGGTAGTTGCGCAGCCGGTCGGTTTCGTTCTCGCCGCCGAGGATGCCGACGCGGAATTCCTTCATATCGGCGGCATGCGCCGCGCCGGTGGCCATTGCAAGCACCGAAACGGCGCCAAAAACCATTTTCCTGAACATCTGATTTCTCTCCTGTAGGTTCCGGCCCCGCGCCGGCGGCGTTGGTGATTTTGACGGGTGCCCTGACGCGGGCTGGCGATCCAGGTCGCTCTCAGTAACCCGGGAACGCGGGTTCGAGCGGTCCGGCGGATGCGGCGATTTTTTGCTTGAAGGCAACGCTGGTCGAGGTGATGGCCTCGGAGATTTCGCCGCCATTGCTGTCGGCGCCATAGACGAGACGGACGGCCTCGCGGTTAAGCTCCTCCGGCGGCCCGTCGAACACGACCTTGCCCGCGGCCATGCCGATGATGCGGTTGCAATAGGTACGGGCGGTGTCCAGCGTGTGCAGGTTGGTGACCACGGTGATGCCTTCGCGCAAATTGATGTCCTGCAGCGAATCCATCACCACCTTGGCGTTGAGCGGGTCGAGCGAAGCGATCGGTTCGTCGGCCAGGATCACCCGGGGCTGCTGCATCATGGCGCGGGCAATGGCGACACGCTGCTGCTGGCCGCCCGACAAGGTGCCGGCGGGCTGCAGCGCGGTACGGGCGATGTCGAGCCGCTCGAGGGCCGCGACCGCCTGCGCACATTCGGTTCGCGAGAACATGCCGAAAAGGTTCGACAGGGTCGGACGATGGTTCAGCCGGCCGAGCAGCACATTGGTCAGCACGTCGAGGCGCGGCACAAGGTTGAATTGCTGGAAGATCATGGCGCAGTCGCGCTGCCAGCGCCTGAGCGGCGAACCGCGCAATTGCGAGACCTCGGCTCCGTCGAAGAAAATCGATCCATGGCTGGGATCGATGAGGCGGTTGATCATACGCAGAAGGGTCGACTTGCCGGCGCCGGAACGGCCGATGACGCCGACCATCTGACCCTGCGGGATCGAGATGCTGACATCGTTAACGGCGGTGTTCTTGCCAAATCGTCGGGTGACGCCGCGGATTTCGAGCGTGGCTGACATGGTGCGTTCCCGTCCAGTCGCGGTTGAAGGTCCTGTTGACCCTCGCTAGCGCAGCGCCATGAACCTGCGGTGTCGGATTGATGTCAGTTTTGTTACCACCCACAGCCGTGTCGTGCGCGATCAGGCCAGGACCAATCAGTTCCTCGAAGTGCTTCCATGTCCCTGAAGCTGCGGAAGGCAGGCGGCTCGAGAAGACAGCCCCCTGCCCGAACTCCATGTAAGGGATGCGAATAGTGAGCAGCCCTATTCCATTCACCACCGTCATCCACCGTATTTTTCCAGGAAAGCTTCGGCCTCGAGCTGACGGAAATCGTCGAGTGCGGCGCGCAGCCTCGCATGGTCCCAATCCCACCAGGCAAGCGCCTGGTAGCGCTCGGCGGTGCGGCGGTCGAAGCGCTCGCGGATCGGCTTTGCCGGCACGCCGGCGACGATGGTGTAGGGAGCGACATCCTTCGATACCACCGCTCCGGCGCCGACGGCGGCGCCATCGCCGACGGTGATGCCGGGCAGGACTGTCGAGCCATGGCCAAGCCATGTGTCGTGGCCGATTGTGACGCGCCTGGCGCGGCGCTCAGCGAAAAATTCGCTCTCGTGTTCGGCATCGTCCCAATAGTCCGATGCGCGGTAGGTGAAGTGGTGCAGCGTCGGTCGCCAGGTCGGGTGGTTGGTGGCGTTGATGCGCACGCTTGCCGCGATGTTGGAGAATTTGCCGATCGTCGCACACCAGACGGCGCAGTCCTGCATCATGTAGGAATAGTCGCCGAGTTCGCTTTCCGAAACCCGACAGCGGTCGGCGATTTCGGTCCAGCGGCCGAGCGTCGAATTCTCCACGTCCGCCGTCGGGTGGACCAGCGGCGTCTCCGACAATTTCCTGCTCATGCGGCGAGCTTTCCCGGGGCGAAGGCGGTGACGTCGATGATGCGGTCGGCAACCGCTTCGCGCACATCATGGTCGTGGAAGATGCCGAGCAGGGCGACGCCTGCCGTTTTCTTGGCGGCGATGAGTCCGATCACCACATCGCGGTTCCTTGCGTCGAGCGAAGCGGTCGGCTCGTCGAGCAGCAGGATCGGGTGCTCGGTGATGAAGCCACGCGCGATGTTGACGCGCTGCTGCTCGCCGCCGGAGAAGGTCGCCGGCGGCAATGCCCAGAGTTTTTCCGGCAGGTTAAGCTGCGCCAGCAGGGCGCGCGCCTTGCTTCTTGCTGCTTCGCGATCCTCACCGCGCTCTACGAGCGGCTCGGCGACGACGTCGAGCGCCGATACGCGGGGCACGGTGCGCAGGAACTGGCTGACATAGCCGATGGTCTGGCGGCGCACGGCAAGCACGGTGCGCGGGCTGGCGCTGGCAAGGTCGATCAGCCCGTCTTCGTGCGTGACGATGATCTGGCCTTCGTCGACGGCGTAATTGCCGTAGAGCATCTTCAGGATCGAGCTCTTGCCGGCCCCGGACGGGCCGCCGAGCACGGTGCATTCACCGGCGCGGATCGAGAAGGAGACACCGGCGACGACAGGCAGTTTGATGCCGTCGCGCAGATGCATGGTGAAGCTCTTGGCGACGTCGGAAACAACGAGAGGCGTCGGCATCAGAAGGTACTCCAATCGTTATTCGTTTGCGGGCAGGACAGAGGGGGGTGACTTGGCGCCATCGTCAAACCTGCAGAATCGAGGAAACAAGTAATTGCGTGTACGGCGCGCGCGGGTCGTCGAGCACGCGGTCGGTGAGGCCGCTTTCGACGACGCGGCCGTCCTTCATCACCATCATGCGCTGCGACAAAAGCCGCGCCACCGCGAGGTCATGGGTGACGACGATGGCGGCGAGGCCGAGATCGGTGACGAGGCCGCGCAAGAGGTCGAGCAGGCGCGCCTGCACCGAGACGTCGAGGCCGCCTGTCGGTTCATCCATGAACACCAGCCGCGGGCCGGTGACGAGGTTGCGGGCGATCTGCAGGCGCTGGCGCATGCCGCCGGAAAAGGCGCGCGGCTCGTCGTCGATGCGGTCTTCCTCGATCTCGACGCGCGACAGCCAGTCGACGGCGGTGGCGCGGATCTTGCCGTAGTGGCGGTCGCCCACCGCCATCAAGCGTTCGCCGACATTGGCGCCGGCCGACACCGTCATGCGCAGGCCGTCGGCCGGATTCTGGTGGACAAAGCCCCAGTCGGTGCGCATCAGGAAGCGGCGCTCGGCCTCGCTCATGCGGTAGAGTTCGCGGAACTGGCCGTCGCGCATGCGGTAGCTGGCGGTGCCGGATGAGGGCAGCAGCCGCGTCGACAGGCAGTTGAGCAATGTCGTCTTGCCGGAGCCGGATTCGCCCACGACAGCCAGGACTTCGCCCGGCCACAGATCGAAGGTGACGTTGTCGCAGCCGACGCGCGAGCCGTAGAATTTCGAGAGCGCCGAAACGCGCAGCAAGGGTTCGTCGGTCATTGTATCTCCTTACCCTCCCCCTTGTGGGGAGGGTCGGCGCGCAGCGCCGGGGTGGGGGCTGCCGATGGGTCGCTACCCCCACCTTCGGCGCGACCTCCCCACAAGGGGGAGGTAGGGGTGCTGCGCCGCTTCTCGCAGTGGTCGGTGTCGGAGCAGACGAACATGTGGCCGCCGTGGTCGTCGAGGATGACCTCGTCGAGATAAACGTTCTCGGCGCCGCACAACGCGCAGGGCTGGTCGAAGGTCTGCACCTCGAACGGATGATCCTCGAAGTCGAGGCTGACCACATCAGTGAAGGGCGGCAGCGCATAGATGCGCTTCTCGCGGCCGGCGCCGAACAGCTGCAAAGCCGGCGAGCGGTGCATCTTGGGATTGTCGAATTTCGGCGTCGGCGACGGGTCCATCACATAGCGGCCCTCGACCTTCACCGGATAGGCGTAGGTGGTGGCGATGCGGCCGTGCTTGGCGATGTCCTCGTAGAGCTTCACATGCATGAGGCCGTATTCCTCCAGCGCATGCATCTTGCGCGTTTCGGTCTCGCGCGGCTCGAGAAAGCGCAGGGGCTCGGGGATCGGCACCTGGTAGACCAGCACCTGGCCCGCGGCGAGCGGATGTTCGGGAATGCGATGGCGGGTCTGGATGATGCTGGCGCTGGCCGTGTCGGTCGTCACCGCGACATTGGCGACCTTCTTGAAGAAGGCGCGGATCGAGACCGCATTGGTGGTGTCGTCGGCGCCCTGGTCGATGACCTTCAGCACATCGTCGGGGCCGATGATCGAAGCGGTAACCTGGACGCCGCCGGTGCCCCAGC
Organism: Mesorhizobium sp. BR1-1-6; assembly: GCF_020165355.1. Lineage (NCBI taxonomy): Bacteria > Pseudomonadati > Pseudomonadota > Alphaproteobacteria > Hyphomicrobiales > Phyllobacteriaceae > Mesorhizobium > Mesorhizobium sp. BR1-1-6. The sequence goes on along the minus strand of NZ_JAIUHZ010000013.1, from coordinate 68,805 downwards.
CATAGGGCATCGGCATTTCGCGCGAGGCGAACGGCACCTGATAGCCGGGAATGGCGATGCCCTTGAGGATCGCGCGACGGATCATCCGCTTGGTCTGTTCGTCGAGATAAGCGAAGTTATAGGCGGCGATGTCGGTCGGTTGCGCGCTCATTCCGCGGCCTCTTTCTTCTCTTCAATCTTGCTGGGATTTTCGCGGGCGTCGTACTCGGCGCGCATGCGGCGCACGAGGTCGAGTTCGGCCTGGAAGTCGACATAATGCGGCAGCTTCAGATGTTCGACGAAGCCGGTCGCCTGGACGTTGTCGGAGTGCGAGATGACGAATTCCTCGTCCTGGGCGGCGGCGACAATGTCCTCGCCGAGTTCGCTTGCACGAAGAGCGCGGTCGCAGAGTGCCATGGCCATCGCCTTGCGCTCGCTCTGGCCGAAGACCAGGCCATAGCCGCGGGTGAATTGCGGTGGTGCCTTTGCCGAGCCCTTGAACTGATTGACCATCTGGCATTCGGTAACGCGCACCGTGCCGAGCGGCACGGCGAAAGGCAGTTCGGGCACGTCGAGCTCCAGCTCGACCTCGCCGATGCGGATCTCGCCGACGAAGGGATGGTTGCGGGCATAGCCGCGCTGCGTGGAATAGCCGAGCGCCAGCAGGAACCCCTCGTCGCCGCGCGACAGCGCCTGCAGGCGGATGTCGCGAGCCATCGGGAACTCCAGCGGCTCGCGGGTGATGTCGCCGGGGACATGGTCCTGAGGCATGTCTCCGTCCGGCTCGATCAGCCCTTCGCGGGCAAGGATCGCCGAGACGCGCGGCATTGCCTGCGCTTCCGTCTCGCGCCGCAAGGGCGCGGCGACATCGGCGCCGGCGGCAAGCTCGGGATCGAGCAGCCGGTGCGTGTAGTCGAAGGTGGGCCCAAGCAACTGGCCGCCGGGCAGGTCCTTGTAGGTCGCCGAAACGCGGCGTTCGACCAGCATGGTGGCGGTGTCGATGGCATTTGTATAGCCAAAGCGCGGCAGCGTGGTGCGGTAGGCCCGCACCAGGAAGATCGCCTCGATCATGTCGCCGCGCGCCTGCACGATGGCGAGTGCGGCGAGTTCGCGATCGTAAAGCGAGCCTTCGCTCATCACCCGGTCGACGCCGAGCGCCAGCTGTTCGACGATCTGGTCGAGGCGCAGTGCCGGTACCGAGCGGTCACCGCGCCGACGGTCGGCGAGCAGGCTGTGGGCGTTGGCGATTGCAGCTTCGCCGCCTTTTACCGCGACATACATGCTAGGCCTCCGTCGTCTTGATGCGTGTCGTACGCGGCAGGCAGGCGAGGCTGTCATGTGCCGCCAGGATGATGTCGACGCCGCGCGGAAAGCGGTTGATGTTCTGCTTCCACTGCTCGATGAAATGACGCGGCATGAGGGCCGGCGCGATCGTCGCCGTCTTCTCGATGCCAGGACCTTCGAGCAGCAGCGGCGTGCCTGACGTGAGATCGCCGACCTGCAGGATCAATGTGGTCGAGCGGTCGGGATAGTCCTGCGTGCCTTGCGAGAAACCGTCGAGCGCCATCATCTCGGCCGGCGAGGCCACAAAGGCGAAATGCGCGTCGGCCGGGGTGTTGGCCAGCGGCGCGCCGCTGTGAAAGCCGAGCCAGGACATGACCGCTGCCGAGGCATGCAGGGCCGGGTCGAGCCAGAGCGGCGTGTCATTGTCGCACAATGCCAGCGCAACCGCGCCCGATGTCGCCGAAAGCGGCGCCGGCGGGCGGGCCAGGGCCGGCAAGGGTTGCACGCTGCCCGGCCGCGCCATTGCGTCCATGACGGCGCGAAACACCGTCTGGGCGTTGAACACCGGATCGGCGAACCCGCCCTCGATCGATTGCGCTGCGATATCCATCAATCTTCTCCGCGAACCATGGTGAAGAAATCCACCTTCGTTGCCGCCGTTTCGGCGCGGCGCCTTTCTCGTGCCGTGGTCAAGGCAGCCCGCAGCGGCGCGAGAAGGCCCGTTTCGACCGCCTCTCGGTGGGCGGGGTCCTGCCACAGCGCGTCGGCGATGGCCGCCAGCTTCGCCTTCTGCTTGTCGCGGCCGAGCGCATAGCAATGGCCGACCTGTCCGGACGGCAGGCGCACTGTGGCGCGGGTCACGGTGGCCTCGCCGACATTGAACGGCGCGCCGCCGCCGCCGATGCGGCCGCGCATGGTGACCAGGCCGGTCTCGGGACCGCGCAGCAGTTCGGCCTCGGCAGGCAGGCCGGATTCGTTCCAGAGGCGAACGATGTCGTCGCCGCTGGACTGCGCCAGGGTTGCCATGGCCGCCTTGCGTTCGGCCTGGTCGCGCGCTTCCTGTCCTCGCATGAGCAACATCCTTGCTTCTAATTTGTCTATTGATATAGACAACCATACGAATTATACCCATTACCTAACGCGAGTCCATGACGGGTGCGTGACAGGGGCCGGCCAGGGGCGAAACCGTGAACGGAAAACACGTGGCTGACGGTATCGAGCGGCGCAGCGGCGTCTCGTTGTGGCGCCAGATCGCCGACCGAATCCTGCAATCGATCGCTGCCGGCGATTTCGCGGAGAATGCCGCGCTGCCGCCGGAGGTGGCGCTGGCCGAGCGCTATGGCGTCAACCGTCACACGGTGCGCAGCGCCATCGCGGCGCTCGTGCAAGACGGGGTACTGCGGGCCGAGCAGGGGCGCGGCACTTTCGTGCTGTCGCGCAAGCGGCTGTCCTATCCGATCGGCGCGCGCACGCGATTTTCAACCGGCTTGCAGGGCCAGGCGTCGGAGCGGCATATCGTGCTCCTGTCCTCATCGGTCGAGCCGGCCAGCCGGCGCGTCGCCGAAGCCCTGGGCCTTGCCAGGGGATCGGATGTGATTCGCCTGGAGACGCGCGGCGAGGCCGATGGGAAGCCGGTGTCGCGCGCTTCCGGCTGGTTCGACGCCAGGCGCTTCGCCGGCATCGATGTGGCCATGGCCGAGACCGGGTCGATCACCGCATCGCTCAAGCGTTTCGGCATAGACGATTATCTCAGGCAATCGACGGTGCTGTCGGCGCGTCACGCCGATGCTTCCGACCTCGCCGACCTCGATCTGCAGCCGGGCGGCATCGTGCTGGTCACGGTGGCCGTCAACATGACGCCGGACGGCCGGCCGATCCAATTCGCCGAGGCGCGCTTCCCGGCGGAGCGGGTGGAGCTGAAACTGTCGGCGCTGTAGGGCGTGTCGGCCTTATACTAACGCTGGTACCAGACCAGCTCGGTTGTCAGCGGCTTGGCGTTTGGGGGTCGACCTGCGCGGGGCGTCGTCAACTCAGGCCGGGTTCACCGCCTGCCATCTTATGCCCCCACCTCGATCACGGCCTTGATCAGGCCGGATTTCTCATGCGCCCAGCGGGCGAGGTCACGTGGCGTGTCGGCAAGCGTGGTGCGGTGGGTGACGAGCTTGGCCAGCGGCACCGCGCCATCGCGGATCGAAGCGGCGACGTGGTCGAAATCGGCCCTCAAGGCATTGCGGCTGCCGACAAGCGTCATCTCGCGCTTGTGGAACTCGGGGTCGGAAAAGGCGATGTCGTCCTTCACGACGCTGACCAGCACCAATGTCCCGCCATGCGCGACATGAGCGAAGGCCGACTGCACCGAGCCGGTGTTCCCGGTGGCGTCGAAGACCACGTCGAAGCCTTCGCCTGATGTCGCTTCGCTGACCAGATCGGATGCCGCGCCGCGCGACCCGTCGAGGGTCTTGAAGCCGAGTTCATTGGCGGCGAAGCCGAGCCTTTCGCTGCTCATGTCGAGCAGCGTCACGTCGAGCCCGGCGATGCGGGCGAAGATGGCGGTGCCGAGCCCGATCGGTCCGGCGCCGATGACGAGCGTCCGTGCGCCGGGATCGGCACGCGAGCGCCGCACCGCATGGGCGCCGATGGCCAGGAATTCGACGGCCGCGGCATCGGCCAACGACAGGCCGTTGGCTGGATAGAGGTTTTGTTCCGGGACAAGGATCTGTTCGCACATGGCGCCGTCGCGATGCACGCCGAGCACTTCGATCCGGACACAGCAATTGGGTTTACCGTGCCGGCAGGCGATGCATTTGCCGCACGCCAGATAGGGATTGATGATGACCGGCTCGCCCGTGGCAAGACCAACGCCTTCGCCCGCCTCGACGATGGTCCCCGACACTTCATGGCCCATGATGCGGGGGTAGGCGAGGAAGGGATGCTTGCCCTCGAAGATGTGGTAGTCGGTGCCGCAGATGCCGACATGGCTGACCGCCACCAGCGCCCAGCCGGGAGGCGGCGAGCCAGCCGCGGGACGGTCTTCCACGACAAGGTCGCCGGGCGAACGGCAGACAACGGCTTTCATGCTTCAATCCAGTCGGTTCATGGAATCGTCGGCCGATTTTCGACCCGGCCGGCGATCGATTTTACTTGCCACCTCGGCGGCGCAGGCCGTCGAAGTAGACGATGACGATGATCAACATGCCGGTGATGACGCGCTGCCAGAACGTGTTGACGTTGAGCAGGTTGGCGCCGTTGTTGATGGTGGAGAGGATGAACGAGCCGATCAGCGGCCCGTGCACCGAACCGATGGCGCCGAACAACGACGTGCCGCCGATCACCGACGAGGCGATGGCTTGCAGCTCGTAGGTGTCGCCCTGCGTCGGATTGCCGATGCCGATGCGGGACGCGAGCAGCACGCCGACGAAGGCCGCGCACAGGCCGGACAGCACATAGGCCATGTAGATCGTGCGCGGCACGTTGACGCCGGAGAGGCGCGCGGCTTCCGCGTTCGAGCCGACGGAGAAGAGATAGCGTCCCCATCGCGTGTGGTGCAGGAAGACGTAGGAGGGCAGGGCAACCACGATTACCATCCAGAACAGATAGGGGATCCCCAGCAGCGAGCCGCGCGAAAACGCCTGGAACGCGTCGCTGTTGATCGATATCGAATTGCCATTGGTCATCAGGAGACCGATGCCGCGCAGCGAGGTCATGGTCGCCAGCGTGATGATGAAGGGCGGCAGGCCCATCCTGACGATGCCGAAACCGTGGAACAGGCCGATGGCGACCCCCACCAGCAGCGTCGCCAGAACCGCGATCCAGACCGGCCAGCCGGCATTGATCAGCAGCGCGACGATGACGGTGGCGAAGCCGACGATGGCGCCGACGGAAAGGTCGATGCCGCCGGTGATGATGACGAAGGTCTGGCCGACGGCCAGGATGGCGATCAGGGAACCCTGGCGCAGCAGGTTGGTGATGTTGAGCGCCGAGGCGAAGGACGGCGTCGCGACCGCCAGGATGACCCACATCAGAAGCAGCAGGCCAAGCAGCGTCAGCCCGAACAGGGCATTGTAGTTGCGCTTCGGCTTTTCGGCAGGGATCGCCTCGGTGCTCATGTCTGTCCTCCCGTCTTTTCTTGTTTCTCGGCCAGGGCCTGGCTCAGAATGTCCTCGTGATCGGCGGTGCGGAAACCATGCGTGGCCACCAGCTTGCCGCGCCTGAACACATGCAGCGTGTCAGCCAGTTCGTAGACCTCAGGCAGATAGGACGAGATCAGGATGATGCCCGCGCCCTTGGACAACAGCACACTGAACAGCCGGTAGATCTCGGCCTTGGTGCCTACATCGACGCCGACCGTCGGCTCGTCGAAGATGAACAGTTTGGCGCCGTGCGCCAGCCACTTGCCGATGACGATCTTCTGCTGGTTGCCGCCCGACAGGCTGGAGGCCAGCGCGCCGCGCGTCGGCGTCTTGATCCTGAGGTCGGCGATCTGCCGGTCCGCCTCGGCCTTCTCCTGCGCAGACGAGATCAGCAGATTTTTCGATATGCGCTTGTAGATCGGCAGGTTGAGATTCAATGCAACCGGCAGGTTGAGGCACAGGCCCTGGTCGCGGCGGCTTTCCGGTGCCAGCGCCATGCCGAGCTTGATGGCGTCGTGCTCGGAGTTGACCTGCACCTCCTTGCCTTCCCACAACACCTGGCCGGCCGATTTGCGGTGGCGGCCGTAGAGGGTGGTGACGAATTCGCTGCGGCCGGCTCCGATCAGGCCGTAGAGCCCGACGATCTCGCCCGCGCGCACCGACAGAGAGACATTCTCGAAACCCTTGCCGGACAGGTTCCGCGCCTCGGCGATGACGGCGCCCGGCGTGAAATGCTCCTTGTGATAGATCTGCTCGATCGAGCGGTTGATCATCAGCTTGACCAGCTCCGGCTCATTGGTCTCGGCGATGTTGCGGGTGCCGACCAGCGTGCCGTCACGCAGCACCGAGACGCGGTCGGCGAGCTCGAACACCTCCTCCATGCGATGGCTGATGTAGATGATGGTGACGCCTTCACCCTTCAGGCGGCGGATCAGCGTGAACAGCTGGTCGGCCTCCTTGCGGGTGAGGTACGCGGTGGGCTCGTCGAAAATCAGGAATTTGGTGCCGCGCACGGTGGCGCGGGCGGCGGCGATCAGCTGCTGCTGGCCGATGGTGAGATCGCCGAGCACGACATGCGCCGGCAGGTCGAAGCCGAGACCGTCGATGATCTTCTGCGCTTCCCTGACCATGGCTCGCTGCTGGAGGATGCCGAAGCGCGAGTTCTCCTCGCCGAGGAACATGTTGGCGGCGACGGTCAGGTGACGGCAGAGCACGACTTCCTGGTGCACGGCGTTGATGCCGAGCGCCATGGCTTCGTGCGGCGTCGCCAGGGCAGCCGGCTTGCCTTCCCACACAACCTCTCCGGAGGTGCGCGGGATGACGCCGGTCAGGAGCTTGATCAGGGTCGATTTGCCGGCACCGTTCTCGCCGACGATGGCGTGGATCTCTCCCGCCTTGAAGGCCAGGGTCACAGGCTTCAGCGCATGCGTGCCGGGATAGCGCTTTTCCAGACCCTGCAGCTCGAGGATCGTCCTGCCGGGCTCCAGCACGGGGGCCGGATGCAGTTCCTGCGCGGTCGACGTCATGGCAATCCTCCCTGTTGTTTCCGGGGCGCAGAGGCCCCGGAAACGGTTGCGCGTGCCGATACTCAGTTGAGCTTCGGGTTGAGCAGCGCGTCGATCTTGGGATCCTTCATGTTGGCCTTGGTGACCAGGTTGGCGCCGGTGTCGACATTGGTCTCGACCTTTTCACCCTTGGAGGCGGCAAGTGCGGTCTTGATGCCGTCATAGCCCATCCGGTAGGGATCCTGGACGACGAGGGCGGAAATGACGCCATCGTTGAGGAACTTGATCAGCTTCTCGTCGCTGTCGAAGCCAACCAGCGCCAGCTTGCCGCCGAGGCTGTTTTCGGCGACAGCCTGCCCAACGCCCTGCGCCATGATCAGGTTGGAAGCGAAAATTCCCTTGAGGTTCGGATTGGCCGTGATCAGGTCGGTGGCGATGTTGAGGCCGGTGGTGGCCTGGCCGTCGGCATATTTGTCGGCGACCAGCTTCAGGCCCGGATATTTCGCCTTGAGCTGCTCGATGAAGCCCTGCTTGCGCTGTTCGAGCGAGCCGGCGCCAGGCGTGTTGGTGATCAGGGCAACGTCGCCCTCGATCTTGCCGCCATTGGCTTCGCCGATGGCCGCTGCGAGGCCGTCAGCGGCAACGCGGCCGCCCTGGACGTTGTCGGTGGTCAGGAAGGAGGTGAAGGCCTTGGAGTCGGCGCCGGAATCGATGCCGATAACCTTGACCTTGGCTGCGGCTTCGTCGATCGGCTTGCCGAGCGCCTTGAACTCGGTCGGCGAGATGACGATCGCCGCCGGATTGCTGGCAACGGCGTTTTCGAGGATCGAGATCTGGCCGTTGACGTCAGTTTCTGCCTGGGCGCCGAGCTCCGGCACGTTGACGCCGAGATCCTTGCCGGCCTTGCGGGCCCCGGCCAGGACGATCTGCCAGTAGAAGGACGTGGTGTCCTTGACGATGATCGGAATGGTCACGTCCGCCGCCGAAACCGGCGCCGGGTGCATGACGCCGGCAAGCATCGACGCGGCCGCCAGCGCCATGACTGCGCGGCGATTGAGAATGCTGGTCACGAATTTCATGGAATTCCTCCCTAGGTCGCCCGGTGAACGATATGGAAGCTCGGTTCGGATAGGCGTAGCCAAACAGAACTTTATCAATAAAAAACAGTTGCAATATTTTGATAGTGCATCAATCCGGTCGATGCAAGCGGTGTTTATGCCATCCTCGGGGCATGGCGGTCATGACCGCACTGGCGCCTTGCTCTCCCCACGCTGCCCGACGCTTCCGTTTCGCGTGACTAATTTATGGAATATTAATTCCATAAATTAGTCAATATAGAATGCCCGTTCCTTCTCCGGTTCGCGGGATCGTGAAGCCCCGCGATCGCACCTTCACCCGGGCGGGCCGGCGGCTTCATGCCAATTCCTGCACCACGGTGTAGGGGCGATACCTGGCGTAGTCCGCCTGAGGCACGTCGACATCGAGCAGTTCGAGGTTGCGGGTCAGGTTCGCCAGCTTGGCGGTGCCGGTCAGCACGGTGGCGACCGAGGATTCCTGGAGAGGGAACTGGAACGCGGCGGCGGCGAGCGGGTAACCACCTTCGGCCGCGATCCGCTCCATCGCGCCGACGCGGTCGAGCACGTCACCGCTGGCGGGCTTGTAGTCGAAATGGGCGCCCTGCACCGGTCCGGTCGCCAATATGCCGGAGTTGAACACACCGCCGATGACCAGCGAAGTCTGTCGGGCGCGGCAGAGCGGCAAAAGTTCGGCCTCGGCGCTGCGATCGAGCAAGGAATAGCGGCTGGCGAGCAGGATACAATCGAGCGGCGCGCGACGCATCACGTCGAGACATATCCGGACTTCGTTGACGCCGAGCCCGTAGGCGGAAATGACGCCGGAGTTTTTCAGTTCTTCGAGCGCCTTGAGCCCACCGTCCATCAACTGGCGAAAGTGCATTTTGGTCTTCTCGACGCCATGCGTGTACACGCCGATGTCGTGCACAAACAGGATGTCTATCCTGTTTAGACCAAGCCGCGCATAGCTGAAGTCGACCGAGCGCATGATGCCGTCATAGGAATAGTCGTAGTCGAGCGCGAAGGGCAGCGGATCGACATAGGAGTGATCGGGAACCTGATCCTCCGGAACGGGCCGGAACAGGCGCCCGACCTTGGTCGACAGCACATAGGAATCGCGCGGCTTATAGCGCAGGAAGTCGCCGAAACGCCGCTCCGACAGGCCGAAACCATAGAAGGGCGCGGTGTCGAAATAGCGCAGGCCCGCCTCCCACGCGCCTTGCAACGTTTCCATCGCCGCCTCGCGCGAACAGGCGCGGTAGAGCCCGCCGATCGCGGCACCGCCGAAGCTTACTTCGGTGACCTCGAGCGCCGTCTGGCCGATGCGGCGTTTTTCCATGCACAACCTCCGTTGCCCGCCATTATCCGGCGCGGCAGATTCCAAGACCTCAAGCCGCAGCATTCCAGGAAAGCTCGTGGCCACTTTCCGGACTGCGCGACTTCAAAGAGCTAGAGCGTCGCGCCGAGATGCCAGGGCACGAACTCGTTGTCGCCGTAGCCGAAATCCTCGCTCTTGGTCTTGCGGCCGGAGGCCGTCTCGACGATCAGTTCGAAGATCTCGCGGCCCATGCCGGCGATGGTCTTCTCGCCGGAGGCGATGACGCCGCAATTGACGTCCATGTCCTCTTCCATCTGATGATACATGGTCGAGTTGGTGGCGACCTTGATCGACGGCGTCGGCCGGCAGCCGAAGCAGGAGCCGCGGCCGGTGGTGAAGACGATGATGTTGGCGCCGCCCGCCACCTGGCCGGTGGCGGACACCGGGTCGTAGCCGGGCGTGTCCATGAACACCAGCCCGCTGCCGGTGACCTTTTCGGCATAGCCGAAGACGCCGTTGAGCGGCGTCTGGCCGCCCTTGGCGACCGCGCCCAGCGATTTCTCCAGGATGGTGGTGAGGCCGCCGCGCTTGTTGCCGGGCGAGGGGTTGTTGTCGATCGAGGCGCCGTGCTTGGCGACGTGGTCCTCCCACCACTTGACGTAGCCGTCGAGCTTCTTGGCGATCTCGGGCGTCGCGGCGCGATAGGCGAGCAGATGTTCGGCGCCGTAGATTTCCGTCGTCTCGGAGAGAATACCGATGCCGCCGACGCCGGCCAGGATGTCTACGGCAGCGCCCAGCGCCGGATTGGCTGTGATGCCTGACATGCCATCGGAGCCGCCGCATTGCAGGCCGACGACGATCTCGCTGACCGGGATGGGTTCGCGCTTGAGCTGGCCGACTTCCTCGGCGATCTCGGCCAGCACGCCCATCGCCTTTTCGACCGATTTGCGCGACCCGCCGGCATCCTGGATGTTGAAATGGCGTTTACCGGCGGCCGCACCCTTCTGGCCGTACAGCGTGAGCTGGTTGACCTCGCAGCCGAGCCCGACCATCAGCACACCGCCGAAATTGGGATGGCGGGCATAGCCGGCCAATGTGCGGTGCAGCACCATCATCCCGTCGCCGGTGGCGCTCATGCCGCAGCCCTGGCCGTGGACGATCGGGACGAAGCCGTCGATGCCGGGATATTTTGGCAGCAGCGTGCGGTTGGCTGCGTCGGCGATGGCGTGGCAGACGGTGGCCGAACAGTTGACGCTGGCGATGATGCCGATGAAGTTGCGCGTGCCGGCGCGGCCGTCGGCGCGGCGATAACCCATGAAGGTGCGGGCGCGGTCGGCCTCGGTCGCATGCTCGGCCTCGCTTGGCGGCACCACCGGCAGGCGGCCGGCCTCGAACACCAGATTGTGCGAATGGACATGCTCGCCGGGCGCGATGTCCTGCGTGGCGCGGCCGATCGCCTGGGCATATTTGACCACGGCGGACCCGGCGGGAATCGGCTTGATCGCCACCTTGTGGCCGGGCTCGATGACGGCGGCGGCAAGCGCGCCGCCGGGCAGCGCGGTGCCGGTCTCGATGCGGCCGTTGGCGACCGCGACATTGTCGGCTGGGGACAGAAGAATTGAGTTGGAGGCGTTCACGGGCGTTTCCTGGGGTGATCCTGGGAGGCGCGGATTGACACGCGCTTGTTAAGAGTTAATGTCTTTTATCGTGAAAAAACAGTTTTGCGTCAATTGTTTTTTCCGGCAGTTCCTGTGCGGCTGGATGAGTAGCGGCGCTGCAACCGGTAAGCGAGCCCCTCGGCAAAGCGATTCCGCTTTCGAAGGCGATAGGAACATCATATTGCGCTTCAAGCCGGCCGCCGCAAGCGCCGGCCAGCGATGGGTCAGGGCATGTCGAAGAGCAACAACGTTTACAAGGATGCCTATAACAGGTGCCTCAGGCTGCTCGACGAGACGCGCAGCCTGCCTTCGGAACCGGAACTGGGTACGCTGCTCGGCGTCAGCCGCACCACGGTGCGCAGCATCCTTGGGCGCATGGAAGAAACCGGACTGATCGCCTGGAACAAGCGCGCCAAGACGGTGCTGCGTGAAACGCGCCCCGATGATTTCTTTCCCGAGGAAGAGACCGACACGCTGGCCGAGATCATCGAGCGGTCGTTCATGCGCAGGCTGCTCGCCGGCGGCGCCGAGGCCGGCATGCAGATCAACGAGCTCGAACTGGCGCGCGAGATCGGCGTCGGCACCACCAGCGTGCGCGAGTTCCTGATCCGCTTCTCCCGCTTCGGCCTGATCGAGAAGCGCCGTAACAGCCATTGGGTGCTGAAGGGTTTCACCCGCGCCTTCGCGCTGGAGTTGACGGAAATCCGCGAGATGTTCGAGCTGCGCTCGGCATCGGCGTTCACCGCACTGCCGCAGGACAGCGCGGTGTGGGTCGATCTCGACAATCTCGAAGAGGAACACCGCGGCCTCGCCCGTGACATCGCCACGCGCTTCAACGAGTTCTCGGAGCTCGACGAGCGCTTCCATCGGCTGATCCACCGCGCCTCGCACAACCGCTTCATCGTCGATTTCTATGATGTCATCGCCATGATCTTCCATTACCACTACCAGTGGAACAAGGCGCAGGAGCGCGAGCGCAACGAAATCGCGATCGGCGAGCATCTGGCCTATATCGCGGCGCTCAAATCACGCGACCTGGGCAAGGTCGATGCCGCCTGCCGCAAGCATTTGAAGTCGGCGCGCCAGACGCTGCTGACCTCGATCCCCGAGAGCCGGCATCCACAGAGGCCCTGATCGCGCCGCGTTGCCGCAGCACCGATTTGCCGATTTTCCGTCTCTTGCTGCCGTGGTAGACATCTTCCGGTGATCGCTTGAAGATGCAGATGGTTTGAACAGGCAAGTCATTTGACCAAAAAGGGGAGACGGTGGAGCATTCCGGTCGCGCTTGTCGCGGCCTACCTGCTGCTGCTTCAGTCGACGCTGAGCGCATTCGCCTTCGCCACCGGACCGGCCGCCTCGCAAATCGACGCCTTCGGCAACGTCATCTGCACCCACGAGGGCACTGCCCAGCTTCCCGATGGCGGCCCGCATCCGTCGCATCTGCCGGCATGCTGCATGCTGGGCTGCAGCATGGTTTCAGCGGCCTTTGCGCCGCCACCCGATGCCGGGCTTGCGCTGGCCTCGCTTTCGTTCGAAGCCGTCGTTTTCATCTTTCCGGCGGCCACGCATCTCGATTTCGCGCGCCAGCGGTCGCCGTCGAACCCGCGCGCGCCGCCGCTGTCGGCCTGAGCCTGCTCTACGCCCGGCGGAACCTTCCGCCGGTGCTTTCATCCAAAGAACGGATCTTTCGCGACCGGCCATCGGCGCGATCCCCTATTCATGGAGCAAACCATGTCCCAAGCTTTTCATATCGCGGCGCCTCCTTCGGGCGGCCGCACCAAGTTCCTGCGCCGTTTCAATGAACGTGTCGGCCTTGCCGTGCTGGCGTTTGTCCTCTTGTTCTTCGGTGCCCAGGCCGTCTGCGCGCATGAATTCAAGGCCGGCGATCTCGAAATCGAGCATCCCTGGTCGCGCGCGACACCTACAGGCGCCAAGGTGGCCGGCGGCTATTTCACCATCACCAACAAGGGCAATGCACCCGACCGGCTGCTGTCGATTTCCTCCGACGTCTCCGAAAAAGCAGAGCTGCATGAAATGGGCGTCAAGGACGGCGTCATGACCATGCGGCCGGTGACGGGAGGCCTGGAAATCCCGGCCGGCGGCAAGGTGGCGCTGGCGCCCGGCGGCTATCACCTGATGTTCATCGGCCTGAAGCGGCAACCCAAGCAGGGCGAAGAATTCGCAGCCACGCTGACCTTCGAAAAGGCTGGCGCCGTCAACGTCGAGTTCGCTGTCGAAGGCATGGGCGGTGGCATGGACGACCACGCCAATTGACCGCGCCATCCATATTGAATTCAGAGGGACCATCATGAACAAGTATCTTTTGTCGGCCGGCGCGCTTCTGGCGCTGGGAACCAGTGCCGCCTTCGCGCATATCACGCTCGAAACACAGGAAGCGGCGGTCGGTTCGACCTACAAGGCCATCCTGCGGGTGCCGCATGGCTGTGACGGCAAGGCGACGACCGCCGTGCGCGTGCAGATCCCGGAAGGGGTGATCGCGGTGAAGCCGATGCCGAAGCCCGGCTGGACGCTGCAGACCAAGAAGGGCAAGTACGAGAAATCCTACCAGCTCTACGGCCAGGCGGTGGCCGACGGCGTCAAGGAGGTCGATTGGAGCGGCGGCAATCTGCCGGACGAATTCTACGACGAGTTCGTCTTCCGTGCGATGCTGACGGCAGACCTCCCGGCGGGTCAGAAACTCTATTTCCCGGTGGTGCAGGAGTGCGGTGGCGCCGCCGACCGCTGGATCGAAATCCCGGCGGCCGGGCAGGACGAAGACGCCCTGGAGAACCCCGCGCCCGGCATCGAGCTCACGCCGAAAAAGTAAGCTCTCGCGATGCGCTCCATTGTCAGGAGCGCGCCGCATTTCATGGCAATGACATGACGGTGATATTCCCTTCCAGGACGGTTCGCGCGACCGGCAAGCTCATCGGCCGAGCTGCCATAGGGCTGCTGACCTTGGCCATGCTGATTGCCGTGGCCACGACAAATCAGGCCTTTGCGCACGCCGCGCTGATCAAGACCGATCCGGCCGACGGCGCCGTGCTGTCGCAGGCCCCGGCGCAATTCGCGCTGACTTTCAGCGAACCGGTCTCGCCACTGGTGCTGACGCTGGTGAAGCCCGACGGCACGCCCGTTCCGCTGACGTCCTTCCGCCTCAGCGACCAGACCGTCGTGATCGACGATCCGCAGGCACTTGGATCGGGCACGCATGTGCTGAGCTGGCGAGTCATTTCCGCCGACGGTCATCCGGTCGGCGGCTCTCTGCTGTTTTCCATCGGCGCGGCGAGCGAGCCGCCGGCTGTTTCCGAAGCCGTCGACTGGCAATTGCGCTCGGCGATCTGGATCGGCAAGGTCTGCCTCTATATCGGCCTGTTCCTCGGCGTCGGCGGCGCCTTCGCTCTTGCCTGGCTGGCGCGGGGTGGCCGCGCCGGACAGCGCTTCGTTGCCGCCGCAATCCTGTGCGGGCTGGTCGCGGCACCCATGTCGCTTGGCTTTCAAGGGCTGGATGCGCTCGGCGCGCCGCTCTCGCATATGGCGCAGCCGGCCATCTGGACCGCCGGTCTCGGCACCAGCTTCGGCTGGACGGTGTTGATCGCGTTGATCGCGCTGGGGCTCGGCCTTTTGTCGCTGGCCGGACCGCGCGCGGCCGCCAGGCCCCTCGCGCTCGCCGGCCTGGCCGGAACGGGCCTCGCGCTCGCGGCCAGCGGCCACGCAAGTGCCGCCGAGCCACAATGGCTGACGCGGCCGATGGTGTTCCTGCACGGCGCCGGCATTGCCTTCTGGGCCGGTGCGCTGGCGCCGCTCGGACTCGCGCTGAAACGGCAGGATGCCGAAGCCGTCACGTTCCTTCGCCGGTTCTCCGCCACTATCATGCCGGTGGTGGCCTTGCTTGCCGCCGCCGGCGTGGTGCTGGCCGTCATCCAGGTGCAAACACCCGCAGCGCTGGTCAACACCGCCTATGGCCGGCTGCTGCTGGTCAAGCTCGCGCTGCTGGTCTTCCTGTTCACGCTCGCCGCCGTCAACCGCTGGAGATTGACGGCAATGGCCGAGGCCGGGGCGACGGAAGTGCGGCGCAGGCTCACCCGTTCGATCGGCGTCGAAATACTGATCGTACTCGCCATCTTCGGTGTTGCCGCCGGCTGGCGCTTCACGCCGCCGCCACGGGCGCTGGCGATTGCCGCGGCGCAGCCGGTGTCGGTTCATATCCACGCGTTGAAGGCGATGGCGGACCTCAGCATCACGCCCGGCCATGTCGGGCCGGTCGCCGCCTCGATGATCATCATGACCGGCGATTTCGGGCCGCTCGACGCCAAGGAGGTGACGCTGGTGCTGTCGAAGCCGGACTCCGGCATCGAGCCGCTGAAGCGGGCCGCGACAAAGCCCGGCGACGGCAGCTGGCGTGTCGACGATCTCGTCATCCCGGTCCCTGGCCGGTGGACGGCGCGCATCGACATACTGGTCTCCGACTTCGAGATGGTGAAGATCGAGGCGCCGGTAGACATCAGGCCGTGATGGCTCTCCAACACAATTCGGCGAGGCGGTTGACGCGAGCCTGAAGGCCCGTCAATCATCCCTGGCAGGATGCATCTTGGCGAAACCCCGGCAATCGCGGGCTCGAACAAACAAGATCCGAAAGCAGGGAAGAAACATGGAAAAAGCCGAAATCGGCCTGATCGGCCTTGGCACGATGGGCTCCAACCTGGCGCTCAACATCGCCGAGCACGGGCACCGCATCGCCGTTTTCAATCGCACCAAGGCGCGTACGGATGCCTTTGTCGAGAATGCCGGCGCGCTCAGGGATATGGTTGTCCCCTGCTACAGCCTGGAAGAACTCGCCGCCGCGATCCGGCCGCCGCGTCCGATCATCATCATGGTGCTGGCCGGCAAGCCGGTCGATGAACAGATCGCCGCATTGCGCGGCGTGCTGTCCCATAACGACATCGTCATCGATGCCGGCAACGCCAATTTCCGCGACACGATGCGGCGCTTTTCCGAGCTGGCGGGCTCCGGCCTCACCTTCATCGGCATGGGCGTGTCCGGCGGCGAGGAGGGTGCGCGCCACGGGCCGTCGATCATGGTCGGCGGCACCGAGGAGTCCTGGAAGCGCGTCGAGAAGGTGCTGACGGCAATCTCCGCCAAGTTCAAGGACGAGCCATGCGCGGCCTGGCTCGGCACCGACGGCGCCGGCCATTTCGTCAAGACCATCCACAACGGCATCGAATATGCCGACATGCAGATGATCGGCGAGATCTACGGGATCCTGCGCGATGGCCTGGGCATGGCGCCGAAGGAGATCGGCGCCGTATTCGCCGGCTGGAACAAGGGCCGGCTCAACTCCTACCTGATCGAGATCACCGCCAAGGTGCTGGCGTCAGATGATCCCAAGACCGGCAAGCCGGTGGTCGACATCATCCTCGACCGCGCCGGCCAGAAGGGTACCGGCAAATGGTCCGTTATCGAGGCACAGCAACTCGGCATTCCGGCGACCGCCATCGAGGCGGCGGTGGCGGCACGCGTCCTGTCATCGATCAAGGACGAGCGGCTTGCGGCGGAAAAAGCCTATGGCAACATCGGCGTCACCAGGATTTCGGGCGACAAGGCAGACCTGCTCAAGGATCTGGAACTGGCGCTGTTCGCCGGCAAGATATCAGCCTACGCGCAAGGCTTCGCCGTGATGAGCGGCGCTTCGAAGGCGTTCAACTGGAACCTGCCGATGCCGACCATCGCCAAGATCTGGCGTGCCGGCTGCATCATCCGATCGCAGATGCTCGACACCATGGCCGAAGCCTTCGGCCGCGGCGGCGCTTCGACCAATCTCCTGATGGCGCCGGCCTTCATCACCATGATGCAGGAGGCGCATCCGTCACTGCGGCGCGTCGTGGCCAGGGCTTCCGAAGCCGGATCGCCGGTGCCGGCGCTGTCTTCGGCCCTTGCCTATTTCGACAGCTATCGCCAGGGCCGCGGGACCTCGAACCTGATCCAGGCACAGCGTGATTTCTTCGGTGCGCATGGCTTCGAGCGTATCGATGACAAGGGCGCCTTCCATGGACCCTGGGGGAGCGGCGCCGCCGGCTAGCGGTTCAGCGTTTCGCGGAACGGCGTACCGCTCTATCTCTTTGTTTTTTGGGCAATGCCTTAGGAAAGCTACGCGGGAATTGCTCTGGCGGCGGGGCTTCAATCAGCCGCGATAGGCCACAACTTCGCCCGGCGCGCTGAGTGACTGCAGCGAGCCGGGCGCCGCGCCGCCGATCCAGCCGAGCACGGCGCGGGCGAGCTCGGAGCCGGCCAGCCGGAAGTTCTCGTTGACGATCAGCAGTTCCCGGCGGAACAGATGCAGCAGTTCCGACGACTGCTTCGACACCACGTCGATGTCGCGGCCGAGTTTCAACCCGGCGTCCTCGATGCCGGCAACAATGGCAAGCGTGGCGGCCGCGGCGCTGCTGACGATGCCGTCCGGCCTGATGTCGCGCCGCATCAGCTGCGCGGTCCTCATCCTGATCTGCTCGATCGAGTGGTCGATCGAAACGGTGTTGAACGGCACCTCCGAGGCGCCGACTTCGCTCAGCGCGTCGGCAAAGCCGTTCACGGTGTGGCCGTGATAGGTCAGGCCGACCGGCGGCGTCACCAGAGCCAGCCGACGCCGGCCCAAGCCGGCCAGATGGCGCACCGCCTCGGCCGCGAAGGCGTAATTGTCGAAATCATGATAGGGGTGCACGAGCCCCATATCGGTGCGGCCGTGCGTTGCAAAGGGTATGCCGCGCTCCAGCATGTAGCGGGCCCTTGGATCGTTGGGCTGGGTGCGCGAAATGATGACGCCATCGGCGGAGCCGGTCTCCACCAGATAACGCACCGGATCCAGCGGATCCTGCGAGCGCGAGTAGGGCGTGACGATCAGATGGTAGGGCGTATCGGCGATGACTTCGGTGACGCCGTAGATGATGTCTGAGACAAAGCTCATGATCTCGTGCTCGGTGTTGAGCACGAGGCTGATGACGTTGGTCTTGCCGGTTCGCAGGCGCACGCCGGCGCGGTTCGGCCGGTAACCGATCTGCTTGGCCACGAGCTGGACGCGGCGCTTGGTCTCGGCGCCGATCTCCGGCGCGTCCTTCAGCGCCCGCGACACGGTGGTGACGCCGAGCCCGGTCATGAAGGCAAGCGTCTTCAGCGTCGGCCGCTCCCTGGCCGACGTCTCGTCATCGCTGTCCGTGCGCAGTCTGTCCATTCGTCCCGCCCCGTCAGGCGCTTAGCAGCCGCCGGCCAGGCCGGCAATCGCCGCCGTCGCTCCCATGGCGCGTCTCCTTAGCTGAACAAGCCTATACTGAAACGTTACAGATTGTCACGACCGGTGTTCGACCAGGCTGTGGCCGAGGTCGAAAGTCCGCATGGGCTCGCCGCCGAAAAGCGTTGGGAATCAGCAGGAAAGGCATTGGGAGCAAGCTTCTTGCGAGCTTTCTGTCTTGCCATGTGGGATTTTGCGTATTGCGCTGCACAACGGGCTCCATCCCGAAAGGATTTTGTTCGCGCCTCGAAAAATATCGAACTGACTTTCAAGGGAAGGGTTGCGCATATCTTGCAATTGCCGTATCGAAAATCTGTAACGTTTCAGATTCTGGGAGGAAACCGAAATGCGATACAAATTCCTGACCGCCGCGCTTGCGGCGACGGTGGCGTTGAATTTTGCCGGGCCGGCGGCCGCAACCGATCTGGAAGTCACCCATTGGTGGACATCCGGCGGCGAGGCCGCGGCGGTCGCCGAACTCGCCAAGGCCTTCGACGCAACCGGCAACCACTGGGTCGACGGCGCCATCGCCGGGTCCGGCGGCACGGCGCGGCCGATCATGATCAGCCGCATCACCGGCGGCGACCCGATGGGCGCCACCCAGTTCAATCACGGCCGGCAGGCGGAAGAGCTGGTGCAGGCAGGCCTGATGCGCGACCTCACCGATGTCGCCACCAAGGGCAAGTGGACCGAGGTCGTGCGGCCGAAGAGCCTGCTCGACGGTTGTACCATCGACGGCAAGATCTATTGCGTGCCGGTCAATATTCACTCCTGGCAGTGGCTGTGGCTGTCGAACGCGGCCTTCGAGAAGGCGGGCGTGCCGGTGCCGAAGAACTGGAACGAATATGTCGCCGCCGCCCCGGCGCTGGAAAAGGCCGGCATCGTCCCGCTCGCGGTCGGCGGGCAGGCCTGGCAGGCATCGGGCGCATTCGACGTGCTGCTCGCCGCAGTGGGCGGCACGGACACCTTCCTCAAGGTCTACAAGGACAAGGATGCGACGTTCGCCGCCGGTCCCGAAGTCGCCAAGGTCTTCAAGGCGGCCGACGATGCGCGCAAGATGGCCAAGAACACCAATGTGCAGGACTGGAACCAGGCGACCAACATGGTCATCACCGGCAAGGCCGGCGGCCAGATCATGGGCGACTGGGCGCAGGGCGAATTCCAGGTCGCCGGCAAGACCGCCGGCAAGGACTATACCTGCCTTCCCGGGCTTGGCCTGAACGAGGTCATCGCCACCGGCGGCGACGCCTTCTACTTCCCGCTGCTCAAGGACGCCGACAAGTCCAAGGCGCAGGAAGTGCTGGCCGAGACCTTGCTCGATCCCAAGACCCAGGTCGCCTTCAATCTCAAGAAAGGCTCGCTGCCGGTGCGCGGCGACGTCGACCTCAACGCTGCCAATGATTGCATGAAGAAGGGGCTCGACATCCTGGCCAAGGGCGCTGTCATGCCCTGGACGGACCAACTGCTCTCGCAGGACAGCCAGAAGCAGAAGGAGGACCTGTTCTCGGAGTTCTTCGCCAAGCCCGACATGACGCTTGAAGAGGCGCAGAAGCGCTTCGCCGACATCATCGCCTCGGCCGATTGACCGCCGACGAGCCGTCTCGCTCCCGATCCGGCCACCGCAGGGCCGGGAGCGAGACGTGCCGACCTTGCCGCCCTTACCCGATCCAGCATGGCTGCACCGATGAGCAAGAGCGAACGCCCGAGCCAACTCTTCCGCAATCTCAACGCGAAGGTCGCCTCGATCCCGATGATCCTCACCGCGCTGGTGGTGTTTGTCGGCGGCACGGCCTGGACGGTGCTTTATTCCTTCACCAATTCGAAGCTTCTGCCGCGGCTGCATTTCGTCGGGCTCGACCAGTACTACCGGCTGTGGGCGACGCCGCGCTGGCTCGTCTCGATCGAGAATCTCTTGATCTACGGCGTGCTGTCGCTCGTCTTCTCGCTGGTAATCGGCTTCCTGCTCGCCGCCCTGCTCGACCAGAAGATCCGTTTCGAGGACACGTTCCGCACCATCTTTCTCTATCCCTTCGCGCTTTCCTTCATCGTCACCGGCCTCGTCTGGCAATGGCTGCTCAATCCCGATTTCGGCGTTCAAGGAGTGGTTCGCGACCTCGGCTGGACAAGCTTCAATTTCGATCCGCTCTACAATTCGAGCATCGTCATCTACGGCATATTGATCGCCGCGCTGTGGCAAGGCACCGGGCTGATCATGTGCCTGATGCTGGCCGGCCTGCGCGGCATCGACGAGGACATCTGGAAGGCCGCGCGGGTGGACGGCATCTCCACCTGGAAGACCTATCTCTTCATCATCATCCCGATGATGCGGCCGGTCTTCATAACCACGCTGGTGATCATCGCGTCGGGCATCGTCAAAGTCTACGACCTCGTCGTAGCGCAGACCAGCGGCGGTCCCGGCATTTCCTCTGAAGTGCCAGCCAAATATGTCTACGACTACATGTTCTTCGCCCAGAACCTCGGCCAGGGTTTTGCCGCCTCGACCATGATGCTCCTGTCGGTGATGATCGTCATCGTGCCGTGGGCCTATCTCGAATTCGGAGGCCGCAAGCGTGTCTGATCATGCCGTCTCCCTGGCCGCATCCCAAGCCGCCATCCGCGCCGATGCCTCGGGACCGAGCGGACCGAAGCCCCGGCACATGCTGTCGCGCCGCAACATCTTCCTGTACGGCACGCTCATCGTGGTGGCGCTCTATTACCTGCTGCCGCTCTATGTGATGGTTGTCACCTCGCTCAAGGGCATGCCGGAAATTCGTCTCGGCAACATCTTCTCGCCGCCGGTCGAGATCACGTTCGAGCCGTGGGTCAAGGCATGGTCGCAGGCCTGCACCGGTCTCAACTGCGACGGTCTCTCTCGCGGCTTCTGGAACTCGGTGCGCATCACCGTCCCCTCGGTGATCCTGTCGATCGCAATCGCCTCGGTGAACGGCTACGCGCTGGCCAATTGGCGCTTCAAGGGCGCCGACACGTTCTTCGTCATCCTGATCGTCGGGGCCTTTATCCCCTATCAGGTGATGATCTATCCGATCGTCATCATCCTGCGCGAGATCGGCCTCTATGGCAGCCTGAGCGGCCTGGTGATCGTGCATTCCATTTTCGGCATGCCAATCCTGACGCTCTTGTTCCGCAACTATTTCACCTCCATGCCGGAGGAACTGTTCAGGGCTGCGCGCGTCGACGGCGCCGGCTTCTGGGGCATTTATCTGCGCATCATGTTGCCGATGTCGCTGCCGATCTTCGTCGTCGCCGTCATCCTGCAGGTGACCGGCATCTGGAACGACTTCCTGTTCGGCGTCGTCTATACGCGCCCCGACACCTATCCGATGACGGTGCAGCTCAACAACATCGTCAACTCGGTGCAGGGGGTGAAGGAATACAATGTCAACATGGCCGCCACCATCCTGACCGGGCTGGTGCCGCTGGTCGTCTACTTCATTTCCGGCAAATTGTTCGTGCGCGGCATTGCCGCCGGCGCGGTGAAAGGGTGATGTCGATGGCGGCAAACGGCACCAGCGTTTCGATCCAGGACCTGTCGCTGAACTTCGGCTTGGTCTCGGTGCTGCAGACGCTCAACCTCGACGTCGCCGAGGGCGAGTTCATAGTGCTGCTCGGACCCTCGGGTTGCGGCAAGTCGACCTTGCTCAACTGCATCGCCGGACTGCTCGACATTTCGGACGGCCGCATCTTCATCAAGGGCAAGAACGTCACCTGGGAAGAGCCCAAGGACCGCGGCATCGGCATGGTGTTCCAGTCCTACGCACTCTATCCGCAGATGACGGTGGAGAAGAACTTATCCTTCGGGCTGCGCGTCGCTGGCGTGCCCAAGGACGAGATCGCGAAGCGCATAGCGCGCGCCGCCGAGATCCTGCAGATCGAGCCGCTGTTGCAGCGCAAGCCCGCAGCGCTCTCCGGCGGCCAGCGCCAACGCGTGGCGATCGGGCGCGCGCTGGTGCGCGACGTCGACGTGTTCCTGTTCGACGAGCCGCTGTCGAACCTGGACGCCAAGCTGCGCTCCGAACTGCGCGTCGAGATCAAGCTTTTGCACCGCAAATTGCAGAACACCATGATCTACGTCACGCATGACCAGATCGAGGCGATGACGCTGGCCGACCGTATCGCGGTCATGCGCGGCGGCGTCATCCAACAACTCGACGCGCCGCAGACCATCTATAACAAACCGGTCAACCGCTTCGTCGCCGGCTTCCTCGGTTCGCCGGCGATGAACTTCATTGACGGCAGGCTCGAGAAAGACGCTGGCAACTGGTTTTTCGTGGCCGACAATCTCAAGGTTCCACTCGGCACCTATCATTTCGACAAGCAACCGGAAGCCGGCCCTGCCGTGTTCGGCATCAGGCCCGAGCATGTCAGCCTGAACAGCGGCACGGGCTGGCCATTCTCGACGGCGGCCAATGTCGAGGTGGTCGAACCGATGGGGTCCGACACGCTGGTGTGGCTGAAGCTTGCAAAGCAGAATTTCAGCGTCCGGGTCACCTCGGAACGGACGCCCAAGAACGATGAGGCGGTGACGGTGGGCTTCGACCCGATGCGCGCCTCGCTCTTCGATGCCCAAACCGGCAGCCGCATCTAAAGCCCGATAACCATCCCCCAAGCAGAACGGACAAAGACGATGAACTGGTCATTCCAACTTTACAGCGCGCGCAATTTCCAGCCCTGGGAAGGCGTGCTCGAGATGCTCGGCAAGCTCGGCTACACAGAGGTTGAAGGCTTCGGCGGCGTCTATGACGATCCCAAGGCCTTCCGCGCTCAACTCGACAAAAACGGCCTTGCCATGCCGACCGGGCATTTCTCCATCGATGCGCTGGAGAAGGATTTCGACGGCGTGCGCAGGATAGCTGAAGCGCTCGGCATCAAGCTTTTGATCTGCCCCTTTCTCATGCCTGAGTCCAGGCCTTCGGACGCTGCCGGCTGGCGCGGCTTCGGCGAGCGCCTGGCCAAGGTCGGCGAGACGGCGAAGAAGGGCGGCTACGGCTTTGCCTGGCACAATCATGATTTCGAGTTCAAAAAACTCGCCGACGGCTCGCTGCCACAGGATCACATCCTGGCTTCAGCGCCCGACATCGGCTGGGAGATGGATGTCGCCTGGGTGGTGCGCGGCGGCGCCGATCCGCTGCCCTGGATCGAAAGGCACGGCAAGCGCATCGTTGCCGTTCACGTCAAGGACATGGCAAGGCCGGGCGAGGGGCTGGACGAGGACGGCTGGTCGGATGTCGGCCACGGCACGATCGACTGGGCCGGCCTGATCGAGGCGCTGCGGGCCAAGAGCGCGGCCAAATATTTCATCATGGAACAGGACAATCCCAATGACATCGAGCGCTTCGCCCGCCGTTCGATCGCAACCGTAACGGCCTATTAGGAACAAGCATCATGGCAAACAAACTTGGCGTCGGCGTCATCGGCTGCGGCAACATCTCGAAGGCATATTTCTCGCTGGCGCCGCTGTTTCGCGGCATCAAGATGCGGGCTTGCGCCGATATCAACATGGACGCCGCGAAAGCGCGGGCGAAGGAGTTCAAGCTGCGCGCCGAGACGGTCGAGGACCTGCTCAAGGCCGACGACATCGACATCATCGTCAACCTGACCATTCCGGCCGTGCACTACGAAGTGTCGAAACAGGTGCTCGACGCGGGCAAGCATGTCTATTCGGAAAAGCCCTTCGTGCTTTCGGTCAAGGAGGGGCTCGACTTGAAGAAGCGGGCGGAGAAGAAGGGACTTCGCATCGGCTCGGCACCCGACACCTTCTTCGGCGGCGCGCATCAGTTGGTGCGCAACCTGATCGATACCGGCAAGCTCGGCAGGATCACCAGCGGCACTTGCCATGTCATGGGGCACGGCATGGAGCACTGGCACCCCAATCCGGACTTCTTCTTCCAGCCGGGCGCCGGCCCCGTGCTCGACATCGGGCCGTATTACATCACCAATCTGATCCAGCTGATCGGACCGGTGAAGCAGGTGGCGGCCTTCGCCACAACCCCGGCCAAGGAACGCACGATCAGTTCGAAGCCGCGCGCGGGCGAAAGGATCCCGGTCAACACGCCGACCACCATCCACGGCCTGCTGGAGTTCGAGAACGGAGCCGTGATCACGCTCAACACCAGCTGGGACGTCTGGAGCCACGGCCATGCGCCGATGGAGCTCTATGGCGAGATGGGGAGCGTGTTCGTGCCGGATCCGAACTTCTTCGGCGGCGACGTGCGCTTCACCGAAGCGGCCAAGCCGGTCAAGAAGCTGCCGAGATGGCAGCATCCGTTCGGCGTGCCCAACGAGATGCATTCGCAGGGCATGATGGCCAATTATCGCACCGCCGGCCTCGCCGACATGGCGATTGCGATCTCCGAGGGCAGGCCGCACCGCTGCTCGATGGAGCTGGCGCTGCACGCCGTCGACGTCATGACGGGAATCCTGCGCTCGGGCGAAACCGGCAAGTTCGTCGCCATGCAGACCACCTGCGAACGTCCAGCCGCGCTCGGCATCAAGGAAGCCAAGGCGCTGATGGCGAAGAAGAGCTAGATCGCGGATTATCGATAATTTTGATGAACCCTCTCCCCGTTTTCGCGGGGAGAGGGTAAGGGTTGGGGCGCAGGGCCTGCGCGTCGCGTTCGCGATGACAGTGCCCAGTCCATCCAGCTTCGAGGATTTTCCCCATGCCCTATGTCGCCGCCGAAAACCGCTATGAAAAAATGGTCCATAACCGCTGCGGGCGGTCCGGCCTGAAGCTGCCGGCGATCTCGCTGGGGCTGTGGCACAATTTCGGCAACGACACGCCGCACAGGACCAAGCAGGCGATCGCGCGCAAGGCCTTCGACCTCGGCATCACGCATTTCGACCTCGCCAACAATTACGGGCCGCCGCCCGGCTCGGCCGAGATTGCCTTCGGTGAGATACTGCGCACCGACTTCGCCGCCTACCGCGACGAACTCATCATCTCGACCAAGGCCGGCTACGAGATGTGGGCGGGGCCCTACGGCCAATGGGGCGGACGCAAATATTTGCTGGCCAGCCTCGACCAGAGCCTGAAGCGGATGGGGCTCGACTATGTCGACATCTTCTATTCGCACCGCTTCGATCCGGATACGCCGCTGGAGGAGACGATGGGCGCGCTCGACCATGCGGTGCGCGCGGGCAAGGCGCTCTATGTCGGCATCTCATCCTACAATTCGCAGCGCACGCGCGAGGCGGCCGATATACTGAAGCGGCTCGGCACGCCTTGCGTAATCCATCAGCCGAGTTATTCGATGCTGAACCGCTGGGTCGAGGACGATGGCCTGCTCGATACGCTTGATGGGCTGGGCGTCGGCTCGATCGTGTTCTCGCCGCTGGCACAGGGCATGCTGACCGACAAATATCTCGGCGGCATCCCCGAGGGCAGCCGTGCCTCCCAGGGCAAGTCGCTGCGGCCGGCCTTCATCAACGACAACACCATCGCCAACATACAGGCGTTGAACGCGATCGCGGGCCGCCGTGGCCAGACGCTGGCGCAGATGGCGCTGGCGTGGGTGCTGCGCAAGGGCAAGGTGACATCGGCGCTGATCGGCGCCAGCCGGCCGGAGCAGGTGGAGGACTGTGTCGGCGCGCTGGAGGCGCCCGACTTCAGCGACGCCGAGCTTGCCGAGATCGACAATTATGCGCGCGAGTCCGACATCAATCTGTGGGCAGCCTCGGCCGAGCGCAACGGCCCGCCGAGGAAGTAGGCATCGGAGCCGGCAAACGACAACGGTGGGAGCCCTCCCGCCGTTGTCGTTTGCGGAATGCCGCGCTAGCGCGTTTCAACAGAGGAGTAGCAAAGACAGCGGTTCGTCGCTATCTGAATGGGACGGGCCGTTTGTATGTGACACAAGGCAGGTCGGAAACAGGATCATGGCGGCAAGGGATGTGCTGACGAAGAACCAGCTGTGCGTGCTCGAGAAACTCGAGGCCGCCAGCGGGCCGCTCAGCGCCTACACCTTGCTTGACCAGCTCCGCGAGCGGGGTTTCCGCGCGCCCCTGCAGGTCTACCGCGCGCTCGACACGCTGGTGAAGTCCGGCTTCGTGCATCGGCTGGAAAGCCTCAATTCCTTCGTCGCCTGCGTCGAACCGCACGATCACAGCCATTCCATGACCGCTTTCGCCATCTGCGACACATGTGGCCAGGTGAGCGAAATGTCCGACCATGATGTCGGTCACCGGCTGGACGAATGGGTGCGCTCCACCGGCTTTGCCGCCAAGAAGGCGGTGATCGAGTTCCGCGGGACATGTGCCAAGTGCCGGGCGCAAGCTGCCTAATCTAAGGTGTGTCGATATTCAGGTGATGCCGGCCTGGCGCTAGACTAGTGCGCCTCGTCCCAATTGTTCGCCGCTCGAGCGTCCACATGCAGCGGCACCGACATCGACACGGCCGGCATGGCCGCGTTCTCCATGACATGGCGCACGACGGGGATCGTCGCCTCCACTTCCGCCTCGATCGTCTCGAAGATCAGCTCGTCATGCACCTGCAAGAGCATGCGGGCCGAAAGCCTGGCCTTCTCCAGCGCCTCGTCCATGCGCACCATGGCGCGGCGGATGATGTCGGCGGCGGTGCCTTGCAGGCGCGCGTTGATCGAGGCGCGCTCGTTGAAGGCGCGGATCGAGGGATTGGAAGACCGGATCTCGGGGTAGTGGATGCGGCGGCCGAAGATGGTTTCGACGAAACCGTGCTCGCGGGCATAGGCCTTGGTCTCTTCGATATAGTCGCGGATGCCGGGGAAGCGCTCGAAATATTTCTTGATGTAGTTGCTGGCTTCCTCGCGCGGGATCGACAGCTGGTTGGCAAGGCCGAAAGCCGAGATGCCGTAGATGATGCCGAAGTTGATCGCCTTGGCGCGGCGGCGCACTTCCGAAGGCATGCCTTCCACGGGCACGTTGAACATTTCCGAGGCGGTGATGGCGTGGATGTCGGCGCCGTCGGCGAAGGCCTGCCGCAATTGCGGGATCTCGGCGACATGGGCGAGCACGCGCAATTCGATCTGGCTGTAGTCGGCCGAAACCAGGCGGTTGCCCTTGTCGGCGATGAAGGCCGTTCTGATCCTGCGGCCTTCGGCGGTGCGCACCGGGATGTTCTGCAGGTTCGGGTCGGAGGATGACAGGCGCCCCGTCGTCGTCGCGGCGAGCGCGTAAGAGGTGTGGACCCGCTTGGTGTCCGGGTTGACGAAGCCGGGCAGCGCATCGGTGTAGGTCGATTTCAGCTTGGTCAGCTGGCGCCAGTCGACGATCTTGCGCGGCAGTTCGTGGCCTTCGGCGGCGAGGTCTTCCAGAAGCTGCGCCGAGGTCGACCATTGGCCGGTCTTGGTCTTGGAGCCGCCGGGCAGACCCATGCGGCCGAACAGGATATCGCCGAGCTGCTTGGGCGAGCCGATGTTGATGCGCTCGCCGACGAGCTGGTAGATTTCTTCCTCGAGCCGGGCTGCGCCCTGGGCCAGTTCGCCCGACAGCCGCGACAGGATCTGCCGGTCGACCGAGATGCCGCGCTGTTCCATGCGCGCCAGCACCGGCACCAGCGGCCGTTCCAGCCGCTCATAGACCGACACCAGGCCCTTGGCGGCGAGCCGCGGCTTCAGCACCAGCCAGAGCCTGAGCGTCACATCGGCGTCCTCGGCCGCGTGGGCGGTCGCCTTGTCGACGTCGACCTGGTCGAAGCCGACGGAATTTTTCCCGGAGCCGGTCACGTCCTTGAGCTGAAGCGGACTATGGCCCAGCCATTTCTCGGCAAGCGCGTCCATGCCGTGGCCATGCGAGGTGCCGGCATCGAGCACGTAGGAGATCAGCATGGTGTCGTCGAAGGGGCCTACGTCGATACCGTAGCGGCTCATGATGACGAGATCGTATTTCAGGTTCTGCGCGATCTTGAGGACAGACTTGTCCTCGAGCAGCGGTTTCAGCACGGCCAGCGCCTCGCGCAGCGGGATCTGGTTGTCGATCGGACCACCGCCGAGCAGGTCGCCATTTCCGCTCCTGTGGGCGAACGGCACATAGGCGGCGCGACCTGGCGCCGTCGCCAGCGACAAGCCGATCAGTTCGGCCTGCATCGGATCGGGCGACGTCGCGCGGGCATCGAAGGCGACGATGCCGGTCTCCAGCGCCTCGGCGACCCAGGCCTTCAGGTTGGCGACGTCGCGGATGCACTGATAGGCCGAAATGTCGATCTTGCGGGCGGTGGCGGCCTCCAGGCGAAGCGCCGACAGAAGCGAGGGGGTGTTGCCCTCCTTGGTGCCGCCGGCTGCGGCCAGGGCCGTCTCGCCGTCCTGCTTCGCCTCGGCGCTGGGCGCGACCAGCGCGCCGGCGCCGACATCCGGCCCATGCGCGGAGTCGGCGCGTTCGACCGTCACAGCGATCGCCTGGACGTCGCTTGCCTCGGTTCCCGTCGTTTCCGCCACGCGGCGGGTCAGCGAAGAGAATTCCATGGTCTTGAGGAAGCCGATCAGCTTCGGCCCGTCCGGCGCGTGCAGGACGAACTCGTCCAGCCCCTCGGCCACCGGCACATCGTTCTTCAACGCCACCAGCTGGCGCGAGATGCGCGCCTTGTCGGCATTGGCGATGATGGATTCGCGTCGTTTCTCCTGCTTGATCTCGCCGGCGCGCTCAAGCAGTCCGTCGAGGTCGCCGAACTGTTCGAGCAGTTGCGCCGCGGTCTTCGGCCCGATACCCGGCACGCCGGGAACATTGTCGACGGAATCGCCGGTCAATGCCTGCAGGTCGATCATCTTCTCCGGCGGCACGCCCCATTTCTCGATGACCTCGGGAATGCCGATCTGGCGATCCTTCATCGGATCGTACATGCTCACCGTCGGGCCGACCAACTGCATCAGGTCCTTGTCGGAGGAGATGATGGTGGTGTCGCCGCCGGCCTCGCAGGCCAGACGGCAATAGGTGGCGATGAGGTCGTCGGCCTCGAACCCTTCCATCTCGAGGCAGGGCAGGTTGAACGCCCTGGTCGCCTGGCGGATGAGGCCGAATTGCGGGATCAGGTCTTCCGGCGGCGCCGAACGGTTGGCCTTGTATTCGGGATAGAGGTCGTTGCGGAACGTCTTCGACGAATAGTCGAAAATGACGGCGAAATGCGTCGGCACGATGCCGACATCGGTGTTGCGGGCATCCTGCATCAGCTTCCAAAGCATGTTGCAGAAGCCGGACACGGCGCCGACCGGCAGGCCGTCGGACTTGCGGGTCAGCGGCGGCAGCGCATGATAGGCACGGAAGATGTAGCCGGAGCCGTCGACAAGAAAGAGATGATCGCCTTTTTTCATGCCGGCAGGGATAGCGCGGCGCGGCGGCTTGGTCCATGCCAAAGGCAGCGCTTCCAGCAACACCCTGACAGGCAGGCGACAGGTTGGTTGGAAAGAGGTGAAATCGGCATTATTTTCGTCCGCGGGACTGCCTGGCTCCGTCCGTCCAACGGCCGCTCACGGCCATGTTACAAAAGTGTAATATTCGTGCCCTTGAATCGCCACGTTCGAGGACACAGATAAATGGCATCGGCAATTTTCGCCGACGTCCGGAGCAAGGCCCGTCCCCCGCCTATCCCGGACACCTGCGGCAGCCTATCCCCCCTCTCCGGGCTGCCGCATCGTTTCGAGTAGAAGGGCCGCCGTGGTTCCCCCTCCACCACGGCGGTCTTTTTTGTTCGAATACGCGCTTGGAGCCCGTGGTCCAATGGTCCCGGGCTTTTCGTTTGTCCGCTCTGCCTTTAGGGTTCCGGCACTGAATCGAAAGGCTCATCAATGTCAATTTCCCCCGTTCTCGACCGTCTCGACAAGAATCTCGACCAGAGCCTGGAGCGCCTGTTCGGCCTGCTCCGGATCAGGTCGATCTCCACCGATCCGGCCTATGCCGCCGATTGCCGCAAGGCGGCCGAATGGCTGGTGGAAGAACTCAAGGTGATCGGCTTCGACGCCAGCGTCCGCGACACGCCCGGCCACCCGATGGTGGTTGCGCATCATGATGGGCCGGCCGGTTCACCGCATGTGCTGTTCTATGGCCACTATGACGTACAGCCGGTCGATCCGATCGAGCTTTGGGAAAACGACCCGTTCGCGCCGGCGGTCAAGGAGATCGAGCCCGGCCACAAGGTGATCACCGGGCGCGGCTCGGCCGACGACAAGGGTCAGTTGATGACCTTCGTCGAGGCTTGCCGGGCCTGGAAGCAGGTGCATGGCAATCTGCCGTGCCGCATTACTATCCTGTTCGAGGGGGAGGAGGAGTCGGGCTCGCCGTCGCTGAAGCCCTTCCTCGAAGCCAATGCCGATGAACTCAAGGCCGATTTCGCGCTGGTCTGCGATACCAGCATGTGGGACCGCGACACGCCGTCGATCTGCGTGGGGCTGCGCGGGCTGGTTGGCGAGGAGATCATCGTGAAGGCCGCCGACCGCGACCTGCATTCGGGTCTCTATGGCGGCGCCGCTGCCAACCCGATCCGCATCCTGGCAAAGGTGCTGGCCGACATTCACGACAAGGACGGCCATATCACCATCCCGGGCTTCTATGACGGCGTCGAGGAAACGCCGTCGCAGATCCTGAAATCATGGGAAACGCTGGGCGAAACGGCCGAGACGTTCCTTGGCCCCGTCGGCCTGTCGATTCCGTCGGGCGAAAAGGGCCGCTCGCTGCTGGAACTCACCTGGGCACGGCCGACGGCGGAGTTCAACGGCATCACCGGCGGCTATACCGGCAAGGGCTTCAAGACGGTGATTGCGGCGCAGGCCTCGGCGAAAGTATCTTTCCGCCTCGTCCACAAGCAGGATCCCAGGAAGATCCGCGCCGCCTTCCAGCAATTCGTCAGGGAGCGCATTCCGGCCGACTGTTCGGTGGAGTTCCACCCGCATGGTGGCTCGCCGGCGATCCAGCTTTCCTACGACTCGCCGTTCCTGGCCAAGGCCAAGACGGCGCTGTCGGACGAATGGCCGAAGCCGGCGGTGACGATCGGCAGCGGCGGCTCGATCCCCGTGGTCGGCGATTTCCAGACCTATCTCGGCATGGAATCGCTGCTGGTCGGTTTCGGCCTCGACGACGACCGCATCCACTCGCCGAACGAAAAGTATGAGTTGAGTTCGTTCCACAAGGGCCAGCGCTCCTGGGCACGCATTCTGGACGCGCTGACGCGC
The DNA here is from genome assembly GCF_020165355.1 of Mesorhizobium sp. BR1-1-6. Taxonomy (NCBI): domain Bacteria; kingdom Pseudomonadati; phylum Pseudomonadota; class Alphaproteobacteria; order Hyphomicrobiales; family Phyllobacteriaceae; genus Mesorhizobium; species Mesorhizobium sp. BR1-1-6. The sequence continues at coordinate 37,428 of NZ_JAIUHZ010000013.1, read as the reverse complement.
TGAGCCGGGAACTCACGAAAGGCGGGAAAATCAAGTTTATGTTGATTTTTCCACCGATCACGGCAAGGACGGGTTGCCAGCGCAACGTGCTGGAGCGCGCGCGTCCGCTCGATGGATGCGCGATGCCGAAAGCGCGACCCCGGAGAAGACGATGAGCGATATCCGTTTCCACAAAAACGATCTGCCCGACCTGTCCCGCTACAATGTCGGGGCGGTTGCCATCGATACGGAAACGCTGGGACTGAACCCGCATCGCGACCGGTTGTGCGTGGTGCAGATTTCACCCGGCGACGGCAGCGCCGACGTCATCCAGATCGCGCCGGGCCAAAAGGAAGCGCCGAACCTCGTCAAGCTTTTGGGAAACCACAGCGTGACCAAGCTGTTCCACTATGGGCGCTTCGACCTTGCCGTGCTCTACCATGCATTCGGTGTGATGCCCGAGCCGGTATTCTGCACCAAGATCGCCTCGCGGCTGACCCGCACCTACACCGACCGGCATGGGCTCAAAGACATCTGCTTCGAGCTTCTGGGCGTCGGCCTGTCCAAGGCGCAGCAATCGTCGGACTGGGCGGCCGAAACGCTGTCGCCCGAACAACTCGAATACGCCGCATCCGACGTGCTCTATCTGCACCGGCTGCGCGACGTGCTGGCGGCGCGGCTGGCGCGCGAGGATCGCACGAAAGAGGCCGACGCCTGTTTCCGCTTCCTGCCGACACGCGCCAAGCTTGACCTCATGGGCTGGGACGAAGAGGATATTTTCGCTCATAGCTGACGGCGTCGCGGCGCTGCCGCCGATGTTCCGTCCGGGACCAGATGCCGGCCGTCGTGTTCCGTCGGCTCGAAAAGAGGGATGACATGACGGACAGGAAGCCCATATCGACCGCGCCCACCGACGGTTCCAAGGTCACCGTGACCTGGAAGGACGGCGACGGCGTGCTCAACGAATCCATCGCGCAATACCGGGACGGCGGCTGGTGGGTCTACATCGACAGCGATACGCAGAAGAAGGTCGAGCCGACGAGCTGGCGGCCCGCCGCGAGCGACGACGGCGACCAATGAGCAGGCCGCTGGCGAGGCCGGCCGCTTTCGCATAGCCTGAAGCCGTTGATATCGAGGCCGATTCGGGGCTTTCCGCTCCGCGCTCGCCTCTTGCTCGGAGGGAAATCGCCATGGGCGTCGAAAGCCTGCTCGTCTTCATCATCATCGGTGCCATCGCCGGCTGGCTCGCCGGTCTCATCGTCTCCGGTTTCGGCTTCGGCCTGATCGGCAACATCATCGTCGGCATCATCGGCGCGTTCATCGCGGGCTGGCTGTTCCCGCGGATCGGCTTGTCCATCGGCGGCGGCATCCTCGCCTCGATCATCCACGCCACGATCGGCGCCATCATCCTGTTGATCCTGGTCAGGGTCCTGAAGCGAGCCTGAGGCCGGGCACCGAGGAGCGCGCCATGAAACAGAATACGCTTTATCTCGTCATTGGCGCGCTCGTCGTCGTGGTCATCGCGCTCGGCGTCTACGTCTACCGCGAACAGACCAAGCCGAAAGGCGTGGAGCTCAAGATCGACGACAAGGGCATCTCGATCCAGCAGAACTGAACGGAGCCCGGGCTTGCCGGCTCCGCATTGCTCCCCACGCCTGACTATCGCTGCCTGCCGGATTTAACCCGCCTTTAAACCGCCGCATCTACTCTGCAACCCGACGCCATAGGCATCGGGATATCAAGCGCAGCGCATGGCGAACCGCAGAGACAGCCGCATCGAACCCAGTTTCGAGGGACCGCCACAAGCGAGATCCCAGACAGGTCTTTCGGTGAGCGAGGAGGATCGCGTCGTGCCCAGCAACCGCAAAGCCTCCGCCAAACGCAAACCGCCGAAGGCAAAATCGTCGCGTGCCAGGCGCGACCGAAGCCGGCGCGGCCTGTTCGGCGTGCTCGGCCGGCTGGTCTACTGGTGCTTCGTGCTGGCCATCTGGGGCGGCATCGCGGTGGCCGGAGTCGTCGTCTACTACGGCGCCAAGATGCCGGCGGCCACGACCTGGTCGATCCCCGATCGCGCGCCCAATATCAAGATCGTCTCCGCCGACGGCCAACTGCTCGCCAATCGCGGCATGAGCGGCGGCGAGGCGGTCGGCCTGCACGAAATGTCGCCCTACATCCCCGAGGCGGTCATCGCCATCGAGGACCGCCGCTTCTATTCGCATTTCGGCGTCGACCCGATCGGCCTGTCGCGCGCCATGGTCGCCAATCTCGCCGGCGGGCATTTCTCGCAAGGCGGTTCGACGCTGACGCAGCAACTGGCCAAGAACCTGTTCCTGACGCCGGACCGGACGTTGGAGCGCAAGGTGCAGGAGGTGCTGCTGGCGCTGTGGCTGGAGCACAAGCACACCAAGGACCAGATCCTCGAAATGTACCTCAACCGGGTCTATTTCGGCTCGGGCGCCTATGGCGTCGAAGCGGCCTCGCGCCGTTATTTCGGCAAGAGCGCGCGCGATGTCACCTTGTCGGAGGCGGCGCTGCTTGCCGGTCTCCTGAAGGCGCCGTCGCGACTGTCGCCGGCGCGCGATCCCAAGGCCGCCGAGGACCGCGCGCAGCTGGTGCTCGCCGCTATGCGCGACGAAGGCAAGATCAGCGCCAAGGAACTGACCACGGCGATGAGCGCGCCGGCGACGCGCGCGCCGTCCTACTGGACAGGCTCGGAAAACTACGTCGCCGACACCATCATGGAAGAGCTGCCCGATCTGATCGGCGACGTGCGCGGCGACATCGTCATCGATTCCACCGTCGACCTGAACCTGCAGAAGCTCGCGGAACAATCGATCCGCCGGCTGATCGATGAAAGCGGCAAGAAGCTCAACGTCACCCAGGGCGCGCTGGTGTCGATCGACGATTCGGGCGCGGTGCGTGCCATGGTCGGCGGCTACGATTATTCGACCAGCCAGTTCGACCGCGCCTCGGAAGCGCGCCGGCAGCCCGGTTCGGCGTTCAAGCCGTTCGTCTACATGGCCGCCCTCGAGGCCGGCCGCACGCCCGACAGCGTGCGCAACGATGCGCCGATCAAGATCGGCAAATGGACACCCGACAATTACGGCGGCAAGTATTTCGGGAAGGTGACGCTGGCAACCGCCTTGGCGAAGTCGCTGAACTCGGTGGCGGCCCAGCTGACCATGGAAGTGGGGCCGGACGCAGTGGTCGAGGCGGCGCATCGCATGGGCATCCAGTCCGATCTGCAGGCCAACACCTCGATCGCGCTAGGCACGTCGGAAGTGACGCCGCTGGAGCTGACCTCGGCCTATGTGCCTTTCGCCAATGGCGGCTACAAGCCGGACATCCATTTCATCCGCCGCGTGACATCAGCCGAGGGCAAGGTGCTGTACGACGCCGGCAGCGGCAGCGCGCCGCGCGTGGTGAAGCCCGAGATCGTCGGCATGATGAACTCGATGATGACCGGGACGGTGGAGATCGGCACGGCCAGGAAGGCGGCCTTCACCTGGCCGTCGGCCGGCAAGACCGGCACCAGCCAGAATTCGCGCGACGCCTGGTTCGTCGGCTACACCGCCAATCTCACCACCGGCGTATGGTTCGGCAATGACGACGGCAGCCCGATGAAGAAGGTCACCGGCGGCGCGCTGCCGGCGCAGGCCTGGCACGAGTTCATGGTCGCCGCGCATGAGGGCGTGCCCGTGCGGCCGCTGCCTGGTACCTGGAAATCGACGCCGGCCGATAGGATCGTGCCGGACGAAATCCCGTCGGCCGATGCGACACAGCCGGCTCCGAAGCCGCAAGCGCCTGTCGGCCAGTCGGCGCCCGCTGCCGTCGCGGCGCAGCCAGCGCCGGTTCGCGCGCCCCGCCCGGCCCAGACGGTCGACGCCGACGGTTTCGATATGCCGGGCGACTCCGGAACCACCGCCTCGGTCGGACATCCGGTGCCGCCGGGCAGTGTCGGCGGTCCGCTCAAGAAGCGGCAGACGTCGATCCTCGACATTCTCGGCGGAGGCTAGCGGCAACTCGCCTCTCGCCAGCGCCACACCGTTCGGCTACACCTCCCGACATGGCAGAGATCGACACCAGGAAGACCATTGTGCTGACCGGCGCCAGCCGTGGCATCGGCCATGCCACGGTCAAGCGTTTCTCGCGCGAGGGCTGGCGCGTCATCACCTGCTCGCGCCAGGCGTTTGCCGAGGATTGCCCGTGGCCGGCCGGGCCCGAGGACCACATCAAGGTCGATCTCGCCGACCAGGAGGATGTCGGCATCGCCGTCTCCGAAATCCGCCACCGGCTCGAGGCGCATGGCGGGCAGCTGCACGCGCTGGTCAACAACGCCGGCATTTCGCCAAAGCTCAAGGACGGCAACAGCCGCATGAACTCCATCGACACGCCGATGCATGTCTGGCGCGACGTGTTCCAGGTCAATTTCTTCGCGCCGATCATGCTGGCGCGCGGGCTGTTCAAGGAACTGGCATCGGCGAAAGGGTCGATCGTCAACGTCACCTCGATCGCCGGCACCCGGGTGCACCCCTTCGCCGGCACCGCCTATGCGACATCCAAGGCGGCGCTCGGCTCGCTGACGCGCGAGATGGCGCATGATTTCGGGCCGCACGGGATCCGCGTCAACGCCATTGCGCCGGGCGAAATCGACACCGCGATCCTGTCGCCAGGCACGGACAAGATCGTCGAGACCATTCCGCTCAGGCGGCTGGGTACCACGGCCGAGGTCGCCGACATCATCTTCTTCCTGTGCTCCGGGCAGGCGTCTTATGTGACCGGTTCGGAAATCCACATCAATGGCGGCCAGCACGTGTGAGCGGACTGATCTCAGGCTAGGGATCGTTCATCCGGTCATGGTGAGAACGGCCTTGCCGCTGAAGCTGCGCTGTCGCAGAGCGTCCAGGGCTTGGGCGATGTCGGTCCATGGCATGGTCAGGGCGACGCGGGTTTCCAGCCGGCCGGCCGCAACGAGAGCGAGTAGCGAGGCGATGTCCGAGCCAATGCCCGCGCCAGACGTGTAGTAGGCGAAAGTCTGAAGCCTCGCCCCCTCGTGACCCGGAACGAACTGGCGGAACCCAATTGGCGTGAGTTCGCCACTGCTTGAGCCGAACATGACGATCGTCCCGCCAGGAGCGACGCGTTCGATCGCGTGGGCGAGGCTTTGGCCACCGACCGATTCGGTAATCAGCGAAAACGGCCCCACGGCCAGTTCGATCGACTCGACGACTTGCCCGGCACCCAGGCGGCGGAGATCCTCGCCATGCCGGGAGGCCGCGACCGCGGTCACGCTCGCGCCCTGTTCGCGCGCGATCTGGATCTGGAAACGGCCGACCGCTCCACTTGCGCCGGTGATCAGGACCCGTTGGCCGGCAAGGTCGCCGCCATGGCGCAAAGTCCTGAGCGCGGTGGTGCCCGCGACCGGAAGCGTGGCCGCGGAAACGAAGCTGACCTCATCCGGCAGGACGGCGAGGCGGTCGGTCGAAACCGCGACGCGTTCGGCCCAGCCGGCCTGGTCGACCAAGGCCGCGACGCGGGCGCCCACGGCTGGCCCGGAGCCGTCGGCCGCTGGCCGTTCGACGATCCCGACGATGTCCTGGCCGGGTATCCAGCCGTCCGGGCGTATGGTGAGCAGGCGCAATTCGCCGCGATTCAACGAGGTTGTGTGGACCGAGACAAGCGCCTCGTTTGCGAGAGGCCGTGGGTCCTCGACCTCGGCAAGCGTCAGTCCGGCGGGGCTGTCGGAAGATATGGCTAGGGCGAGCATGAGACGTACCTTCCTGCTGGTTTGTGGATGCAAAGCGCGGTGGCGTCCTGATCAACCGGGTGCATGGGCAAGCTGGAACCTATCGACTTCCCAGCTTGAAGAATTTAGCTATCGTGGCGTTTAATCGCTAAAAGCCGTCAATCATGAGACAACCTCTTCGTTACCCATGGCTCGATTTCAATGTGGATGACGTCCTCGCACCGGCAATCGCCGTGCGCGTCGACGTTACCGAAACCAGGGCCGAAGTCCCCTCCCATCGGCATCGCAAAGGCCAACTCGTCTTCGCGCTCGGCGGTGGCGTCACATGCCGCGTCCCGAGCGGCCTGTGGATGGTGCCGCCGCATTGCGGGGTGTGGATTCCCGGCGACATGGAGCACAGCAATATCGCGACCGCCAACGCCCGGATCTTCTTCGTCTACATCGAGCCGGGAGCCGCCGAATTGCCGGACCGGTGCTGCACCCTTTCGGTCTCGCCGCTGCTGCGCGAACTGATCATCGAACTGTCCGATGGCGTGGGGGATGATGAGGCGAGGGATGCGCTTTTGATCAGGATGCTGCTTGCTGAGCTGCCGCGCATGCCTGTCCAGCGGCTGCATCTGCCGATCTCATCCGAGCCGCGATTGAGGCGGATCGCCGAAGCGTTGGCGCAGGATCCCGCCGACCGCAGCACATTGTCGGAATGGGCCAGCCGGGTTGCGCTCAGCGAGAGCAGTCTCGCCCGTCTCGTCGTGAAGGAGACTGGCTTAAGCTTCGGACGCTGGCGCCAGCAGTTGCATCTGATCGTCGCAATTCGAGAACTTGCCTCCGGTGCGAGCGTGCAGCAGGTCTCCGGCGATCTCGGCTATGATTCCGTCACCGCCTTCATCACCATGTTCAAAAAGGCGCTTGGCAAGCCGCCGGCAAAATACCTCGGCAGCGTCGCGCAAAATGGCGGCTCTGCCTTCGTGGCGTGATCAACCTGGCTGCAGGCGGAGCACCTCGAGCATCCATTGTTAGACCAGGCGACGCCTTGTAGATTCGAACGACACCTTGGAGATGGAAACATGGCGCTCAAGCGGATGGACAACGTAGGAATCGTCGTCGAAGACCTCGGAGAGGCGGTTGATTTCTTTCGCGAACTCGGCCTCGAGCTTGAAGGACGGGCCACGATCGAAGGAGAATGGGCCGGACGTGTCACCGGACTGGGCGATCAGCATGTCGAGATTGCCATGATGCGCACACCGGACGGCCATAGCCGGCTCGAGCTCTCCCGCTTCCTCAGGCCGCCTGTCGTCGCAGATCACCGGAACGCCCCGGTCAACGCCCTAGGGTACCTGCGCGTCATGTTCACCGTGGATGACATCGACGAGACGCTTGAAAGGCTCCGCACGCGCGGCGCGCAGCTCGTAGGCGAAGTAGTCCAGTATAAAGACGTGTATCGGCTCTGCTACATCCGTGGGCCTGAGGGGTTGCTCATCGGACTCGCCCAAGAACTCGGTTAAGCGCAATACGAAGAAATGGCAGGAGTGGCCGATGTCAGCGGGCGCGTCCAAGGCCGCCCCACCTGTTCGAGGTCCAGCCCTCCACGGTCGGCCGCGTTCTCGCTAAGCACGGACTAGTTCCGTGTAGGCGGACGGTTCAGCCGCCCGCGGCTTGTGACCAAGCACCTCTTCCACGATGCCGCGCGCGATCTCGCGTTCGCCCATGATCACCGTATCGGCGCCGAGCCCCTTGAGATGCTCGACCTCGGCATCGGAATGGGCGCGGGCGACGACATTGATGGCGGGATTGGCGGCGCGCGCACGCAGCACGATCTGACCGGCCTCGAAGGCATTGGGGATGGCCAGGATCAGCCGTTTTGCGCCTTCGGGATTGGCGGCTGCAAACACTTCGGCATTGGCGGCGTTGCCGGCCACGGTCTCGATGCCCTCGGCCCTGAGCTTCACCAGTGTCTTGTCGGCATCCTCGACCACCAGGAAGGGCAGGGCGGCTTCCTTCAACGCAGCGCCGACGAGACTGCCGACACGGCCGTAACCAATCAGGATAGCGTGGCCGCTGAGGGCCGTTCTTGGCGGCGGCCCATCCTCCTGCTTCGCCGCCGAGGCGACGGAAGCCACCTGGCCGGGCTCCGTCGCCGGGCCGACCGGTTTGGGCTCAACAGGCGGCGCCGTCCTGGCGGCGCGGGCCTCGAGCCATGGCTTCATCCAGTCGATGACCAGGAACATCACCGGGTTGAGCACGATCGACAGGATGGCGCCCGCCAGGATGAGGTCTCGCCCCTGTTCGGGCAGCAGTTTCAGCCCGACGCCGAGTTCGGCCAGGATGAAGGAGAACTCGCCGATCTGGGCAAGGCTCGCCGAAATCATCAGCGCCGTCGCCAGGGGATAACCGAAGGCGACGACGATGAGGAAGGCCGCCAGCGACTTGCCGACGACGATGATGGCGAGCGTTGCCAGAATCGGCAAGCCGTTGCTGAACAGGCTGAACGGGTCGAACAGCATACCGACCGAGACGAAGAACAGCACCGAGAAGGCATCGCGCAACGGCAGCGATTCCTCCGCGGCGCGGTGGCTGAGTTCGGACTCGCTCATGATCATGCCGGCGAAGAAAGCGCCCAGTGCCAGCGAGACGCCGAACAGCTTGGCCGCGCCGAAGGCGACGCCAAGCGCTATCGCCAGCACCGAAAGCCGAAACAGCTCGCGCGAGCCGGTATGGGCGACATAGTGCAGGATCCAGGGAATGACGCGGCGGCCTACCACCAGCATGACGATGACGAAGGCGGCGACCTTGGCCAGCGTGATGCCGACGACACCCCAGATGCCGTAGCTCGCGGGCAGCGACAGCAGGCCGCTCGCATGGGCATCCGCCTGCTCCTGGCCGCCAAGCACGCCGGCAAGCGCTGGCAAAAGCACCAGGGCCAGCACCATGGCCAAGTCCTCGACGATCAGCCAGCCGACGGCAATGCGGCCGCGCTCGGTCTCGATCAGGCGGCGCTCCTGCAGGGCGCGCAGCAGCACCACGGTCGAGGCCACCGACAGCGCCAGGCCGAAGACCAGTCCTGCTCCCGCAGACCAGCCGAGCATCCAGGAAAGCCCCGCGCCGAGTGCCGTGGCAAAGCCGATCTGAACGATGGCGCCGGGCACGGCAATGGCGCGGACCGACAGGAGATCCTTCAGCGAAAAATGCAGGCCGACGCCGAACATCAACAGGATGACGCCGATTTCGGCGAGCTCATTGGCAAGGCCGGCGTCAGCGACGAAACCGGGCGTGTTCGGCCCAACCAGCACGCCGGCCACGAGATAGCCGACCAGCGGCGGAATGCGGAAGCGGTTGGCGAGAGCGCCGAAGACGAAAGCGAGCCCCAGACCGGCTACGATGGTGGCGATAAGGGGAGTGTCATGCGGCATTGTCTATGGAGCGCCTTTCAAGCCAGCGATGCAGGATATGCGCCGCCCGAAGCCGCCGCCTGTTTGCAATATGGTGGATTGGGTGTCGGCCACGCAACCCCGCAAAACCGGGAATTGCCGGTGAAGCGACAAATACCTCGCCGGTGGGCAAGCAAGCCGGAATCCGAGGTCAGCCGAAATCATGCGCCGCAATGGCGGCGCTCGATAGGCAACGATCAAGCTGCCCGCAACAGAGCCTCGATCTCGAATACCGCGTGGTTGGTCAGCGTCTTGGGAATTTCCGCGCTGACCTTGTCGCTGACTTCCTTGTGCAGGATCTTGCGCATCGCGCCGAGCACGAGCGGCGGCGCGATGAGGATGATTTCGTCAAAAGAGCCTCGATGAGCCAGCTTGTAGAGCCGTTCGGCGAGTTCGTCGGCAAAGCGCTCCTTGCCGATCCGATGCCAATCCGTCTCCTCGACCGCGCTGCGGTGAACCGAGGGACCGTCATTGTAGCGACCGGGACTGTCGCTGCCTTGCTCGCGCGTTGGCGGGTTGTCCTGCCTCACTTCCTGCACCACTTCGAGGTTCGGAAATTTGGTGTCACCTGCATTTCTGAGGAAGAGCGCTTTTTCTCCGTCGGCCACCATGATCCAGATGCCGTGCTTCAACTTGATCGCGCTCATGACGCCGGGCTCCTTCCTTCGCTGCCGCCACGCTTGGCTTCACGCCGCGGCCAGGTATGATTTTGAATTGCGCATGCGGAAGGAACGCGCCTCGATCCGGTAATGTTCCAGCCAAAAAGCCAGGTCATACGGACGCTCCGTCGAGGTGGAGGCGCGCGCACGACCGCCAGGCAGCTTTAATCTACTAAATTAGTAGAATTTAGAAAAAACGGTTTTGTCATAAAGCGCGTTCGGCCCAAAAAAGAGGAGAAATCAAGGCCCGCGACAGCGGCTTGATGCCGGTCTCCGCAACAAGGTGGAATATTTTTCTCTTGGCCGCGGCCCTTTAGAAAAAGCGATTGCATCCCGGAAGGTGATGCGCGAGTGGGTTTCTTCAGCTTTTTCGCGCCCACGCGTAGAAGTGAAGACCAGATCAGGATTCCGTTCGTATCCATGCCGCAGCCCGCCCCCAAGCTCAATGCCTTCCCCGTCTTCGTACGGGTCGAGGACGAAGCCGTAACGATCGTCGGCGGCGGCGACGAAGCGTTGGCCAAGGCACGATTGCTTGGGCAGTCCAGCGCTACGCTGCGCATCGTCGCGGAGAGCGCCTCACCGGACATGCTCGGCTTCATCGCGCAGAGTGGCGCCACCCACATCGCGGCCTATGAGGCGAGCCGGCTGGAAGGCTCGGTGATGGTGTTCGCTGCCAGCGGCGATGAGGCGCTCGACCGGCGCGTTGTCCAGGATGCGCGCCGGCTCGGCATCCCCGTCAATGCGGTGGACCGGCCGGAGCTTTGCGATTTTTTCACCCCGGCGCTGGTCAATCGCGCACCGGTCGCGATCGCCATCGGCACGGAAGGCGCTGGGCCGGTGCTGGCGCAGATGCTGCGTGCCCGCATCGACCGCATGCTGTCGCCTTCGTTGGGCAGGCTGGCGGCTCTCGCCGCGTCGTTCCGGGCCGCCGCTGAAAGCCTGCCCAGGGGCAATTCGCGCCGCCGGTTCTGGAGCGAGTTCTTCGGCGGTGCGCCGGCGCGCGCCGTCGAAGCTGGCAAGCTTTCGCAGGCGCATGACGCAGCCGCCGATCTTCTGCGTTCGGCTGCATCCGCTTCAGGCCATATCGCCCTGGTTGGCGCGGGCCCCGGTGCCGAGGACCTTTTGACGCTGCGTGCGCATCGCCTGCTGATGGAGGCCGATGTCATCGTCCACGACGCGCTGGTGCCGGAGGCTGTCGTCGCCATGGGCCGACGCGACGCCGAGCGCCTGGCGGTCGGCAAGCGCAAAGGCTGTCACACCAAGAGCCAGGCCGAGATCAATGCGCTGCTGGTCGAGCTTGGCCGCGAAGGCAAGCGTGTGGTGCGGCTGAAGTCGGGCGATCCCCTGGTGTTCGGCCGGGCCGGCGAGGAGATGGCGGCGCTGCGTGATGCCGGCATCGCCTATGAGGTGGTTCCGGGCGTTACCGCTGCTTTCGCTGCCGCCGCCGATTTCGAATTGCCGCTGACGCTGCGCGGGGTTTCCTCCTCGATGGTGTTCACCACCGGTCATGATCTCAAGGGCAATTCGCTGCCCGACTGGGCCAAGCTTGCCATTTCGGGTGCCACCGTTGCTGTCTATATGGGCCGCTCGGTGGCCGCGGAGATTGCCGGCCGGCTGATCGAGGCCGGGCTTTCGCCCGATACGGCGGTAGCCGTGGTCGAGAATGCCAGCCTCGGCAATCGCCGCCGTTTCCACGGCACGCTTGCCGACCTGCCGTCGTTGGAAGCGCGCGCCGATCTCTCAGGTCCGGTCATGACCATCATCGGCGATGCGGTCGCCGGCGCCAATTTCGAACGGTCCGAACCGCTCGCGGCACACAGGCATGAAGGTGCGCCCATAGCTGCCACCGAGGGAGTTCAGCAATGAAGATACTGACCGCCAACCGGCTCGCCGACGGCATCGCCGTCTGGTACGCAGACGGCGGCTGGGCCGAGAGGGCGGACCATGCCGACCTCGCCCATGACAAGGCGGCCGAGGATCGCCTGGAAGCGATCGGTGCCAAGGCCCACGCCGACAACGAAGTCCTCGACGTCAACCTCATCGATGCCGAAATCGTGAACGGCGTTGTCGAGCCGGTGCGGTTGCGCGAGAAGATCCGCGCCGCGGGCCCGACCATTCGCAACGATCTTGGCAAGCAGGCCTCCCGGGCGGCGTAAGCCCAGACCAGAAGTGAACACGGGCGGACGCGCCCTGAAAGACGAAGCATGTACCGCTACGATGAGTTCGATCACGATTTTGTCCAGGCCCGCGTCGCCGAGTTCAGCGACCAGATCCAGCGCCGGCTCGCCGGCGAGATCACCGAGGACCAGTTCCGGCCGCTCAGGCTGATGAACGGCGTCTACCTGCAATTGCACGCCTATATGCTGCGCATCGCGGTGCCCTATGGCACGCTGAACAGCAAGCAGTTGCGCATGCTCGGCCACATCGCGCGCAAATACGACAAGGGCTACGGCCATTTCACCACGCGCCAGAACATCCAGTTCCACTGGCCGGCGCTGTCCGACATTCCTGCGATCCTGGCCGATCTGGCGAGTGTCGAGATGCACGCCATCCAGACCAGCGGCAATTGTATCCGCAACGTCACCGCGGACCATTTCGCGGGTGCGGCGGCCGACGAGGTCGCCGATCCGCGTCCCTATGCGGAAATCCTGCGCCAGTGGTCATCTGTTCATCCGGAGTTTTCCTACCTGCCGCGCAAGTTCAAGATCGCGGTAACCGGCGCGGAGCGCGACCGCGCCGCCATCCAGACCCACGACATCGGCCTGCACCTGAAGAAGAACGCGGCCGGCGAGCTCGGCTTCGCCGTCTATGTCGGCGGCGGCCAGGGGCGCACGCCGATGGTCGCCAGGAAGATCCGCGATTTCCTGCCGGAAGCCGACCTTTTGTCCTACTGCACGGCGATCCTGCGCGTTTACAACCTGCATGGCCGCCGCGACAATAAGTTCAAGGCGCGCATCAAGATCCTGGTCCACGAGACCGGCGTCGAGGAGATCACGCGCCAGGTCGAGGCGGAATGGCAGCAATTGAAGGACGCCGAGTTGAAGCTGCCGGAAGCAGACATCCGCGCCATCGACGCCTATTTCGCGCCACCAGCGCTGACCGCGCGGCCGGACGGCGACGAGGCTGTAAAGCTGGCACGCCTCGATTCCAAGGGCTTCTCGGATTGGCTCGACCAGAACGTGGTGACGCATCGCCACCCCGACTATGCGGCGGTGACCATCTCGCTGAAGGGTATCGGCGAAGTGCCGGGCGATGCGACCGACAGCCAGATGGAAGCGATTGCCGATATCGCCGAGAAGTATGGATACGACGAGTTGCGCGTCAGCCACGAGCAGAACCTGATCCTGCCGCATGTGGCGCGCGCCGACCTGAAGGCGGTCTATGACGCGCTGGTCGATATCGGCCTGGCGACCGCCAATTCGAACCTGATATCGGACATCATCTCGTGCCCGGGCCTCGACTATTGCGCGCTGGCCACAGCGCGTTCGATCCCGATCGCGCAGGAGATCTCGCGTCGCTTCGCCTCGCTGGAGCGGCAGCGCGAGATCGGCGAGTTGAAGCTGAAGATCTCCGGCTGCATCAATGCCTGCGGCCATCACCATGTCGGACATATCGGCATTCTCGGAGTCGAAAAGAAAGGCACCGAGCTGTACCAGGTGACGCTTGGCGGTTCGGCCGACGAGAACACTTCGGTGGGCGAGATCATCGGCCGCGGCTTCTCGTCGGAAGAGATCACCGACGCCATCGAGCAGATCGTCGAGACCTATCTCGGCCTTCGGCTCAACTCACAAGAGAAATTCATCGACGCCTACCGCCGTGTCGGTCCCGCGCCGTTCAAGGAGGCGCTCTATGCTGGCGAAGCCAAGGCCGCTTGACCCTATCGTCGACGCCGATGACGGCATCGCCGCCAAAGCGGCGGGGTTTGACGCGCTTTACGGCCACCTGAATCCGCTCGACATCATCGAACGCGCGGCAGGCGACCTGTTTCACGATGAGATTGCCGCGGTGTCTTCCTTCGGTGCCGATTCGGCCGTGCTACTGCACATGATTTCCGAAGTCGATCGCTCGCTGCCGGTCATCTTTCTCGATACTGGCAAGCATTTCGAGGAGACGCTCGGCTATCGCGACGCCCTGGTCGCCGATTTCGGGTTGACCAACATCCAGGTGATCAAGCCCGACGAGGCAGCACTCGAGCGGATCGATCCGACCGGCAATCTGCACCAGACCAACACCGACGCCTGCTGCGACGTGCGCAAGGTCGAGCCGCTGGCACGGGGCGTGGCGCCTTTCCGCGCCTGGTTCACCGGCCGCAAACGCTTCCAGGCCTCGACGCGCGCAGCACTTCCGGTGTTCGAGGCGGTCGGCCCACGTATCCGCATCAATCCGCTGGCGCACTGGACGACGTCGGACCAGGCGGACTACATGCGCGCGCATGCACTGCGGGAAAATCCGCTGGTCGCCTATGGCTATCTGTCGATCGGCTGCTTCCCGTGCACCCAGCCGGTGCAGCCGGGCGAGGACGCGCGCAGCGGCCGCTGGGCCGGCCATGCCAAGACCGAGTGCGGCATTCACCTGTCGGGACTGGAGAAGTCGCTGACCGACGCATCGTTATAGGGTATGCTGATATTCAGGTGAGGCCGGCCTGCAAACGGCGGCTTCGGGGGCTCACGTACTACAAGTACGCTCCGCTCCGGCTCTCGGAAGCTACCGTTTTCGACTCGGGCCTGCTTGAATCTCCACACCCCCTTGAGCTCTTTGAATTTTAGGAAATTTCGATGACTGAACCGACGATACCGGAGACCCGCCTCTGGACCCCGACGGGTTTTCGGGAGGATGAGTGGGCTCATGCCGAAGGCGCGGAAGCGCTGTCCGGCAATGGCCGCTTCATCCTGCCGCTGCAGGCGTTTCTCGATCTCGATCCGGAGGTGCGCCGGTCGGCCAAGGAAAGGATCGGTGTCGTGCTGCAACCCGGCGATCAGCTCGAAAGGATTGCTGGCCTGCTCGACCAACTGTCGCTGGTGGCGCTGGCTTTTCCGTCGTTCAGCGATGGCCGCTCCTTCTCAAAGGGCGAATTGCTGTGCAGCCGACATCATTTCGAAGGTGCCGTGCGCGCCACCGGCCAGGTGCTGGTCGACCAACTGCCGCATATGCTGCGGCTCGGTTTCGATGAATTCGAAATCTCCAATCCCGTGCTCTTGAAGCGGCTGGACGAAGGCCGCACCGGCGGATTGGGACTCTACTACCAGCCTGCCGCCGTGCCGAAGCCCAAGGGACCAAAATACTCCTGGCGTCGGCTGCGTGCCGGCTGACGTCACGACACTTCCAGCGACAGGTTTGCGGCCGCCTGTCCTCTCCCGTCACGACGACAGGAGGTGCCGCCGGCGGATCGGGGACAGCAGAGCCAGGCAGAAGATGGCTACGCCGCCATCCGTGCCTGGCGAAACGACACCAGCTTGCCGCTGTTTTCATCCCACAGCGCCAGCTTGACGCAGCGCAGGCTCTCAAGAAGGGTGATGCGGCCTATGCCGCGCAGTTCCGGATAATCGCGCAGCACTTCCTGCAGGCGGTAGCCTGGCACCTTCGCGGAGAGGTGATGGACATGATGGACACCGATGTTGCCGGTGAACCAGTTCAGCACCGGCGGCAGGTCATAATAGGAGGATCCGTGCAAGGCGGCACGCTGGAACTCCCACTCATCGTCCTTCGCCCATTCGGTCTCCTCGAACTGGTGCTGGACATAGAACAGCCAGATGCCGGCGGATCCGGCAAGGATGACGATCGGCAGGTGGACGACCAGAAAAGCGCCAATACCGACGAACCATATCAGGATCGACGCTGCCAGAACGATGGCGAGGTTGGTGGCCATCGAGGATACCCAGGGCTTCAGGCCACCGCGCATCATCCCGACCGGCAGCCTTTGCTCGAAGATGAAGAGCCATATCGGCCCCAGTCCGAACATGACCAAGGGATGGCGATAGAGACGATAGGCGAGGCGACCTCTCCAGGACATCCGCCGGTACTCCGCGACCGTCAACGTCTTGATATCGCCAACGCCGCGCTCGTCGAGATTACCCGCGCTGGCATGATGGGTGGCATGAGCACTCCGCCAGCAATCATAAGGCGTCAGCGTAAGCACGCCCAGGACGCGGCCTATCCAGTCATCGGCGGTGCGGTTGGCGAAGAAAGATCCGTGCCCGCAATCGTGCTGGATCATGAAAATCCGCACCAGGAAGCCCGCCGCCGGCAAGATCAGCACCAGCCCCCACCAATGGCCATAGGCAAAGGCGATCGAGGACAGCGCCCAGAGTGCTGCGAAAGGGATCAGGGTGATCGCCAGTTCGACGGCGCTGCGCCGCCTGTCCGGCTTCTTGTAGCGCGCCAGGATCTTCAACCAGGCGCGCTTACTGTTGGCGGCAGTCTCAGGGGAAATCATGTTCATCATGAAGCATAGGCGGAGGGGCCCGGCTCCCGCAAGGCTAATCACGAGAAATTACCGCGCGTAATTGTCGCGATGGGGCGCGGGATCCTCGATCCAGCCCGCGACTTCAGGTTCTGTTCTAACCCTTGCAACTCTGCCAACCCGGATCGCATCCGGTCACATGCATCAATGGCGCGCGCCGCCAGCCATGCTGTTTTCCAGGCCGTCGAGACGTTCGAGCTGGTGCCGGAAGCGGTCGGGAATGTCTTTCTCGGCGCGAAAGGCCGGCAGCGCATGCAGAAAGCGTCTCACCGCCGCCGTGCCTAGCTGGCGCCGGATTTCGGCGGCGATCCGATCTTTCTTTTCGCCCTTGTCGCGGGGTGTCATTTCAAAAATCCTGTGTCGGTTCGAAAATCCTCCAGCCAGCAAATGGTTCCCCGATCGCGCCGCCGGGGCAAGCAAAGGTGGAAGCTATGGTAAAGTTTGAATTAAAATCGAAGCATCGCACTGATCGCCATTCGGTTTGAACGGCTGGGCGCGTGCCTTCGCTTACCCCTTGATTTTTGCCCACCAAACCTCGATATCGGGCTCAAAATCCACACTATTCGAGATGATGGGAAACGGCGATGAGCGACCAGGCAAAAGACGAACGCGCGCCCGACGAAATTGAGGCGACCGAAGCCAATGCCGAGCGCACGGAAGGTGGCGTCGATGGCGATTATGAAGCGGTTGTGCGGCTCCTGAAGGAGAATGAAGAGCTGAAGGACAGGGCGCTTCGCGTTGCGGCCGAGATGGAGAACCTGCGTCGCCGCACCGCGCGCGACGTGCATGACGCGCGTACCTATGCGGTCGCGAACTTCGCCCGCGACATGCTGTCGGTTTCGGACAATCTGCGCCGCGCGCTGGACGCTATTCCCGCCGAGGCCAAGGCGTCCGGCGATGCGGGTTTCAAGGCGCTGATCGACGGCGTCGATCTCACCGAGCGTGCCATGCTGTCCGCACTGGAGCGGCACGGCGTCAAGAAGCTCGCGCCGGAAGGCGAGAAGTTCGATCCCAATTTCCACCAGGCCATGTTCGAAGTGCCCAATCCCGATGTGCCGGCCAACACGGTGGTGCAGGTCGTGCAGCCGGGCTATTCGATCGGGGAGCGGGTGCTGCGCCCGGCCATGGTCGGCGTTGCCAAGGGCGGCCCGAAACTCGCCGCTGGCGAAGCGCCGGTCGAGCCGGGGCCCGTCAACGAGCAGGCGGAGAAGGATGCGTAGTTGGCGGAATAGGGAATAGGGCAGTAAGGCAGTAAGGCAGTAAGGCAGTAAGGGGCGTATCAACAGTACGGCTTCGTGCTAAACATACTCCCCTACTCCCCTACTCCCCTGCTGCCTTACTCCCTGGTCCCGCCCTTGAACCCCATCGCGCTTCTCGACTATGCCGGCGTTGCGGTCTTCGCGGCGACAGGTGCGCTTGCCGCGTCGCGCAAGCAGCTCGACGTTATCGGCTTCCTTTTCCTGGCGTGCGTCACCGGCATCGGCGGCGGCACTCTTCGCGACCTCATCCTTAACCTGCCGGTTTTCTGGATCGCCAATTCCAGCTATGTGCTGATCTGCGCGGCGGTTGCGGTGCTGGTCTTTTTCAGCGCGCACCGTGTCGAATCCCGCTGGAAGTGGCTGCTCTGGCTCGACGCCGTCGGGCTGGCCGCTTTTTCGGTGATGGGTGCGGCCAAAGGGTTGGCCATCACCGGTTCGCCGGTCGTTTCCGTCATCACCGGCGTGCTGACCGCCACATTCGGCGGCATCCTGCGCGACGTGCTGGCAGGGGAGCCTTCGGTGCTGTTGAGGCCGGAAATCTATGTTACGGCCGCCCTGGTTGGCGCGTCGATCTTCACATTGGGCGATGTCGCCGGACTGCCGCAGATCGTGTCAGGCTTGGCCGGTTTCGCCGCGGCATTCGCCGTGCGCGGCGGCGCGCTCAAATTCGGCTGGTCGTTTGCGTCCTACAAGAGCCGGCCCGGCAGGCGGCCGGAGGATATTTCGTGAGAGAAGGGATTAGGGGTTAGTGATTAGTGAGTAGTGAGTAGTGATTAGGGTTAATCAGTAGGTGTAAATTATGATGTCTTCACTACTGACTACTGACTACTGACTACCGATCACGCCGCAAAACGCTGCGCTTCCCCGCCGTAATAATTGACGTAGCGGGCGCCGATCTCCTTGACCGGCATCACCACGAACACATCGACCGTCGAGAATTCACGATCGATGACGCAGCCGTCGCCGATGCGGGCGCCGACCCTGAGATAGCCCTTGACCAAGGGCGGCATCGCAGCGATCGCTGCCTTGGCATTGACCGCCTCGATCGGCATCAGGTCCATGGAACAATAGCGCCCGGCGACGGCGCGCACGTCCCAGGCCGAATTCGTGCGGCAGTGATGCGCCAGATAGGTGAGCGCCTCGGCATGGGCCGCCGGCACCGTGCCCTGGAAAGACGCACAGCCGGTCATCACGCCAATGCCGTAGTGGTTGATGTAGGCCCAGATGCCTTGCCACAATGCCTCGATGGTGCGCTTCGAACGGTATTCCGGCAGGACGCAGGAGCGGCCGAGCTCGAGAAAGCGCTGGCCGGGGTGACGGGCGATGAGCTTGGTCAGCTCGAACTCGCCTTCGGAATAGAAGCCGCCGGCGGCCGCAGCGATTTCTTGCCGCAGCAGCCGGTAGGTCCCGACGATGCGGCGATGTTCGGGGCCGGAAAGCGAGGTATCGAAGACGAGCAGGTGATCGCAGTGCGGATCGAAGCGGTCGGCATCACGGCGGTCCTGCACCTGAAACAGGTTCTTCCTGGCGCCAAGCTCGTCGTAGAATACCCGGTAGCGCACTTCCTGCGCGGCCGCGATCTCGGCCTCGTTGCGGGCCAGCCGCACTTCGAGGTTGCCGATACGGCCGAGCGCTGCGCCCTTTGTGACGGAATCGACATTGCGCCCGGCAAGCAAGGCGCCGCCGGCGTTCGGCCGAGTGTCACATTCCGGCATAACTGTATGCACGAGTGATTCTCCTTCGAGCCATCCCTCTTGGCACGGGGATACGGTGTAGGTGCAACAGGATTGTGACAGTACCGTGATACGGCGTCGCGGGCAATACTTCGTCGGCTGGCGAATACGGTCAACCGGCTACGTTATGCAAAAGCAAGGTGGCGCCGCTCGGCAGGAGATGGATGAAAAAAAGTCTCAGGCGGCGACCTGCCCCTCGATGGCGTCGACCAGTGCATCGGGGTCGAGCGGCTTGGTGACAAAGCCGCTGGCGCCGTGGGCGAGCACCGCATGGCGGGTCTTTTCCTGGCTGTCGGCCGACAGCACCATGATGGGCACTGGCGGCACGGCGGTCTCCTCCTCATGACGGCGGATGGCGGCGATGGCGTCCATCCCATCCATCACCGGCATGTGCAGGTCCATCAGCACCACGTCGAAGCGGTGTTTGTGTCCGGCACCGGTAACGGCCTCGACCGCCGCCTTGCCGTTGCCGACAACCTTGACGCGATGACCGGCCTTCAGCAGCGTGGCGCGAGCGAGCATGGCGTTGATGTCATTGTCCTCGGCGATCAGCACCGACAGGCCACGCTGGCGATCACTGGCGGCGCGAAGCGCCGGCGGGTGGGGCTTTTCCGGCCGTGTCGGGGCAAGCGCCGGCGCATGACTGCTCAGAAGCACACGCAAAAGTGTTCCGCCTCGCACCGGTCTGGCGAGGAAGGTCGCGTAGCCGCTGGCGCGGAACTCGCCGAGCATGCCGCGATCGGTCGGGGCGATCAGCGTGATGGCTTCGCAATCGGAAAAACCGCTTTGGCGCAGCCGCTTGAGCAGTCTTCCGTCGCCCTCTTCCATGGCCGCGTCGACCAGCAGCACGTCGCAATCGCCGGAGAACGATGCCGCCTGCGCCACGGTGGTGGCGATATCGACCGCGCCGCCGTTGGCGCGGATGCTGCGGGCGATGGCGTCGGCCTCGACGATATTTCTCGACAGGATTACCGCGTGCCTGCCCTGAAGCGCGTCCACCCGGCCGGGTGGTGGCTCGCTCGCGGAGATGGCCGGGATATCGAAGACGAATTCCGAACCCTGACCCAACCGGCTGGAGACGGAAATCGTGCCGCCCATGGCGGTCACCAGGCGCTTGGAGATGGCAAGACCGAGACCGGCTCCGCCATGCGCGCGCGTCGAGGTACCGTCGGCCTGCTCGAACTCCTCGAAAATGCGCTCCATGTCGTCTTCATGCAGGCCTGGCCCGGTATCCGCGATGGTGAAGCATATGCGGTCGGTGGTTTCAGTGCGGGCGCGCGCTATACTCACCAGCACGCCGCCGCTGTCGGTGAACTTGATGGCGTTGCCGATCAGGTTGAGCAGCACCTGCCTGACCCGGCCCGGATCTGCGGTGATCAATTGCGGCACGTCGGGCTCGACATGGCAGCCGAGGCCGATATCCTTGGAGAAGGCGCGCGCGGCGAGGAGCTCGACAACGTTGTCGGCGATCTCGCGCACCGACATTGGCTGCGGTTCGGGATCGAAGCGTCCCGCCTCGATCTTGGAATAGTCGAGCAGGTCCTCGATGAGGGCCAGCAGCGCGCTGGCCGAGGTCGAAATGGCGCCGACATAGGTCTGCTGCTCCGGCGACAGGCTGGTATCGGCCAACAGCCTGGCCATGCCCATGATGCCGTTCATCGGCGTGCGGATTTCATGGCTGACAGTGGCGAGGAAGCGCGATTTGGCCTGGCTTGCGTATTCGGCCCGCTCGCGCGCGGTGATCAGCGAGGATTCGGCACGCTTGCGGGCGGTGATGTCGCGGGCGATGGCGCGATGCGAGACAGAACCGCTGTCCTTGTCGCGCACCGACAGTTCGATCCACGAGAACCAGCGCGAACCGCCAGGGGTGCGGATGGCGACGTCGGTGGAACTCAGGCATTCATGGTCGGAAAAGGCGGCGTCGGGAACGATACCGACTTCGATGCCAAGTTCCGCCAGGGTCTTGCCGGCGAGGTCGCGCTGGTCGAGCTCGACGAGATCGGCGAACACCTTGTTGGCATAGACGATATAGCCGTCGCGGTCGCGATGAATGACGAGATCGCCAAGCGCGTCGATCAGGCCGCGAAAGCGCTCTTCGCTCTCCTGCATCTCCCACATGCGATCGGCCAGCGTCTCGATCTCGGCACGGCTGCGAGCCGTGGTTTCATCAAGCAGCGCGGCGGTGCGGTATTCGTTCCTTCTGGCGCGCAGGTGCAGGCCGAAGCCGGCAAGGCCGGTCGCCAGCAAAGCGAGGCTGATGAAGATCGGTGCGCCGGTCAGGTGCGTCAGCCCCGCCAGCATGATGATGGCGACGAAGGTCAACAGCGGCAAGCCTTCGCGGCCGGCCAATCGCGGCTGATTCCTGGCCTGTTGCGGCTCAGGCGCCAGCGGCGGTGCGGCGACGAACCGCCGCGCCGACGCCGGCGCGGGTACCGCATCGACGTCTTCGCCAGTCTCCGCTTCCTGGATGCCGGATTCCGCGACCATGCGAAAACCCTACCGGACAGAAATTATGGAAGCCTACGGGGGATCGTTCGAATTTTAGCGGATAGGTTGTTTTACCCCGGCGAACTCACTGCATGTCTACGACGACGCGGCCGCGGATCTTGCCGTCGACGATGTCGCGCGCGGCGTCGATGATGTCGTCGAAGCCGATGGTCGTGGACAGGCTGGCGAGCTTGCGCAGATCCAGGTCGGCGCCGATGCGGCGCCAGGCCTCGAGCCGCACCGGTTTCGGCGCCATCACCGAATCGATGCCGAGCAGCGAAACGCCGCGCAGGATGAAAGGTGCCACGCTCGACGGCAGGTCCATGCCGCCGGCCAGGCCGCAGGCCGCGACGGCACCGCCATAGGAGGTCATAGAGAGCACATTGGCCAGTGTGTGGCTGCCGACGGAATCGATGCCGCCCGCCCAACGCTCCTTGGCGAGCGGCTTGGTCGGCTGGCTGAGTTCGTCGCGCGATATCACCTCCGCGGCGCCAAGATCGATGAGATACGGGCTTTCGGCATTGCGCCCTGTCGAGGCAATGACGTGATAGCCCAGGCTGGACAGGATGGAGACCGCGACCGAGCCGACGCCGCCGGCCGCGCCCGTCACCACCACGGGCCCGCGATCGGGCACGATGCCGTGCCGCTCCAGTGCCATGACGCACAGCATTGCGGTATAGCCGGCGGTGCCGACCGCCATCGCGTCATGCGCGCTGATGCCGTCGGGGAGCGGCACCAGCCAGTCGCCGTTGACGCGGGCGCGCCCGGCATAGGCGCCAAAATGCGTCTCGCCGACACCCCAGCCGTTCAGGATGACCTTGTCTCCCTTGCGCCAGTCGGGATGGGAAGAGGATAAGACCGTTCCGGCGAAATCGATGCCTGGCACCAAGGGCCAGCGGCGAATGACCGGCGCCTTGCCTGATATTGCGAGCCCATCCTTGTAGTTCACCGTCGTCGCTTCGACTGCGACGGTGACGTCACCGTCCATGAGATCGGCTTCGGTGAGGTCGGTCACCGCCACCGACTGTTTCTTTTCGGCGTCGCGCGAAACGAGGATGGCTTTGAAGGTTTCGGGCATTTTTCTCTCCTCGATCTATCGACGTTTGGACTCTGCTGCGGCGGCCGCGCCGGGTCAATCGGTCAGGCGTCGGGACCCTGGGGCTTGGGCTGGCGCCGCCAGCCCAAAACTTCGTCAAGCACGACCAGCGCGGCGCCGACCGAAATGAAGGCATCGGCGAGATTGAACACGGCGAAGGACCAGACCGGAGTGTGGAACAGGATGTAGTCGATGACGTGGCCGTAGACGGCGCGGTCGATCAGATTGCCGAGCGCGCCACCGATGATCAGGGCAAAGCCGGTGCGGGCAATAACATGGCCCGCTGGCGTGTGCGTGGCCAGATAGAGCACGAAGGCGACGACGAGAACGGCGATGATCACCAGCCCGGTATCGCCGAAGGATGAGAACATCGAGAAGGCGATGCCGGTATTATAGGTGCGAAACAGCGCCAGGAAGGGCAGGAGATCGAGCTTTTCCTGAAAGGGAAGGCCGATCTCGACCAAATGTTTTATCCACTGGTCGAGCGCGATGGCCGCGACGACCAGCAGCGCATAGGGAGACCATGATTTCACGATTGGGCAACCCTCATTGCGAATCCACCATAGGGTCCAGTTTCAGCGCGCCGCGGCGGATCTCGAACAGCATGACGCCGGTGGCGACGGCAAGATTGAGCGAATCGGCACGCCCTGCCTGCGGAATCCTGAGCAGCCTGTCGCAACTCGCCGCCAGGCTTTCGGGCAGGCCTTGCTGTTCATTGCCCATCATCAGCAGCACCGGCCCCCGGGAAAAATCCACCGAGCGGTAGTCGACCGCGCCTTTGAGGTGCGTGCCGGCGACGAGGCCCGAAAACCCGCCGCGCCAGGCGAGGAATGCCTCGGTCGTCGCCTTGGCCACCGGAACGGCGAAGATAGAGCCCATGGTGGCGCGCACCGTCTCCACCGAAAAGGGATCGGTGGTGTCTCCGACCAGGATCACGCCCTTCGCGCCTACGGCGTCCACCGTGCGGATGACGGTGCCGAGATTGCCGGGATCGCGCACCCGGTCGAGCGCCACCCAGACATCGCCATTGTCGGCGCGGATATCCTTCAGGGCCAGGAATTTCTGCGAGAAAACGCCGATCACCATTTGCGGATTGTCGCGGCGGGTTATGGCGACAAGCACTTTTTCCGAGACTTCAAGCACCGTGCCGCCGGAAGCCACCGTGCGCGCAGCGACCTTCTCAACCGCCGCGTTGCCGCGTCCGGCCTTGGCGAAGACCAGGGTCCTGATCTGCCAGCCGAGGTCGAGCGCATCGATGACCAGCTTCAGTCCCTCGGCCATGAAGGCGTTCTGCTGGTCGCGGAATTTTTTCAAGGCTAGCGCCTTGATGTCCTTGACCAGCGGATTGGCGAGGCTGGTGACCTCTTTCACCTGCCCGACCGGACGGGCGCCGTCATATCCACTCATCAGGCCACCCAGCGCGAGAACAGCGAGGTCGACAGCGCGCGGCCCGCCGATTTTTCGCGGATGATCAATTCGCCCGATTCAACCCTGCCGCCCATGCCGGCAAAGGTGTCGCGCATGAGGGCATGGATGGCGAAGAAGGAGGCGCGGATCGAATAAGCGGTCAGCACCACGGCAAGCGGTTTCGGGGTCAGGATCGATCGGCAGAGATCGGTCAATGCCGGCAGGTCCTCGAACAACTGCCAGACCTCGCCCTTGGGGCCGCGGCCATAGGCGGGCGGGTCGAACAGAACGATGTCATAGCGGCTGCCGCGGCGCTCCTCGCGCTCGGCGAATTTCACCGCGTCTTCGACGATCCAGCGGATCGGCTTGTTGCCAAGCCCGGCCATCTCCTGGTTTTCGCGGGCCCAGCCGATCGCCTTTTTCGAGGCATCGACATGAGTGACCTCGGCGCCGGCGCGCGCCGCCACCAGCGAGGCAAGGCCGGTATAGCCGAACAGGTTGAGCACCTTGACCGGCCGCCTGGCCGCCGCGATCAGTCCGGCCATGTGATCCCAGTGCGAGGCCTGCTCGGGAAACACGCCGACGTGGCGAAACGAGGTGAAGCGGCCGAGATAGTCGATGCCGTCGTGCTTCATAGGCCAGGTCTCGCCGAGCGGCGTCCCGGGGAAGCGCCAGCGGCCAATGCCTTCCTCGTCGGTATCGCCGGTGAAGACAGCGTCGGCGCGGTCCCATTCCCTTGCCGGTAGCGCCTTCTGCCAGATCGCCTGGCCCTCGGGGCGGACGATCCGATAAGGACCGTATTGTTCGAGCTTCTGGCCGGCGCCGCTGTCAAGCAGCGCATAATCGGCATTGGGCGCCACTTCGAGGATCAGCGGAAGCTGTTCGGCCGGAAGAGCGCCGTCGCGACGGGCCAGGATGCGGGGCGCCGACTTCTGCTCGGGGCGCTCGTCGACCTTGGCCTCGGGCCGCTCCTGCGGCCTGGCCGTTCCACGGCCTTCATGCGGACGCACCCGTTGTGCACCGCTTTTTGCGGGCGGACGGCTGTCGCGGCGTTTGTCGCGAAAAGATTTCAAGCAGGAGCATCTCCGAGGCGTGGCCGCTTTTGACATAGGGCAACCGGCTTCGCAACCAAGTCCGCCGCGCAAGCGTCGCCTGATCATGTCGGCTTGCGATGGACCAATGTCAAAGAAACAGGCAAATCTTCGATATGTCCCGCTCCGAACGCCTGCTCGACCTGATCCAGACATTACGCCGGCATCGCATGCCGGTGAGCGGGCAGTCGCTCGCCGACGAACTCGGGATTTCAATTCGCACGCTTTACCGCGACATCGCAACGCTGCAGGGCCAGGGGGCGCCGATCGATGGCGAGGCGGGGCTCGGCTATGTGCTGAAGCCCGGATTCATGCTGCCGCCGTTGATGTTCAGCGACGAGGAGATCGAGGCAATTGTGCTCGGTTCGCGCTGGGTCGCCAAGCAGCCGGATTCGCGGCTTTCGGTAGCGGCCGTCAACGCGCTTGCCAAGATCGCGTCGGTGCTGCCGGATGATCTGCGCGAGGATCTCGACGCCACCGCACTGCTGGTCGGGCCGCCCAGCGGGACTGTCGAAGGCATCGATCTCGGCCTGGTGCGGCAGGCGATCCGCAACGAGCGCAAGCTGGACTTCTTCTATCGCGATGCCGGTGGCGCGGGCTCGCGGCGCATCGTGTGGCCGTTCGCGCTTGGGTTCTTCGACAAGGTGCGGGTCGTGGTGGCGTGGTGCGAAATACGGCAGGATTTCCGGCATTTTCGCGCCGACCGCATAGCCGAGCTCAAGACGACGGATCTGCGCTATCCGCGCCGCCGTCAGGCGCTGCTGAAGGAATGGCGGGCGACGCTCGACACCCCACGGCAGGAGCGGTTGTAAGCTGTCTACGGCGCCTCTCGTTACGCATACTGCCAGAATCTGACAGTGGCGCGCTTTATGTCTGTCCTGGTCGAAACCCCTGGAGAACAGACATGGTCACCCCCAATTTCGTCATCCTCTACGTCGACCAGCCGCAGCGTAGCGGCGCCTTCTACAGCGCTCTGCTCGGCCGCGAGCCGGTCGAAAGCGCGCCGACATTCGTGCTGTTCGTGCTCGCCAACGGTTTCAAACTCGGTCTCTGGTCGAGGCATACGGTGGAACCGGCGGCGGCAGCGACCGGTGGCGGCGCCGAGATCGTCTTTGCCCTGGATACGCCCGAGGCAGTCGATGCCGCCCATGCCGACTGGTCCGGACGTGGGCTGAAAATCCTGCAGGCGCCGACCGACATGGATTTCGGCCGCACCTTCGTTGCGCTCGATCCCGACAACCATCGCCTGCGGGTCTACTGGCTGTCGGACGGGCAGCAGGCCGACGGGGAGCAGGAATGAGCGCGTATTGGATCGCGGTGGCGTCGGCGCAGCACGTCCGGCGCGGCCGCGAGGGCGGCTTTATGCAGGTCAACCACGGCAAGGCGGCGCCGCTGCGGCGGATGCAGCCCGGGGACGGCATTGTTTATTATTCGCCGACAACGATTTTGGGCGAGAAAGACGGGCTGCGGGTGTTCACGGCGATCGGCACGGTACGGGAGGGAGAACCCTATCAAGGCGACATGGGCGGCGGCTTCACGCCCTTTCGCCGCGACGTCGACTGGGCGGCGGCCGGGGAAGCGCCGATCAAGCCATTGCTCGACAGGCTGGACTTCACGGCCGGCAAGCCGAATTGGGGGTATCAACTGCGCTTCGGCCTGTTCTCGATAAGCGCGGCCGATTTCGCCGTAATCGCCGAAGCTATGGGCGCTAACCAGCCGGGACAGTAAGCTAGGTCCTGAGCGCCTTGTAGACGGCAATGCCGGCGGCAAGGTCCTCGAGCGCGGCGCCGACCGACTTGAACAGCGTGATCTCGTCGGCGCTCCGGCGCCCTTGCTTCTGACCGCGCGCCAGCTCGTGCAAATCGGCTATGATGGCTTCCGATTTCAGCACGCCGGAAGCGAGCGGTATGACGATGTCGCCCGCTTCCTTGGTGGCGCCGGCGCGGGTGTCGACATAGACCCGGGCGCGCCCTATCGCCTCGTCGTCGCTTTCGCGCATTGTCGGGGTGAAGCCGCCGACCATGTCGACATGGCTTCCCGGCTTCAGGCGGGCGCCCTTGATCAGCGGATCGGTGGCGATCGTCGCCGACGAGACGATATCGGCCTGGCCGAGCTCGGCGTCGAGATCGGTCGCTGCGCTCGCCGCGAAGCCCTCGGCGCGCAGTCCGGCGGCGACCTTCTCGGCGTTGTCCAAGGTGCGATTCCAGATGCGGATGGTCCTGATCGGCCGCACGGCGCAATGCGCCTTGGCGAGGAATGGCGACAGCGCACCGGCCCCGATCACCAGCAGCCGGGAAGCGTCTTCGCGCGCCAGATAGGATGCGGCGAGCGCCGAGGCGCAGGCCGTGCGCCATTGCGTCAGCCGCTGGCCGTCGATCAGGGCCTCCGGTTCGCCGGTGGCGCCGTTGAGCAGGAGATAGACCCCCATCACCGCCGGTTTGCCGATGGCATTGTTGTCGGGCGAGACGGTAACGATCTTGACGCCGATGTGTCCCCCGGCCGAGATGCCGGCTGCGTTGAAGTCGGTCCAGGCCGGCATCAGCAGCAAGGTCGAGGCCGCACCGTCCGGCCGTTCGACCGTGTGATGGTGCCGGACAGGTTGCACCGCGCCGTCACGGAAAGCCACGCGCAGCGTCTCCACTAGGCCCGGGAAGGTCAACGACTGGTCGACCTCTGCGGCCGAAATGGTCAGCATGGGAAACTCCGTGAAG
This sequence comes from Mesorhizobium sp. BR1-1-6, assembly GCF_020165355.1. Taxonomy (NCBI): domain Bacteria; kingdom Pseudomonadati; phylum Pseudomonadota; class Alphaproteobacteria; order Hyphomicrobiales; family Phyllobacteriaceae; genus Mesorhizobium; species Mesorhizobium sp. BR1-1-6. The sequence continues at coordinate 9,375 of NZ_JAIUHZ010000013.1, read as the reverse complement.
AAAATCGCGGGCCCGAGAACCCACAGCCCGTGCGGCGGTCAGTTGGTCGGCTTCGGCAGCACCGGTCCCTGCGGTGTCGACGGGGTGCGGCCGATCGCCTGGCGCAGGTTCTCGGCCTCGACGCCGCGCTGGCGCGCCAGCTTGCGGTAGCGTCCCTGCTTGACCCAGGTCGCCAGGCTGCCGACGACCATGCCGACGGCGAGGGCCAGGAACAGGAAGATGAACAGCGGCAAAGTGAGCGTCAGCGCCGGATTGCCGGGATTGAATGGATCCAGCGTGAAGGCGACGAGTTCGCGATTGGCGACGGCCAACGCGATCAGGATGATCGCCAGGGGCACGAAGACCACGATGAGCATGAAGCGATTGAGCATGATGTTTTCCGTCGGAAACCGACCTCCCGGGAAGGGCCGGTCTGGCGTCGCGCCTACTTTCCGCCATTCAGCCTTTCGCGCAGTTCCTTGCCGGTCTTGAAGAAAGGCACCCATTTCTCCTCGACCTCGACGGATTCACCAGTGCGCGGGTTGCGGCCGGTGCGGGCGGGGCGGTTTTTCACCGAAAAGGCGCCGAAGCCACGCAATTCGACCCGGTTGCCTTCGGCGAGCGCGTCGGTGATCTCGTCGAAAATCGCGCCGACGATGTTTTCAACGTCGCGCAGGAAAAGATGCGGATTGCGCGTGGCAATAATCTGCACAAGTTCGGACTTGATCATCGGACGGGTCCCCTGAAATCGGTGCGGTCGAAATTATGAGGATGATTTTGTTTGCTTTTTCATCCACCCCAAACGGCATCTCAAGGGTGCCAGACGGAAACGAGACCGTCAAGAAACAAGCGGTCGGCGCCAAGTTCATGGATGATATCGCCGCTGTAGTCCGGCAGGCCGAGCGCGCCGGCGATCGTGCGCACCATCGCTTTGGAAAACAGGAAGCCGCCGCGCCGCTCCGTGTCCTTCCATTCGACCACCTTGAGTTTCGAGTCGACGCCCTTGGTCGCCAGCCAGTCGATCGCCTCGGTCTCGCCGCCGACGGCGTCGATCAGGCCGTTGGCGACCCCTTGGCGACCGGTGAAGATCGATCCGTCGGCGAGCGCCAGCGCTTGCTCGCGGGTCATCTTGCGGCGTTCGGCGACGATGCCGACGAACCAGTCGTAGCTGTCGAGGATGAGCTTGCGGACCATGGCGCGCTCGTCGTCGTTGGTCGGCTTGAAAGGCGAGGGCGAGGCCTTGAGCGGCGAGGATTTCACTTCCTCCAGCTTGACGCCGAGCTTGTCCATCAGGCCGCTGACATCAGGATACTGGATCAACACGCCGATCGAGCCGACGATCGAGGTCTTGCGGGCGACGATGTGATCGGTGGCGCTCGCGATCATGTAGCCGGCCGACGCGGCGAGCGTGCCGACCTCGGCCGCGACAGGCTTGTCGGCGGCGAGCTTGCGCACCTCCTCATAGATCGATTCACCGCCGACGGTGGTACCGCCGGGGGAATCGATGGCGAGGATCACGCCTTTCACCCTCGGCGACTTGCGGATGGCTTCCAGCCGCTCGATCAGTTCGTCGTCCTCGGTTATGGTGCCTTCGATCCTGACCTTGGCGATATGATCGACGGCCGAGCCGCCGAAATCGTCGCGATAGAACCAGGCCGAGATCGCAATGACGCCGAGCGCAACGATGGCGATGGCCGCAGCGCGCCAGAAGGTCAGCTTACGCCGCAAGCGGCGGCGGTCGATCAGGTCGTCGGCTCTCAATGCCATGGTCAGCCTCACGGTCGATGGAAAGAGATGCTTTTAGACCATGACGTCCCGGTCTGGAAGCAGTTCCGTCTGCGCATGACGCGGCAATCCGCGCGCGGCGCACGCGAGGCAAGTGCGCGTCAGCGTCCGCCAAGACGTCGGTTTCGTGATTGGTCCGTGAAACGAACGGCAGATAAGGGGAGAGCCGATGGTAACGAAAAATGTACGCCAGACGTCTATTTCTGCTATGAAGCAGGGCTGTCGGTGTTGATCCGTTCTGATCTGCACGACAGCAACTGTCACATTTTCGCGGTTTTCGTCGGCTTGTGCTTGCTTGAAAGCGCCGACGTCCCACCTATAGGCGGTGTTGCCCGGCGGGGCAGGGGTTTTAGAAGAAAGCAGTTATGTTAGCGCGAACGAGTGAAGCGAGCAGCACCGAGACGGAGTTGGCTCCCCCGGCGGACGGCCCGGCGAGGGGGGACGCGTTCGATCGCGCACGGCGGCATTCGCGCCGGGTGCGCGTGCTCAAATTCGCCGTGCCGGTGCTGGCGGCGTTGATCGCCATTGCCTTCCCGGTCTATTCCTACCTCGCCGCACCGGTGTCCGTCGCGGTCCAGGCGGAAGGCACCGCCTTTTCCAACGGCAAGCTGGTGATGGCCAACCCCAAGCTCAACGGCTTCACCAAGCAGAAATTGCCCTATTCCATGACGGCATTGCGCGCCATACAGGACGTCAGCACGCAAGGCATCATCGAACTCGACGGCATCGACGCCAAGGTGCCGATCGCGGCCGACAATGTCGCTGCGATCAAAGCCACGCATGGCACCTACGATCGCGACGGCAATACGATGCACCTGACCAGCGACGTCACGATCGCCACGACCGACGGCCTTCAGGCCAAGTTCAAATCGGTCTTCCTCGACATGGGCAAAGGCACTATGAAGACGGATGACCCCGTGGACGTCAGCCGTGACGGGTCGCAGATCACCGCGAATTCCTTGTCGGTGCAGGACAATGGCAAGGTTCTGGTGTTCGAGAACAAGGTGCGCGTCAATATCGATCCCGCCAATCTGAAGGCGGCAGAGGCAAAGGGCGAAGAAGCGAATGTGGCTCATTAGTTCGACACGGCTTGCCGCCGCAGCTTCGGCGCTGCTCTTGCTGGGGCTTGCGCCGGCGCAGGCGCAATCCAGCGCCGAGAGCGCGTCCGGGCTCAAACTGTCGGGCGACAAGCCCATCCAGATCGAGAGCGACAAGCTGGAGGTCCGGCAGGCGGACAACGTCGCCGTGTTCACCGGCAACGTCACGGTCGTGCAGGGACCGACCCTGCTCAAGTCCGGCAAGATGATGGTCTACTACGTCAAGGACCCGAACGCGGCCGCAAAGGGGACGGAAGCAGCGGGAGCGGCGATGACCGGCTCCGCCAACATCGACCACCTTGAAGTCAGCGGAAAAGTTTACATCAAGTCGAATGACCAGATCGCGACCGGTGACAATGGCACCTTCGACATGAAGACGCAGGTGCTGGTCCTGTCCGGCAAGGAAGTGGTGCTGTCGCAAGGCCCCAATGTCCTCAAGGGCTGCAAGCTCACCGTGCAGATGAAGACCGGCCTCGCCAATGTCGACGGCTGCGGCGGACGTGTCATCATGTCGATGACGCCACCGCCGAAATCGGGAGCGACGAACCCCTGATGGCCAGCCTGTCGTCGCTGACGGCGCGTCTTCCGGGGCGGGCCGCCGGCAAGGTTTCGGCTCCGGCCACGGTCACCGCCGATAAGGCGAAGTTCAAGGGAACCTTGATCGCCAAGGGCCTGACCAAGAGCTACAAGGGTCGCAAGGTGGTCAGCGGCGTCACGCTCGGGGTGCGTGCCGGCGAGGCCGTCGGGCTGCTCGGTCCGAACGGTGCCGGCAAGACCACCTGTTTCTACATGGTCACCGGCCTGGTGCCGGTGGACGAGGGCACGATCGAGATCGACGGCTTCGATGTCACCTCCATGCCGATGTACCGGCGTGCGCGTCTGGGCATCGGCTATCTGCCGCAGGAGGCCTCGATCTTCCGCGGCCTCAGCGTCGAGCAGAACATTCGCGCCGTGCTGGAAGTGGTCGAAAAGAGCCGCAAGGAGCGCGAGCGCAGCCTCGACGAACTGCTCGAGGAGTTCCATATCAGCCATTTGCGCAAGGCGCCGTCGATGTCGCTTTCCGGCGGCGAACGTCGGCGCCTGGAGATCGCGCGTGCGCTGGCCACGCGCCCGGCCTACATGCTGCTCGACGAGCCTTTCGCCGGCATCGACCCGATCGCCGTCGCCGACATCCAGCAACTGGTGCGTCATTTGACGGCGCGCGGCATCGGCGTGCTCATCACCGATCACAATGTGCGCGAGACGCTCGGCCTGATCGACCGCGCCTACATCATCCATGCCGGCCAGGTGCTCACTCATGGCCGGGCCGATGAAGTGGTCGCAAATCCCGACGTGCGGCGGCTCTATCTGGGCGAGGGATTCACGCTTTGAGCGTGAAATTTGTTTCCTGACGCGATTTTTTTCCTGTCAGGGGCCGCTTTCTCGCGATTTTGCTCCGGGATAACGCTCCGGTAAGCGGGTTTTGCTAGCGTTTGCCTTGACAAGCAAAAGCCGGGCCAGTTTCTATCGGTTCGCGAAAATTCCTTCCGGCAGTCCGGATGCAGACGAGGCGTTTGAAACCGAACCATGGCGTTGGCGGCGAAACTACAGCTACGACAGTCGCAGTCGCTGGTGATGACGCCGCAGCTGATGCAGTCGATCCGGCTGCTGCAGTTCACCCATGCCGAACTCGAGCACTTCATCGACGAGGAGATCGAGCGCAACCCGTTGCTGGAGCGCGCCGAGCCGCAGGACGACGCCGCCAGCGACCAGGCGCCGAGGACCGAGGCGGCACCGGAAACGGCCGACGACGGCGACTGGTTCGAGACCGAAGCGGGATGGAGCGCCGAGGCGATCTCGGAAAAGCTCGACACATCGCTGGAGAACCTGTTCCCGGACGACCCGGGCACCAGCGAGCGGCTCGGACCAGACCTCACGGCACAGTGGAAATCGGCGACCGGCAATGGCGGCACGTCCTCGTCCGAAGGCTTCGATGCCGGCGACATGGCGGCGACGGCGATCACGCTGCGCGATCATGTCAGCGAGCAGATCGCGCTCGCTTTCGCCGATCCGGCGGCGCGCCTGATCGCCGGCGAACTCGCGGACGGCCTCGACGAGACCGGCTATATGCGCGCCGATATGGCTGAGATAGCCTCGCGCCTTGGTAGCGGCGCCGACGCCGTGGCCAAGGTGCTGTCGGTGTGCCAGACCTTCGAGCCGGCCGGCCTGTTCGCCCGCGACCTTGCCGAATGCCTGTCGCTGCAACTTGCCGTGCGCGACAGGCTCGATCCGGCGATGAAGGCGCTGATTGCCAATCTCGAACTCCTGGCGCGCCGCGATTTCCACACGCTGAAGCGGATCTGCGGCGTCGACGAAGAGGACCTGCTGGACATGCTGGCCGAGATCCGGGCGCTCGATCCGCGGCCGGGCATGGCATTTTCGGGGGGCGCCAGCGACGCCGTCATTGCCGATGTCGAGGTGCGCGCGGCCAATGACGGCAGCTGGACGGTCGAGCTCAACGCCGAAACGCTGCCGCGCGTGCTGGTCGACCACATCTATTTCGCCCAGGTTTCGCCGCACGCCAAGAACCAGGCCGAAAAGGATTTCCTGGCCGAGTGCCTGCAGAACGCCAATTGGCTGACGCGCAGCCTCGATCAGAGGGCAAAGACCATTCTCAAGGTCGCATCGGAGATCGTGCGCCAGCAGGATGCCTTCCTCGTCCATGGCGTGCGCCAGCTGAAGCCGCTCAACCTGCGCACGGTGGCCGACGCCATAGGCATGCACGAATCGACCGTCAGCCGGGTCACCGCGAACAAGTACATGCTGACGCCGCGCGGCGTGTTCGAACTGCGCTATTTCTTCACCGCCTCGATCGCCTCGTCGGGCGGTGGCGAGGCGCATTCGTCGGAAGCGGTGCGTGACCGCATCAAGCAATTGATCGACGAGGAAAAAACCGTCGACGTCCTGTCCGACGACGCGATCGTCGACATGTTGCGCGAAAGCGGCGTCGATATCGCCAGGCGTACGGTCGCCAAATACAGGGAAGGCATGAATATCCCGTCCTCGGTGCAGCGCCGGCGCGAGAAGCGGGCCCTTGCCAGCGCCGGGCGCTAGGTTCGGCGATTTCCACAGGGTTCGTGCTTCATTGACAAGCTGCGGTGAAGTGGCTAGAAGCCCGCCCGCATGAGACGGGCTCGGCGCCCGCTAGCGGATGGTCCGTCACGACAATGGCCTAGGGATGGTCAAGAAGGCGGCTTGTGATCAACCGGAAAGTTTGGATTTAAATCGGCGCGAGTGACGCCGCAAAGCTTGTGCGCACGGACCACGAGTATAAACTCCGGCCAGTTTGAAGCCTGAGCAAGGAAGGTCAGTTTTCAGATGAATCTGCGCATATCGGGAAAACACATGGATATCGGCGATGCGTTCCGTACGCGCATCAACGATCGTGTCGGCGAGGCGATCGGCAAATATTTCGACCGCGGCTTTGCCGGACATGTCACCGTCATCAAATCGGGCTCGCGCTATTCGGCGGATTGCATGATCCGGCTGGATTCCGGCGCTTCGCTGCAGGCGACCGGCGATGCCCAGGACCCGACGCTGGCTTTCGAGGCCGCGGCGGATCGTCTGGAAACCCGGCTTCGGCGCTACAAGCGCCGGCTGAAATCGCACAATTCGGGCAATGGCGAGCTCACCGATATCGCCTACACGGTGATGGCGCCACTCGCCGATGACGACGAGGACATTCCGGAGGATTTTGCGCCGGCCATCGTCGCCGAATCGACCATGACGCTGAAGACCATGTCGGTGGCGTCGGCGGTCATAGAACTCGACACAAAGGACAGTCCGGTCTTCGTCTTCCGCAACGCCGGAAACAATCACGTCAACATCGTCTATCGCCGGCCGGATGGGAACATCGGCTGGATCGATCCGTCCACGACCAAGGTCGCACAGGGATAAAACCGGCCGCACGAGGGGTGGGGACTGGTGACGGCAGGCGAACAAGGGATTTTCAAGTATGGATCTGAGCGATCTCATCAACGTTCCGGCGATATTGCCGGCGTTGAAGGCGAACTCCAAGAAGCAGCTTCTGCAATTGCTGTCGGAGAGGGCGGCCGCGATTTCCGGCATTCCGGAGCGGGAAGTGTTCGACACCATCCTGCAGCGCGAGCGGCTCGGCTCGACCGGGGTCGGCAACGGCATCGCCATTCCGCACGGCAAGCTGGCCGGCGTGAAGCGCATCGCCGGCGTGTTCGCCCGCCTGGAGACGCCGGTCGATTTCGAGGCGCTCGACGACCAGCCGGTCGACCTGGTGTTCCTGCTGCTGGCCCCTGAAGGGGCCGGCGCCGATCATCTGAAGGCGCTGTCGCGCATCGCGCGGGTGCTGCGCGACGCCGATACGGTGGCCAAGATCAGGGGAACGCGCGACGCCGTGGCGATCCACGCGCTTTTATCGGACACCCAGGCCTCGCACGCGGCCTGACGTTTTCTGGACAAACGATGGTCGAGGGCCGCCACGGGCGGCCCCGTTCGTTTTCAGCGGAAAATCGCCTTAATGAATGGCGACCGTGGTCAGGTCGTTTTCCATGGCGCCGGCCAGCGCGCGATCGCGCGCATCCGAAAGCAGGATCGGCTGGCCGTTGGCGGCAAACAGCGCCCACAATTCCATGCCGGGCGCGATTTCGCCAATGCCCGGGAAACGGCCGAGCAGTTCCTCGCTCGTTACCTTGCGCAGATAAGCGACCGAGCCCTCGCCGAGATGGGCGAATTCACCGCTGGTCATGGTGGGATTTTGGTCAGTTCTGGTCATTTCAAGCCTCCTTGGCGCGAGACGCCGCCCTGGTCCTGGGCAGTAGGCCATCCCGCATGAGAGCCATCGGCAAAGATCAGTCTTTCACCGATATGTTTATTTTCCGTACCAGCCGCTCGGACTCGGGCCGATCGAGATCGATCGACAAAAGGCCGTTCTTCAGCTCCGCCGCGATCACCCGCATGCCGTCGGCCAGCACGAAGCAGCGCTGGAATTGGCGTGCGGCGATGCCGCGGTGAAGAAATTCGCGCTCGGTATCGTCGGTCTGACGACCGCGCACGACCAACTGGTTTTCCTCCGTGGTGACATCGAGATCGCTTTCGGCGAAACCGGCGACAGCGAGCGTGATGCGCAGCCTTTCGGCCTTGCCGTCGGCGCCGCTGAGCCGCTCGATGTTGTAAGGAGGATAGCTGTCACCGGATTTCGCCAAGCGCTCCAGCGTCTTTTCCATGGCGTCGAAACCCAGGAGAAGCGGACTGGAGAAAGGCGTCATTCGGCTCATGTTACATTGTCCTCTCAAGAGCGACATAAACTGGAAAAACCCAGATGGCATTTTTCCCGATGGTCTTGATATGGTCCGCCCCACGACCAAGTTCAAGCCATCAAAACACCCGCCCAAAAAGACCACGTCGTGGACTCACAAGAATGATCGACATGGCGCTTGAAACGGCAGTGAGATGCAAGGAGAAGCGCTGCGCCGGGATTCGTCCCCCGGGCGGAGCGGTTCGGCAGCTCAAGGCCGGTTCGATGCGTTTCGCATGCTCGCTCGGACGCATGGGCTCATGGCCAAACAAGGAATTGAAATGCCCCAAACACGCAAGATCATCATCGACACGGATCCTGGCCAGGACGATGCCGTCGCCATATTGCTGGCGCTTGGCAGCCCCGAGCTGGAGATCGTCGGCATATCAGCCGTAGCCGGCAACGTGCCGCTGAACCTTACCGAAAAGAACGCCCGCAAGATCTGCGAACTGGCCGGCCGACCCGACATCAAGGTCTATGCCGGCGCCGTCCGTCCCCTGGCGCGTGAACTGGTTACGGCCGAGGCGGTGCATGGCCAAACTGGCCTCAACGGGCCACGATTGCCCGAACCGACGATGAAGCTGCAGGATAAGTACGCCGTCGATTTCATCGTCGAGACGCTGATGAAGGAAGAGAGCGGCAGCATCACGCTGTGCGCTCTCGGGCCGCTCACCAATATCGCGCTGGCGCTGATCCGCGAGCCGAGGATCGCGCCGCGCATCAAGGAAATCATCCTGATGGGCGGTGGCTTCTTCGAAGGCGGCAATGTCACGCCGGCGGCCGAATTCAACATTTATGTCGATCCGCACGCGGCCGAGGTGGTGTTGAAATCCGGCATTCCGATCGTGCTGATGCCGCTCGACGTCACCCACAAGGCGCTGACCACCGCCAAGCGCACCCAGGCCTTTCGCAAGCTCGGCACCAAGGTCGGTACCGCAACGGCCGAGATGCTGGAGTTTTTCGAGCGTTTCGACGAGGAGAAATACGGCACCGATGGTGGGCCGCTGCATGACCCCTGCGTCATCGCCTACCTGTTGAAACCGGAGCTGTTCAAAGGCCGCAACTGCAATGTCAGCGTAGAAACCAGCTCGGAACTGACTATGGGCATGACCGTGATCGACTGGTGGGGCGTCACCAAGCGGGAAAAGAACGCCAAGGTGATGGGCGACATCGACCATGACGGCTTCTTCGCGCTGTTGCTGGAAC
>NZ_JAIUHZ010000012.1:0-148596 GCF_020165355.1 Mesorhizobium sp. BR1-1-6 | reverse complement strand
CTCCCCTACTCCCCTACTCCCCTACACATTCAGCAACAAATACTCCCTCTCCCAAGGACTGATCACTTCCATGAACGTCTCGAATTCCGCCCGCTTGATCGCCGCATAGGTCGCGGCGAAGGACTTGCCCAAAAGCGCGCAGAGTTCCTCGTCGCCCTCGAACAGGTCGACGGCTTCGAGCAGGCTGCGCGGCAGGTCGATCTCGTCGGCATTGGCGGTGGTCAGCACCGGAGGTTCGGCCTTGATCTTGTTGGTGATGCCGATCAGCCCGCAGGCGAGCGAAGCGGCCATTGCCAGATAGGGATTGGCGTCGGAGGAGGGGATGCGGTTTTCGACGCGGCGCGCCGCCGGATCCGAGCGCGGCACGCGGAATGCCGTTGTGCGATTATCGTAGCCCCATTTGTTGTTGACCGGAGCCGAGGCGGACTGCGTCAGCCGGCGGTAGGAATTGACGTAGGGCGCAAACATGACCAGCGCGTTCGGCACATGCTTCTGCATGCCCCCGATGAAATGGAAGAAGTCCTCGGTTTCCGAGCCGTCCTCGGCCGAGAAGATGTTCTTGCCCGTCTTCTTGTCGATGATCGACTGATGGATGTGCATGGCGGAGCCCGGCTGACCCTGGATCGGCTTGGCCATGAAGGTGGCGTAGATTTCGTGTTTCAGCGCCGCCTCGCGAATAGTGCGCTTGAACATGAACACCTGGTCGGCGAGTTCGACGGGATCGCCGTGGCGCAAATTGATCTCGAGCTGGCCGGCGCCCTCCTCATGGATGAGCGTGTCGATCTCCAGGCCCTGGCTTTCGGAAAAATGATAGATGTCGTCGATCAGCTCGTCGAACTCGTTGACGCCGGCGATCGAATAACCGGCGCCGCCGCCGATCGCCCGCCCCGAACGGCCGACGGGCGGCGTCAGCGGATAATCCGGATCCGGGTTCTTGCGCACCAGATAGAACTCGATCTCGGGCGCCACCACCGGTTTCAGCCCGCGCCTGTCATAGGCGGCCAGAACACGCTTCAAGACGTTGCGCGGCGTGAATTCCACCGAGCGGCCATCCTGGTGGACGAGGTCGCAGATAACGGCGGCCGTCGGGTCTTCCTCCCAGGGCACCACCGTCAGCGTCGACAGGTCCGGCATGAGTTTGAGGTCGCCGTCGTCCTCGGGATAATGAAAGCCGTTGCCGTCCTCGGGATAGCCGCCTGAGATGGTGGTCATGAACACGGCTGAAGGCAGCGCCAGCGAGGTGTTGGAGGTGAATTTCTTCGACGGCATCATCTTGCCGCGGGCAACGCCGGCCTGGTCAGGCGTAATGCATTCGATGTCTTCGATGCCGCGCCATTGCAGCCATTCGCTGACTTCCTTCCAGTTCTTCACACCACGCAGGTTTTTCACGAAGGCAGGCGTGCGGGCGCGCCCTCCGCGGCTCGACGGACGGACTTCCTTTTTTGCAGGCGGCATCATTCACCAGATTGGGTTGCGGATTTGGGAGTATAGCTGTGCCCGGCGACCGAAGGGAAGGGGAGCAGCCGGCATTGGCCGTTGCGGTTGAAAATCGCGGCTGCGAGATTAGGTTCAGCCTCGTTCACATACGAGAAGGCGTCGATGCAGAAGACCGGCGAACTGACCACCATAGGCTTCGATGCCGACGATACGCTGTGGCAGAACGAACAGTTCTTCCGCATGACCGAGAAGCGCTTTGCCGCCATGCTTGCCGATCACGGCGAAGAGGAACATATCTCGGCACGGCTGCTGGAGGCGGAGAGACGCAATCTTGCCGTCTACGGTTTCGGCATCAAGGGGTTCACGCTGTCGATGATCGAGACGGCGATCGAGGTCACGCAAGCTCGCGTGCCGGCTTCGGTCATATCGGAGATCCTCGGCGCCGGCCGCGAGATGCTGAGCCACCCGATCGAGGTCTTGCCGCATGCGCGCGAGACGGTGGAAGGGCTCGCCGGCGCCTATCGCCTCGTGCTGATCACCAAGGGTGATTTGTTCGACCAGGAACGCAAGCTGGCCGGGTCCGGCCTCGGCGATCTGTTCGACGCGATCGAGATCGTCAGCGACAAGAACGCGGCTACTTATGCGCGCGTTTTCAGTCGCCATGGCGACGGCCCGGCCAGGAGCATGATGGTCGGCAATTCGCTGAAATCCGATGTGGTGCCGGCCATCGAGGCCGGCGGCTGGGGCGTTCATGTGCCGCATGAATTGACCTGGGTGCTTGAACATGTCGAAGCGCCCATTGCCGAACCGCGCTTCCGGCAGATCTCCGATCTCGGACAACTACCCGAACTGATCGAAAGCCTCGCCGGATAGGGCTTGCTTGCCGCTCTCAGCGGTTGACCAGCCGATCAATCACCGGCTGCAAGCGCTCGGGCGTAATCGGTTTGGCCACCACCGCGTCGACGACGTTTGAAAGGCCAAGGCTCTCCGGCGTGCCGTTCTTGGTTGAAAGCAGTACCACCGGAGGGAGCGATTTACCCGAAGCCCGCCGCAACATCTCGATGCCGGGCATCAGAGTGTCGCAGTCCCTGTTATCGGCGCCGCCGTCCAGGACAATCACGGCCAGGACCAGCAAGCGCAAGGTCTTCGCCGCCATGTCGGGTGATTCCGAGATCGGCTTGAGCCCGGACCGCTCGACGATCTTGGAAATCACCACCCGATTGATCGGCGACTTGCCGACAACGAGCACCTGCGAGGTCTGACGGATCGTCTCCGTGGCTGAATCCCGGCTCACCAGATTCGGATGTCTCGCGCTTTCGTCGTCACGCTTCACTGGGCACCCAAGTCAGCCAAGAAACTCGTCCCATTTCAATGCAGAGTTGAAATCAGGCGACAATTGGCGTGAGATCGCGGTCCCTGTCAAGCCGAAATAAAAAGCTGGGGAAAGCATTCCCGCAGCAGTCAATTCAAGCAACAGTACTGTACTGCTCTGTCCATTCCTTGGTTGCATGAAAATAAAATTCACCTGCGCATACACGGCGCAGGTGAGAGGCGGGCCTGCGCGATCTTCGATCAGCCATGGCTTTGCTGCGTGACGATGACCGGGATCAACAGGTCCCCCCAATTGCCGTCGCCGCCATGGTGTCGTGCCGAGCGCACCAGCTCGACCGAGACGCCGGCTTCCACCGCCTTCATCACCGACTGGTTGAGCCGGTGCAGATCGTTGGCCAGCATGCGGATCGTCGCTTGCTGGTCGATGCTCATCGTGGTCGACTGCTCTTCGGCCCGTTCCTTGACGCGGCTTATCGATGCCATTGGTCTTCTCCTTGCTGTATGCCCTTGGGCGTTTGCCGAGATCCCTGGTTTGCTATTCCGCAGCCGGTTTGAACTGGGCGTGCTCGGTCGATTCATGCATGGCCGTGGTCGATGACCGTCCGCCGGTGATCGCCATCGACACGGCATCGAAATAGCCGGTGCCGACCTCGCGTTGGTGCTTGGTCGCGGTGTAGCCGTTGGCCTCCGCCGCGAACTCGGCTTCCTGCAACTCCGAATAGGCTGCCATCTGCCGCTCCTTGTAGCCGCGGGCGAGTTCGAACATGCCGTAATTGAGCTGGTGGAAACCGGCCAGCGTGATGAACTGGAACTTGTAGCCCATGGCGCCGAGCTCTTTCTGGAACCTGGCGATCGTGGCGTCGTCGAGGTTCTTCTTCCAGTTGAACGAAGGCGAGCAATTATAGGCCAGCAGCTTGCCGGGGTGATGCCTGTGCACGCCCTCGGCAAATCTCCTCGCCTGCGCCAGGTCGGGCTTCGAGGTTTCGCACCAGATCAGGTCGGCGTGGGGAGCGTAGGCGACGGCGCGCGCGATGCAGGGCTCGATACCGTTCCTCACCTGGTAGAAGCCTTCCACCGTGCGGCCGGCGTCGTAGTCGACGAAGGGCTGGTCGCGCTCGTCGATGTCGGAGGTGAGCAGCTTTGCCGCTTCCGCGTCCGTGCGCGCCACGACCAGGGTGGGCGTGCCCATCACGTCGGCTGCCAGGCGTGCGGCATTGAGGTTGCGGATGTGGGCCGCGGTAGGGATCAGCACCTTGCCGCCGAGATGGCCGCACTTCTTTTCCGACGCCAATTGATCCTCGTAATGGACGCCGGCGGCACCTGCCTCGATGAACGCCTTCATGATCTCGAAAGCGTTGAGCGGCCCACCGAAGCCGGCTTCGGCATCGGCGACAACAGGTGCGAACCAGGTATCGACCGAAAGCCCCTTGCCTTCGGAGGTCTCGATCTGGTCGGCGCGCTGCAAGGTGCGGTTGATGCGCTTGACGAGTTCGGGTGCCGCATTGGCCGGGTAGAGCGACTGGTCCGGATACATGGCCGAGGCGGTGTTGGCGTCGGCGGCGACCTGCCAGCCAGACAGGTAGATCGCCTTCAGCCCGGCGCGCACCTGCTGCATGGCCTGGTTGCCGGACATGGCGCCGAGCGCGTTGACGAAGTCCTCCTCGTGGATGAGCTTCCACAGCCGGTTGGCGCCCATTTCCGCCAGGCTCTGGCGGATCTGCACCGAGCCGCGCAGTCGCGTCACATCCTCCGGCGAATAGGGGCGTTCGATGCCATCGAACCGGCCCTCGGGGGCCGAGGGGACGAGGTTGTAAAAATCAGTCATGCTCTACTCCGGAGGATTGTTTCTTTGCGGCTCGGCGGCATTCCTCGCCGCGTTCGAATGTGACCGAATTTACAGTGCGAGGCGAAAAGAACCATGGAAATCGAAGAATCAGGCCATCAATAAGGGAAAATCTGTATTGTGTTTGACAGATAGGCGAGGTAAATTTGTAATTATTGTAAAAATCGCATGGAAGCGTAGCAGCCACGGCAATGTAAATTCCTGTCGAGGAGCCCTATGGCCGACCAGAAGATATTTGCCGGGCCGCGTATCCGCCGCATCCGCAACGCCAAGGGCCTGACCCAGACGGCAATGGCCGAAGGCCTCGGCATCTCGCCATCCTATCTCAACCTGATCGAGCGCAACCAGCGGCCGCTGACGGTGCAGTTGATCCTGAAGCTGGCGTCCGTCTACAAGGTCGATCCGCATGAGCTGCAGGGCGAAGCGGGCGGCTCTGTCGCGGCCTTGAGGGAAGTGTTTGCCGATCCGCTGCTGGCTGGCGAATTGCCGGGAGACCAGGAACTGATCGAGCTTGCCGAAGCCGCGCCCAATGCCTCCGCGGCCGTGATAAAACTGTTCCGTGCCTATCGCGAACAGGCCGAGCGCCTGTCCGATCTCAACGAGCTTCTTGCGCGCGAGGGGCGGGTGACGGCGCTTTCCAGCGCCCGCCTGCCGATCGACGAGGTGCATGAGATTTTCGAGCGTCGGCCGAACCATTTTGCGCATATCGAGGAAGAGGCGGAAGCGTTCACTTCGGTGCTCGATCCCGGCGATGATTTGTCTGCTGCGCTGAAGGGCTGGCTGAAGCGCGAATACGGCATCGTCGTCAAGGTGCTGCCGGTCGCCACCATGCCGAACTGGCGCCGCCGCTACGATCGCCATTCGCAGCGCCTGTTCCTGTCCGAGCGCCTGTCGCCGTTCGACCAGTTACGCGAAATGGCGATGGAGGCATGCCTGATCCGCATGACCGTCGCGATAGCCGGCGAGATCCAGGCGTTGAAACTGTCCACAGATGAGGCCCGCCGCCTCGCGCGGTTCGAACTCGGGCGCTACGCGGCGCATGCGCTGATGATGCCTTACCAGGCTTTCCACGCGGCGGCCGTTCGTGCCCGCTACGATATCGACGTGCTGCGCTCGCGCTTCGGCGTTTCCTTCGAGCAGGCGGCCAACCGGCTGACCACGCTGCAGCGGCAAGGCGCCTCGGCCGTGCCGTTCTTCATGCTGGAGATCGA
Source organism: Mesorhizobium sp. BR1-1-6 (assembly GCF_020165355.1). Lineage (NCBI taxonomy): Bacteria > Pseudomonadati > Pseudomonadota > Alphaproteobacteria > Hyphomicrobiales > Phyllobacteriaceae > Mesorhizobium > Mesorhizobium sp. BR1-1-6. Next base: position 142,773 of record NZ_JAIUHZ010000012.1, on the reverse strand, counting down.
CAATGCCGGCAATCGCTTCCGCAAAGCCGGCAGCCTGGGCTTTCCGCAAAGCCGCTTCGGTGGCGCTTGTCCCAAGCTTCCCGTGCACGTCGCCTTCAGCCAGCCCGGCCAGATTTTCGTGGAAGCGGTGGAAATGCCCGACGGCGCCGAGTTCCTCTGCATCGCCCGCACGCTGGAGGGGCCGCAAGGCGCGTTCTCCGAGCGGCCGCGCCGTACTGCGCTGCTGCTGGGGTGCGACATCGGCTTTCGCGACGACATCGTCTACGGTGCGGCACTTCCCGGCCCGACGGCCGGAAAAGGCGGAGCTGGCGCGGTAGCGGCGACGCCGGTCGGGCCCGCCTGCCGGCTTTGCGAGCGCGTCGGCTGCCTGACGCGCGCCGAGCCGCCGGTGACGCGCCCGCTTGGCCTCGACGAGATGGTGACAGGCCTGAGCGCCTTCGATTTCCAGTGACGCTTCGCAAGGCGGACTTGCCACAATCGCCGGCGGTCTCTGGATCACGCCGGGCACGCGCCTTTGCGTTACGCGAATGAGGTACGTTTTTGTCGTCCCTTGCGCATTGTGCCGTTCTCAAACATCGACAGTCGTACCCATGACCGACACAGCATCATCGCCGATCGCTCGTTCATCGACCGTCCCGCAGCGGGAGGAGCGCATCGGCTTCCTGCTCGTGTTCCTGTCGGCATTGATGTGGAGTTTCGGCGGCACGATCGCCCGCTTCATCACCGCCGGCGACAGCTGGACGGTGGTGTTCTGGCGTTCCGTGTGGGCGGCCGCCTTCCTGCTCTGCTTCATGGTCTGGCGTGACGGCTGGCGCGGCATGCTGAGGTCGTTTCGCGGCATGGGCCTGCCTGGCCTTGCCGTGGGCTTCTGCTTCGCCACCGCGTCGACCTCTTTTGTCGTGGCGCTTGCCTACACCACCGTCGCCAACATCCTGTTGATGCAGGCCGGCGTGCCGCTGCTTGCGGCGCTGTTTGCCTGGGCGCTCTTTCGCGAAAGAGTGGCGGTCGCGACCTGGCTGGCGATTGCCGCCGTCATCGCCGGTGTCGCCATCATGGTGTCGGAATCGCTCGATGGCGCCGTTTCGCCCATGGGCGACGGGCTGGCGCTGCTGATCGCCGTCATGTTCTCGATCGCCACGGTCATCACCCGGCGCTTTTCCAGCGTGCGCATGACGCCGGCGACCTGCCTCGGCACGATCCTGGCGGCGGGTTTTGCCGCCTCGCAGGCTTCGACCTTCGCCGTATCGGGCATCGACATGGGTTTTCTCTTCGTGTTCGGGGTGGTTAATCTGGGCCTTGGCCTCGCTTTCTTCGCCACCGGCGCGAGGCTGATCCCGGCCGCCGTCGCCGCGCTGTTGGGTACGTTCGAGCCGATCCTCGGGCCGATATGGGTTTGGCTGATCCACTCCGAGGTGCCGTCGGGCCGCACCATCGTCGGCGGCGCGGTGGTGGTCACGGCGCTGCTCGTCCATATCGGACTGGAGTTCAAGCGACAGACGCGGCCAGTCAGGGCAGGGGTCACCGGCGTGCCGTCGCCGAATTGATGCGGCGCCCTAGCTTTGCCATTGACAAGTTCGCTGCCGCGCGGGCAGGCTGGGACCACGGCAACAACAAGACAGGCTTATCTTGCCAAGTCTCCCCGGCGACCCGATCGAGACCGGATCACATCCCAGTATTTCTGCCTGCGCGGCGAAAGCTTCTGACGATGCGGCGACTCCTTCCAGCCCAGGACAGTGGCGCGCGAGCATCGCTTGCGACAGCCGGCGGCGCGGCAATTGGCGCTTGTCGCCTCCTGGAAAGCTCAATAGTCTGAAGCAAATGCCCGGCCGCGCGGATACCGCGACGCGCCGGCGATGGAACACTCACCAAAGGAGAATAGCATGATCCGCAAAGCGCTCTGGCTTTCGGCGACTTCGGCATTTCTGGCGCTCTTTACGCTCGGCGGCCACGCCGAGGACCGCGTCGTCAATGTCTTCAACTGGTCGGACTATATAGACCCCACGGTCATCGACGATTTCACCAAGCAGACCGGCATCAAGGTGGTCTACGACACGTTCGATTCCAATGAGATCCTGGAAACCAAATTGCTTGCCGGCGGCAGCGGCTATGACGTCGTCGTGCCGAGCGGCAATTTTCTTGCCCGCCAGATCCAGGCCGGCGTGTTCCAGAAGCTCGACAAGTCGAAACTGCCGAACCTCTCCAACATGTGGGACACGGTTTCGGAACGGACCGCCAAATACGATCCCGGCAATGAATATTCGATCAATTACATGTGGGGCACGGTCGGTCTCGGCTACAACATCAAGAAGGTGCAGGCAGCGCTCGGCACCGACAAGATCGACAGCTGGGACGTGTTCTTCAATCCGGAAAAGCTGGCCAAACTGAAGGATTGCGGCGTCTATGTCCTGGATTCGCCGACCGACATCTTCCCCACCGCCTTCAAATATCTCGGCATCAATCCTGAGACCACGTCGCCGGACGATTTTGCCAAGGCCGAGGAATTGATGATGAAGATCAGGCCCTACATCAGGAAGTTCCATTCCTCCGAATACATCAACGCTCTGGCCAATGGCGATATCTGCCTGGCGGTTGGCTGGTCGGGCGACGTATTCCAGGCGCGCAACCGCGCCGAGGAGGCCAAGCAGGGCGTCGAGATCGGCTACGCCGTGCCGAAGGAAGGCGCCGAAATGTGGTTCGACCAGATGGCAATCCCTGCCGATGCGCCGCATGTCGCCGAGGCGCATGAGTTCCTGAACTATATGATGAAGCCGGAGGTGATCGCCAAATCGTCGAACGCCGTGCTCTATGCCAACGGCAACAAGGCTTCCCAACAATTCGTAGACAAGGCGCTTCTGGAGGATCCCGCTGTCTACCCGGACGCCGCGACCTTGCAGAAGCTCTTTACGATCTCGCCCTACGATCCCAAGACCCAGCGCGTCATTACGCGCACCTGGACCAAAATCGTCACCGGTCAGTAGTCAGTCCGAGGAGGCCCGGCAGTCACCCTGCCGGGTCTCCTTCTTTTCGATGGGGCAAAACAGCAGCGGAGTGGCACATGAAATCGCTTGGCAGCATCCGCAGGGATTTCGCGCCTTGGAACGATCCGAACGCCAAGCCATACATTCAGTTCGACAACGTCTCCAAGAAGTTCGGCGACTTCACCGCCGTCAACAATCTCTCGCTGACCATATTCGAGCGCGAGTTCTTCGCCCTGCTCGGCGCCTCCGGTTGCGGAAAATCGACGCTGCTCAGGATGCTCGCCGGCTTCGAGGAGCCGACGGCCGGCCGCATCCTGCTCGACGGCCAGGATCTGCGCGGCATCCCGCCTTATCGCCGGCCGGTCAACATGATGTTCCAGTCCTATGCCCTGTTTCCGCATATGACTGTGGAGAACAACATCGCCTTCGGCCTCAAGCAGGAAGGGATGGCCAAGCCAGACGTCGAAAAGCGCGTCGCCGAGATGCTCAAGCTGGTCAAGCTCGAGCAGTTCGCCAAGCGCAAGCCGCACCAGCTCTCCGGCGGCCAGCGCCAGCGTGTCGCGCTCGCCCGTTCGGTCGCCAAGCGGCCGAAGGTGCTGCTGCTCGACGAACCGCTCGGCGCGCTCGACAAGAAGCTGCGCGAGGAGACGCAATTCGAACTGATGGACCTTCAGCAGGAACTCGGCCTCACCTTCGTCGTCGTCACCCACGACCAGGAAGAGGCCATGACCATGGCCGACCGCATCGCCATCATGGACAAGGGCGAGGTCATGCAGGTCGCGACGCCGGCGGAAGTCTACGAGGCCCCGGCGTCGCGCTTCGTCGCGCATTTCGTCGGCAACGTGAACATGTTCGAGGGCAAGGTTGCCGAACGGACGGACAAGACGGCGCGCATCACCGGAGCGACCGGCGCCCAGATCCTCGTCGAGAATGCCGGCAATGCCGCCGCCGCGGGCGCCGATATCGTCTTCGCGATCAGGCCGGAGAAGATCAAGGTGTCGTCCAAGAAGCCGGCCGATGGCGTCAATGCGCTGGAGGGCGAGGTTTACGACATCGCCTATCTCGGCGACATGACCGTCTATCACGTCCGGCTGGACGACGGGCAACTCGTGCGGGCAAGCGCCTTGAACGCGGCGCGCATCACCGAGGACCCGCTGACCTGGAACGACCGCGCCTGGGTCTCTTTTCGGCCGGATGCCGGCGTCGTACTGACGCGGTAGGGGGCTGACATGTCCGATATCGCCGCCACCGACGCCGCCCTACCGGCCGCGGCAAAACCGTTGCTGGCGCGGCTGGGCGCCGGCTTCGTCAACCGTCTCGTCATCTTCATTCCCTATCTCTGGCTGCTGTTCTTCTTCCTCGTCCCCTTCATCATCGTCTTCAAGATCTCGTTGTCGCAGACGGCGATCGCCATGCCGCCCTATACGCCGGTGCTTGATTTCAGCGATGGCGTCTCCGGCTTCTTCGCGGGCTTTCGCGATCTCAACTTCGACAACTATGCCTGGCTGACGCAGGACGCGCTCTACTTCAACGCCTATGTCACCAGCTTGATCATCGCGGCGATCTCGACCGTGCTGACGCTGATCGTCGGCTATCCCATAGCCTACGGCATGGCCCGCGCGCCGGCGACGATCCGCCCGACCTTGCTGATGCTGGTCATCCTGCCGTTCTGGACCTCGTTCCTGATCCGGGTCTATGCCTGGATCGGCATCCTGAAGCCCGAGGGGCTGCTCAATCAGTTGCTTCTGTCGCTGCATCTGATCAACCAGCCGCTGGTCATCCTCAACACCTATACGGCGATTTTCATCGGCATCGTCTACTCCTACCTGCCGTTCATGGTGCTGCCGCTCTATTCGTCGCTGGAAAAAATGGATTATTCGCTGATCGAGGCGGCCAAGGACCTTGGTTGTCCGCCGACCAGTGCATTCTGGAAGATCACGTTCCCGCTGTCATTGCCCGGCGTCATCGCCGGCTGCCTGCTGGTGTTCATTCCGGCGGTCGGCGAATTCGTTATTCCCGATCTGCTTGGCGGTTCGCAGACGCTGATGATCGGCAAGACGTTGTGGAACGAGTTCTTCGCCAATCGCGACTGGCCGGTCTCTTCAGCCGTTGCGGTCATCCTGCTGCTGTTGCTGACGGTCCCGATCATGATCTTCCAGCAGGCCCAGGCGAAGGCGCAGGAGCAGGACAAATGAACAGCAGCTGGAGCCGCTTCAACATCACCTCGATCGTGCTCGGTTTCGCCTTCCTCTATCTGCCGATCGTGCTGCTCATCGTGTTCTCCTTCAACGAATCCAAGCTGGTCACCGTCTGGGGCGGCTTTTCGACCAAATGGTACGTGTCGCTGTTCCACAATCAGGGCCTCATGGACGCCACCTGGGTGACGGCGCGCGTCGGCGTCATTTCGGCCACGGCGGCGACCGTGCTCGGCACGTTGGCGGCGCTGACGCTGACACGCTACACGCGTTTCCGGGGCAGGGTACTGTTCTCCGGCATGGTGTTCGCGCCTTTGGTCATGCCCGAAGTCATCACCGGCCTGTCGCTGTTGCTGCTCTTCGTCGCTGTCGGCCTCGACCGGGGCTTCCTCACCGTCACACTCGCACACACCACCTTGACGATGTGCTTCGTCGCCGTCGTCGTGCAGTCGCGCCTCGTATCTTTCGACCGCTCGCTCGAGGAGGCGGCGATGGATCTCGGCGCGCCGCCGGTCAAGACATTCTTCCAGATCACGCTGCCCGTCATCCTGCCCGCGATCGTGTCGGGGTGGATGCTTGCCTTCACGCTCTCGCTCGATGATCTGGTCATCGCCAGCTTCACCTCGGGGCCGGGTGCGACCACGCTGCCGATGAAGATCTACAGCCAGGTTCGTCTCGGCGTGACGCCGGAGATCAACGCCGCCTGCACCATTCTGATCGCGGTCGTCGCGGTCGGCGTCATCGTCGCTTCGCTTGCCAATAAGCGTCGCGAGGTCCAGCGCCAGCGCGACGAGCAGGCCGCCCAACGCGGCTGAGCATGATCCCGAAAAGTGGGCACCGGTTTTCGGGCGAGATCATGCCCGAATAGGCTGAGCATGATCCCGAAAAGTGGGAACCGGTTTTCGCGGACAAACGGTTCCGTTTGTCCAGAGATCATGCTTGAACAACGAGGCCGAAAGGCTGCTTATTCGCCCGACACGCCGCGGTTGATCGGCGAAATGAACGGCGTGCTCCATGTCCCCCCAACGAAGAAGGACGATTGCTTGGGGCCTTGTTGGCCGTTTGCCTGCGTGGCGACCTGGTCCGGCTGGATGACACCGCCTGACAGCGCCAGCCCCCGTCCGGCATAGGAGGCGATGCCGGAAAGCCAGATCTTGTACTTCGCCGAATTGGCTTCGGCCTTGTCCAGCCTCGCCACGCCTTTCGAGATGGTGGCCTTCAGTTCGGCGCCATCGATCGGCAGTGTCCCGTCCGAGACGTCGTCAAGTGCGAAGAAGCCGCCCTGTTCGGTATGCTTGAGAAAGGCCGGCAGGTTGAATTTGCTGAGCGCGCCTGGCCCGAAGGTCGCCGAAACCGAGCCGTCGGCGGTTTCGAAGATCGAGTCCCAGGTCCTGCCGGGCCCTTTGAGGATGACGGACACGGTCCCCGTGCCGACCGGCACCAGCCGCGTCATCCCGGCCGCCGTGCCGAAAGCGCCGCCATCGATATCGGAAGCCAGCAGCCGGATCTCGACCTGGCTGCCCTCGGGCTTGCGGTCGAAGCGAAGGCTGCTCTGGATGTTGCCGCCAAAGGCCGAGGCATCGGAAATGTCGAAAACGGACAGGCCATCCTTGACCTGCGCCGTGGCGGCGACGTCGGCAAGCTGGATGGAGCCTGCCGTGGCGTGCGCCGCCGACAGCCTGAGGTCGAGATTGACCCGGTCGGCGAAATTCGTGTCGACTTCGCTTGGACCTGCCCCGCTTGCCGGCCCGAGCGGCGTGAAGGCGGACAGGAACGACCTCAGATCGAGCGTGTCGAAGGCGAGCGTGCCGGAGATCACCGGCTGTGCGTCGCCAAGCGACAGGTCCAGCGCACCCATGCCTGGGTTATTGTCGAGGGAGAGTGCGGTGTTCTCGAATTTGACGCGCCCCGCCGTCGCGGTCACCTTGCTCGAGATGCTGACGGAGCCGATCGCGGCGCCCGGCGCGATATCGGCCTGCGACCATTCGAGCACACGCCGCAACGAGGGCGCTGAAAACTTGGCCTGGCCGTCGAAATAGGCGTTTTCGGACATGCTGGCCGTGCCGTCGAAGGAGAAGGTGGCGGGCGCCGCCTTGAACGACAGGGTGAGCGGCGCCATGCCGCCGGCAAACAACACCAGCGGCTTCGGCGATGCGGCATCCACGGCGACGCTTTCGCCGCGCCAGATGCCGGTCGCCGAGAGCGTCGCATTGCTGTTCATCGCCGCCCATGTCGCCTGGCCGCTCAGGCTACTCAGCACCTCTTCGTCCTTGCCGTTGACGGACGCCACCATGCGGCCGTCCCTGAACTCCACCGTGCCGAAAGTGTCGGCCGGTAGCTTGTCAAGATCGGGTTTGGCGGGGTCCGCACCGACCACGCCGCGCGCCACGTCGATGGCGCGTGCGATGCGGCCGCCGGTCGGAGCGGTGGGCAGGAACAGGCCGCTCGCCGTGCGCTGGACCCTGATCGTCGGCCGCACCAGCCGCGCCGTGGAAAACACCACGTCGCCGCGCAGCGCCGCCATGGCCGAGAGGTCGACCTCGACCCGTTCGGCCTCGACGACCGGCGGTGCGTCGACGTCGGTCCACTTCGAAAGCGTCACATCCGTCAGGATCGCCCGGAAGTTCGGCCAGACCTCGATGCGCGGCGAGCCTTCGATGGCAACCCGGAAACCGCTCCAGGCACTCAATTCCCAGGCGATACGATCGCGCACGATACGCGTCGAAGCGATCAGCGGCAGGGCGGCGACCACCAGCGCGATGACGATCACGGCAGCGCCGATCGCCCATGTTCCGCGTCGGATCAAAGATGATGGCATATCGCCCCGTATGCTTTCGTTCCGACAAAAATCGTCCGGCGGGTGTAAACCCGGTCGTCACCACGACTTCCAGTCGTCACTACGACTTCTAGTCGTCACTACGACTTAGGGTCGAGGCATTTCAAGTCTTTATGGCCCGGCGATGGCATTTGCGCACATCTGGACGCCTCGGCCGAACAAAATCTTGCTCTGCTGCGGCGCAATATGCATAAGCGGTGGCGATCCTGGGAGGACCCATCATGGCTGCCGAAGTACCACTCTGGACCCCGACGCAGGACCAGATTGACGCTGCGCCGCTGACCGCCTTCATGAAGGCCGCCGCTGCAAAAAGCGGCATATCCGTGACTTCCTATGCCGACCTTCACCGTTGGTCGGTGGCGGACCGCGAAGCGTTCTGGAGCCTGGTCTGGGATTTTTGCGGCATCGTCGGCGACAAGGGCAGCGCCGAAAGCGAGCGTGTGCTCGTCGCTGGCGAGAAGATGCCGGGAGCGGCCTTCTTTCCCGACGCGATGGTGAATTTCGCCGAGAACCTCCTGAAGAAGACCGGAGCAGGAGAGGCGATCGTGTTTCGCGGCGAGGACAAGGTCGAGCGCCGGCTGTCCTGGAACGAATTGCATGCGCTCACCTCGTGCTTCCAGCAGCTCTTCCTGTCGCTCAAGGTCAAGAAGGGCGATCGTATCGCTGCGATGATGCCCAACATGCCGGAAACGGTCGCCGCCATGCTCGCGACCGCCTCTATCGGCGCGGTGTGGTCGTCCTGCTCACCGGATTTCGGCGAGCAGGGCGTTCTCGACCGGTTCGGGCAGATCGAACCCGTCGTCTTCATCGTTCCCGATGGTTACTGGTACAACGGCAAGGCGATCGAGGTCGCCGACAAGATCGCCGCGGTGGCCGCAAAGCTGGACACTGTCCGCAAGGTGGTGGTCGTTGACTATCTCGGCACCTCGGCCGATGTCGCTGATACGATCGATAAGGCCGTGGCGATGGAAGAGGCGCTGTCGCCCTTCGCGGTCAGGCAGGTCACCTTCGAGCGGCTGCCGTTCGCGCATCCGCTTTACATCCTGTTCTCGTCCGGAACGACCGGTATTCCCAAATGCATCGTCCATTCGGCCGGCGGAACGCTGATCCAGCACCTCAAGGAACATCGCCTGCACGCAGGCCTGCTCGACGGCGACCGCTTCTTCTACTTCACCACCTGCGGCTGGATGATGTGGAACTGGCTGGTGTCGGGCCTCGCTTCGGGCGCGACGCTGCTGCTCTATGACGGCTCGCCCTTCTACCCCAACGGCAATGCGCTGTTCGACTTCGCCGACGCCGAGAAGATGACCTTCTTCGGCACCTCGGCGAAATTCATCGATTCGGTACGCAAGGCCGGCCTCAAGCCGATCCAAAGCCATGATCTGTCAACCGTGCGCGCCATCTCCTCGACGGGCTCGCCGCTGTCGCCCGAGGATTTCCGCTTCGTCTACGACGGGATCAAGAAGAATGTGCATCTGGCATCGGTCTCCGGCGGCACCGACATCGTTTCCTGCTTCGTCCTCGGCGTCCCGACTGAACCGGTATGGACCGGCGAGATCCAGGGACCAGGCCTCGGCCTTGCTGTCGACGTCTGGGACGACGACGGCAAGCCGGTCAGGCAGGAGAAAGGCGAACTGGTCTGCACCAAGGCGTTCCCGGCAATGCCGATCGGCTTCTGGAACGACCCCGAGGGCAAGAAATACCGGGCTGCCTATTTCGAGCGCTTCGACAATGTCTGGTGCCATGGCGACTTCGCCGAGTGGACCGCTCATGGCGGCATGATCATCCATGGCCGCTCCGACGCGACGCTCAATCCGGGTGGTGTGCGCATCGGCACGGCGGAGATCTACAATCAGGTCGAGCAGATGCCGGAAATCCTGGAGGCGCTCTGTATCGGTCAGGATTTCGACAATGACGTGCGCGTGGTGCTGTTCGTGCGGCTGGCCGCCGGCGTTCAGCTCGACGAGGATCTGGAGAAGCGCATCCGGGCGAAAATCCGCGCCGGCGCCAGCCCGCGCCACGTGCCGGCCAGGATCATCGCCGTGTCAGACATTCCTCGCACCAAATCGGGCAAGATCACCGAGCTTGCGGTGCGCGACGTCGTGCATGGCCGCGCCATCAAGAACAAGGAGGCGCTCGCCAATCCCGAGGCGCTCGAGCTGTTCAGAAACCTGCCGCAATTGGCCGAGTGACCGCCCCGCCCGGCATGGTTAATCAAATCTGCCGCGCGAATTTACCTAGATTTCACCAGTGGTACACATTCGTAAATTTTTTCGGGACCTGGTAAGGACTTGTTAAGGCCCGGCGTCGATAGTCGCACGTAACTTGAGGGAGAAATCCCGTTCCTCAGCCCCCGGAGGATCTGAATTCGCTCAAGCCCCCGTTGTGACAGCAAATCCCATCTTTCAAGGCGTCCTGTTGGGCGCCTTTTCTTTTCCAGGCGGCTGGATGGACGGGAGCTTGCCTATTCCGCAAGCACGCGCGTCGACGGGAACGCGATCTCGACCAGGGTTCCTTCGCCGGGCGTCGAGGTGATGATAAAACGGGCGCGGTTCGCTTCAACCATCGCCTTGGTCAACGGCAGGCCGAGACCGGTGCCGTCGCCGCGCCCCCGTTTCAATGCATTGATCTGTTTGAACGGCTTCAACGCCTGCTCGATCTCGGCTTGGCTCATACCGATGCCGGTGTCGCGCACGCGCATGACGACATCGCCCGAGGTCTCATAGGCGGTCGAGACGATCACCTGGCCGCCGGCCTGGGTATAACGGATGGCGTTCGACAGGATGTTGAGGGCAATCTGGCGCACGCTGCGCAGGTCCGCCACCACTTCCGGCAGTCGCGACGCGAAGCTGGAGCGAATGATGACGCGCTCGCGGTTGGCCTGCGGCTGCATCATCGCCACCGTCTCGGCCAGTGTGTCGTTGAGCGACACCGCTTCATAGGCCATTTCCTGCTGGCCGGCCTCGATCTTGGAGATATCGAGAAGGTCGTTGACGAGATCGAGCACATGATTGCCCGATCGGTTGATATCGCGCAGGTAATCGCGGTAGCGGTCATTGGCCACCGGCCCGAATTTCTCGTCCACCATCAGTTCGGAAAAGCCGATGATGGCATTGAGCGGCGTGCGGATCTCGTGGCTGATGCGGGCGAGGAAATCCGTCTTCTGCGAGGAGGCGCGCTCGGCCACCGCACGCGCCTGGGTCAGGTCCTCCTCGGCCCTCTTCCACTGCGTGATGTCGCGCACCACCGCGCAAAACCCGCTGTCGTTGGGCAGCCGGCCGATGGTCATGAACAGCGGAATGAAGCGGCCCTGCGCCTCGCGGCCGATGACTTCGCGGCCGTCGTTCAGGACGCTCGCCACGCCGGGCTCGGACAGGCCGTCGAGATAATCGCGCGCCGCGCGCTGGCTTTCGATGGCGAACAGCGAGGCGAACGGCTTGCCGGTCACGTCGTCGCTATCGAAGCCGAACAGCGCCTCGGCTGGACGGCTTATGGAACGGATCGCGCCGTCACGGCCGATCAGCACGACTCCGTCGGTGGCGGTATCGATGATGGTGCGCATCTCGGCGATGCGCGCCTTGAGCTCGGAAATATCGGGCTGCGTCTGCTCGTCGCCGGCCGCATGCAGTGCCGCCGGTGCCTCATCCTCGCCCGAACGGCGCACCACCAGCATCAGCGCCTTGCCGTCGCGCCACGGCACCGAGCGCAGGATAGCCTCGATTGGAAATTCCTGCCCGCCATGCGTCTTCAGCCGCAACGCCCGGTCGGCGCCCTCGGCGGCGCCATCATGGCCATAGGGATCGGCAAACAGCGCGCCCAGCCCGCCGGCATCCGCCAGTTCATCGAGCGTCTCATAGCCTGTCAGGACGAGAAACTCCTCGTTGGCGTAATGAAGTTCATCCCCGGAATGGATGAGCAGCGGCACGGGCAGCTTGCTCAGGAGCGAGGTGTCGGGAGCCTTGCTCTCGTCTCCGACCGCAAAGGCCGACGGCACGAACCCTTCGAGCTTGAGCGGAGGCACTTTGAGGCGTGGCCGCTCGACCGGAGCCTCCACCGCGTCGCTTGTGCCGGCGGCCCCCTCGGCGGTTGCGGCCTGCTCATCGGACGCGGACGCTTCCTCGTCCCCGACCCAGTCCTCACTGTCCTCGGCATCGCGAAAATCGGCCGATGTCATGCTCTCGTCGTCGGCAATGTCATCGTTGGCGCCGGCGACGGTCGGTTCGCCTGCCGCCGCGACGGGCTCTTCGCTCTCCCGTTCCGTCTGCGCCGCCGCCGGTTCGGAAGCCGGGGTCTCGTCATTGTTGTCGGCGATCGGCGCTGGTTCCTCGCTCCGCTCGGCATAGTCGAGCAGCGAACCCGTCACTCCGGCTACCGTGTCGGCGGGCTCCTCATCAGCCGTTTTGTCCGGCCGTTCGCCATCGAGCCGGGCGAGGTCCTCTGCATCCTCGGCATCGACATCGGTTTCGGACGGCTCGGCCGGTGCGGCTTCGCCCTTTGGCGCAAGGTTTTTGCGGGCGTCCGCTGGTTTCTCGGACGGCCCCGCCGGCGTTGCCGCCTCCGGTTGCCCGGCATCGTCCGGACCCGGTCTTTCGGCCTCCGGCTCGGCCGGGCTGCTTTCCTTCTTCAGCCGCTCGCCGATCTCGCGGAAGGCGCTGCGTTCCAGGGTCGACAGACCCTTGTCGTTAGCCGGCTGGCGATGTTCGGCCAGACGGATCACCTTGTCGGCAAAGCGGCGTTCAGGCTTCGGCACGATGGTCAGCGCCGGCACCTCGCCCCGGAACGGGTCCGATGGCTTCAACTCCTCGGCCTTCGGCTCCTCGGGTGCGGGTTCGACCGGTTCCGGCGCCTGGGGGGCCTCGCTGTTGGGCACCAGCGCCATGCCGATCGCTTCCGGATCGATGACGGCGTCGCCGGCGCGGGCGACGCCGAAACCGCGGAAGCCCTCGAAGGCACGGCTGCGGCCATAGACCGGCAGGGCCGCCAGGTCGACCGGGATCTTCAGGTCCGTGCCGACGACCGGCCACAGCACGGAACGGCCGGACCAGGTGTCGCGCCGCTCCAGGAGACCGGCGATCTCGCCGGACGCATCCAGCCCGAAGGCCGCCGCGACGTCCCTGAAGCGCCGGCCGATGACATCCGCTGCCGGCTTGCCGACGACGTCGGCGAATTCCGGCGACAGCGCGCTGAACCTGCCCTCGGCGTCGGTTCGCCAGACGAAACGCAGCGGCGCCGCCGTGCGGTCCACGGTCCTGGCGGCCGGGGCTGCCGGAACAACTGGAGCCTGGGCATCGTGCTTCGCGTCCTCGGCTGGACCTTCGGCGGCAGCCGGCGAAGGTGCAGCTTCGGCGTCCGGCGCGGCTGGGCCGCGCGCATGTCTCCCGTCCTCGCCGGCATTGAAATACCAATGGTCGTGCTGTGCCGGCGTGCCGCTTGTCGCCGGTTGTCCGGGTTCTGCCGCCTCCGCCTCCTGCACGGCCGCTTCGGCAGCGATTCGCGCTGCCGGTTCCGAAATATCCTTGGCGATGGCCTGTGAGCGGTCACGTTCTTCGGAACGCTCGGCCGCTGGAGTTCCCTGCCCAGGCGCACCGTCGTCCAGCCTGTTCTCGTCGATCACCACCAGCAAATGCCGCTCAGGCGTCAGCCGGGCGAGGCCCGCCGGATAGGATGTGCCGCCGCCCGGAACCAGCCGCTTGACGATGCGGTCGCCCTCATTCGCGACGTCGGCCACCAGCGCGGCCAGCGTCGCGGGCTCGATGCCGAGCTGCGAAAAGCTCTCCGATGCCGCTTCGACATTGCCGCTGGCGTCGATGAAGGCGATGAAATGGCCATCTTCCGTGAAGCCGCTGATGGCCCTGCCGGCGATTTCGGCTGCACTGCGCGAGCCGGTCTGGGCCGCCGGCACCGCCAGCATGATGGCGTTCTCGCCGTCGGGCAGCGCCACAGCGCTTGCAAGGAAGCCGATGGCGCGGCTGGACATGCCGGTCGCCAGCCTGACCGTGATGGTGCGGTCGCTGCCGATGTCGGGAAATCCACTGGTTGCCATGATCTGGCGGCTGGCGATCAGCGGCAGCCGTGCCTCGGCGCCGATGATGCTTTCGATGTCGGGATAGCCGAACACCGCGGCACCCGGTCCATTGGCCCAGATCACCTGCTCCAGATTCGCCGACAGGATCGCGATCGCGTCGCCGGCGGCGAAGCGCTGGCGGACCGCGTCGAGCACGGCGACGTCAAGAAAGGAATATTCGGACGGCATGCGCTGGCGAAATCCTCATGCAGCGGGCATTTTTGCAGTTAACGCTTTGTTAATAAAAGCCGGCGGCGCGAAGGTCCACAAGCCAGAACGTGCATAGGCCTGAATTTCGGCTCTTGGTTAACGGCCGAAACGGAATCTATGGTGCAGTGCAACAAAGATATTGCAATGCACAAAAATTGCCTTTATATTGCCATCATACATGAACGAGACGGCTTTCCGTCAAAGCCGCTACCGCTGAAAAGGATGGAAAATGTCCAGGACCAAGACTGCCGAGACCATCGAAAACGTTGAATTCCCGAGCTTTGACGCTTCCAAGGCCACCGACCAGATCCGCGCTTTCGCCGAGAAGGGCGTCGAGCAGTCGAAGGAGGCTTACGCCAAGCTCAAGACTGGCGCCGAGGAGACCCAGAAGGCCCTGGAATCCACATACGAGTCCGCCAAGACCGTTTCCAGCGACCTGTCGCTCAAGACCGTTGCCGCACTGCGCGCCAATGCCGAAGCGGGCTTTTCGCATCTCGAGGCGCTGATCGGCGCCAAATCGCTGTCGGAAGTCGTGGAGCTGCAGACCGCGTTCCTGCGCAAGCGCGTCGAAATGACCGTCGAGCAAGCCAAGGAGTTCCAGACCGTCGCCTCCAAGGCGGCCGAGGATGTCTCCAAGCCGATCAAGACCGTTTTCGAGAAGGCGATGAAGGACATCAAGGCCGCCTAATATTTGCGCATGATCAGAAGATGTAACAAAAGGTCGCATTTTCTTCGAAATGATCGTGTGTATGATGGCAGCCATCAACGAATACCCGGTCGGCGGAACCTCCTCCCTCCGCCTCCGGGGTGACCAGCCAGCACCTCCTCCCGCTGGCTCGTAACAGGAAAAGGCCGGCACCTCCTCCCGCCGGCCTTTTTCTTGTCCGCAGATCCGCTTCCATGTGGGCAAGTGACCTTTGCTTTGCAAAAGCCTTGAATTAAAATCCATAAGCCCGTAAGGACGCATCGCCGAACGACAGAGCGCTCGAGGGGACTATGTTCCGCCGATCCCGCTCAGGCAGACGTGCCGTTGTAGCTCAGCTGGTTAGAGCGCCGGATTGTGGATCCGGAGGTCGCTGGTTCGATCCCAGCCAACGGTACCATCGGCTTTCCTCTAAACAAGTGATGTTGCTCAATAAAATTTTGACCGTGGACTTCCGGGCTTGCGCTGTAAAGCGACAGCCTGCGCAGGCGGTCGAAACCGCTGAAGTGATCCATATGCATGTGCGTCACGAAGACGTGCGAATCCGCAGGAATTCGCGCAGCGAAAGCGTCGAAAGCTCTCCGAGATAGAAAAGGATGGCCCTGTTGCGGAAGCGGAAATCCAGTAGCAGGCCCGGATCGGAAAAAAGTTCGTTTACCAAGCGCGGCTGGACAAAAAGCGTGACTGGGAGAAGACCGCCGCGAGCGATGCTGGCTTCCTCCGTTCAGCTTCTCTTTGCCCGACCGGCATATTGGTCGACCGCGCCGGCCATCTGGAGCATGAGTGTGTCCATGGAGATGGAATTCCCGCCATAGGGGTAGAAGTCGGATTTATCGCCTTTCTTCCATTTCTCCCGCAGCTCGGGTTCGGTGATGTCCCAGTCGCGATAGGTCCTTCGCGCCAGTTCGCGCAGTTCTGCGTGCAATTCGGCGGTGGAGGGGCGGCCCCAGTAATAGTAACCGTTGTAGACCTTGAAGACTTCGAGGTCCCGCCCGAGCACGATCGTGTGCGGGATCATCACGTCGTGCGTGGTGTCGGTGTATTCCTTGATGTCCAGGTCCTTCTGCACGAGCCGTTCCTCGTCATAAAGAAAGGGCCAGGGCGCGGAGGTCTGCTGGCGGTAGTTGTTGGTCGTCCGTGGTGATCGTGACGAGCTGTGTGTAGCCGACGACCAATTGCGAGTGAAACCGCACCAGTTCGAGCATTTGCTGCCGGTCTTTCGGACAGAAGAACCCACGCGTCAGCATCACGATCATCAGCTGGTCGCCCTGCAGGTCCGACAGCCGCCGTGGTGTCTTGGTGTGGTCGGGAAGAACGTAGTCGGGGAAGTTCGCGCCAGCCACAATGTCTTGTCTCATTTTCAGTCGCTCCCATCGATCCGGTTCTGTAACTCCCGAACAAAAGACTCCCCCCCATGTTCCTTGATTCCAGGCAAGCCGATATGACGGCCGTCTGCCGTCGAACCGGCGACCCCATCGAGAGCGCATCCAAGTCGAGTTCGCCATCGACGATCGGCTTGCCGCCCTTTTCCAAACTCGAGCTTCGACCGGTTTTCGGTGCCTGCTTTTGAGTTCGTCAATCACTCCCTTGATCATCGCTAAACGGATTTCCGCGTAACCGCCGTGTAGCGCGTGATGGCACCCTCGTCGGGATCCTCTCGCTGAAAATGCACGGTAGCGTCGGCTGCGGCCGACAATCCGCCGCTTTCAAAGTGTCGGCTCGGGAGAACGTGTTGTAACCCGGCAAAACCGCAGCGCTGATCCGTTCAGCGAATTCCGCTGGCCAGTCACCAGGCCGAAATACGGACGCGCCGGTCACGCCATGCGTGATGACCTTGGTCATTGCCAGCCGGGTAGGAAGCACGCCGCCAAAGAAATCTTTTGGGCCTGCGAGGGACGCCGCGGATGTTCCGATGATCCACACCTTTGGGCTACATGCCCTGCAAAAGTTCGAGATCATCACACATGCGGTGTAACGAACCAGGTCATTGGCCAGAAGCTGAGGAGGTGCCAGTATATGGACCAGCGCACGCTTTGCGCGGTTAGGCCATGGCCGTCCTCTAAATCGCGAGATTGCAGATAGGTCCCATCATGCCCCCTGCTTTTATGACATCGAAGTTGGCAACCGTCGTGGCGATGATTGCTACCGTCGCCATTCTTTACGTCGCCAAGGAGGTCCTGCTGCCATTGGCAATAGCGGTCCTTCTCACATTTGCGTTGGCGCCGATTGTTTCTTTGCTCCGAAAGTTGAAGCTGCCGCGAATGATCGCTGTGCTTGGCGCGGTTGCATCGGCCTTCGTCCTCGTGTCGCTGTTCAGCCTGATCGTTGCCACGCAGGTGAGCCAGGTCGCGCAGGACATTCCGACATACCAATCCAACATCCTCGAGAAGATTCGGACTTTGAAAGAAACAGGATCCGAAGACGGCCTTATCAGCCGGCTCGGCAAGGTGTTCGAGCGCGTCAACACTGAGATAAACAAATCCCAATCCAGCGGGCAGGCAGATGTGGAGCAAACCACGAAGCAGCAGGATCCGCTTCTGGTTCAGATATTCTCGCCCCAGCGTCCGATAGAGACGCTGAGGAACATCATCGAGCCGCTGATCGGACCACTCGCCACGACCGGCCTTGTCATCATCGTGGTGATTTTCATGCTGCTCGAGCGTGAAGAATTGCGGGATCGATTCATCCGCCTTGTGGGCTACAGCGATCTCCATCGCACGACCCAGGCATTGCAGGATGCAGGCAGTCGCGTCGGACAATATCTGCTCATGCAATTGGTCGTGAACATCGTCTACGGCGTGCCCCTTGCGATAGGTCTTTGGTTTCTTGGCATTCCCAATGCCCTGCTATGGGGCATGTTGGCCGTTGTCTTGCGTTTCGTGCCCTTTATCGGTCCGGTTATCGCGGCGGTGATACCTTTGTTTCTTGCCTTCGCAGTGGCTCCCGGCTGGAGCTTACTGGTATGGACTGGCGCTCTCTTCATCTTGGCAGAGCTCGTAATCAGCAACATCGTCGAGCCCTGGCTTTACGGCTCGCACACGGGCCTCTCGCCGCTGGCGATCATCGTAGCCGCCGTTTTCTGGGCTTGGCTATGGGGCCCGGTCGGCTTGGTGCTGTCGACGCCGTTGACCGTCTGCCTTGTCGTGCTTGGACGGCACGTGCCCCAGTTCGAATTCCTGCAGATCCTGTTTGGCGATGAGCCGGTGCTTGACCCGAAGGAGCGTCTGTACCAGCGGCTTCTTGCCGACGATATCGACGAAGCCACCGACAACGCGGAAGAAATGCTCGAGGAGAAATACCTGATCGAGTTCCACAGCACGGTTGCGATTCCGGCGTTGCTGCTTGGTGAACAGGACCGGGCTCGGGGCGCACTGACGGCAAGTCAGTTGGCGAACCTTGCCGAAAACGCCCGCACCCTGGTGGCCAACCTCAACGAGATCGCCGCGGAGGAAGAAGAAGAGGAAGAAGACGAGCACGCGGAAAAAGAAGGCGCGAGCGCGGATCCGGGCGAAGAGGATGAGGATCAAGCCGAGTTTGCGCCTGACCTCCCGGATGGTGCTGGGAAGTCAGTGCTGTGTATCGGCGGGCGCGGAGACCTCGACGATGTGGCCGCTGCGATGCTCGCGCAGGTCATTTCGATCGAGGGTGCGGATTGCGTGGCCGCGAGCCACCGTGACCTCCTCCCCGCGCGGATCCGGAAACTTCCGCTTGAAGCTCGCGACGCAGTCGTCGTGGGCTTCCTCAACCGCGATTCGTTCAAACACGCGGTGTTCGTCGTGAGGCGCTTGAGGCGACTCGCACCGCGTGCACGCATCGGAATCGCGCTCTGGCACGACACCCATGACAAGCCCAGGGAGGATACGGCGGGCCTCGCCGAGCAATTGGAAGCGGACTTTGTTGCGTTCAACGTGGTCGACTGCGTGACGGGTGCGCTTTCAAACGAAGAACCGCGTCAAGTGAAAAAGAGAAAGCAAAGAAATCTAAGGCGGCCTCGCGCTCGTCAGGGCGTGGCGGCGACGGTGCAATTGGACGATTCGTTGGCTCAGCCGGTGCGGTGATCGTCAACGGCACGGCCCCTTTTGGACCAACTTCGGCTACCTGATAATGATCATGTGAGCGGTACCTCTGGCACCGGCAGGTAGTTTCGAAAGTTCGCTGGCAATCGCGCATCCACAGCGAACATCCGGGTGTTCGCTCTCCGTTCGACCTTAAGCAGATTCTGAAACAGCTCTTGTTCCGGCCCCAATTACGGAATCCTACCTATCTGTTACATTCGGCGACGCGGCGCTTTCGACGGTGTTTGAGCAGGAAAGGGCGGTGCCGGATTATCTGCTGCCCGGCTTTCGCTGGGCCTGAAATCTACACGGAGACGGGTGCGATCAACTCCAGAGAAACGAGTTCGCGCGCGACTTCGTCCCAGTCGGCGCAGATGGTTCGGGCGCCGGCCACGCGTAGTTTCTCGGCATGCCCCGGATAGGTGTGGCCGCCGCCGATGAAGCCGATCGCCGTCATGCCGGCGGCGACTGCGCCCTGCACGCCGAAAGGCGAGTCCTCGACAACCGCGCAGTGCTTCGGTTCGATGCTCATCTGATCCGCGGCGAACAGGAAGATGTCGGGGGCGGGCTTCCCGCGCGCGACCATTGACGATGAGAATATGTTCTCGCCGAAGAATCTCGCGAGCCCTGTGACCGAAAGGCTGTGATGTATCCGTTCCAGCGAGGAGGATGAGGCGACGCAGCGGGGATTGGACAGCTGTTCAAGGAAGGGCTTCAGGCCCGCCATCGGCTGCAGACTTTCGGTGAAGAGCGCTTTCACCTCGTCCCATAAATCCGTGGTCTGATGCTCCTCAAGACGATGGCCGGTCGTGAGCCTGATGCGCTCCAGGATGTCGGTCTGCTTCATGCCGACGCATTGCAGGACCGCCTGCGGGTCGAGTTCCATGCCGTGTTTCGAATAGACCCGCCCGTAGGCAAGCGCCGCCAGCGGTTCGCTGTCGACCAGCACGCCGTCGCAGTCGAATATGATCAATGTGTCTTGCATGCTCGCTCCGGTTTGCGCGCCAGGTGTCACAGGCCGCGTAGCGCTTCAAGAAGTTCGTCGTGAATGAGCCCGTTCGAGCCGACCTTCTGCGTGTCCTCGTCTGTGGAGTCGACACCTGAAAGCGTGGTGACCTTGCCTCCTGCTGCGCGTAGCAGCGGCATGGCAGCCGCGTAGGACACGACGTCGGCCTTGATCGAAACCGCCGCATCGAGCTGGCCGGCGGCGACCATCGAATATTCAAAGGCCCCTGAGACGATAACGCGCACGCCGCGCGCGCCGACGCCGAGCCGCCGCACGATCTCTGCGGTGCGCGCCACCTCCTCGGCCGAAAAGTGCGACGTCAGCACGACGGCAATGACCGCATCGGCCAGTCTTGCAGTTGTCGACACATTGGCCGTCTTGCCGTTGACGGTCGCGATCCCCTCGCAGGTGTAGTGCGCCTCGAAGCCGGCGGCGGGCGCGACGGTCAGGCCGACCTTCGTCGCACCCTGCTCCTGATAGGCCATGGTGACGGAGAACCACGGCAGGCCGGACGCGTAGTTTATCGTGCCGTCGAGCGGGTCGACGATCCAGCGGCTTTCGCCCAAGATTCCCGTCGTGCCGGCTTCTTCCGACAGGATGGAAGCTTGCGGCGTAAGCGCGCGCAGCCCGTCGATGACAATGCGCTCCGAAGCGAGATCGGCGGCGGTGACAATGTCCAGCCCTTCCTTGCGAGTGACGTCGAGGCGCTCCTCGCGCATCGACATCAACGTCGCGGCTGCCTTGCGTGCGACGGCATCGGCGTCTTTCAGGATTTGACGGTAGTCGCTCATGTTTCGTTTTTCCCGGGGTAGTCGACATCGGTGATGAAATCGTGGGCGGGGCCAAAATCGCCGATCGGGACGACGTGCGAAACGATACCGGTCTGCGGCGACCAGGCGTGCAGGGCGAAAGCCGGCGGTTCGAAGATGAAGCGATTGGGCTCGCCCGGACGAAGATCGAGCGCGACCTGGTGCGCGACGCCCGGCGCGACGAAGCCGACCGTGCCGGCAAAGCGCGTGGTGATGGGCCGGTGATAGTGCCCGCAGGCCACCCGCTCAATTTCGGCGTGGGACCTGATCATGTCGCGGAAGCCGTCGCCGACGACGCACATCATGATGTCCATGCCGTGCACGCCGACGGGAAAGGGCGGATGGTGCATGAAGACGAAGGTCGGGCGGCCGTCGCCCTCGGCGAGACGCTCACCGAGCCAGGCTTCGCGCCGCTCGCAGATCGCACCACCGTCCTCGCCCGGCTGCACCGTGTCCAGCCCGATAAGGCGGACCGGAAGGTCCTCGATCGTATAATGCAGGAAATCCGGCGACTGGCTCAGATAGGGGAATTTCGGCGCCATCACCTCGCGCATTGTCTCACGCCGGTCGTGGTTGCCAGGAATGACGAAGACGGGCATGGGCAGGGCCGACAGCATGTCGGCGACCAGCGCATACTCTTCCGGGCGACCGCAATCGGCGAGATCGCCGGTGACGAGGACGCAATCGGGCGCCGGATCGAGCGCGGCGACGGTCGCGATGGCGCGACGAGTCATGGTGTTGGTCTGGAGACCCTCATAGGCCATCTGGCCGTCGGGTCGGATATGAAAATCGCTGATCTGTGCAATGAGCATCGGGAGGTCCGGCAGTGTGAAGGGAGGGCTGACACAAGAAGGGCGCCACATCGGCGCCACCTTAAAAAGGGCGCGCCAGCCGAAGCCGGCCGGCGCGCGTGGCATGGCGACTTATTTCATGAGTGCCTGTGTTTCGGAGACGAGGCTGTCGAGCCCGTCCTTGATGGATACGTCGCCGCTCATGACCTTGCTGATGATCTCGCGCTGGGTGCGCCAGATGCGGACCGTGTTGCCCGCCGAATAGCCGGGCCACGGGCGCGACAGTGCCATCTGCTTGGCAACGGTGGCGTAATTCGGGTTCGCTTCGTAGAACGGGCCGAGATAGTCGGTCCCGGTGGCGGCCTTGTTGGTCGGGAGGTAGCCGCTCATCTTCACGACCTGCTCCTGCGCCTTGGGGCCGGTGACGAATTTAAGGAATTCCCAGGCCGCCTTCTGCTTTGCCGGGTCGGAGGCAGTGATCACCGCCGCGTTGCCGCCTGTGGGCAGGCCACCCTTTTCCTTGTCGTCGACCGGGAAGACCGCGGTACGCAGCTTGAATCGGTCGCCGATCAGTTCGGTATCCTGGCTGAGACGGGCAGGCGTATCGAAGAAGATGCCAATCTGGCCGGCGATAAAGGCCTGGCGCGACTGATCCCAGTCGATCAACGGCATGCCGGCATCGGTGACGAAGCTGCGGAAATATTCCAGCGCCTTCAGGCCGTGCTCGTCGCCGAAGGCCACTTTGCCGTCCTTGGTCAGCTCGCCCCCACCCTGCATCAACATGGCGTCCCAGAGCCATTCGTCGGGCCAGTCATGAATATTGTAGGCGAGGCCGGCGATGCCGGAACCGGTGGCCTTGATCTTCTTGGCGAGTTCCATGATGCCCGGCCAGTCGGTGGGCATGTTGTCGGGATCGCCGCCGGCCTTTTTAACCAGGTCGGCATTGTAGAACATGATCGGCATGGAAGCGTTGAAGGCCAGTCCGTAGAGCTTGCCGTCCACCCGGCCGAGGTCGAGAATGTTGTCGGCGTAGTTGGCGTCGCGCCATTCCTTCGACTCGGCGTCCATCATCGTGCCGAGGTCCAAGATCTGGTTGCGCGCCTTCAGCTTGCCGACCAATTCATGCAGGACGTGATAGCCCGAATAGTAGACGTCGGGCAGGTTGTTGGTGATGGAGGCCCGCAGCATGGCCTGGTGGCCTTCGTCGTAGCTGGCCGCCGGCGCGCGGAACTGGATCTTGATGTCGGGATGTTCCTTCATGAATTCCGCGGCCAGCGGCTCATGGAACTTCGCGAAGGCCGGGAATGCGTAGTAGACGTCGAGCGTCACGGGAGACTGGGCCAGCGCTGTCGACGCCGCTCCCAGCAATACGGCCGAGGCCGCGATGATCTTTGACAGGAATTTCATTAAGGCTTTCCTCCGGTTATGCGATTTGCCCGATGCTCTTGAGGCGATGATGCCGCCTTGCCCCGCGAAAGGTGTGGGGGAACGGCGCGACCGGGCTTCTAGCCGCGCCAGTTGTCAGTTTTATTTCACGCCGGTCATCGTGACGCCCTCGATGAAGCGGCGGCGTGCGAACAGGAACGCGAGCAGCAGTGGCGCGGTCAGGATGGTCGCGGCGGCGGTCAGTGCGCCGTAGTTGGTGCCGGCTTCGGCGTCCGAGAAGAACATCATGCCGAGCGGCGGCGGCGCCAGGTTGACGTCGGATATGACGATTAGCGGCCAGTAGAGGTCGTTCCAGTGCGCGACGAAGGAAAACACCGCGAAGGCGGCGATCGCCGGCATGGCGCTGGGCGTGACGATGCGCCACACGATCTCGAACTCGCTCATCCCGTCGAGCCGCGCGGCATGAATGATGTCGTCGGGGAAGGAACGGAAAAACTGCCTGAACAGGAAGATCGCGAAGACTGAGAGGAAGAAGGGCACCATCATGGCGAAATAGGTATTCAGCAGGTCCATCTTCGCCAGCGCGATGTAGATCGGCAGCGCCGGCACCTGTTCGGGCACGCATAGGCCGAGCAGGACGAGGACGAAAAGCAGGTTGCGGCCCGGGAACTTCAGCTTGGCCAACGCGTAGGCGCATGGGATGGCGACCAGAAGCTGGATGATGAGGATGCCGCCGCACACTATGACGCCGTTGAGAGCGAAGCGCAGCAGCGGCGCGCTGGTCAGCGCCATCGCATAATTCTCGAAGCCGTAGAAATGCCTCGGCCAGATCCTGAGCTGGGCGTTGAACACCTCTTCCGGCGGCTTGATCGAGGTCACCAGCATCCACAGGAAAGGCAGGAGAATGAACGCCGCGCCGGTGATCAGGATGCCGTGAGTGATGAACAGAGAGGCGAAGCGTCGGCCGGCGGAGCCAGCTGGTGTGGTTGTTGTGCCCCCCATCGCGGGAGCAGTGATGGTTGTGTCGGTCATCAGTAATGCACCCTGCGGTCCATGACGACGGTCTGGAGGATCGAGAAGACCAGAATGAAAATGAGGAAGATGAAGGTGAGGACCGACGCATACGCCATGCGGAAGTACTGGAAGCCTTCGAGGTAGACTTTGTAGAGCAGGACCTCGGTCGATCCCACCGGACCGCCATGGGTCAGCACCGCCACCGTGTCGAACACCTTGAAGGCGGTGATCGAACTGGTGACGATGACGAACATGGTCGTCGGTCCCAGCAGCGGCCACGTGATCGTCAGGAAGCGGTCGATTTCGCCGCCGCAGCCGTCGATCTCGGCGGCTTCGTAGAGGTCCTTTGGAATGGTCGAGAGGCCGGCCAGGAACAGGATCATATTGAAGCCGACCAGTTGCCAGATGCCGATCACGGCAAGCGTCGGCAGCGCCAGCGAGGGATTGCTCAGGAAGGCGACCTCGCCGATGCCGAGCCAGCGCAGCACCGCGCTCACCGGGCCGAGGCTGGGGTGCAGCAGGAACTGCCACACCGTCGCCATGGCGATGAAGGTCGAGGTCACAGGCAGGAAGTAGATGATTTCGTAGAGCGAGCGGGTGCGCTTGCGGCGGTGAACGAGGACGGCGACGAGCAGCGACAGGATCACCGAGCCGGGCAGGACGATCGCGACGTAGACGAGCGTGTTCTTGAGTGCGCGGCGGAATTCCGGATCGGTCAGCGCGTCGGTGATGTTTTGCAGGCCGACATAATGGACATCGACCTCGCCGAGCTCGTAGTCGGTGAAACTGAGATAACCGAGCACGCCGAGCGGCACGAGAATCGTCAGCACCAGCAAAAGCAAGGCAGGCAGCGCGAAGCCGCCGGCGACCAGCCTCTCGATGAAGGCCTGCCGGGCACCGGGCCGGGCGGGCGGAGCGGGGACCGCGGTCAGGCTCATGATGCGCGCGCTCCCTCTGCGAGGCGCAGCTTTCCCTTGGCGGCGGTGGCCGCGTCTTGGGAAACTTGGGGTTCCACGCGGTTTCCGGCGGCATCGAAGACATGGCAGGCCGAGGGATGGAACAAGAGTTCGGTGTTCTCGACCTCACCGTCCGGCACGCCCGCGCCTATGCGCGAGGTCACCAAAATCCCAGGGAGCGAGGGAACATCGAAATGCAGGATCTTCTCGGAGCCGAGATGCTCGCTGCGCCGCAGCTTCGCCGGAAGCGGGACCTGGTCCGCCGACTGGCCCGAGACCGCGCCGGGCAGGATCATTTCCGGGCGGACGCCGATCGTCGCTTTCTCTCCGGCGGGGAGGGCGGTGCCGATCGGCAGAGGCTTTCCGAGCAATTCCAGCCGCCCACCGACCCCCACCGTCACGGGAATCAGGTTGATCGTCGGGCTGCCGATGAACTGGGCGACCTGGACGTTGGCCGGCCTGTCGTAGAGTTCGTCGGGCGTGCCGAGTTGAAGGATGTCTCCGCCTTCCATCATGGCGACCCGGCTTGACATGGTCATCGCCTCGACCTGGTCGTGCGTGACGTAGACGAATGTCGCGCCGAGTCTCTGGTGAAGCTCGGCCAGCTCGCTACGCATGTGGACGCGCAGCTTGGCGTCGAGGTTAGAAAGTGGCTCGTCCATCAGGAAAGCGGCGGGCTGGCGCACCATGGCGCGACCGAGCGCGACGCGCTGACGCTGGCCGCCGGAGAGCTGGGCGGGCTTGCGCTCTAAAAGAGGTTCAATCTGAAGTTGCGCCGCGATGCCCCTGACCTGCTTGCCGATCTCCTGCATCACCTTGCGGCGCCGGGACGAGAGTAGCCGGACGAGCGGCAGGCGCTCGTAGAGGCTAAGCCCGGTCATCGTCAGGGGCAGGGCCATGTTGTTGAAGACGGACATGTGCGGGTAGAGCGCGTAGCTCTGGAACACCATGGCGATGCGCCGCTCATGCGGCCTCAGATGATCGATCGGCGCGCCATCGACGAGGATCGAGCCCGAGGTTTGCGGCTCGAGGCCGGCGATGATGCGGATGAGCGTCGATTTTCCGCAGCCGGAGGGGCCGACAAGCGTCAGGAACTCGCCATCGTTGATGGACAGGTTGATGTCTTTGAGAACCCGGTGGGGCCCGAAGGACTTCGAAAGGTTCTTTATTTCCACTGCAGCCACTGGGGTTGCTCCGTTTCGCGAACAATTGGGTAGAGGCGCTATCTCGGTGGATAGACCTCATGCACGACATCACCGATGAAAAAGGGTGTGAGGCCCGGAATTTCATGAGGCCGCACGGTGAAATCGGACCCGGAAAAGTCGTAGACGAGCACGCCCAAGGTGGCTTCTCCGGCCATCCCTTCCGGCTGCAAGTGCGCCTCGACGAGGAAGCCGGACGACGGCCCCCACAGGTACCGGACGCCGCCGAGTTGACGATCGTAGAGTTTGTGCAGGTGGCCGCTGGCCACGAAGGCCACGTCGTAGCGGCGCACCATGTCGAGCAGTTGCGCGCGAGGCTCGGGAGTGGGCGCCCAGTATCCAACGTCGCCTTCGGTCGGCTCGCCGATGAAGAGCGGGCGATGGGTGAACCAGCCGATCCGGCGCCCGGACGCTTCGCGCATGGCGTTTTCCAGCCACGCGATCTGCTCCGTTTCGGCCGGCTCGTCGCTGCCGAACAGCATCGAATCGAGTCCGATCAGGCGCCAGCCCTCGATGTCGCGATGCCACCAGTCCGGCCCGAAATGACGTCGCCAGCGGGCCAGGCGTTCTGCGTTGACTGGCTGATAGAGATGCTTGGGCTCGCCCACGTCGTGATTGCCC
Organism: Mesorhizobium sp. BR1-1-6; assembly: GCF_020165355.1. Taxonomy (NCBI): domain Bacteria; kingdom Pseudomonadati; phylum Pseudomonadota; class Alphaproteobacteria; order Hyphomicrobiales; family Phyllobacteriaceae; genus Mesorhizobium; species Mesorhizobium sp. BR1-1-6. The sequence goes on along the minus strand of NZ_JAIUHZ010000012.1, from coordinate 115,947 downwards.
GGCACGGCGAGATAGGGCAGTCCGATGGAGTCCATCATCTCGGCGCAATAGCGCATGTCCTCCTCGACATCGGCGCCATCCACGGTGACGTCGCCTGTATGGATAACGAGGTCGGCATCGCTTTCCTTCAGCCAGTCGAGGAGCGGCTGGCTGTTGGCATGGAAGTGTCGCTTGCCAGGGCTGAGATGGGTATCGGAAATCTGCACTATTCGCGTCATCGGACGTTCTGGAACCTTTGCCGCGTCTCGCGGCGTTGATCTCGTCGTTTTGAAAAAAGCGCCTGAAGCCGGATGCACTCTTTCCCCTGCCTGTGAAGGTGTGACGACGACGCCGGATTTTTAGGTCCAGGACGCGGCGTCTCCCGCAGGAAAGGCTCACTCGGTTGAAACGGCTTGGACCGGCATATTGAACCTCCCATCGTGTTCTCCGTCCGATGCCCATTGTCAGGGCATTCTGAGGTGCGGAAAACTTCCTCCAGCATTTAATTGAAAAAAATTTCACAGCTTGATAAAAATATCAAGACAAAAATCGCGACCGTAGCCGCACCTCGAACTGCGGCGCCTAGAGGGTGCTGCCGAAGCGGTGCAGATCGACCAGACCGAGATCGAATGTTTGAGCGCGGCCGTGAACCGCTACTTCAAAGAGAAGCTGCGCCCCCAGGACTTGCTGTATGCGTTCTGGGGCGTGCGGCTGTTGTTCGACGACGGCAATGGGAACCCTTCGGCGGTTACGCGCGACTACGTCTTCGACCTTGACGAGACCGGGGACACGCCACTGTTCAATGTCTTCGGCGGCAAGATCACGACCTTCCGGAAATTGGCCTAGCGCGGCCCATCGCCTCGAACATATCTTTCCGCAGATGGGGGGCGACTGGACCGCGAGTGTGCCGCTGCCGGGCGGCAACATGCCGAACGCGGACTTTGAGCCTTCCGTCAACGGATTATGCGAAACATGGCCGTGGATGCCGCGCGCCCTCGTTCATCATTACCGGCGGCTCTACGGCACGCGGTCAGGAGGTGGTGGGCGCCACGGCTGGCATGTCCGACCTCGGGCAGCACTATGGCGGGCTGCTCTATGACTCGGAAGCGCGTTACCTGGTGGCGAGGGAGTGAGGGCGCACGCCCGAGGACATCCTCCCGCGGCATGGCGGGCCTCTTGGGACGACTTGCTGTGGGTCATAAGCTGGACGGTTTGACCGGCGCTAGCTGCCAAGCCAGTCCCGGACAACTCCATTGAATTCGCGTGGGCGATCGATCATGACCATGTGAGCGGCATTGGCGAAAATGTGCATGTCGGCTTGCGGCGCGCGTTCCAGCAGCTTGATGCCGCGCGCCACCGGCACGGTTTCGTCGCAGCCTGACCAAGCTATGAACAGCTTGGCCTGCATGGTGGGCAAATGCGGAAGGAGATGGTCCTCCTGGATCTGGGTATATTCGGTGTCGTCCTTTTTCCGGGCAGCCTGCTTGAAGCGCTCCAACTGACCGGACTCGCAGGCCAGGCGGTAGTTCTTTTTTAGCAGCTCCACGAACTCCGGCGGATTCTTTGTGCTTAGCCTCGCATTGGTGCGCAGAAAGTCTTTCTCGGTGTCGCATCCCTCGAGCACATTATACGCTGCTGCCGCTGCTGCCTGCCAAGCGTGGTCCTCATTTCCGCCGAGGCGCGGGGAGGTCGCACCGCTGCTCACGACAACCACCTTATCGACCAGACCCGGCTTTTCAACGGCGAGCATTGCCGCGATGAAACCGCCTTCGGAATGGCCGACGAGCGCGCATCGGGTGACGCCGAGCGCTTCGATGAAGGCTGAAACGTGATGCCGCCTTTCGAGGCGGGGAACGTGTTTCCCGTCCACCGGCGCATCCGAGAGACCGAAGCCGACCAGATCGGGCGCCAGCACCCGGAAGTCATGCGCGAGTGCCGGGATGGTGTTGTGCCAAGTGGACCAGGCATCGATCGCCAGTGACGAGCCGTGCAGCAGGATCACGGCCGGTCCGCTGCCAGCTTCGAAATAGCGCGTACGGATGCCGCCCGCCACGACATAATTCTCCTTCACCGTCGCCGCGGGTAGCGGCGGACGGGCGGCGTCTCGCGCTTTCAAGCGCCGCCGATCAGCTGACGGATTGGTTTTCAAGCTGTTCGATAATCCCGAGCGCGAACTGGGCGGCTTTGCGTACATGCTTTTTTGCAAGCCGCTCGGCATCCGATGCCCTGCGATTCACAAGGGCGTCGAGCAGGGCTGCCAGCTCTTCCTGAGATGCCTTTCGCCGCTCTGCATCGGAAAGAGAAATCATGCGCAACTGTGAGGCCCGCATATGGATGCTGCGAAGCATCCGTTCCGCCTCGGAATTGTTCGCGCCCGCTATCAAGACGTCGTAGAATCTAGTCTTTGCAGCTATCATTTCGCGCGCCACACCGACGCGATAGGTTTCCATCAACTCGTCATACACGCCCCGACAACGCGTGATATGATCGTCAGTCGCATTCTCGCAAAACAACCTGCATACAAGCGCCTCCAGCGCCTCGCGAAGGTCAAAAATGTCCTTCGCGATCTTGGGATCGACGACAGAGACGATAAGCCCCCGGTTGGGCAGGTTCGTGACCAGGCCCTCGTTCTCGAGCTCGCGCATCGCTTCCCTGAGCGACGTCCGCGAAACGCCCATGCGCTCGCAAAGCGTGCGCTCCACCAGCCGCTCTCCCGGCGCCAGTTCTCCGACGACGATGGCGTTGCGGATGGTATCGGCCACCTGCGTGTACAGGCGCGGCGGAGCATGGACTCGCAGATCATACACGGCGGATTTGCTCCCTTGAAACGTGCGCGAACGAGTGCAATTTCACAAGCATATCAGCTTACCGCAAGCATTGTGCTTCATTCAGTGGCCTGAGGCGTTCAGCGGCCGTGGCTCGTAAGCCCCGTCGATGCGGTCGATATGTTCGGGCGTAAGCACTATGTCCAATGCCGCGACTGCCTCGTCGACATGGTCTGTCGAGGTCGCTCCGAAGATGGGCGCGGTAATGCCGGGGCGCGCCAATGTCCAGGCGAGAGCCACCTGCGCCGGTGTCTTTCCGATGTCGGCGGCAACGGCAGCGACGGCTTCGCGCACGGCGTGGTCGCCGTCGCGGTGGTAATATCTCTGCGTATAGTCGTCGCTTTTCGTGCGCGCCGTCTGCTGGCCGGGATTGCGGCGGTCCGCGGCAAGGAAGCCGCGCGCGATCGGGCTGAACGGTATCAGGGCAACATCATCGTGGCGGCAGTAGGCAAGCAGTTCCCGCTCGCACTCCCGGTGAGCGGGATTGTATTCGCATTGCATCGAGATGAATGCCGGAAGGTCGCGTGCGCTGGCAGCCGCACGGCATTTTGCGAGTGTCCAGCCGGGCATCGTCGTGACGCCTACATAGAGCGCCTTTCCGGCGCGCACGATATCCGCCATGGCATCGACCAGTTCGTCGAGGTCGGTGTCCTTGTCCCAGATATGCGTCTGGAAGAGGTCCACGTGATCGGTTCCAAGGCGGACCAACGAATCGTCGATTGCCTTGAACAGGTGCTTTCTGGAGTAGCCGCGGCCGTTGCAATGCGCGGCCATCGGGTTTCCCGCCTTGGTGGCGATGACGAAGCTGTCGCGCGGCTGCTTGAGAACGAGTATCTGGCCGAGAATGCGTTCACTCTCGCCAGCCGAATAGAAGTCGCAGGTGTCGAAGAAGTTGATGCCGTGGTCGAGGGCGCGCGCAACGATCGGCGCCGACGCCTTCTCATCGAGCACCCAGGCCCGCCATCCCGCGGATCCGAATCCCATCGCGCCGAGGCATAGCCGGGATACCTTCAGATTGCTCTTGCCGAGCCTGACATAGTTCATGTGTCGATCCGTTGCTTGCGTGATGAGGATTTGGCGTTCTGCCCAGAGTCCCGCAGCAGCGACAGCGCGAAAGCCGCGGATCTTTCGACATACCCGCGCGTGAGCTTTTCGGCGAGGTCGGCATCGCGCGCGCGCAGCGCGTCGAAAATGCCGTGGAGCAAGGCCATCGTATTCCTGCGCCGTTCAGCCGAGGCGACGCGGGTGGTGACGGTGCGCAGATAGGTGACGCGGCCATGCAGGAGAAAGGTCATTTGCCTGGTGATGTCGTTGCCTGCGCCTTGCATGATGATGTCCCACACCGCGTCGAGCTTCTCGGCATGCTGCCTGGCAAGCTCGGAGGTGTCGGTTTCGCCTGCTTCCGAAATACGCCGCGCCAATTCGTCCATTTGTTCCTGGCTGGCCCGTTCGACAAACAGGCGCGCCATGGCCGATTCCAGGATTGCGCGGGCCTCGTAGATCTGCCGGACTTCCCGTTCCGACAAGCGGGTCACGAACATGCCCTTGCCGGCTACCCGAGTCACAAGCCCTTCGGACTCAAGCTGGCTCAGCGCTTCCCGAATGCTTGTGCGGCTTACGCCGGTCTGCTCGGCAAGCTTCCGTTCCACCAGCTTGTCACCCGGCTTGAACACTTCGTTGAACAACGCCTCGCGCAGCGTGACAACGGTCTGCTCGCGCAATGTCGGCGAATCCGCAATCGACCAGTCCGTCCATTCATGCATCGCGGCGTCCTCTCCCGTCGTTCCTTCCATGACAGCTACGCGTTCGACTCTTTCATCACAAGTAGCCGATTCAAATACGGTTGACCATATGCCTGTCTGTCGGTATACCAAAAAATCGAGTTCGAACGAGGGACCTGGGATGGCGCCGATGCGCACCAAAGACGATCTCATCGCCTATGAGAGAAGCGGTAAGGGCCATCCTCTCGTGCTGGTGCACGGTGTCGGCGCCAACCTGCAAAGCTGGGAGGACGTCAGCCTCCAATTGGAGGGCAGCTTCGACATTATTCGCTCCGACCTGCGCGGTCATGGTCAGTCCGCGCACATCGATTCGGAATATTCCGTCGAGAAGTTTGCCGCCGATATCGTTCGGGTGATGGACGACGCCGGCGTGCGCAAAGCCCATCTGGTCGGCTTTTCATTGGGGGGCTTGATCGCGCAAGAACTGGCCTGTTCCTATTCGGACCGGTTTGAGCGCGTCGTGCTTCTTTCCGCAGTTGCGGGGCGCACCCCCGCCGAACGTGAGAAGGTTGTGGCGCGCCTGCAGATGATCCGCGACGGCGGTATGGACGCAGTCGTTGGTGCTGCGCACGACCGCTGGTTCACCAAGGAATTCGCCGAGCGCCATCCCGATGTGATCGAGCGGCGAATTGCCGAGCTCAAGGCTGTCCACGTGCCGTCTTACCTGGAGGCGTATCGGGTGTTCGGCCTTACCGAACTGGTGGATCGGCTTTCCGAGATCAGGCAGCCAACGCTGGTGATGACGGGCGAATTCGATCAGGGGTCGAATGTCCGGATGGCCGAGACGATGCACCGGCTGATCCCCGATTCGGAATTACGCATTCTGGCCGGCCTGAAGCACAGCGTCCTGGTCGAGGCATCCAAGCTGGTGTCCGACCATGTCCGCGAGTTCCTTTTGCGTCCACGCTGAAAATGAAGGGAAGACGAATGAACGAGACGCTATTTGAGCGTGGGCTGGAGCGGCGCAAGGCGACGCTCGGCAACGAATATGTTGAAAATTCGCTAAGCAAGGCAACCGAGTTTTCCAAGGGCTTTCAGTCATTTATCACAGAATATTGCTGGGGAACGGCCTGGGGCGACGACAGGCTGGATGCCAGGACCCGCAGCATGCTGAACATCGTCATGATTGCTGCGCTCAACCGCATGCATGAGTGGGAACTGCATTTTCGCGGCGCCCTTCGCAACGGAGTCACTCGTGACGAGCTGGACGCGTTGATAACCCATCTCACGATCTATTGCGGCGTTCCTGTCGGCGTCGAATGCCATCGCATCGCCAACCGCGTGCTTGCCGAACTCGCAGCCGGCGGAGTGGAAAAATGACTGGGGTCCTGATCCGCAAGGTCGTCGATTTCGTCGAGGACACGCTTATCGAAGGGGGGCGCGTCGCGCCTGTTCCGCTTCGCATGGCCGCCTGCGCGGCGGTAATCCGCAATCCCTGGGCAGGATCGGCATTCGTCGAGGACCTGCAGCCGCACATCATGGAGCACGCCAAGGCTCTCACGGATGCCCTCGTGCCTCGCCTGGTGGCGATCATGGGCGGTCCGGACAGGATAGAAGCGTTTGGAAAGTGCGCGGTGACCGGGACGGACGGCGAAGTCGAACACGCGGCCGGCCTGATCCACACGCTGCATTTCGGCAATGTCTTCCGCATCGCCGCTGGTGGCGATTCCTTTCTCCCGTTCACGAACAAGCGTGCCGGCGCCGGCACCGCGCTCACCGTTCCCTTGACCCACAAGGACGCTGAGAAGAAGGGAAGCCGCGCTCATTTTCTGACCGTGGAATTCACCATTCCCGACGCGCCTGCGCATGACGAGATCGTCATCGCCTTGGGCGCCGCGAGCGGCGGGCGTCCGCACCATCGCATCGGCGATCGGTTCAACGACATGCGGATCATGGGAGTCGATCAGGCCGGCCGGCCGCTGCCAGCCGAGAGCAAATAACGCGCAAGCCTCCGGGTCCTTGCCCGGAGGCCAATAACGGCAATGCCGATAATATCGGGAACTGAACCAACGGAGGATTTGTCATGGATAGAAGGCAATTTATGGCCGCCGTCAGCGGCTTCGCAATCGTGGCCTCTTTGCCGGCGGTAGCGCTGGCTCAAGATACCCAGCCGGTCACCGGCGGCACGCTCAACGTCGGCTTCATCAGCGACGTCCGCACGCTCGACCCGCTTCAGTCGTCGCAATGGACCGAGCGGCAGATCCTTTTCCTGATATTCGATACGCTTCTCGAGACCGAGGCGGACTTCTCCCTGAAGCCTGCCCTGGCGAAAAGCTGGGAGTTTTCGGACGACGGCAAGCGCGTGGTCCTGAAGCTGCAGGAAGGCGTGAAGTTCCATGACGGCACACCGTTCAACGCCGAGGCCGTGAAATGGAACCTTGATGCGCGTCTCGATCCGAAAGGCAACTCATCGCAGCTCAAGTTGCTGGAAGGCGTCAAGAATGTCGAAGTGCTGGACGAATTCACCGTCGCCATCGACATGAAGGAACCTTATCCGCCGCTGCTGGCGCTGTTTGCCGACCGCGCAGGGCTGATGGCTTCGCCAACTGCGGCCAAGAAATACGGCAGCGACGTCGGTTCCAATCCTGTCGGGACCGGTCCGTTCGTTTTCGGCGAATGGGTCCGCGGGTCGCGCATCGCGCTCACCAAGAACGACAGCTATTGGCAGAAGGGAATGCCATATCTCGACGGCATTACCTTCCATGACATTCCGACGAACGTCGTCGGCATTCAGCGCATGGCCATCGGTGAACTGGATTTCATAAGCCAGCTTGATCCGTTGGATACGCGCCTTTCCAAGGCCAGCCCGGACATCGAGCTTGTGCCGTCGAAGGGTGGCGTCTGGTATTCCTACCAGTGGCGGTGGGACGCCGAGCCATATAACAAGCCGGAACTGCGCCAGGCCATCGCGCATGGCCTCAACCGCGACCGCATCAACCAGATCATATGGGCGGGGCAAGGCAAGATTTCCGACAGCTTCACGCCAGACGGCCTGTGGTGGACCCCAACCGATCTGGTGCACTACGAATACGATCCGGAAAAGGCGCGCAAGATCGTGGCTGATTCCGGCCTGAAGGGCACCACCATCAAGCTTGCGGCGCCAAGCGGCGATACGCTGCGACGCTTTGCCGAACTTGCCAAGGAAGACCTCGACGCGATCGGCCTCAACATTGAGCTCGAGCCGGTCCCCCAAAGCGACTACTACGCAAAGGCGGTCTCAGGCGAGATACGCTTCACGCCGATGCGCTGGACGCAACGGGCGGATCCCGACGGCCTGATCCACTATCTCTTCTCCAGCAAAGGCACCGCGAACTCCACGGGCTACAAGAATGACCAAGTGGACAAATGGATCGATGAAGCGCGGGTAATTTCCGATCAGGCGCGCCGCAAGGAATTGTACGAAAAGATCCAGCGTCAGATTTCTGCCGATCTGCCTTACATGCCCGTCGGGTTCAGCATCGAATTCAACGCCATGCGCAACACCGTCAAAGGGTTCGCTCCGATGCCGGACGAGATCCCGCGGTTCCGTTACGTCTGGAAAACGCAGGCCTGATCTTCATGCTTTGCCGCGGCGCGCCGCGCCGCGGCTTCTGGCGCGGGTGGACCCGGTCCCGCCTGCAACCGGTAGAGGAACTTGATCGCCATTATGACCGCCGCCCATCGGATGTGCCCCAACCGCCCGCTTTGCGAGACGGGCTCCTCGGAGGCGTTTCTTCAATCCTTCGCGATGAACTGAGGCCGGCATGCTTGCGCTTGTACTTTCCCGCATAGCGATCATGGTTCCGAACGTTATCGTTCTGACGTTTCTGCTGTTCACGTCGGTGACGTCCTTTCTGGGGACGCCGGCGGCGATCATGCTGGGGGAGAACGCATCCCCTCAATCGATCGCCGAACTCAACGCGAAGCTAGGCTTCGACCAGCCCATCCTGTCGCGTTACTGGAACTGGATCAGCGCCGCATTGTCGGGCGACCTGGGCCGGTCTTATTCCACCCAACAGCCTGTCGCGCAAATGATCGCGGATGCCCTTCCTCTAACGCTTGAGCTGGCATCCTGGGCGATCCTCATCGCATTCCTGGGGGCCACGCTGATCAATTCGGCGACGTTCATGAAAAAGCTGGTGGACCGGCTCACCGCCGCCGTCAGCATCGTCGGCATCACCGTGCCCAATTTCTTTCTCGGACTGCTGCTGATCTACCTTTTTTCGGTTCAGCTCCGCTGGCTGCCGACGACCGGATGGTCGCCGTGGTCACGGGGCGCCGGGCAGCATCTCATCCACATGATCCTGCCCGTCATCACGCTTACGACCTTTTATTTCAGCTCCTTCACGCTCGTCTATAAAGCCGAATACCAGTCGGTGAAAGGCAGCCTCTACATCCAGGCCGCGCGTTCGAAGGGGCTGTCCGAGGCGCGCATTTCCTACCGGCACATTCTGCCCAACAGCATATTGCCCTTGATCACCTATGCCGGTCTTTCGCTTGGACAACTGGTTGGCGGCGCGGTCGTCACCGAAACCGTCTTTTCGATGCCGGGCATGGGCCGGCTTCTGGTGGAAGCGATCTCGTCCCGGGATTTTCCTGTCATGCTGTCGGTTGGAATGGTGATCATCGTCGGCGTGATGATCCTCAACCTTGTGGCGGACGTGACCTACAGCCTCGTCAATCCGCTCGTGCGAACATCGGCTTAGCATCCAATGAGAAAACTTCCATTCCGATTGGTCCTTGGCCTGACGCTTCTGGTGATCATCACTTTGATCGCGGTGTTCGCGCCCTTGATCGCGCCCCTGCACCCGACCGTCACGACGGTAAACGTCCTCGGCCCGCCTTCGGCTGAAAACATCCTTGGCACGGATCAACTTGGCCGGGACGTGCTGTCGCGCGTCATCTACGGAACAAGGGTTTCACTGCAGGTAGGCGCTTCGGCGGCCATAGTGGCTGTGCTGATCGGCGCCCCCATTGGCCTGATCGCCGGATTTTTCCGTGGCTGGATCGATTTTGTCCTCGTCCAGATCATCGACATTTTCATCGCCTTGCCGGGGCTCGTTCTCGCATTGATCATCACCGCGATGCTCGGGCCATCGGTGGTCAACCTGGCGGTCACGCTGGGTGTCGTCACCGCGCCGACGGTCGCCCGGCTGGTTCGTGGTCAGGTCTTCGTCGTCCGGGAAATGGTCTTCGTGGAAGCTGCGCGCGCCACGGGCGCAAGCTCTTTCTGGATCATCCGCCATCATATCATGCCAAACACGATGCGCGTGGTGTGGGCGCAGTTCGCAATCAATGTGGCCTTCGCGATCTTCACCTCCGCAAGCCTCAGCTTCCTGGGGCTGGGCGTTCCTCCGCCGGCTCCGGACTGGGGCGGCATGGTACGCGACGGTTCGATGTTCCTGCCGATCCTGCCGCTGCTCAGCCTGGGGCCGGGCGCTGCCGTCGCCCTTACAGTTTTCACATTTTATCTTGTCGGGTCGAGCATGAACGAGGCCGCGTCCCGCAATGATCGCTGATTGGAACAGGGAAATGACGTCTAACCAGATCGAGCCGCCGCTGCCGGCATTCATAGAACAACGCCTGCAGGAGTTTGCCGGCCGGGAAGGTGCCCTGAAAGCGCGGCGATGGATGCGGCCGGCGGATGTTCTGATGCGTGTGGAGAACCTTCGCTGCTTCAAGGCTTCGCGCGTCAGTTTTGCCGACATGTGGTTGCGCAGGATCGTTCGCGAACGCTGGCAGATAAGGATGATCTCGGCGGAATGCGGCGATGACGGCGCGGCGAGATTCGTCTACCGGATCGACGCGGAAGGCCATTCCTTCTCCTATATTGCCCGAGCATATCCATGGGACGGAATCGAAAAAGTCGGACGCCGCTCCGATGGCGCGGACCGTGACATGTTCGGCGCGCTCTTCGTCAATCTTGCCAGCCAACAGCGTATCGAGCGGGAATTTGAAACATTCGACATCAAGGCTGAAGGCCAGATGCGTACGGATTCGGATGTGGTCGGCTGGACCCCGGCCAATCGCAGCAGCCGGCATTTCGACGCCGTAGTCGAAGCACTGTCCCGCGGCGAACAGCCCGCCCCCGAGCTCGGCATCGCCTATCTCATGCGGAACGGTGGCTTTCAAAGCAGCGGCCGGAATGGCACGGTTTCCTATCCGGGCATTCCCGAGGGGCATCCGCTGGCGCACCCGTTCTTTGCGGATATCTTCGCCATCTACCTGGTGCGGCTCGTCTCCATCGATCTCGTCAATGCCGTGGCGCGGCGGCGCAATCCGGACGCAGCGCAGCTCGACATTTCGATCGCGCGCGGGCTTGGAATAGGCAACTCCTCAGGCCAGGGCATGTGCGTTGCCCTCCAGCGCTGGCCGCATTGGGTCGCCACATGGGTGACCGTACGCGAGGCGGCTCTTGGCTACGCAAAAAGCCTGCCGGTCGATGCGGGAAGCATTTCAGTTGTCCGCGGCTCGATAGAGAGCACCATCCGCATCTATGCGCAGACCGACCCACAGACGCAGGACTACGTGGTGGCCAACGAAACCATCATCGAGAACCTGACACGCATATCGGCAAGCCTGCGCGAAGGACAGTTTCGGTGCTGGGGCGACGTTGCTGCGCACGTCGCAGAAGTCATGGATGGCGAGACCAGTGAGCAGTTCCACAGCGTACTTCTCGACGTGGTACCGGACTTTTGTGACGCCATCGCGCCCTATTTCCAGATCGGCGCAGCCCGCAAGCGGCAATTGCAGCCAGCAATGACGGTCGCTGAATTGCGCGAGATCCTGCGCAGGAACTACGTCTGGGCTCTCACCGCCGACCGCACGCTTGCCGAAACCCATCAGCACTTCTGGTACCATTCGATCGACAATGGCGAACAAAGGCGCGGCGAGCGGGTCATCGACCCGCACGAGCGTTTCGAATCCTTCATCGATCATATCGGATTGATCCAGAGGCTGGCGGCGGTGCTGGTCAGCCGTGGTGACAAGGAGCGCGCCGGCGACGTCGTCCTCGACCATCCGGACTTGCATTACGCCATTTCGCGGGTGCAATATCTGGATGGCTTGCTCTATGCGGAAATACGCGATCCGCTCGCGCATCGCGATTTCGTCCCCGCCGATCTCATACGGTTTTTCCTTGCGTCGCTGGGCATTCGCGGCTCGACGCCGCTCAGCATCCGCTATGTGCGGGGGACTTTCTTCCAAGACCAGCCGCTGCCTTCGGAATTCCTCGAGCCTGACAGGCCGGGTTCCCGGGTTCGCAAGCATGAGAATGAGGTCGCCCTGTGAGCACGAGCATGTTTGTTGCCTATTCCGAACTGACTCGCGTCCTGCCGTGGTCGCTCAGGGCGCTGGGCTACGCGTTCGGAACCGCTGACCGGGGCGCTCATCTCGTTGCAACAGGTGCGGCGCTCGATCCGGCTATTCTGGATGGAATTCGCCAGGCGGGACCGCGGCCCTCCCATGGCTTCCGCTACCGGAAATCGAACGGGCTCACGATGCTGGACGCCGCCGGCGTTTCATTTCTGGAAACGGGACCTGCCGCGATCGATGCTCTCGCCGCGCATGCAGGCGGCGCCAAATGGGAAATGTGCCGGATATTGGCGGCGACCGAGCTGTCGCTTGTTCCGGCCACGCTGGTCGGTGCGATGGACTACAATCTCTCCTCTATCGGCATCATCGCCAGGGATGGAACCTTCGACTGGCTGTTGGCTGACCCCGACGCACGGGGTGTGCTTTATTCGGGCCGGGGCCGGGATGCCCTGGCGGCGCTCCTCGGTGAGGACACGGCGGTTCTGGAATCGATCGACGCCGCCGGGCTGACGCCGGGCTGCGCGCTTCTCATGGTCAGCGCCCGCAGGCCTGAACTGAAGGCGTCCGGGCACGTTGCCGTTCGGCCTCGGGAAAAGATCGCCATGGCGCACCAGAAGGGCATTCCCCTGTCGCGCGAGACGCTGGATGCGCTGTACGCGCTCGAAATGCTCACCTGGGCTCCAACTTCGGAGCGCTCTCGCTCGCAGGCGGGCTTCACTGTTGCACCGGCGCCAAACTCATGAGTGAACGGAAATCCGATCCAGTGGTCGAGGTAAAAGGCCTCAACGTCGCTTTCGGCAAGCATCAGGTGGTGCATGATGTCGATCTGGCCATCCATGCTGGCGAGACGCTGGCGCTTGTCGGCGAGTCGGGGTCCGGCAAGAGCGTCACCTCCATGACGATCATGGGACTGCTTTCCGGCAATACCCAAGTGACCGGTTCGGTCATCGTGGATGGCCAGCAAGTGGTGGGGGCGTCGACATCGACATTGCGGCGGGTGCGTGGCGGCATTGCCAGCATGATCTTCCAAGAACCGATGATGAGCCTGAACCCGGTTCTGCAGGTCAGCACCCAAATCAAGGAAATGCTGCGCCAGCATCGACCCTTAAGCGATGCCGAGGCGCGGGAGGAGGGCATCCGGCTTTTCGACCGCGTTCGCATTCCTGACGCGCGGCGGCGGTTCAATGACTATCCTCACATGTTCTCCGGGGGGATGCGGCAGCGGATCATGATCGCCATCGCATTGGCGTGCTCGCCGAAGCTGCTTATCGCCGACGAGCCGACAACAGCGCTCGACGTGACGATACAGGCGCAAATCCTCGATCTCCTGAACGAGGTCCAGCGCGATACCGGCACTGCGATCCTGTTCATCACGCATGACATGGGCGTAGTGGCCAACATCGCCGACCGCGTCATGGTCATGCACAAGGGACGCGTGGTGGAGACGGGAGCAGTAAAGGACGTTTTCGAGCGTCCGCGCGAGGACTATACGAGGATGCTGATCGACGCGGTCCCCCGCCTGGGGCAAGGCGTCGCCCGCTCCTACCGCGCGCCCGCCAAGGATGCTGTGCCGAAGCCGGTTTTGAGCGTGCGCAAGCTGGTGACCCGGTTCGACGTGCGTGGCGGGGCGATGCGTCGCAAGGTGGGGCGTCTCCATGCCGTCGAGGGTCTGAGCTTCGACATCATGCCTGGAGAAACGCTGTCGCTGGTTGGCGAATCCGGCTGCGGCAAGTCGACGACCGGACGCAGCATCCTGTTTCTCAATCCTCCGGATTCCGGCGAGGTGGTCTTCGACGGACGCACGGTGCGGCGCGACAACAGGTCCGATCTTTCGGATCTCCGGCGCAATGTGCAGATGATCTTCCAGGATCCTTTCAGTTCCCTGGACCCGAAGCAAAACGTCGGTGCGATCCTGGCGGAGCCCCTGCTATGCCATGGGTTGGCGACCAGGGCCAAGGCCCTGGACAAGGCGAAACATCTTCTGGAGCGTGTCGGCCTCGAACCGTCGATGATCACCCGTCTTCCGCACGAGTTTTCCGGCGGACAGCGTCAGCGAATCTGCATTGCGCGGACCCTGATGCTCGACCCGAAGGTCATTATAGCCGACGAGGCCGTCTCGGCGCTCGACGTTTCGGTAAAGGCGCAGGTGATCGACCTGCTGCTTGAGTTGCAGGAGGACCTGCGGTTGTCCTACCTCTTCATCAGTCACGACATGGCCATTGTCGAACGTGTCAGCCACCGCGTGGCGGTCATGTATCTTGGCGAGATCGTGGAGATCGGGCCCAGCCGCGAGGTGATAGGGAATCCGAAACATCCCTATACCCAGAAGCTGATGGCAGCGGTGCCGAACCCGGAGCCGGCCGCGGACAGGCACCGCTTGATCGGCAAGCCAGTGACGGAATTGCCGTCTCCCGTGCGGCCGCTCGATTTCATTCCGCCGAAGCGGCAGCCTCGCGCGGTCGGACCCGACCACTTCGTGATCGAGTGACAAGCTTTAACGGGGGCGCTTCAGATGGACGCCTTTGAACGAATCCGGGCAAGGCGCTTCCCGATACCTATGGAGAATTCGATGAACACACATGCTGATCAGTTCCGAATTGGAGAGAAGGCGGCGTCCTTTTTACGCCAGGAGAAAAAACTCCTTATCGATGGAAAATGGGTGCCGGCTCAGTCCGGGAAGGTTTTCGACACATATGATCCGGGCACGGGACGCATAATTGCACAGGTTCCGGAGGGCGACGCCGCCGATATCGACAATGCCGTCAAAGCTGCGCGGCAGGCCTTTGAAGAAGGCCCATGGAGCCGCATCACGCCCAGCGAACGTGGACGTCTCATCTGGAAACTGGCGGATCTGCTGGAACAGAACGCCGATGAACTGGCCGAACTGGAGGTTCTCAACAATGGCAAGCCGCTTGCCAATGCTCGGAATTCCGACGTCGCGCTCAGCGTGGATATGTTCCGCTACATGGCGGGCTGGGCCACCAAGATCACAGGGGAAACCATTTCGATCTCTGCGCCGGACAAGTACCATGCCTTCACGGTGCGCGAGCCGGTCGGCGTCGTCGGGCAGATCATTCCGTGGAATGCGCCACTGCTCATGCTGGCCTGGAAGGTAGCTCCGGCGCTGGCCACCGGCTGCACGATCGTGCTCAAGCCGGCGGAGCAGACGCCGCTGACGGCGCTGCGCTTCGGTGAACTGGTCCAGGAGGCCGGCATTCCCGCCGGCGTGATCAATATCGTGACCGGTTTTGGACCTACGGCGGGCGCAGCGATAGCCTCGCACCCCCAGATCGACAAGGTTGCCTTTACGGGTTCCAGCGAGGTCGGCCGCATCATCGTCAAGGCTGCCGCGGGCAATTTGAAGAAAGTGTCGCTCGAATTGGGAGGGAAGTCGCCCGTCATCGTCTTTCCCGATGCTGACATGTCGGTTGCCATTCCCGGTGTCACGCAGGGCATTTTTGCCAATAGCGGCCAGGTCTGCACCGCAGGATCGCGGCTGTTCGCCCACAAGAAGGTGTTCGACCAGATCGTGGATGGGATCGGCCAGCGGGCGGGGAACATCCGCGTCGGTCATGGCCTCAGCGAAGGCGTCCAGATGGGGCCGGTCATTTCCCCGGTCCAGTGCGACCGCGTCATGAGCTATATCGAGCAGGGCAGGAGCGCCGGTGCAACGGTGGCGTTTGGCGGCACGCGGATAGGCAATGAAGGCAACTTCATTGCGCCGACGGTGCTGACCGATACCCGACCCGACATGGCGGTGGTGCAGGAAGAGATTTTCGGTCCTGTCCTGTGCGCCATGAGCTTCGATGACGACGACCTGGAACAGATCGCGCGGCAGGCGAATGACAGCATCTTCGGACTAGCTGGCAGCGTCTGGACGCGGGACCTGAGCGTCGCCCACAAGATGGTACGGCGAATTCGCGCGGGCCGGATCGGGGTCAACGTACACGGCTCGGTGGACGCGGCGATACCCACCGGCGGCTTCAAGCAATCCGGCTGGGGCAGGGAACGGGGACAGGAAGGGCTGAACCTTTATACGGAGACCAAGTCGGTCATCATGTCGCTTTGAAGGCCTGCCAAACCTTTCGCGAACAGCCGGCAAGGTCGATCCTATCCATGCCGGCCATATGGCGGCGGCATGACCCCCGGTAACGAATATGACTGTGGCGCGCCATCGACCAGGAAGGCTATGTAACGATCGAGTACCGGCAAGCAGCGAGGTTCTGTTGAGCGCTTTGGATCGCCCGCTGTCACGCGTCCTGCGCGACGTGACCAGCCTCATCAATTCCAGCGTCGACCTCGAGACAACGCTGCAGCACCTTGTCGATGCGGCATGCCAGCACGATGCCTGGTCGATGGCGGCGGTGATGAGCATCGATCAGGCGGATGGCAATGCTGTGGTCGTGACCCGGCATGATCCTAGCCAGTTGACGAAGTCCTATCGCAACCGCTGGACGCTGGCGACAAGTCCATCCCTCATCGCGTTGACCCGCAATGATCCGGTGATCATTCGCGATGCCCAGGAGAGCATCGAATTTCCGGGCTATCGGGAAGAGGCAATCCAGCGCGGTTATCGCACTGTCGTGGTTTTGCCTCTGGGCTGCCGGGACATGGAAGACCGCGCGATGGTCTTGTCGGTGCAGTCGCGCGACGTTGTCGATCTGTCAGCGGCCGATCTCGCATTCCTGCAGACGATCGTCCATCTGGGCGCCATAGCCGTGGACAAGGCCCACAGGCTAAGGGCGGAACATGCTGCCGCCGCGCAACTCCAAAACGCACTTGCCGCGCATTCCTCCCTGATGCACCAGGTCCTGTCGGACGGTTCCGTCGCATCCGCGGCTTCCATGGTCGAAACCTTCCTGCCGAACGCAATCGTCGTGGTGGATCTGACTGCCAACCTGGTCGTTGCCGGACGTTCGCCCAAGCCGGACCTCATCGACACCGACCGCTGGCGCGAGGAGATGGACGATTGCATGAGCCGCCAGTTTCTCCGTCTTGCTCGCGATATCTCGGACCAGGCCGGGCTTGAAATGCGCAAGCTGTACCTGAACTGCGGCGGCCATCACCTCAACCTGCCGGCGGCGGTGGAGCCGTTGGTCGTGGATGGCAAGACGGTAGGGGCGCTGATCGTGTTTTCGCTCGACGCCAATTTCGGCGACCTCGATCATCTTCTTCTTCAGAGCGCTCGGTTCGCGCTCAGCGTTCAGTTGATGCGGAGCCATTTACGGTTCCAGACGGAATCGCAGACTTCCAGCGAATTGTTCATGGAAATCGTTTCCGGCAACTGGCGCAACGTGGACGATTTGACGGCGCGGGCGCGCCGGCTCGGCATTGACGTAAACGCCACCGCCAGGCTGGTCGCGATCGGCCTCCCGGAAACTGTGCCGGAAAAGAGCAAGACTATACCCGAACTGCACCGCTCCATCATGCGGCTCGCCGGCCAATTGGCGCCGCAGGCGACCGCCGCCGCATTGGGCGAGATCATTCTGTGCCGCATTCCCGACGCGCCCCGCGACGCGGACACGGTGGTCAAGACGTTTGTGCGCAAGCTGATCGAGGAAACGCAGTGGCTGATCGGCACCAAGCCGATCATCGTGGCGGGTAAGACCTGTTCGAGCATTCACGACTATCCCCAGGCATGGCTTGAATGCGAGCGCATGATCCGTCTTGCCGTCCGCTTCAACCGTACCGGGTTGCTTGCGCCCCAGGACTTCGGTCCTTTTCCGCTGCTGCTTTCGGCGGCCGACAGCAAGGAAGTGAGGTCGTTCGTGGATATCGCCATTGGCGCGGTCGTGCGTCACGACGAGGCGCATGCAACGGACTATATCAGGACCCTGACCGTCTTTCTGGAACACGGTTGCCGCAGCCAGGCCTGCGCGGACGCGATGGAATTGCATGTTACTACGCTTCGTTATCGCCTGAACCGTATCCAGGAACTGTTTGGCATCGAGATCGATTCACCCGAACGTCGGTTCGCGCTTGAACTGGCAATACGCCTCAACGAGACCATTGCCCGGGAGCAACCTGTCTGATGCGGTCTCTGCTTCGTGTCCTAGGAGTCTGACTGCCGCCTCTCCTGCGTAGAGCAGGAAGACCCTCTCTCACGTCCCTTTATCCTTCCACCCTCCTGGAGAGGCAGGACGCATGACGGACAAGAGGGAAAAAGAGCTGAGCACGATCGATCCAGTGGAACTGCGGCGAACGTTCGGCACCTTCGTCACGGGCATCACGGTGGTGACGACGCGGGACGAAGATGGTTCGCCGCGCGGCATGACTGCGAATTCCTTCACCTCAGTCTCCCTTGAGCCGCCGCTGCTGCTCGTCTGCATAGGAAAGAGCGCCAGCAGCTTTCCGGCATTCAACACGGCCGAAGGCTTCGCCGTCAACGTACTGCACGAGCGCCAGAAGGAGGTGGCGAGCCTCTTCGCCTCGAAGTCACTCTCCAAGTTCGAGACGATAGCCCATACTACCGTGCATACGGGCTCGCCGGTGCTCACCGACAGCCTTACCTGGTTCGACTGCACGGTGCATGACCGTATCGAGGCGGGAGACCATGTGATCCTGATCGGCCGGGTGCGTGCTTTCGGCACCAGCCCTGCCGCTCCGCTAGGGTTTTGCCGGGGGCGCTATGTCTGCGTGGAAGACCCGATGCCGCCTGGCTGGACGCCTTCCCATCGCATGATCATCGGCTACCTGGTCGAGCATGACGGCCGCATCCTGCTGCGCGACGATGGCGCCGGAGGCTGGGAACTGCCGACGGCAACGCACCGTAAGCCGGGCGACATGCTCAGCTTCGAAGGCGGCGGCGTGGTTGCGCCGCTCACCAGCGATGCGTTTCTCTATTCGGTCTTCGATGTGGCCGACCAGCAGCCCGGTTATGTCGTTTACCGTGGCGCGCTCGCGGGCCCGCCTGGCGAAATTCCGGATTTGTCGCCGTCGCTGAGGTTCTTTGCCCATGAAGAGCTGCCTTGGGACAGCATTCCGATCAGGCAGATACGCGCAACGCTGCGCCGTTACCTGCATGAGCGCGCGGACTCTCGCTTCGGGATCTACGTCGATTCCAGCGATGGCGGCCGGGTGGCGATGATAGACGGCGCCCCGCGTCCGTGGCGGTCGCTTAACGGCTTGGCCGGCGACCGAGAAACCGCGAAGGGATGAGATGATGGACCTGACGCTGAAGGTGATCGAAGGATCGCGCCAGGATCTTTTCATTGCCGGGGAGCGCCTCGCGCCGCGGTCCGGCCGCTACATGCCGAGCTACGATCCGACGAACGCGGCGCCTTGGTATGAGGTTGCCGACGCCGGGGCGGATGATGTCGACGCCGCCGTGCAGGCAGCCAAAAGAGCGTTTCACGATCCGGCCTGGCGCAGGCTGACGCAGACGGATCGCGGCAAGCTGCTGCGCCGGTTGGCCGATCTCATCGCGGAACACGCCGATGAACTCGCGGCCATCGAGACGCGTGACAACGGCAAGCTTCTGAAAGAGATGCGTGTGCAACTGCGCGCGGCGCCGGACAGCTATCTCTATTTCGCCGGAATGGCCGACAAGCTGCATGGCGAGACCATACCGGTCAATAAGCTCGATATGCTGAACTTCACGCTGCGCGAGCCCATCGGCGTGGTGGGCATGATCTCGCCGTGGAATTCACCGCTGATGCTGCTGACCGGCACGCTCGCACCCTGCCTGGCGATTGGCAATACGGTCGTGGTCAAGCCATCAGAGCATACTTCCGCGTCCACCCTTGCCCTCGCCGAACTGATTGCAAAAGCGGGCTTCCCGGCTGGCGTTTTCAATGTCGTTACCGGCAAGGGCGCCACGGCGGGCGAAGCGCTGACCTTGCATCCCGATGTCGCCAAGATCGCCTTCACGGGCAGTACGGCAACCGGCCGCCGCATCGCCGCCAACGCTGCCAGCCGACTTGTTTCGTGTCAGATGGAACTGGGCGGCAAGTCGCCTCATGTCGTATTCGCCGATACCGACATCGAGCGCGCGGTGAACGGCGTGGTTGCCGGCGTGTTCGCCGCTGCCGGGCAGACCTGTATCGCAGGCTCGCGCTGTTTCGTCGAAAAATCCATCTATGCCGCATTCGTAGAAAAGCTGGCGGATCGTACCAGGCGCGTGCGTATCGGCCATCCGACCGATGAGGACACGGAAATCGGTCCGCTGGCGCTCGCTGCCCAACTCGACAAGGTCGAGCAGTATGTGGACTACGGCGTCGCCGATGGCGCGCGGCTGGTTGCCGGAGGCCACCGGCCGCGGCGGGACGACCTCCCCGGCGGCTGGTATTACGAGCCCACGGTTCTGGCGGATGCGCGCAACGACATGCGCTTCATGCGCGACGAAATTTTCGGGCCCGTCGTGGGCGTCGTGCCGTTCGACAATGAAAGCGAGCTGATTGGGCTTGCCAACGACACCCAGTATGGGCTGGCGGCGGGTGTCTGGACCCGCGACATCGACCGGGCGCTGCGCTTTGCGCGCAACGTTGATGCCGGCACGGTCTGGGTCAATACGTATCGCTCTGCTGCTTACATGTCGCCCTCCGGCGGGTTCAAGGAGAGCGGTTACGGCAAGCGCGGGGGCTTCGAGGTTATGCGCGAGTTCTCCCGCCTGAAGAATGTCGTCATCGACTACTCCGGCGCCACGCAGGACCCGTTCGTAATCCGTTTGCGCTGACGCTCATCCGACGGTTCCCTAATATTCGAAAAGGTCATTGCCATGAAATTTTCCGTTTCCCTGAACATGGAGAGGTTCAGTCCCGACAAGGATATGCGCCAGGTGGCGGCTGAGACGCTGGAACTGGTCCGTATGGCCGATGCCGGCGGCTTCGAGACCGCCTGGTCGCCCGAGCATCACACGATTGAATTCACGATCGCGCCCGGCCCGTTCCAGTTGCTGGTCTGGTGGGGAGCTCATACCGAACAGATCCGGCTTGGCACCGCCACCATCGTCGCGCCGTACTGGACCCCGATCCGTCTCGCGGGAGAGGCCGCACTTTGCGATCACCTGACGGGAGGGCGGCTGGAATTCGGCATCGCCCGCGGCGCCTATCAGTATGAATTTGACCGTATGGCGGGAGGCATCCCGCAACAGGAAGGCGGCGCCTACATGCAGGAACTGCTGCCGGCAGTCCAGAAATTATGGGCAGGCGACTACGCCCACGAGGGTAAGTATTACCACTTCCCGCTGGCAACCTCGGTGCCGAAGCCCTTGCAGCAACCCAACCCGCCCATCTGGGTGGCGGCGCGTGACCCCGGCACATTCGATTGGGCGGTGCGCAATGGCCACAACATCCTCTCCACGCCGTTGTCGCGGCCGGTCGCGGAAATCGGCATTCTCGGCGACAAGTTCAAGAAGGCGGTCCAGGATCATCCCGAAGTGCCGAGGCCGCGGTTCATGATGCTGCGCCGCACTTGCGTGTATGAACGTCCCGAGGACTGGGAACTGCCGGTTCGCTACAGCTATCAATATGGGCGCAGCTTCGAGAACCTGTTCCAGAACATCGGCACGGTGAAGAACGGCTTTCCTGAAGCGGTTTCTTACGACACCGTTGGCAACAGCGGCGACTACGATCCGCGGTCGATCCGCGACAATCTCCTGTTCGGCACGCCGGACGAGGTGGTCGAAAAGCTGATGGTCTATGAAGCGGCGGGCGTAGACCAGTTCTGCCTCGGCCTCGCCTTCGACCTGCCGTTTGAAGTGCAGAAGAAATCGCTGGCGTTGTTCATCAAGGAAGTGATGCCCGTATTTGCGATGCGCGAGAAGGAAGCGGGCAGGGAAAAGTCGCGGGTGATCGCCTGATGGGAGCTGTCGCGCCATGATTGTCGAGGAACGCATCTACAAGATAAGGGCCGGCCGTCTCGCCAGATACATGCAACTTATCAGCGAGGAAGGCCTTGCCATCCAGCAGCCGATCTTGGGCAACCTGATCGGCTATTTCCGCACCGAGATCGGACCTCTCAACCATGTCGTGCATCTATGGGGCTATAGCGACCTGAACGACCGCGCCGAGCGGCGTCAGCGGCTGGCCGAAGATCCCGCGTGGCGGGCGTTTACGGTCAAGCTCACCGAGAATATCGAAACGATGGAAAACCGAATCCTGATCCCGACCGATTTTTCACCGCTGCGGTAGGTTCAAGACCTGGCTTCCCGCTTGCCCGACCGCGAAAGAATCCAGAACCCGGTCCGTGGTCATGACCCAGCCGTAGTTGCGTGCGAAAGCATCGAGCATGGCCTGCCGGCTGGGCGGATGGTTGGAAGAAACAGCATCCTCCACCACAATCGTGGGATAACCGAAATGCACGGCGTGACGGCAGCTATCTTCGACGCACATCTCCGCTACCGTGCCGACGAATACCAGACCGTCCACCGCAAGCAGCTTGAGCGTCTTGGCAAGATCCGTGGCATGAAAGGCGCTGAAATAGATCTTATCCAGCACGATGTCGCCATTCTGTGGCGCAAGCTCGTCAATCACCTCCGCGGCATCCCGCAGGCCCTCGACATCGCCGTAGGAGCGCATGAAACCCGGCACGCACGCATGGGTCGGCGCATCGGTCAGCTTGATCCAGGTCAGCTTGCCGGCCAGGGCCTGATACAGGGGGTCGGCAACGTATCGCGTGAATACCACCGGCTTGCCGTTGCCGCGAAACGCCGCAATGAGTCTGCCGATCGAAGGTATGGTTTCGCGCGCGGATGCAACCTCCATCGGCGCATGCCTGCGCACGAAATCGTTCTGCATGTCCACGACCATGAGGGCAGGGTTTTTAAGCGAAGCCAGCACGCCGTTTCTCCATACGGGCGTCCCGGATTATACCTATCCGGGTAGCGGAGAGCCTATATCATCGAACCCGCGAGCCGTATGCTTTCCTTCGTAGCACTGGGCTACGCGGGTATCCTGCCGAACAGGGGAAGACGGCGGGTGCAGTTCTATCTTCATTAATCGGGATCGTGGCTCTGGATGTGCTGACTGTCGTCCGCCAGGCCAGGAGTGGAGGACAGGTGTGACGGATCGCATAACGGTCGAGGGCGTGTACAAGATTTTCGGCAGATCGCCGGAATCGGCTTTGGCCATGCTGAAGTCTGGCGAGACAAAGGAAGCTGTGCTCCAGAAGACCGGGCAGGTCGTCGGCTTGAGCGACGTGTCGCTGTCCGTTCCTGTCGGTTCGATTTACATGATCATGGGCTTGTCCGGCTCCGGTAAGTCGACGCTTGCGCGATGCATCAATCGCCTCATCGAGCCGAATGCAGGGCGCATCCTTATCGATGGCGAGGAGATCACCGGCGCCAGCGAAGCGCGGCTGCGCGAAATCCGCCGGACGCGTATCTCCATGGTGTTCCAGCACTTCGGCCTGTTGCCGAACAGAACGGTGTTGGAGAATGCCGAGTTCGGCCTGAAACTGCGCGGTGTGCCAGCCGCCGCGCGCAGGAAGAAGGTGATGGAGGTGCTGGAGGTCGTCGGGCTGGCTTCTTGGGCAAATCATCTTCCCGGTACACTGAGCGGCGGCATGCGTCAGCGCGTCGGATTGGCCCGCGCACTCGCCACGGATGCCGATGTCCTGATCATGGACGAGGCTTTCAGCGCGCTGGACCCACTCATCCGCAGCGAAATGCAGGACGAACTGCTGCGCCTGCACAGGACTTTCCACAAGACCATCCTGTTCATCACGCATGATTTCCAGGAGGCGCTGAAGCTCGGAAGCCGGGTCGCCATCATGGCGGATGGAATGGTGATGCGCGAAGGCGTTCCGCAGGACATCGTGACCAAGCCCGGCAATGACTACGTCGCAGCCTTCACCCGCGACGTCAACCGGGCCCATCTGTTCGATGCGAGTTCCGTGATGGTGGAAAGCAGCCCGCTCCGGCTAGACGGACGTGCGTCCGGCGGCCGCGATGCCGATGGCGAACCGGTGTTCATCGTCGACGATTCGATGCAGGTCGTGGGTGTCGTCGGACCACGCCAGTTGCCACGCCTCGCCGATGGTTCGGCGATCCAATCATTGATGAGCAAGGACTATGAGACGGTATGCGGCACGGAAAAGCTGTCGGTGGTGGCCAGCCTGTGCCATCGAGACCGGCCGATAGCCGTTGTTGACGAGGGCGGCCGATATTTGGGGCGTGTCGATCCACTCCAGATCCTGTCCCGCATTGGCGCTCCGGCGGCGGCTTCCTCGCAATCCCGGGGAGCGGAGGCCTGATCATGCTGGATGTCGATAATCTCTATGTCATCCCGCTGGACCAGTGGATCCAGGTCGGCGTCCGCTGGCTGGCAATGCATTTCCGGCCGCTTTTCCAGACCATCAAGTGGCCCGTCGAGACCCTTCTGACCGCGATCGACCATGGACTCCATGCCATTCCGTTTCCAATCCTGATCGGGATCTTTGCCCTCATCGCATGGCGCTCCGCATCGCGTGGCGTGGCTATATTCACGCTGCTTTCGCTGACCCTGATTGCCTTCATGGGCCTGTGGGCGGAAGCGATTACCACCCTGTCGCTCATCGCCACGGCAATCGTGGTGTGCGTCATTCTTGGCATTCCAATCGGAATCCTGTGCGCGCGCCACGATCGCGCCTGGACCATCGTGCGGCCGGTGCTCGATGTCATGCAGACGACGCCCAGCTTCGTCTACCTGGTCCCGGTGGTCATGCTGTTCGGCGTCGGAACGGTGCCTGGGGCAGTCGCGGTCATCGTGGCGGCGATATCGCCGCTGATCCGCTTCACCAATCTCGGGATTCGTCTTGTCGACAAGGAGATGGTCGAGGCGGGGCGGGCCTTCGGTGCCACCGATCGCCAACTTCTCTGGGAAGTCCAACTTCCATTGGCCTTGCCAACCATTCTGGGCGGCCTCAACCAGACAGTACTGATGGCTATGGTCATGTCGGTGATCGTATCCATGATCGGGGCCGAAGGGCTCGGACTTGTGGTCCTGCAGGGGCTGGGACGTCTCGATGTCGGCATGGCTGCCGTCGGCGGCATCGCCATCGTCCTGCTAGCCATGATCCTCGATCGCATCACGCAGGGCCTGGCCAACCAGGACAAGGCCGGACCAACCCGGGGCATCCGGGCCGCCCTGGCTCAGTTGCTGCGTCCCAGAAATGAGGAAGCGGGGAGTTTCGAAACGAACCACCAGCAGGTTTGAACACCGTCTCGATCAGGCGGAACGACGCAACAAATATCACAACAAGGGGAGAATACATGTCGGCGAATTATCGATACCGCAAAGGGCTGAGACTGGCCTGCGCCATGGCTGTTGCAGCAACCATGATGGGTGGGCAGAGTTTTGCGCAGGATAAGCCTGGCGAAGGCAAGACCATTCGTTTCACGTCCTCCGACAGCCTGGGCGCCAACTATATTCAGGACCAGGTCCTGATAGCGGGCCTCGAGAAACTCGGTTACGACGTAAAGTTGTCGACCATGAACATGTCGGCGATCCTGCAGGCCATTTCGCAGGACGACCTCGACATGACCGGCGACATCAACTGGCCGCAGGCCGAGCCCGCCATCGCACAGATCTCGGATACGGTCGAACTGATCAATGAAGGCACGATCGCGGGCGGCGGCATCAACGGCTACATGATCGACAAGAAGACAGCCGAAGCCAACAACATCACCAATGTCTCGCAACTGAAGGACCCGAAGATCGCCGCCTTGTTCGACACCGACGGTGACGGAAAAGCCAATCTGGTGAATTGCGATCCCGCTTGGAAGTGCGGTGACGTCGTCGATTTCCAGGTCAAGGAGTTCGGCTTGAGCGATACGGTGCGCTCCATCCGCGCCAAATACGAGCCGCTGATCGGCGAGGTCTTTGCACGGGCCGACCGAGGAGAGCCGATCCTTCTTTACACCTGGAGCCCATCCTGGATCGTCTATCGGCTGAAGCCCGGCAAGGACGTGGTGTGGCTGCCGATCCCGTATGACGCTCTTCCCGAGGGCGTATCGAAACCGAAGACGCACGAGGTCAAGGACGTGGTTGGCTGTGCGGGGGGGCAGAACCCATGCCGCATGGCGGTTGGCCCATGGAACTGGCGCACGCTCGCCAACAAGAAGTTCCTGGCTGACAATCCGGCGGCCAAGAAATTCATCGAACAAGCGAAATGGTCGCTGGACATCTGGAGCCAGTGGGAAGGCGATCTGGGGGCCGGCAACAAGACCGACGCCGAGATCAAGAAGATCGCCAACGACTGGATTGCCGCAAATCAGTCGGAGTTCGATGGCTGGGTAAAGAATGCGGCTGCCGCCGGGAAATAATCCGGGCAGGCCTCTATCGTGGCCTGTTATCACAATGGTGGCGGACCCTGTCCGCCACCATTGTCGATTGAGGAGACCGATTGCCGGCCAAGCGTTTTCGCTTCATGGCGACGTTTCCTTATGGGGAGCGGCTACACAGGCTCATGCAAAGGGCAGGCGATCGTTTGGACATGCGGCCTCAGAGACGATTATCTCGGGATAAATAGCTGCCGCCGCGCCTGATCGAGCGCGGGCCGCTTGGTATAGTGAGAAAAACTGAGTGAAGCCTTATTTCACGCGCAGCTATTACTCTAGGTCGCGCGTGAAGGTTCCGTTCTCCTTGAGCCCCCCGCTGTCGTGGAACTTGACATCCAGACGCCAATGCGAACGGCGGCGGCATGTCGTTACAAGCGCGAAACCGTCGCCAGGGGCGAAACTTGTCTGCACCTCGCAACAATACGGCCCCTGCTCAGGATCGGGATCGGGAAAGCAAAAAGTCTCATTGGCCTGGAAATTGTCGGCAGTTCCGTTCGCAAACGGATATGGCGCGTACAGCGCCGAACTGTGGATACAATGCAGGATGCTCTGCTTGCCGGTTTTGCTGTTTGTTACACGAGCGGTGACCAGGCTGCTCACGTGCTCGTCACCCGACAGGAATACCAGTCCCTTTATTTCCTTGTTGCACACGAACCTGAGCAGTTTATGTAAGGAAAACGGGTATCCATCCCACGCGTCCGAACGCAAGGCACAAGTGGGGGCCTCGGCCACCTCCCGCCGCCGCGGCAGCACTGCCGAGGATGTGAGAACAAATTTGGGCATTTCGGTGTGTTCAGGCTTGGTAAGCCATTCACAAAGTTTGGCGAATTGCGTTGAACCCATGATCCGCGCTTCGCACCAGTTCGAAACCGTCCGTCCTTGACGTTCGGTGCGCGTGTCGCAAAGGAAGAATGGCATACCGTTGTGGGTTAAATCGTCTCGCCAGATGTGTGCCGGCAGGCGCTTTTCCAGCACCTCGGTCTTGCCACGTTCGTACCTGAAGTAAGCCAGTTTCCCAGGCTTTATGACGATATCATTCTTGCGCATCGCCGGGTCGGGGTCTTTTGCCCAATTGTCGCGAATCTCATGATCGTCCAGCATCATTTCAACCGCCATGTCCAAGCGCTGCATCACCGCCTTCACACCGCGGCTCTGGCCCCGGCGTTCGTAGGGTATTCGGAATCGGTCGTTGACTACCTTAGGGTCGAAAAGCCCTGCCGTAGCGTCGATATATACCTGATCGCCGGCCAGCAGCAGCAACGTTGGGGCGCCGGGTTTGCCCAGTAGATCGCCGAGCGCGAGCAGAGACGCATCCGCGGGCCCTCGTGTCGCATGCTGACCGTCGGGCATGTGGTCGAGGAAATCACTGGGGTATTGGCAACTTGCGAGAGCGAATGAAAGGTTCGATACCGCGCGGGCATCGCTCTTGTGCCGATGGCTTCTGTGCGACCTTCCAGGCCTGCCGACGATCAGGCCACCTCGCAAATCATCCAATGTGTCAGTCTCGAGCGCATACCGAATAGCCTCGGCGGCCCTCTTCACCGCGTTCTTGGCATGCGAACCTGTGTCGAGGATTTCAGGTGGTGATCCCGCCGCGTCGGGCAGTTTCGGTAACCGAGCCAAGCCGCCAATACCCTGCGCCTGAACGTACAGCAGCAAGACCAGTACCTGCTGCGCTTCAGGCCACTCATGGAGCGGAACTTCAAATACGTAAGGAGATGCGGGTTGCTTAATATAGTAATGCGGAAGACTATTATAGAGGCTATCGTCCCTCTGTCCTTTCTCGTCGCCGCGGCTCGTAACCGGCGGACCGATCATGTGCAGGCGGTCGCGCTTTGCGTAGACGGGAACAATGAAAGCTGCATGAGGCAAGCCCCGCCCTCCGCTATCGGCCGCTTGCACCAGGATCTTGCCCGCCTCGACCTCTACGCGCACCCCGAAGGCGGGCGCCCTGGCTTCAGAGGGGAGAGAATGTGTCATGGCTTGTCCTCCAAGGGGCCCGGCATATCGGAGATATCCGGCATTCCGAGGTATTTCGCTATAACGCCGCAGATCGACGAGGCGTCTTTGCCGATCAGGCAATCCTGATGACCGTGGCCGGCAATGCACCAGGTCAGGTAGGACGGTTGGCCGAGCGCCAGGAACTGGCCGCTTTTGTCAATAAGATCCCTGATTTCTTCCTCCGATTGCACCGCCTCGACCGCATGCAGAGATGAGTTCAAATGCGGCACGCCGGCCCCTTTGAGCATATTTCGCATCAGTCTTAGCGTTGAGGGGGCGACCAAACCGTTTTCCGCTCCATGGATCGACATCATCGGGAACTTCAGTCGATCCCTCACCCGGTCCGGCAGCACATAACGATTTATGCCGGCGCGATCGGTCACGGTGTTGAAGCCAGCAAAATGTATGACCTGCGAGACTGTCTCGACGCTGAGCGGGCCGAAGAAATCGTCGATGTGGTCGAGTACGAGGTCAGAGAGATTGTTGAGCGAGAAGGTGCGTGCATAGAGCGCGTCCATCCGATGTCTTGTGCCGACCCAAGGCGTCGCTTTGCCTGGGGGCCAGAGGGGATTCTCGCGCCGATACTCGTCGGACGGCAGCCACATTGCCGAGAGCGCTCTGTCGAGCAATTGACCGGCGAGCGAGATATCGCCATGCGGACTAAACACATAGTCTTCAAGTTGAAGAAAATAACGTACATATCGCATCACATATGCGGCGAGCACATTTGCCGAACTCAACAGCATTGCCGGGCCGACTTGCGAAAACACCACGCGCCCGATCTTATTGTGCAGATTCCTTCGATCATGCTCGCCAAGCACTGCCATGCTGAACATTGCCGCGCCCATGCAATGGCAGACGACATCGAGCCTTTCCTGCCCTGTCGCAGCCAGCACGTGTTGGACGGCGATCGGAATGTCATTCTCCGCCATCTCCTCAAAAGACCAACCGCCTGTGGCGGTAGTCAGGCCTGAACTCGATCGCATATCGAGCACCCAGACATCGCGCCCAGCATCACACAGCGATTGAGCGAGGTTGCCGGGTACGGCAGCATGAGCAAATGTGGTGCCGCTCGCACTGTAACCATGGATGAGCAAGACGGGGCGTTTCGGGACGCCCTTCTCGATCACCTTTGCGGAACTGCCGTCATAGCGGGCCAGGCGAATGCGGATCGGCGGGCTGAGCTGACCTTTCAAGGTCAACCAGTCGATTTGGGGCGCAGGTAAGCCCGGCACCGCCCCGGGCAACCGTTGTGGTTCACGCGCAGATGGCGGGTCGGGGCGGCGAAAACTCAGTGCATGTATCTGAAGCACGACGCGAAAACCGTAGAGTATGAAAGAGGCCAGATCTGCCAGTGCCGCGACACGGTCTTGCTGCCCCACTATCCGCAGCAGAGGCACCGATTGCCGCGCCAGGTATCGTTTGTTTAGCTCTAGCGACGGTAGCTTCTTGCCAATGACGGTCTTGCTCATCTGCGGGAAAACTTCGACCGACATCTCCATCAATTGCTGCCAAGGGCTGGCGCCGCGCGCATAGGTGAGCCGCTTCACCGCTCTGATTTTCTTCTGGGTGAACAGAGAGCTGTCGAACCTCGCGCCCGTGCCGAGATCTTCCGGCTCGACAACCTTGTCGATGTGCAAATCGTATTCGATCAGGCGGACCCCGCCCGCACGCGAGCACAGGTGCAGAATGTCGAGCAGTCTGAGATGGGATGCCCCTCCGCTAGGCGGCGTGAAACGCAACCATTCCTGGCCCTGGCGGACCAAGCGGTAAGCAAAGTCGCGCATCCCGCGGTTGAGCGCCCACGCAAGGATAGCGCGCAGCATTCGGGGCACGGGGCGCGATTTTTCCAGATCGAACAGGTGGAGCGATCCCGAGATCTCCGCCTCGAGCGCAACATGGCTTTCATAGGCCTGATCTGCAATGGGGTCGAACTCCTTTCCTGCACGCAGAATGCGCAGCCGACCATGGGCAATCGGCAAACACCGTCCACGGGGCGTTTGCAGCGCGTAGAGATCGGTGAGCACCACCGGCTTGGTGGTTAGCGTCAGTTCGACCATGTGTGGTTTCACACCGTTGCCGCGCATAGCCAGAGGGACCTTGCCGCGCACCTGTTCGGTCAGTTCGATGCTGGTAGGCGTAGGCGCAGGGTTCGTCCGCGGCGTGGAATATATCGGCCGCGTTTCGCCACGAGAGTTCCCAGGCAAGGGTGCATTGGTCAAACGGCCGCCACTGAGTTGCCATTCCTCCTTGAGCTCGGTGATCGCTCGCAATGCCAGAACGGCTATGGTCAAGGCGGGATTGATGCCCAGCGACGTGGGCACGACCGAGCCATCGAGCACGATCAACCCTTCGTGAGTGCGTCTGAGGCCGACCGCGGCGGCATCGAACACGCGGCCGCAATGATCGGTCACGCCTTGGCGAACGTCGTCACCCATGGCGCAGCCCCCAAGGGGATGCACCGTCAGCAGCGGCCCGCGTTGGCGACCGAACACGGCTTCGAGCCTGTCGGACAAAGGTCGCCACAACAGGTTGTTCACCAGCCGTCCGCCCAATCCAGACTCTCGAAGCAACTTGCCAAGGCGCGCATGATGGTTCTCCAGCCGGGGGTCCAGTCGCAACTCCGGCCAGCGCACCGTGAGCATCCCGTCGGCGAGCATTTTTTCAGGATCGTCTTGCTTCTCATCGGCGCTGTTTTGCATCGAGGGCCCTAGCGCCAGTACTCCCTCCGCGTCGTCGCGGCCGATCATAGCCAACACCAGGGAGTTGGTGATGGCGGCTGGATTGACGGCTGCATCGTCTGCCCGTGAAGGATTCGGCTCATGCTTCGCCCAGTCGCCATCGGCGACGCGATTGAGCACATCGAATGTGGTGGCGCTTTCCTCAAATAAGCGGCGCAGCGGTCCCGGTACGGCAAGATCCTGGATCACCAGGTCAGTAGCCGCGTTGCCGTCGCGCAGATCGATCATTGCGGTTATCGTCGGGCCGACCGCGCGACCGCAATCCTCGCTTTTGATGTTTGGGGCCGGATTCTCGGTTTCGTCAGCGACGCCATTCACCCGTGCCGCCAAATCATGGGCAACGACGAGCATGTCACCATTGGCGGAGAACTTGCTTCCCAGCTGATCGGAGAACTTTATCCCGCGGATTTGCGAGCGCATCAAAATTTCCGTCGAGCCGAATGTGCCTGCTGCAAGGATCACGCGCCTCGCCAGCAGCGCGAACGGCTTCCGCTGGTTATCGCGTAGATGGCCGTCGGTGTGATTGACGTCCAACTGCCATCCTTCGCCCGCGCGCAAAACGCGCAAGACGGTGGCGCCAGTGACGATTCGTACTCCGCTTTGTCGAGCCAGCCGCAACAAATTCAGGTCGAGGGATTCTTTGGCATTGTAGTTGCAACCAGTGGCGCAGTCGCCGCAACGGCGACATTCGCTCATCGCGACCCCGGCGTGGTTGGTGTGGCAATCGGAAGCGACGGTTATGTGAGCGGGTCGTGCTTTGCCACCAGCCAAATTTCTAATTGCTTCGGACTTGGCCAGGAAAGGCTTGGTGACACGTATCGGCTTGGCTCCCAGCCAATCGCCCAGCCGTTTAGCCGTCTCTGTGAGCGTCGTATCTCTGCGGATTTTGGTGGGCCAGCGTGCTTCCCGGAAAATCGCCGGCAGCGGCATCTCCATCACGCCGGCGTTAATTAATGAGCCTCCACCCAAGCCACACGCGACGAGAGCTACCGCGTCGTCGCTGCAGCGCAAGTCGTAAAGACCATCGAACACGCCGCGTTGGCGTTTCGCAAAGGGGGTGGCAAAGCGGACGTGGCCGCCCAGATCGGCCAATCGCGAAGGGAACATTCCGGCCAGGTACTCCTTGCCGCGTTCCAGTACGCAGATTTTTAAAGATTGGCCTTGCACATCCTTGCAGGCGCTCAATTCGGCGGCAGCCACCGAGCCGCCATAGCCGCTGCCAACGATGGCAACATCAAAGTCATATCCGCCCTTGACGGTTGTCCTTTCCCTATCGGCGATCTGCGGAAAATCGTGGACCAATGTCTCGAGTCGGTGCGAGAGCCAAGCCGTCGCACGTGGCGGCTCCGGCGCTGCCTTGATGTGTACAGGCAATGCGTCCTCCCTAATTTAGATATCAATCATATACGAAATTTGGTGTAACGTCAGGAAGTCACGCAATCTATCGGGGCGATATTCATTCCCTTTAGTAAGTGCGCGGTCGGCGGTGCCTTTCTCTGCCCTGAAACCATGGGCACGGCTGCGGGAAGGAACCCATGGAGGGTACTTGCGAGCTACTTGAGAGTTTTCTGCCGCTGGAATTACTCGGTAGAATTCACGCACTTCGAGCGGATGGCCCAGTAGCCGTCGAATTCCCGGCTGCAGTGGTGTTTGTCGATGTGTCCAGATACACGGCCTTGGTCGAGCAACTAGCACGACGGGGGCAAGAAGGACTTGAAAGAATCCCGAGCCTGCTTAGTCACTCCTACGCGCGATGCGTAGAGCAAGTATACAATCGTGGAGGCGAGATTTTGTACCTCGCTGGCGACGAACTGCTAGCCTACTGGTCGGCGGATGTCCGCGGACTTGAAAGCGCGGTGCGAGCGGCGACAGCCTGTGCCAAGGCAATCTGCGGCGGCCAGAACGAGCGTTTGGAGGACGGAACAGCTGAAATCGCACCCGCGCTGCATGTTGGAGTAGGGGCGGGGCCCCTCTGGGCGGCGGCTTTGGGCGGCCAGCCGGTCTGGACGCTCTTTGCAGGGGGAGATGCCATCATGCAGGCCGCTCAGTCCCAAGCGGCTGCGCGCCGATGGGAATATGTACTTTCCGACAAAGCCAACTTGGCCCTTGCGCAGCCGTCTCAATCGCGGCGCAGTCGGCCTACGCTGGCTTCTCCGCCTCCGGGCTGGCTGGCAAGGTTTTTGCCTTTGCAGCTCAGGGACCTGCTGTCCGAAGCCGACTTGCGCTCAGTTGCCGCGGACAGCGCCGTTGCCATCCGTTCCGAAGAAGATCGTCCAACGACCGCCCGCTTAGACGCCCTGGCGGAGATTAGGCCGATCACCGCCCTTTTCGCGCGAATTGCCGGACTTGACCATCGTCAACCTCAGGCGCTTGCGCGCTATCAATTGCTATGCGCGACCCTCCAGGAGGATCTGCGTTCGCGCGGTGGGCCGGCCGGCGAGTTGCTCTTCGACGACAAAGGTCTGATTTTCTTTGCGACGTTCGGAGCGCGAGGCAGTTTCCACCGCGACGATCCTTGCCGTGCCGTCGATGCTGCTCGCGCGATCCGTCTGACGGCCCAACGCTTGGGCCTCTCCGCGTCGATGGGCGTGGCTACCGGCGATGCGCTTTTTAGTGTTGTCGGAAGCGCACGCCGGCGCCAGCTGATGGTGATCGGCGCGCCCGTGAATCGGGCGGCGCGGCTTATGACGGCGGCATCGGCAAACGTTCTCTGCGATGCACCAACAGAGCGAGCCAGCCGGACGGCGTTTTGGTTCGAAGAACACGGCACGTTGCAACTGGACGGACTTGGGGACATGGCAACGGTATTTTGTCCCATGGATCCGCGCGCCCCGGTCCAACCTCTTAGTCCGCTGATTGGTCGGCAGAGCGAGCTGGAGTTCCTGAAACGTACGTTCGAGGAGACCCGCCGTGGAGGCAGGCGTTTGCTCGTTGTCTTGGGTGAGTCGGGCATTGGAAAAACCGCTTTGATCAGAGCTTTCACGGACGAACTGCGCTCAACCGCAATCGAGGTTTTGACCGCGCGCGCCGAACGTGACGATCGCCGGACATCGCTCCTGCCATGGCGGCGGGTGCTTGTGTCCCTTCTCGGCCTACCGTCCGACAGCGATGGATTTGCGGTGCTTGATGTCGTCACACAACGGGTTCAAGGCAACTCGTCGCTCGTTGGGCGACTGCCCTTGCTAGGTGATGTTCTGAGCATCGAAATTCCCCAAAACGACGGGACGCGACATCTGGAGGGACCTCATCGCGCTGATGCCACCATGCGTCTTTTGGGTGATCTCATGGATAACTTGGCACCGCGCCCGTTGGCATTGGTCCTGGAGGACAGTCAGTGGCTGGATTCGGCATCGTGGCGCCTCGTCGAGTGGGTTCTCTCATCTCTGTCCTCGTTGCTTCTGGTCCTGTGCGTACGCTCGGACGAAGTTCCGGAGGAGTTAAAAAACCTACGAAGGCGAGCCGAGGCCACAAGAAGGAATACATCCGGAACGGAACCTGACGATCCCGCGCGCCTGTGTCGTATCCTGGATCTTGAGGAACTCAGCGAGGCGTCGATTTGCGAACTGGTCGCCCGCACGCTCGGGTATGTGCCCCCACATGGCGAACTGGCGCGCCGGGTCTCGGCCTTAGCCGGTGGCAATCCGTTTTTCGCCGAGGAGATAGCGCTGACATTAAAGAGCCAGGGGCTCATCGCCATACGCGATGGTTTGTGGTGTCCGATCCGCCCGCTCGAGAGCCTTCGATATTTCGAAGGTGTCGATCGGGTCATTCGGGAGCGCGTTGATCGATTGGAGACCTCAGTCCAGCACGTTCTCAGGGCTGCGGCCGTGATCGGGCGTTCATTTACCGGCGAGGCCCTGGCGACGTTGCTCGAGGGCGAGTTGGATCACGACGGTGTGGGTGCAGCTGTCGAGTCGCTCGTGGCGGCGCATCTCGCGCGTCAGGGCACTGGATCAGGGAACTACGAGTTCCGTCATGATCAAATCCGAGACGTCGTTTATGGCTCAATTCCCAGTGAAGTGCGACAGCGACTTCATGCAGCTCTGGCCGCTTGGATCGAGTCGAGCCAGTCGGCCGCCATGGGCGCGGATGTCGCGGCCCTCGTTCAGCATTTTGAGGCCGCCGGAAACAATTTCAAGGCAGTTGGATATGCCAATTTGGCAGCAATCAAGGCGCTGCAGGTCGGTGCGTTTCGAGAGGTCGAGGCGTTTCTGGAAATCTGCTTGAGATACGAGTCGAAGCAGCCTTGGAGTGCTGAGCAAAGACTTCAGTCGGTGCGTTGGCGCAGGCAGCTCGGCGAGGCCCATTACAGTCGTGGCGACCTCCATGCTCAGGGCATTTCGGTGAGGCGCGCCCTCACCTTGGCGGGCACGCCGGTTCCACGTTCCTCGGCAGCCCTTTTGATGCGGCTGCTTGGGGGTGGAATGCGGCTCGCGTTCCAACAAGTGTTCCCTCCTTCGCTATGGTCAACTCAGGGTGGTGTGCTGGACTCCTGGGAGCGAGAACTAGCTCGCTGCCTTAACCAGGCGGCGGTCGTGGACTATTTCGAGCTTCGCTTTTCGCGAGCGTTTTCCCACACCGTCGCGGCTGTCGCCCATGCGGAGCGCACGGGGCTCACCATGGAGATGGTGATCGCGTCCGCCCAACTGGCATGCGGGCTGGGAATTCTGGGGCGCCGGCGCGCTTGCAACTACTTCATGGCAAGGGCAGAACGGGTGGTGACTGCGCTCGCCGATCCAGCGGTCCATGCCCACCTGTGTAATCTCGATGCGCTCTGGCGCATCGGCCGCTGCGACTGGCTGATGGTAGATCGTCGTCTGGATCAGTCTCAAGAGCTGTGTCTAAAGGCGGGCGATCAACTAAGTTGGTGCAACGCCCAGGCCATGCGCTTCTGGTCAATGTACTACCGCGGTGAATCGGGTGCGCTGGAGTACACCGCCCAGGCGCTGCTCTCCCGCGCGCAGAACAGCGGAAACCTCCAGCAAGAGATTTGGGCGCTCCGATGCAAGTCGTTGTGTGTGCTCCACACGGATAGCCCCCGTGAAGCGGTCGACATCCTTCGGCTGACCACGTCCGCTATGGTCGGATCCGCCGATCTCGCCGACTTGGTCTCCGCCAAAGGGTCGCTTGCGCTCGCGCTTGCACGGGTCGGGCTCCATGCTGAGAGCCTTCGGGCTGTGGTCGAGACGCTACGCCTGCTGCGCGAGATGCGTCGCCCGACTGTGCACAGCACACTGCCCGGCATTGCCGGCGTGTGCGAAGTGCTTCTGCGCGGCAGGGAGGCAGGCCTCTCGCGCGAGTACGACCAGTGGCGCCATTGGGAGCGCCAAGCGCTGCATGAGCTCAAGCGTTACCGCCGCGCGTTTCCTGTCGGCACCGCTCAGTATGGGCTGTGGGTCGGCGTGGCCCATTGGCTGGACGGGCGCGGTGACCGCGCCGTCTCTACTTGGCGGCAAGCACTCGCGGCTGCACGGCGCCTCTCGTTACGCAGGGATCAGTCGATCATTGCGGCCGAGCTGAGGCGCCGGCAAGACAAGATCTAAGATACTCTCCTGCGTTGGAGTATCCGATCGGCAACTTGGGGGCGACATGGCTTTTGGCGGCGCGAACGAAAGAAATGATCTCCCGCGCCTTGCACGGATCGATCCGCGCCTGTTCGATCTTCTTTTCAGCGGCTGCAAGGTTGAACGCCACGCGGCGGGCCAGATCCTCTTCGTCCAGGAAGATCCATCCGATCGTATTTACGGGGTGATGAGCGGGACGGTGGAGATCTCGATGTATTCGCCGGGAGGCCGGAAGCTGGTGGCCAATATCGAGCTTTCGCACAGCTTGGTCGGAGAGATCGGCGCGCTCGACGCGCGCCCGCGCACCGCAACCGCCACTTGCCTGACCGTTTGCGATCTGGCCTCGCTCGGTCGGAAGCAGCTCTTCGATCGCATCGAAAAAAACCCACCTCTGGCACGCGCCATGATAGAGCTTTTGTGCGCACGGCTGCGTTGGGTCAGCGGCGAACTTGGCGATCAGGCTTTCTTCGGCATTGAGGCCAGGCTGGCAAAACGACTGGTCTTTTTGGCCGGCGTTATGGCGGATGGCTCAGGTTGGATACCGATCTCCCAGTCCGAACTGGGGGAGTTCCTGGGCGCCACGCGCGAGTCCGTCAACAAGACACTTAACGATTGGCGCAACCGTTCGATCATCGCAATCAAGCGTGGTGGCCTGCGCATAAGGAACGCCGGTGCGCTTCGTCACATCGCCGAGCCACAGGACGATGACTGATGTCGCCATTCGCAATCGGCGCGCGCGCATCAGAGCCGCGAAATTAGATTGCGCAACGAAGACCGGATCGGCATGAAGGGATAGTCCTCCACCTGTCGTGGCGACGAACTGGGAACCTCCGTTCAGCATCCTGACGCCGTCCCAGGCGATTGGACCTAACACGGGCTGTCGCGCGATCTATGGTCGGGTCTTTTCTCAATAGTCCGTCGGTCAGTCGGTACCCGCTCAAGGAGGCAGAGCGGTGGCGCTAGCCACCGCTCTTATCTGGATCAATTCCGGCAGTCCGGGCTGACAGGATCGTACTGGTGTGGGCTGACCCCCATGCACTTGGAGTTCGAAGCGCCACCAGGCAATCCGATCGACCCGGTCGGGAAGCCATACACCGCTTCTTCTGAAGCCAATGAATGTTGACCCTTCAAGTCACCCGGGGCTTCGAAGTCACCATTGTCGGCTCGCAGACTGTGGACGAAGGTCGAGTCGATCGCGAACGAAGGCACCGTGAGGATGAAGAATGCAGACGCAGCTGTAATGATCTTATACATGTTTCTCTCCCTTTGGTTGATGGCATCACAAAATTCGTGATGAGAACGAAATTGGCTTAGTTTAAAAACCAACTTCCTCTTCGGGCTTGATCTTTGCTATTTTCTTTATGATCTGTCCGAAAGAGAGACTAAATTGCCTGCTCTGTCATCTCTTGTACGCCGCGGGTGAGATTTGTATGTGAAGGAATTCACGCAGGGTGCTAATATGATCGACGGGACGCTTTTCATTCCCGCTGCTTCAGCACCGGGATCGGAACGAGGGACATCGGCTGGTACTGAGCCAGTCTTCGAACGCCCGCAAGATCAGTCAAGTCGATGAAGCGCGCGTTGCTGGTGATAAGCTGTTCGGCGCGCAATTGCTGAATGATGCGATTGAGATGGGGCACGCTCAACCCGAGCGCGTCCGCCATGATTTCCTGTGAAAACGGCAGATCGAAACTTGCTTCGTCGGCGCGTTCGACTTCCAGGAGACGCGCGTGAATCTCCAGCAAAAGGTGCGCCAACCTTTCAATCGGAGTGCGCCGACCTAGATTGACGATGTGTTCCGCATAAGTCGCTGCCTCTTGGGCGGCGAGCCAACTTAACACCAGACCGAATTGGGGCTGCTCGTAGCAGAGACGAATGTACGCGTCGAACGAGCAGACGGCGTAGGTCAGTTCGCTCACGGCAACGACCGAACAAGTGGATCGATCGAAAAAGCTGACCGGGAATCCAATGACATCACCGGGCAGGATGAGCTTCAGGATTTGCCGCCTGCCGCTGCGCAGCAACCTGTAGCGGATCGCGTAGCCGTCTTTAACAAAGCACAGGTTTCGGAACTCGGAGCCGTGAACGACGAGTTCCTCCCGTTTCCGAATGGTAAGATCGCGCTCGAAGATTGCCTCAAGACGTTTGATGTCTAGCGAATCCAGCTTCATTGCACGTGTCAGTCGGGTCACGATCGGGTGGCCGGTCAGCGGCATGCCATGCTCCAAATGTTCATGACCTTCAACGAAACTTTCCTATGCTTATTAATCCAGATCAATGAACAGAATTATCAAACGAAAGTTGTATTGACTGGCAGGCCTACGCCACTGCGAATGCCCATGCAAATAGGCCATTTTCAGCGTTTCGCTGGAAAAACCGGTTTCCGGGAACAACAAATGAGAGCCGTCCGACGGCTCCACGCTAAGGAGGAACAGCTGATGCCGCTCGACGATGAAAATACTTCCAATATATCCCGCCGCACCATGCTGCACGCGGGCGCAGGTCTTCTCGGTAGTGCCGTTCTGCCCTTATCCAGCTTTGCGGCTTTTGCAGCCGACGACAAGCCCGCGATAGGCACCTGGCCGGCCGGGTCGGCGGGCGACACCGTCTACATCGGAGCCGCGGTGCCCCTTACCGGTGCCTATGCCGTGCAGGGTGCTGATGAACTTAAGGGCTGGCAGCTGGCGGTCGACCACATCAACAACGGCCATGAGTTGATGAAGGCGTTGGCGCCGAAAGTCGACAAGGGGTTGCTCGGCAAGAAGGTCGAGCTGTTGTCCGCCGACAGCGCGGCCAAGCCGAACCAGGCCGTCGAGCTCGAGCAGAATTTCATCCACCAAAACAACATCATCCTGATGACTGGCTCGACTTCATCGGCGGTCGCGGTTGCGCTCAACAAATTCGCGCAGCGCGAGAAGATCCTCTACGTCGCGGGCATCTCCGGCTCAAACGACACAACAGGCAAGGACTGTGTCCGCTACGGCTTCCGCCAGAACTTCTACGGCCAGACCGCAGCCAACGCGATCGGCCCGATCCTTCTGAAGACCTACGGAAAGGGAAAGAAGGCGGCATTCATGACGCCGGACTACACTTACGGTCACACCGTCACCAAGTCGGTGAACGACTACCTGACCTCTCAGGGTGGATGGGAGATGGTGACGGACCAGGTCTCGCCGCTAGGCACCCAGGATTTCAGCCAGTATCTGACCAACATCGCCAATTCGGGCGCCGAATTCATTGTCAACGTCAACTGGG
Source organism: Mesorhizobium sp. BR1-1-6 (assembly GCF_020165355.1). Classification (NCBI taxonomy): domain Bacteria; kingdom Pseudomonadati; phylum Pseudomonadota; class Alphaproteobacteria; order Hyphomicrobiales; family Phyllobacteriaceae; genus Mesorhizobium; species Mesorhizobium sp. BR1-1-6. The sequence goes on along the minus strand of NZ_JAIUHZ010000012.1, from coordinate 76,251 downwards.
GCCGCGACGCGGTGCTGTCGATCCAGCAGGCCAAGCAGTTCGGCCTGACTCCGAGCATGAAGATGGTCATCCCCTACCAGATCCCCTTCCTTGCCAAGGAAGTAGGCCCCGAACTGACAGCCGGCGTTTTTGCCGCTACCGATTTCTGGTGGACCCTGCAGGACAAGTATCCGCTCGCCAAGCAGTTCGTGGACGCGTTCCAGAAAAAGTTCGGCTATCGGCCGGAATGGGGCGCCGAAAATGCCTATGTCAGCTTCGCTCATTGGGCGCGCATGGTGTCGCAGGCCGGTAGCTTCTATCCGCCGGACGTCATCAAGCAATACGAGAAGAGTGAGACCATCCCTTCACTCGTCGGCGACGTTCACTATCGGCCGGAAGACCATCAGTGCGTGCGACCGGTCGTACTCGTCCAGGGTAAGGACCCCAAGGACATGAAGAGCGACGACGACTACTGGAACGTGGTCGAGGTGGTCGATGGCGCGCCGCTGATGCAGAAGCCTGACGAGTTCGGCTGCAACCTGGGCAGCTACACCTGATATCCCGCAGCGCCTTCTCCGCCCGCCACGGGTGGAGAAGGCGCTCGCACCGGGACTGGCTCTGGCTGGACTCAGACGGTTCGTCTCCCGGCGGTCGGTGGAATGTCGATTGTTCGCGACTTGTCAACCAAACCCTTGCTGGCGCGAGGGCAGGGCATATTTTTCATGATTAAGGTGGGCACAGAGTGATCAACTGGGCAAATTTCATCTCGCAGTGCTTCAATGGGCTCGTGCTCGGCGCGCTTCTGGCGCTGATCTCCTCCGGGCTGACCATCATCTACGGGACGCTCGGCGTCCTGAACCTTGCCCACGGCGCGATGTTCATGCTCGGAGGCTATGCCGGCTGGCTCGCCTACACCTACACAGGTTCATTCCTCGCCGCGGTGGCGGCCGGATCGCTGTTCGTGATGATCGTCGGCGTGTTGATCGAGCGGCTGATCATTCGCCATTTCTACATGCGGCCGCTCGAGGACCAGCTTCTCGTTACGTTCGGGCTCGGCATCGTTTTCGTCGAGACGATCCGCTTCTTCTTCGGCAGCCTCTCGCGCACGGTGCCGCCGCCCGCCTCGCTGGTCGGCATCACCCATCTGGGCTTCATGGTCTATCCCACCTACCGATTGGCGCTCCTCGGCATCGTCGCCCTGGCGCTGCTGATGCTCTATGTCGTGCTCTATCGCACCCGCATCGGGATGATCGTGCGAGCAGGCATCGAGGATTCGGTAATGGTCGATTCGCTTGGAATCGACGTCTACAAGATCTTCATGCTCGTCTTCGGCATCGGAGCCATGGCGGCCGGCTTCGCCGGCATCGTCAACGCACCCGTGGTGTCGATCGCGCCCGATGTCGGGGAAGCCATACTGGTCCAGACCTTCGTGGTCGTGGTGATCGGCGGCGTCGGTTCCTTTCCGGGCGCGATCCTCGGCGGCCTCATCGCCGGCGAAATCATCAGCATCACCTCGATGTTCAATCCCGGTTATTCCTATGTCATGCTGTTCGTGGCGATGACTCTGGTGCTGGTGCTTCGCCCGCACGGGCTGCTCGGCACGGCAGGGCGCGAGTAGACGCGGTCGCCATGAACATCAAACATCCCTTCCTTGTCGAGCTTCTGACGGCGCTGGCGCTCGTCCTGGCGCCGTTCGTGCTGCCCCATCTCGGCTTTTCGCCCAGCACGATCAATCGTATCCTTATATGGGGCCTGTTCGGGATCGGCTTCGACATCCTGTTCGGCTACACGGGATTGCTGTCGTTCGGCCAGTCGGCCTTCTACGGTACTGGCGGGATGTTCGCCGCCTATCTCCTGACTGAAACCGGCTTCTCCTATGTCATGGCTGCCATCGTCATGGGCGCCGTCGTGTCGGGTGTCGTCGGCTATGTGATCGGCCTGATCGCCCTGAGACGCACCGGCATCTATTTCGCCATGATCACGGTGGCCATCGCCGAAGTCTTCTTCTTTGTCGAGTTCAATCCGCTCTCGGCATTCACAGGCGGCGAGAACGGCTTGCCTGGCGTGCCAACCCCGGTCGTCAACCTCGGCTTCACGGTACTCGAATTCAACACCGACTGGACGATGTATACCTTCCTGGCGTTCTGGTATTTCGTGGGCATTGTCGTCGCACTTCGCATCGTACGCTCGCCGGTTGGCGCGATCCTTTCGGCGATCCGTGACAATCCGCTCCGCGCCGCGGCGCTCGGCCACGACATACACGGCTACAAGCTCACGGCCTTCGTGGTTGCGGCGATCTATGCCGGCTTTGCCGGCGGCCTGTTGGGCGTCATGCAGGGCTTCATGCCGCCGGACGCTTTCATGTTCGACACGTCCGGCCAGGTCGTGATGCAGACGGCGATCGGCGGTGCTGGCACACTGTTCGGGCCGCTGGTGGGCGCGACGGTGTGGCTGTATCTGAGCGACTTTTTCCAGAACACATTGCATCTCGGCGCCACATGGAAGTTGGTGCTCGGCATCGTTTTCGTGCTGCTGGTCTGCTTCCTGCGGCGCGGCATCGTCGGTGCGATCGTCGATCTCTATGGGTTGACCGGCGGCCGCAAGCGCATCGAACGGGCCAATACCGCGGTCGAGAGTGCGCCGCACGTCGTGACGGTCGTCGAACCGATGCCGGCGCGCCGGCATGGCACTGCGCCAGCATCCGGACCGATCCTGCAGGTGCAGGGCCTAACCAAACGCTATGGCGGCATCACAGCCAACAGCAACATCGACTTCAGTGTCGATCATGGGGAGATACGGGGCATCATTGGACCCAACGGCGCGGGCAAGACCACATTCTTCAAGATGCTCACCTGCGAGATCGCGCCGACCTCCGGCCGCATCATGCTGGCCGGCCGCGACATTACGGGCATGGGCGTGTCCGAGGTGTGCCAGCTCGGGCTCACCAAGAGCTACCAGATCAACCAGCTGTTCGACCGCCTGACGGTGCGGCGGAACCTGATGATTGCCGCGCTGGGCGAGGCGCGTGGAAAGTTCCGGCTTGACCTGTTCAAGAGTATCCACAGCGTTCCCGGTCTCAATGAGCAGGTCGAGCGAACGGCGGCGCTGGTGAACCTTACGGCGCGGCTCGATCGGCCCGTTTCGGAACTGGCCTATGGCGAGAAGCGGCGGCTGGAAATCGGCCTTGCGCTGGCGACGTCGCCGAGCCTGCTCCTGCTTGACGAGCCGCTTGCCGGCATGAGCCCGCGCGAGCGCGTCGAGACCGTGGCGCTGCTCAAGTCAATCGCGCGTGGACGCACGATGATCATCATCGACCACGACATGGATTCGCTCTTCGAGCTGGTCGAGAAAGTGACCGTCCTGCAGGAGGGCAGGGTACTGGTCGAAGGCATGCCCGCTGAGATCAAGACCAACGCAAAGGTGCAGGAAGCCTACCTCGGCGGGGTACATGGAGAGGTGGCATGAGCCTGCTCGAAGTCAGGGCGTTGAACAGCTATTATGGCGACAGTCACATTCTGTTCGACGTCTCATTGAGGGTCGAGAAAAACGAGGTCGTGGCGCTGCTCGGGCGCAACGGCGCGGGCAAGTCGACGACGCTGAAGAGCCTGATGGGCGTGGTGACGCCACGAGCCGGCTCGGTTGAGCTCGACGGGGTTGAGCTGGTTGGCAGGAAGGCGCACAGCATCGCTCGGGAAGGCATGCAGCTCGTGCACGAGAACCGGCGCATCTTCGGCAGCCTGAGCGTCGAGGAAAACATCATTCTGGCCGGATTGACCGCCGACGACCGCTGGCCGCTGGAACGTATCTACACGATGTTCCCACGGCTGAAGGAACGGCGCACCAGCCGGGGCACGGATCTCTCGGGTGGCGAACAGCAGATATTGGCCATAGCCCGTGCATTGGTGCGCAACCCGAAGATCCTTCTGCTTGATGAACCCAACGAAGGACTTGCTCCAGTCATTGTGCACGATCTGGTGCGCGCCTGCCGCGAACTGGCCCAGGCAGGGCAGACAATCGTGCTGGTGGAACAGAACATCGCCGCGACGCTGGCGCTCGCGAGCCGCGTTTATATCATCAACAACGGCCATATCGCCCACGAGGGCCCGGCCGCCGAGCTCAAGACACAGCCGGGGCTGCTGCAGCATCATCTCGGCGTCTAGGGGCGAGCAGCCGCGGATGGCGTTCGACTTCCGACCGCCTTCGGCCATCCGTGCTTCATGCCGGCGACTATCCAGGGCCATCGCTTGCAGGACCATATCGCCTTCTGGCACCAGCCGCTGATCGCCGGAAATATCAGGACAGTCTCCAGGTTGGAGTCGGCCTGGATGATTGCCGACCTGCCGTGTTGGAAAAGAGAGGCACCGTTCGATTTTCGAGGAATTTCAAGTCGAGCCGGCGCCGGCTTCGGCGGCAATCGAGCAGATGATCGCGTGGAACCCGGAACGGATCGTGTCGACGCACGGTTGATGGTCTCCGGCGGTGCGGTGGGCGAACTGAGGCGAGCCTTCCGCCGGGTCTTATAAAGAGTGTTTCGCCGGCTTGTGCACCGCAAACGAGCGCTCTGATATTTGGCGCGAGGACACCGAGATGACTGAACGACCGGAGAGATATCGAAATGCGATTGTCCCTCATATCTACGTCGACGGGGCGTCGGATGGGATCGCGTTCTACGAGCGGGCATTCGGAGCGATGGAATTGTTCCGAATTGCCCACCCAGGCGGCAAAATCATGCACGCCGAGATTTTGATCTGCGGAGCCGTGATCATGATCGGGGATCCGGACGAGAGACTATACGGCGAGCCGCGGACACTTGGTCGCTGCACAGCTGGCCTTCACATCTTCACTGATGATAACGCGACCTTGCTGCGGCGCGCGGTCAAGGCTGGCGCGGAAGAGATTCAGCCACCCACGAATATGTTCTATGGCGCCAGTTCCGCCACCGTGCGCGATCCCTTCGGCCACGTCTGGGTGCTCCTGTCGTGGAGGGAGGACCTCGATCCGGCAGAGATGGAACGGCGCGGGAATGCGCTCCTGGCCTAAAGAAGAAAACGCCGGCGACATGCTAAATGCGGCTGTTCGCTGTGCGGCTCGTTAGTGAGAACCGGCTCGAAAACCTCCGCGAGGCAGTGAGCTTCGCCCGAGCGGCGTCGCAGCATTCTCCATAGGACGTGAGAGGTGTGGGGCATCGAGATTGCTCCCGGATCTCTGAACCCGCAGCGTCAATCATTCAGATGCTTCGCGTCAGGCATCGGCCTTTGCCGCTTTCCATTCCGCCGGCTCCGCCCCGCGCCATTCGGTTTCCCCTGCGGCGTGCCGAGCAGCACGCGAACGGCGATTTCATGAAGCGGTTGCGCGGCGCCTTGGACGACGTAGTCCAGGCTGGAGCGATCGGAGATCAGGGTCGGCAGGCGCAAGGTGCCGATCAATCCTTCCGCCTCGAAGCGGGAGCGTAGAAGTTCGTAGAGTCCGGCATTGCAGGTAAACGGGCCGGTGATGAACGCCTTCTCGGGGAAAAGCAGCCTGCAGGCGTTCCCCAGCGCGCGCGCCATAAGATCGACGGCGACCCGGATTTCGGGAATATCCGTCAGCTCCATCGTCTCGATTTGGCTGGAGAGGAGTTCCTCCTCCCCCGAAGCCCACGGATATATCTCCCGTATGACCGGCAACAGGGCTGACAGCGAAGCTGCTGTTTCGAGACAGCCCCGGTTGCCGCATCCGCAGGGGCGATCCTTGAGCACGTTGAAACGCCAATGGCCGATTTCGCCGAAGGGGCCGCCCTGGCGCATCGGCGCATCGTCGCTGCCGCGATAGGCCAGGCCGATGCCCCAACCCCAATGAAGAATGAAGGCGCCTTCCAGTCGTTCCATGCCCGGCACGGCGTATCGGGCGCTCAATTCGACATCCAGTTGGCGAAACAGGAACACGCGCGGCGTGATGCCATCGAGCGCCTTGCCGACGTCGAAATCGCGAACGTTCGGCCATCGCGAGGTCAATATCCACGTCCGGGTCTTCACGTCCACGATGCCGGAAACGGCAACGGACGTTCCGACATGACGCATGCCAGACGGGCAGCTGCCGAGCAGACCGGCGACAAGGTCACGCATCGTCGCGGTCATGCGGGCCGAATCGGCGTCGGACGGAACATGGGCGGTTTGCCGGGCGAGGACACTTCCGCGGAAATCGACAAGGACGCCAACCAGTTCCTGGCTGGAAACAAGAAGGACGGTCGCGCCCGCGCAACCGGGGTTCAAAACGATTTGCGCCGGTGGGCGGCCACGGCCGCTCACCTGGCCGACGCTTTGCTCGATGATGCCCCTGCCGACGAGGTCGGCGATGGCGCGCGAGATCGCCATCGAGGTCATGTCCAACTCGGCGGCAAGTGCGGCGCGGGATTTGCCGCCGCCTTCGTGCAGGCTGGCGATGACGCGTGCGCAGTCGCGTTGGCGGGCGTCCTCGAAATCCGCGGTGTAGAGCGTCAACATGCCCGGATTCTTTTCCTTTCGCATTTCTGGATAACATTATTCAAAAATGGCTTGCAAGCGGTATCAAGCCGTGTACTCTCCGCGTAAGGAATCTTGGCGATCGGCCGCAACATGATTACTCCCGGTCTGGTCGACATGCAGGTCAATGGCTTCGCCGGCGTCGATTTCAACTCGGGGACCCTGACGGCGGCGGAACTCGACGAAGCGCTGGAGGCCCTCCTGGCGTGCGGCGTGACAGCGTGCCTGCCGACGATCATCACGGCAAGGCCGGACGAATTGTCGGCGCGGTTCAGCGCTCTCGACAAGGCTGTCTCCGAAAGCCGCCTCGGTCCCCTCATGTGCCCCGGCTATCATCTGGAAGGTCCGTTCCTCAATCCCGCCCCGGGTTATTCCGGATGCCATCCCGCCTCGGCGATGACCGCTGCGGATCCTGCGCTCATTGAGCGCCTGCAGTCGCTGCTCAAGCGCCCGATCCTTTTGACGACGCTGGCACCCGAAGTGGAAGGTGGCATTGCTTTCATACGGGCCATGAACCGGCACAACATTCTTGTTTCGATCGGCCACTCGGCTTGCGGTTTTGAGCTCGTGGCGCAGGCCGCGGCGGCTGGCGCTGTCCTTTCCACCCATCTCGGCAACGGGCTGCCGCAAACCTTGCCGAAACTGGACAATACCCTGTTTGCCCAACTGGCCGAAGACCGTCTCGCCGCGACATTCATCGCCGACGGGATTCACGTTCCGCCAGGCGCGTTGAAATCGCTGGTCCGGGCAAAAGGGCTGGACCGGTCGGTCCTGGTTACCGATGCCGTTTCGGCGGCCGGTGCGCCGCACGGGTCTTACGAATTTGCCGGAATGCGGGTCGAGAGCCGCGCCGATGGCTCGGTCCGCGTTCCTGGCGGCATCGGGCTCGCCGGGTCGGCGCTGCGACTGGACGACGCCGTGCGCAACCTGGTGCGCTGGGGCATCGCCGGTTTCGCACAGGCTGTCGATATGGCCTCGGCAAATGTGATGGCGCTGCTGCAGCCGGTGCTGGACGCGCATGGCCTTCGCGTGCCCGCCAGCGAGATCGAGTGGGCGCCCGACATGACCATCACCCATGCGCGCGTCGGAGAAGAAGAACGCGAATACGACCGGCAAACGACAAAATGGGAAGGAAGACAACCATGACTGCTCGTGAACTCAAGGTGAATCGCCGCACCATCCTTGGCGGCATTGGCGGTACATTCCTCGCCGGCACGACGCGGGCCTGGGCGCAGTCACCCAAATTGCCGGCATCGCCGGTCGTCATTTCGGTGATGGACGTGGGCGGCGCGCTGGCGCTTTCGCAGCCGGCCTTCGAAAACTACGCCAAGAAATATCCCGAGCGCACCGAACGGATCGTCTTCACCAAGGCGCCGGTGACCGAGCTTGCCGGAAAGCTGCGCGCGCAGCAAGAAGCCAACCGCGTCGATATCGACATGGTGCTGACCGGCTCCGACGGTCTGGCGGCAGGCCTAGCCAACGGCACATGGATCAAGATTCTGCCTGATTTCAACGACAAGTTTCCCAAAATCGAGGACAATTACGAACCGGCCGCACTGGCCCTGCACAAGAAGCAGGGCGCAGGATATGGCGTTGTCGTCAACTACTATCCTTCCGGCCCGCTGATCGAATACGCCCCTGAGCGGGTGAAGGAGGTTCCCGGCTCGGTCGAGGAGCTGCTAGCCTGGGCCAAGGCCAATCCGGGCCGCTTCATGTATGCGCGGCCCACCAATTCCGGCCCTGGCCGCACATTCATGATGGGTCTCCCCTACCTGCTCGGCGACAAGGATCCGCAGGATCCCGTCGACGGCTGGGAGAAGACGTGGGGTTATCTGGCAGAGATCGGCCAGTATATCGACTATTATCCCGCGGGCACCGGCGTCACCATGAAGGAATTCGGGGAAGGCAGCCGCGACATCATCATTTCGACCACGGGATGGGATATCAATCCACGTGCCCTCGGCATCGTGCCGGAATCGGCAAGGATCGGCACGCTCAAGGGCTTCCATTGGGTTTCGGACGCCTTTTTCATGTGCGTTCCGAAAGGCATTTCCGACGACAAGCTCGCCGTGGTGCTTGATCTGATGGCATTTTTGCTTACGCCCGAAGCGCAGGCTTATTCCTACGATGAGGGCTATCTCTACCCCGGCCCGGCGGTGAAGAACGTGCCTGTCTCCATGGCGCCGCAGCACAGCCAGGACATCGTCAAACGTTTCGGCAGGGACGAGTATGCCAGCCTCATCGCCGACAACCCGATCGAACTGCCGCTGCCGCCGGAAAAGATGATCGCCGCCTTCCGAAAGTGGGACGAATTGGTCGGCGCAAAGAAATCCTGATGCTTCGCCAAAGGCCGGCCGCGTCGAGGGGCTGGCGCTAGGATAGTGCAGCATGCCAGGCGCGGCCTGACGCGGCCTGTCCGCGACGGGACCTTCAGCGCAGCGGGGCGTCATTTGCGTTGCATTCGATACTAATAGACTAATATATCATTCGTCTGGGAGAGCCGGGATGAAAGTGTGGAGATGCCGCTCTTTCAAGGAGATAAATGAGGAGGACGACGACGATGTTCACGATTTCACGCCGCCAGGCGCTCGGCGGATTGGCCGGGTTTGCAGCGCTGCCCTTTGGCAGGTCATTCGCCGACGAGCTTGCCCTGCCCACTTCGCCGGTGGCGCTCAACATCATTGATGTCGCGGGCAATCTGCAGCTTACCCAGGCGGCAATCGAGAAATTCGGCAAGGAAAATCCGGGGCTCGTCTCCAAGATCACGTTCTCGCGCGCGCCGTCCCCCGAACTGCCGGCCAAGCTCGCCGCGCAGCAGGCGGCCAACCGGGTCGACATCGACCTGGTGCTGACGGGGCCGGGTGCCATGTCGGACGGCATCACCCAGGGCCTGTGGATCGACGTGTGGACGAAATACCCCACTGTGCTGCCCAAGGCTGAGGACGTCTATCTCGACAGCGCCTTGATGATGCAGAAGAACTTCGGCCAGAACGAAGGCGTCGCCGTCGTCTATTCGCCGTCGGGCCCACTCTTCGAATATGCGCCGGACAGGGTCAAGACCATCCCCAGGAACACCGACGAACTGCTGGCGTGGGTGAAGGCCAATCCCGGCAAATTCTGCTATGCGCGGCCGGTCAATTCGGGACCGGGCTGGACCTTCCTGATGGCCATGCCCTACATCCTCGGCGACAAGAATCCTTCCGATCCCATCAATGGCTGGGAGAAGACCTGGGCCTATCTGAAGGCGCTGGATGAAGGCATCGATTACTATCCCTCCGGCACCACGGTGACGATGAAGGAGCTGGCCGAGGGCACCCGCGACATGATCGTTTCCACCTTCGGCTGGGACATCAACCCGCGTGTGTTGGGCATCGTGCCGAAGGAGATCGAGACGTTTGCGCTCGAAGGCACGCATTGGGTGCCCGATACGCAGTTCATGTGCATTCCCAAGGGCGTCGCGGAGGAAAAGGTCGCGGTTCTGGTCAAGCTCATGGCCTTCATGCTCGAACCCGCGCAGCAGGCCTATACCTACGACAAGGGCTATTTCTATCCCGGTCCAGCGGTCAAGGGGGTACCACTCAGCGCCGCGCCGCAGGAAAGCCAGGACGCCATCGCAGAGTTCGGCCGCCCACAATATGAAGAGCTGATCAGGAAGTTCCCGGTCGAAGCGCCGTTAAAGCCGGAAGCACTGGTCGCCGCCTTCGAGAAATGGGACCGCGAGGTCGGTGCCAACAAGATGAAATAGCGGACCAATGCGATTTGCCGTGATCGGCATCGATCATCGTCACGTCTATGACCTGATCGGTGGGCTTCTGGATGCCGGCGCCGAGTGCGCCGGCTACGATCCCGCGACGACCGATCCCAAGGTTGCCGCCGGCATCGCCGAGCGTTTTCCACGGATCGCGCCGGTCGAACGACGGCGCCTGATCGAGCATCCCGCCATCGACCTCGTCGTTACCGCGGCTGTCCCCTCCGACCGGGCCGCCATTGCCGTCGAGGCCATGTGGCATGGCAAGGACGTGCTTGCGGACAAGCCCGGCCTGACCACGTTCGAGCAGCTTGCCGCCGTGCGGCAGACCGTGCGTGAGACGGGACGCATCTTTTCGATCTGCTTTTCGGAGCGCCTCCTGACCCGAGCCTCGACGCTGGCGACGCAGCTGGCGATGGAGGGCGCCATCGGCGAAGTCATCCATGTGACGGGCCTGGGGCCGCACCGGCTCAACCGTGCGCTACGCCCGGCGTGGTTTTTCGATCCCGTGAATTACGGCGGCATCCTGGTCGATATCGCCTCGCACCAAATTGATCAGTTCCTGTTCTATACTGGCTGCGCCGACGCGAATGTCGTTTCAAGTGCGGTCGGCCATTTTGGCGCTCCTGACATTCCAGCATTCCAGGATTTCGGCGACATCCTCCTGCGGGGAGACAAAGCGAGCGGCTATATCCGCGTCGACTGGTTCACCGCCGACGGGCTGCCGACCTGGGGGGATGGACGGCTCATCCTGCTCGGCACCAAGGGCACGATCGAACTTAGGAAATATGTCGACATAGCCGGCAAACCTGGCACGGACCACGTATTCCTCGTCGATGGCCAGGGCACGCGCCATTTCGATGCGTCGGGCGAAAAGATATCCTATTTCGAGCGCCTGCTTGCCGACATGTGCGAGCGTACCGAAACGGCGATGACGCAGGAGCATGTCTTCACGGTCTGCCGGCTGGCGCTCGAGGCGCAGGCGGCGGCGGTCGTCGTGACGGGTCAGGAAAGGAACGCGCGATGAGCAGGCTACGTGTCGCCATGATCGGCTTGGGTCCGGCGGCGTTGCCGCATGCGAAGAGCCTCGTCGATCTTGCCGGCAGGATCGAGGTGAAATGGGCGGCCAGCCGCAGCCAGGCGACGGCAGAAGCCTTTGCCGACCAGTTTTCCTTTCCCGTGACGACCGATATTGCGGCCGCGATTGCCGATCCCGAAGTTCAGGCGGTGCTGGTGCTGACGCCGGCCAACGCACATCTGGCGGTGGCCGAACTGGCCCTTGCCGCCGGCAAGCACGTGCTCGTCGAAAAGCCGCTCGAAACAACACTGGCCCGCGCCGAGAAGCTGGTCACGCTGGCCCGCGGGGCCGGCCTGCGCCTCGGCGTCGTCCTGCAGCACCGTTTCCGGCCGGCCAGCCTGCGGCTGCGCCAACTGCTGGCTTCCGGCGCCATCGGCACGGTGGAGGCGGCCAGTCTTCGGGTTCCGTGGTGGCGGCCGCAGGCCTACTACGACACCGGCGGCCGCGGCAGCTTCGCGCGGGACGGGGGCGGCGTGCTGTTGTCGCAGGCCATCCACGCCATCGACCTTTTCCGCTCTCTGCTGGGAGAGGTAGAGGTGCTGGCTTCGCAGGTGCGGACGACTGGCCTGCACCGGATGGAGGCTGAGGATTACGTCACCGCCCTGATGCGGCTCGGCAACGGCTCACCGGCCTCGCTGCTCGCCACGACGGCGGCCTATCCGGGCTCGCCTGAAACCATGGAGCTTGTCGGCTCGCTCGGCACGGCCACGCTGACCGGCGGGGCGCTGAGCGTCGACTGGCTCGACGGGCGCGAAGAGCGCGTCGAGGCGGAGGGGAAGACAGGCAGCGGCGCAGCCATCATGGACTTCCCCCATGACGCGCACCGTGCGCTGATTGACGATTTCGCCGATGCGATTTCGCAAGACCGCGATCCAGTCGTGACGGGTGAGGAGGCGCTCCAGACACAGCGCCTGATCGCAGCCCTCATCCGTGCGGATCCGGCCAGCAACCAACCCGTATAAGAGCGCTTCCTTCGAACCTCGAACGCTCCAGGATTCCTGGAGAGTGGCTTTCCGCCGCCATCATGCGGCGGAAAGAAAGCCTGTTTCAGGCGGAGGCGGGCTGCTGCTTTGCCCGCGCTACAATCTGCGTCGGATTGACGAAGCGCAGTGCGATCAGCAGCCAGACCAGCGTCGTTATCATATACACCACGGCCATCGCGTCGATCGACTGCACCGCGCGCACGCCCGAGGCGAAGACAGAATAGTACAGCGCCACGACGAGCGTCTGGCTGGTCGGCCCGGCCGTCAGGAAGGTCAGTTCGAACATGCCGATGGTACGCACCAGCACCAGCAGCAGAGCCGCCAAGATGCCCGGCATCAGCATCGGCAGCAGAACATGGAGAAAGAGCTGGAACGTGTTGGCGCCGAAGACGCGCGCGGCCGCCTCGATCTTGGGATCGATCTGCTCGATGAAGGGGATCATCACCAGGATGACGAAAGGAACCGTCGGCACGAGATTGGCCAGCACCACGCCCCAGAATGTGCCGCCGACCCCCGACTGATAGAGCACGGTGGCCAGCGGGATGCCGAAGGTGATCGGCGGCACCAGAAGCGGCAGCAGGAACAGAAGCATGATCAGCTTCTTGCCGGGAAAATCGCGCCGCGCCAGCGCATAGGCCGCCGTCACGCCGAGCAGGCCTGAAAGCGCGACCACGGTGAAGGCGATCTGGAAGGTTACGATCAGGATATCGTGCAGCTGGAATTCCGCCCAGGCGGCGAAATACCAGCGGGTGGTGAAGCCGGCAGGAATCCATGTGCCCAGCCAGCGCGTGCCGAAGGACGACAGGATGACCGTGGCAATCATCGCCGCGAGGTTGAGTACGAAGAAACCCACCACCACCCAGATGGCGGTGATCCAGAGCTTGGCGGCGATGGTTGTGTCGCGGATCATGTCAGCCCTTTCCGCCTGCGGTGCTGCCACGATAGAACAGGTTGCGCAGCATCAGGATGGCGACGACGATGACCAACTGCACACCGGCCATGATCATCGCGATTGCCGAGGCCATCGAGTAGTCATATTGCTCGAAGGCGGCCTGGTAGGCTGCAATCGAGATGACGCGGGTCGGCCCGGCCGGCGCACCGAGCAGAACCGCCGACGGAAAGACGGCGAAGGCCTGTACGAACGAAAGCAGGAAGGCGATGGCCAGGCCGGGGATCAGCAGCGGCAGGAACACATAGCGGAACCGCTGCCAGGAGCGCGCGCCGTGGGTCGCCGCCGCCTGTTCCAGTGCCGGATCGATGCCTGTCACGTAGGAAAGCGTCAAAAGGAACGTGAACGGGAAACCGGTGATGATCAGCGACGCGAAAACACCCCAGTAATTGTTGGTGAGTTTCACGGGACTGCCGATGACGCCGAACAACATCAGCGTGCGGCTGAACCAGCCCTGCGGTCCCAGATAGTTGAGCAGGCCTTCCGCCACCAGCACCGTGCCGAGCGTTACCGGCAGCACGAGGATGGTGGTCAGCATGCGCTGGTGCGTCATCAGGCGAACGCGAAAGGCGATGGGCAGCGCCAGCGCCAGGCTGATAACGGTGACCGGCACCGCCAGCCACAGCGTGGTGGCAATGGTGTTGTAGAGGAACGGGTCGGTGAAGAAACGCTGGTAGTTGGCGAGGAGCCCCCCTTCCTTCGGCTGGAAGGACAGGAGCAGGCCGTAGACAAAGGGATAGACGAAGATCGCCAGCGTAAACAAGGCGGCCGGAAGCACCAGAAGGGTGACGCCGTCGATCCCGTGCAAGGCCAGCCGCTGGCGCAGAGAAGGAGAGGGCGTATGATCGAGCGTCGACATCGCCATCCTCAGGCCGCGTAGATCAGGGCATGGGCAGAATCGATCGAGAGCGAAACCGTGTTCCCGACCGACGCGGCCTGGCTGGCATGGAAAATCAGCTCGAGGCCGCCCTCGGTGCGTGCCGTGCCGACGAATTCCCGGCCGCGATACTCGATGGTTTCGACCTTCGCATCGAGCGTCCCAATGCCCTTGTCGCTCACGGTGACATCATCCGGCCTGGCGGCGATCACGGCGTGCGCGCCAACCGCGAGATCGTCGCGCACTCTGCCCGAAAGGCTGACGCCGCCGACCTCGACCGTGGCAATGTCGCCGTCGCGCCGGGTGACCTTGCCGGTTAGCCGGTTGCGGTAGCCCATGAATTCGGCGACGTCGAGATGGTCCGGGCTCTCATAGAGGTCCCGCGGAGCGCCGACCTGCCGGATTCGGCCATCGCGCAGCACGACTATGCGGTCGGCAAGCGACAAGGCCTCATCCTGGTCATGCGTCACATAAAGGGTGGTGGCCCCGAGCTGGTTGTGGATGCGCCGGATTTCCGCACGCATCTCGATGCGCAACTTCGCGTCGAGGTTGGAGAGCGGCTCGTCCATCAGCACCAGCGGCGGCTCGATGACGATGGCGCGGGCGATGGCGACCCGCTGCTGCTGACCGCCTGACAGTTGACCCGGCAGCTTGTGGCCCTGCGTTTCCAGCCGCACCAGCCCCAGCGCCTCGTCGACGCGCTGCGTGATCTCGGCCTTGGGCGTGCCGCGCATTTTCAGGCCGAAGCCGATATTGGCTTTGACGGTCATATGCGGGAACAGCGCATAGTTCTGGAAGACCATGCCGAAGCCGCGGTCTTCCGGCTTAAGCTGGTCGATGCGCTTGTCGTCGAGATAGATGCTGCCGCCCGTGGTGGAAAGCAGTCCGGCGATGCAGTTCAGTGCGGTCGACTTGCCGCAGCCCGAAGGTCCGAGCAGGGCGATGAATTCCCCCTTGCGCACGGTCAGCGAAACGTCACTCAGCGCGCTCATACTGCCGAATTTTCGACTCATATGATCGAGGCGGAGTTCGTCGAATTTCGACGAGGCGAGCAGCATCCGTTCGTAGCCCCATTGTTGTAGGCGAACCGGGCGGCATGCCCGGTTCCTATTATGCGCTGAAACTCAAAAGTTTGTCATTTCGCGGCGGCGGCGACCTGTTCGTCCCAGATTCGGAATGCCGTTACCATCGAAGCGGGCTCCAGCGGCAGTTCGATCGGGTTGTTGGCGATCAGGTCGGCATATTCGGTGCGGCCGAATTCGGCGATCGCATTCTGGCTTTCCTGCGGCGCCATGTCGAGGGTGACATCCTTGGCCGCCGGGCCCGGATAGAAATAGCCCTCGTCATAGGTATAGGCCTGCTGTTTAGGCGTCAGCAGGAATGCCATCAGATCCTTGAGCACGGCGAGTTTTTCGTCGCTGACCCCTTTCGGCACGCACATGTAATGGGCGTCGGCGACCCAATGGAAGCCTTTCAGCGCCCCAACCTTGGCTTCCTTCGGCACGACGCCGAGAACGCGCGGGTTGATGTCCCAGCCCGTCGTCGACACCGTCATGTCGCGCGTGCCTTCGCCGAGTTCCTTCATCAGCGCCCCGGTGCCGGTCGGATAATATTCGATGTATTTGTGCAGTTCCTTGAGATAGGCCCAGGTCTTGTCCCAGCCCTTGACCGGATCCTTTGGATCGCTGTCGCCGAGCAGATAGGGGAGGCCCATCAGGAAGGTACGGCCGGGGCCGGAATTGGCCGGGCGCGCATAGAGGAACCGGTTCGGGTTCTCCTTGGCCCAGGCCAGAAGCTCCTCCGCCGTGGTCGGCACTGTCTTGACCTTGTCGGGCATGTATTCGAGCAGCGGCCCGGACGGGTAGTAGGTGACGACGACGCCGTGGTCCTTGGCCAGCGTCTGCATGCGCGCTGCCGGCTCCTGATAGATATCGGCCAGCTTCGGCAAGGCGCCCGAATCATCAGGAAGCAGCTTGACCCACAGGTCCATCTCGAGCCCTGCCGACAGCGCATCCGTTCCGGTAAGCACGAGGTCGATATCGACGCGGTTCGCCGCCTGCTGCGCCTTGATCTTGCCGGGAAGCTCGGGGGCGGGCGCCTTGGTGAAGACGATGTTCGAGATCAGTTCCGGCTTGGCCGTCTTGTAATTCTCGATCGCCTTCTGGGTTAGCGCCAGATTGCCGGCGACATCGACGATATTGATGGTGACGGGCGCGGTCGGCAGCTTGGCGGTCTGGGCAAACGCGCGCGCAACCGGAAGCGCCGCCATGCCGGCTAATCCGCCGACCGCCTGTCGCCGAGTGATCTTGATCATCTTCATCTCCTCCGCTGGTCCTGTCTTGTCCGGCAGGATTTCAATTTTGATATATTAATCTACCAGTCATCAAAAACAACCGCTTTCTGCTCCGTGCATGAACCGCTGCGCCAATCATGCCACGGTGGCTGCGGCGCCGTCGTTCAAAAGATCGGTCAATACGGTTCCCAGGCTTGCGAAATGGGCTCGGCCGGGAGATCGGTGCCGAGGACCTGCTTCAGCCGCAGGAAGACGGCGGCCAGTTGGGCAGCCAAGCCGATCTTTGCGGTCCGCGCGCCCGATCCCGGCCGGCAGGTCACCCAGGTCCGATTGGAAAGCCGCTGCGCCATGGTCAGAGCCTATAGGCTTTCTTGGCCAGGCGGTAGGCGAGATCGTGCGCCACTTCCTGCGCCTCGTCCTCGTCGAGCCGGTGGTCAGCCACCAATTCCGCGAGAAAATTGCAGTCGACGCGGCGCGCCATGTCGTGCCGCGCGGGGATCGAACAGAAGGCACGGGTGTCGTCGTTGAAGCCCACCGTGTTATAGAAGCCGGCTGTCTCCGTGGTAAGCTTGCGAAACCGGTACATGCCTTCGGGGCTGTCGAAAAACCACCAGGGCGGGCCGAGGCGCAGCGCCGGATAATGCCCGGCAAGCGGCGCAAGCTCGCGCCCATAGGCCGTCTCGTCCAGTGTGAACAGGATCAATGTCAGGCGCGTGTCGTTGCCGAACGCGTCGAGGAGCGGCTTGAGGTCGTGGACATAATCGGTGCCGGTGGGAATGTCTGCGCCCTTGTCGAAGCCGAACTCGGCGAAAATCTGCGGGTTGTGGTTGCGGAAAGAGCCGGGATGGATTTGCATGACCAGGCCGTCCTCGACGCTCATGCGCGCCATTTCGGTCAGCATTTGTGCGCGGAACAGGTCCGCATCCTCGGGCGAGACATCGGCCTTCAGCACCCGGTCGAACAGAGCCGTTGCTTCCGCCTTCGACAGGTCGGCGGTGCGGGCATTCGGATGGCCGTGGTCGGTGGACGTCGCGCCGCGCTGCTTGAAATATGCACGGCGGATTCGGTGCGCCTCAAGATAGCCGGGATAGCTGGCCGGCGTTCCGGCCAACGCCAGGAACCGCTCCACCTCGGCATGGAAACCCTTGCGCGAAGGGTCGACGACGGCGTCTGGCCGGTAGGCTGGCACAACCCGGGCGTCCCATCCGGAAGCCTTGATCGCATCATGCGCGGCAAGCGCATCGGTGGCGGCGTCCGTCGTTGAGATGGCTTCGATGTTGAAACGCTTGTAGAGCGCGCGCGGGCGCATCTCCGGCCGCTCGAGCTGTTCGGCGATGCGGTCATAAAGAAGGTCGGCATTCTTCGCGCCGAGCCGCTCTTCGATTCCGAAGACCGTTGCCAGCGAATGCTCGAACCACAGCCGTGTCGGCGTGCCGCGGAAAAGGGCGTAGTTCTCGGCGAAGCGGCGCCAGATCTTGCGGGGATCGGTTTCGATCGGGCCCCCATCCAGTCGTGGGACGCCGAAATCTTCCATGCGCATTCCCTGGGAATAGAACATGCGCAAAATGTAGTGGTCGGGCTTGACGAACAGCGTGGCCGGATCCGGGAATGGCAGGTCATACGCATACCAATCCGGCTGGGTATGGCCATGCGGGGAGATGATCGGCAAGGCACGCACGCCTTCATAGAGGCGCCTGGCGATGGAACGGACGGTAGGGTCAGGCGAAAAAAGCCTGTCGGGATGGAGCGGCATTGCAAAATCCTTGCGGTCGAGCCGCGAAAGCGGCGTTCGGAAGGGAGGGGCGATTGAATGCGCGCGATCATAATTTGGGATGAAGCGGCGTTCCGATATTGGCGAACAGTAAGGAATAATATATTAATATGTCAACTGATTGAAGATCGGGGATCGAGAAATGACATCAGCAAAGGCGCATGCGGGCATTGCGGGCTCCGACCGCGACGCCGTCCCCGTTCGAACGAAGATGCGTCGGCCGGGCATCGTGCGTACGACCGCTGCGTCCGCAGTCTACCGCGAACTGCACGAAGCGATCGTATCCATGCAGCTTAAGCCCGGCAACGCCTTGAATGAAAAGGTCCTGACTGAGCGTTTCGGTGTCAGCCGCACGCCGGTTCGCGAGGCGTTGATTCGCCTGGTCGAGGACGGGCTGGTCAATATCTATCCCCAGTCGGGAACCTTCGTCGCGCCGATACCGATCTCGCTCATTCCTGAAGCCGTCGTCATCCGTAAGGCGCTGGAAGGCGCCACGGTCGAAAAGGCCGCGCAATGCGCAAACGGCGACGATGTGGGAAAGCTCGACGACATATTGGCGCGGCAGCGGTTCCTTGCCGAACGACAGGACATGAACGGCTTTCACGAGGCCGACGAGGCCTTTCACGAGGCGATTGCCCGAATAGCCAGCTATTCCGGCATCTGGAACTATCTGAAGCCGGTCAAGGTGCAGATCGACCGGGCGCGGCGCATGACGCTGCCCGCGCTTGGCCGCATGGACCATGTGATCGGCGAGCATACGGTCATCCGCAACGCCATAGCGGTGCATGACGTGAAGGCTGCCTGTGAAGCCATGCGAATCCATTTGGGCGCTGTCATTCCCGATGTCGAGCAACTGCGCGACGCCTACCCCGACTGGTTTATTTGAGCCGACCAGCCCTGAAATAGTTGGAGAAATGACGAATGCGCGAGGCATGGAGATGGTTTGGGCCGGATGCGGGGGTTCCGCTCGATGCGGTGCGTCAGGCCGGCGCCACCGATATCGTATCGGCGTTGCACGAAGTCCCGATCGGGCGTGCCTGGACGAAGGCGGAGGTGGCGACGCGCAAGGCGATGATCGAGGATACGCCGTCCGACCGCTCGCCGCTTGTCTGGTCGGTCGTTGAAAGCATACCGGTCCCCGACGCTGTCAAGCGTCACGGCGGCGAGGCGAAAGCCGAGATCGAGGCCTGGATCGCCAGCATGGAAGCGGTTGCGGCCAACGGCATCCATATCATCTGTTTCAATTTCATGCCCCTGGTGGACTGGACCCGCACCAATCTCGATTACGAACTGCCAAGCGGCGCGACCGCGATGCGTTTCGACCAGGACCGGTTTGCAGCCTTCGACCTCCACATCCTGCAGCGCAGGGGAGCCGAAGCCGATTATTCGAACGAGGACCGCGAGCGGGCGAAAGCTGTTTTCGAGGCGATGAGCGAAGAGGAGGCCGCGACCCTCGTCGCCAACATCGCCAGTGCGCTGCCGGGCTCGACCACGGAGCCGTTGACGGTCCCGCAGTTTCGCGACCGGCTGGAGCGTTATGCTGGCATCGATGCCGCCCGGCTGCGCCACCATCTCACCGAATTCCTGGCGGCGATCGCGCCCGCCGCAGAGAGCAGCGGCGTCCGGCTTGCGCTGCATCCGGACGATCCGCCCCGCTCGCTCTTTGGTCTGCCGCGGGTGGCCTCGACCGCCGCCGACTACAACGCGCTCTTCGAGGCAGTTCCGTCGCCGGCCGTCGGCATGTGCTTTTGCACCGGAAGCCTTGGCGTGCGCGCCGACAACGATCTTCCGGCGATGGCGAAGCACTTCGCGTCGCGCATCCCCTTCGCACATTTGCGGGCGACCAAGCGCGAAGGCGATGGCCGCACCTTCCATGAAGCGGCGCATCTGGACGGCGACGTGGACATGGTTGCGGTACTGCGCGAATTGTTGGCCGAAGACGGCAAACGGGAACCGCACGACACCATCGTCTTCCGCTCCGACCACGGCCACCGCATGCTGGATGATCTCACAAAAACGGTGAATCCCGGCTATCCGGCGATAGGTCGCCTGCGCGGTCTGGCGGAACTGCGCGGCGTGATCCACGCGCTCCAGTCGAAGGGTTGACAGCGCGGCAATGCCTACCGTGATCGGCGCGGCTTCGGTCCGCCTGCGCCGATCCTGCCCTATCCCTGACGTCGGTCGGCATTAGGTCGGTTTCCGCCTGTGGAGGAGTGCCTCGGGGGACAGCCCGACTATCCGACCTGTTCTAGGCCAATCAATCCTTGACACGACTTCGTGCAAGCGCTTTCATGCAAGCGCTTGCATAGGGGCGCGCATGCCTGACCGAAAGCGGAACAATTCATCTTCAACACCGACGCTGAGCGAGGTGGCGGACGCTGCCAACGTCTCTTCGGCTACCGTTTCGCGTGCTTTCAGCCGGCCGGAACTTCTCAGTCGCGAGACGGTCGCGCGGGTTCACTCGGTCGCCGCGCGGCTCGGCTATGTCCCCAATCATGCCGCGCGCGCACTAAGCACCGGGCGGATGGGCAACATCGCGCTGATCGTGCCCGATATCACCAACCCGTTCTTCGCGGCGATGATGCGTGGGGGGCAGGCGACGGCCCGCGAATGTGGCTATGCGACGTTTATCGGCGATTCTGACGAGACGCCGGAAGTGGAAGACATTCTCCTGACCAAGCTGTCAGCGCAGGTAGAAGGTTTCATCATCGCCTCTTCGCGCCTGCACACGAAACAGATCCTTGAACATGCGCGGAGGCGGCCTTGCGTCCTCGTCAACCGCGACATTCCCGGCATGGTACGGCTTCTGGTCGATAGCGGGCCGAGCTATGGGCAGGCGCTGGAGCATCTGGTTTCGCTGGGCCATAGATCGATCGCCTATGTTGCCGGGCCGGCATTCTCCTGGTCGAACAGCCAGCGCTACGGCACCGTGACCAGGAGGGCCGCCGAGCTTGGGGTTGAGATCGTACGGGTTCCGACCTCGCGGCCAAGCTTCGAGGCCGGCCAGGCCTGCGTCGATGAACTCGTCCTGACGGGCGCGACCGCCGTACTCGCATTCGACGATGTCATGGCGCAAGGCATCATGGCCGGGCTTGCCGCGCGCGGCCTGTCGGTGCCGGGCGACTACAGCGTGATCGGCTGCGACGGCATACTGGCGCCGACCCTTTTCCCGCCCCTGACGTCCATCGCAACCCATTGCGCGGAGGCCGGCAGGCAGGCGGTCGAGCTTCTCGTCGCTATGCTGCAAGGCAAGCCGCTCGCTCACAAGCGCATCAATCTCGTCACCGAATTCGTCATCAGGGCGACAACCCAGGCCCCGTGCTCGCAGCGAGCCACGGCGGGGCTCGATCGACTTACAACCACGGAGTGATCATGCGAATTTACGTGAAACCGGACAAAAAGCTGCTGGGCGCCGCTGCCGCTGAACTGGGGGCGCAGTCGATCCGCGCCGCGATCGAGGCGCGCGGCGCGGCCAATATCGTCGTCGCCACCGGAGCCAGCCAGTTCGAGGTACTTGCCGCGCTGGTGGAGCGGGATGACATCGACTGGTCGCGCGTCACCGGCTTTCACCTCGATGAATATGTCGCCATGCCGGATACGCATCCGGCCAGTTTTCGGCGCTATCTCAAGGAGCGCTTCACCGCGTTGCTGCCGTCGCTCGGGGCCTTTCATTTCATCGACGGGGACGTGCCGGATCCAGGTGCCGAGGTGGCGCGCATCAATGCGTTGATTGAGCGTCACCCCATCGATGTGACATTCGCGGGCATTGGCGAGAACGGCCACCTCGCCTTCAACGATCCGCCCGCGGACTTCGAGACGACCGCACCGTTCCACCTGGTAACGCTGGACGACCGCTGCCGCCGCCAGCAGTTCGGCGAAGGCTGGTTTCCGACGCTGGAAGACGTTCCGCACAGGGCGATCTCCATGACCGTCAACCAGATCATGAAAAGCGGTCTGATCGTGCTGGCGGTGCCGGACCGCCGCAAGGCCGAGGCGGTGCGCGATACGGTCGAAGCGCCGATCTCGCCGATGGTGCCGGCCGGTATCTTGCGCAGGCATGCCGACTGCCACCTGTTTCTCGATCCGCAATCGGCTGCTCTGCTTCGCGAAGTGCCGGACACCGTGGGCGAATAACCGTCCACGCAACCTAGAAAGGGAGGAGACACCAATGACAACCCGACGCAATGCCCTTCTAACGATCCTGGGTGCTGGCGTTGCCGCGGCGGCAAGGCCGGTTTTCGTGCTTGCCAAGGAGTTCCCGAAGCCGAAGGAACCGCTGGTCATCAATGTGGTCGACGTTGCCGGCGACCTGCAACTCAGCCAGCGGGCGCTTGAAAAGTTCGCCGAGACCCATCCGGAACTGATTTCGAAGTTCGTTTACACGCAGGCGCCCGCGCCCGAACTTGCCGCCAAGCTCAAGGCCCAGCAGTCGGCAGGCCGGTTGGACATCGATTTCGTGCTCACCGGTAACGACGCCCTTGCCGCGGGCATCGACCAGGGATTGTGGACCCAGATCCTGCCCGACTACGCCGATATGTTCCCCAAGCTCGACGAGCGCTACCTACCGGGCGCCTATGCCATGCAGCAGATGGCGAAGGGCCAAGCCTTCGTCGATAGCTGGTATCCGTCAGGCCCGCTCCTGGAATATGCGCCGGATCGGGTCAAGGACCTTCCTGGGACCGCTGAAGAGTTGCTTGCCTGGTGCAAGGCGCATCCGGGAAAGTTCATGTATGCGCGCCCGGCGAATTCCGGCCCCGGCCGAACCTTCGTCATGGGCCTTCCCTACCTGCTCGGCGACAAGGATCCGCTGGATCCTATCGACGGCTGGGAGAAGACCTGGGCCTATCTCAAGGAACTGAACGACTGCATCGACTATTATCCCTCCGGCACGACCGTCACCATGAAGGAACTGGGTGACGGCACGCGCGACATCATCGCCACGACCACCGGATGGGACATCAATCCGCGCTATCTCGGCATCGTTCCCGAAGACTACAAGATTGCGACCCTGAAGGGCTTCCACTGGGTCAGCGACGCCAACTATGTGGCTATCCCAAAGGGCGTTTCCGACGAAAAGCTCGGCGTTCTCCTGCAACTGATCGCCTTCATCCTTGAGCCCGAGCAGCAGGCGTTCATGTACGATCACGGCTACATGTACCCCGGCCCGTCGATCAGGGACGTGCCGATAGAGATGGCGCCGCAGGACAGCCAGGACACGATCAAGCGTTTCGGCCGGCCCGAATATGCCGCGATGATCGCCGACAACCCGATCGAACCGCCGCTCGACGCCAAACCGCTGGTTGCCATGTTCGAGAAATGGGACAAGGAGATCGGCGGGGCCAAAAACGCCAAATAGGGTATCTCCGCGCACGGCCGTTCGACAGCGGTTTGCCTCCGCTGCCATGATAGCTAGCCAGTCTTGAACAATACCCCTGGTGGTCCGGGGAAGCCGCACCAAGATCGCGGTCGGCTGGCCAAGGCCTTGGCCGGTCAAGGAATGGATGACTCGTCTGGCTATATGGCGGCCGCGATGCCATCCACCCTGATGCGAATGCGGCATCCGTTGCGGTACGGTGCCACATTCGACGCTCGCCCGCCTGCGCCGCCGACAGCGAGGATGCCTCCAATTGCGCTTGGTGCCGCCATTGGCCGGCACCTTGGAAATCGTCGAGGACGAGGGAAGCTTTCATCTGTCCCGAACGTTTATGAGAGTGTTTACCACCTCTCAGGGGCTGGTCCCGACCCGGTCGGGTTCGTAGTCACCGTCCGCGGTACACCAGCCTAAAGCTGTAGGCCGAGGAAAAGATGCCCGCTCAAGCTTTCATCAACCGGATTGCGGCAGCCGTTCCGGAGAATGGCGTTCACCGCTTCTTTCTTCAATTTGCCGGTTCCCAGTTGACGGCAGATCCCCGTCGCCGGGCGATCTTTGATCGCATGGCGGACAGATGCGGAATAGAGCATCGTTATTCGTGCTTTGCGCCCGCCGATGATCCTGAAGGCCCAAGTGTCGATTTGGAGGGTGTTTTCAAACGCGGCGCGTTTCCAGGCACGGCAAAGCGCATGGAGATGTTCGCGGCCACAGCGCCCGCTCTGGCTGAACAGGCCGTGGAGAAGCTCCTTCATGGTCAGGACAGGAGCCGTATCACACATTTGATCGTCACCACCTGCACGGGGTTTTCCGCCCCCGGCCTGGATCTGGAAATAATTGCCCGGTGCAACCTGCCGACCTCCATCGAGCGCACAATCCTCGGCTTCATGGGTTGCTATGCAGCGATCAACGCACTCAAGCAGGCACGACACATCATCCGGTCGGAACCCGAGGCCCGGGTTCTGGTGGTCAGCATCGAACTCTGTACGCTTCACCTCAAGGAGACCTCCGATCTTGAAAAGCTGCTCTCGTTCTGCCTGTGGGGCGATGGCTGCTCGGCTGCGTCGGTAAGCGCCAGTCCTTTTGGCATAGGACTGGATAGTTTTCACGCGCTCGTCGATGGCGGCAGCCGCGACCTCATGACCTGGAACATACATGACGACGGTTTCGACATGGTGTTGTCGGGAGAGGTTCCCGCCGCAATCCACCATGCACTCGGCACAGACATAGGCAGCATTCTGGGAAACAGGAGCGTTTCAGACGTCGACCTTTGGGCCGTCCACCCGGGCGGCCGCTCCGTTCTCGACGCAGTGGAGCGAGCGCTGAATCTCCGTTCCGATGCGTTGTCGACCTCCCGCGAGGTCCTTCGTGAAAACGGAAATATGTCCTCTGCTACCGTCATGTTCGTACTCGAGCGAATGCTGCGCGAGGCCACAAAGGAAGACCGTGTGGGTTGTGCCATGGCATTCGGACCTGGCCTGACGACCGAGACGATGATGTTCCACACAGCCGGCGATACCTGAATGGCCAATGATCTCGACCATCGTCGGATCGAGCGGGAACTGCTCGACAATTTGCCTCCCGACGATCCAAGGGCCGTCGGTTCGCGGCGTGATCTCGCCTGGATAAACGCACTGATGTTTCAGAGCGCGATCATGGCCAGCCTGTTGAAGGCAAGCGTGCGCAAAAGCCCGACCAGATTTTTGGAAATTGGTTCCGGCGATGGAGCATTCATGCTTTCCGTCGCAAAGCGCCTCGCCCGGCGCTGGACAGATGTCGACCTGGTCATGCTTGACCAGTTCAACCTCATTTCAGACAGGCGGTTCGCTGATTTCTACGCACTTGGTTGGCGGGTCGAAACCATCATCGATGATGTCTTCGAATGGATCGAAAGCCCCCGAGCAGGCGCCTTCGATGTGGTATCGGCCAACTTGTTTCTGCACCATTTTCCGGACGCAGCCCTGAAACGCCTGTTTTTGGCGATTCGCCCTCTGGCGCCAGTGTTTCTCGCCACCGAGCCGAGCCGAAACGCCATTGCCTTAAGAGCCTGTTCGCTTCTGCATGTCATCGGCGCGAACGAGGTGACTTTGCACGATGCGGCGGCAAGCGTCCGCGCGGGTTTTGCGGGTCATGAGCTTTCCAGCCTATGGCCCCCGGATTTCAGACGCCAGTGTGCAGAACGCAGAATTGGACCGTTTACCCACGCCTTCCTTGCCGTCGACCGCGCTTCGGAAGGTTTGCCATGATGTACGACGCCATCGTCATAGGCGCCGGGCCAAGTGGTTCTTCGGTGGCCTTGGCTTTGAGCGGCCAGGGGCGCGCTGTTGCCATCGTCGAGCGAAGTGAATTCCCGCGCCGCAAAGTTTGCGGGGAATTCATGTCCGCGGTCAATCTGGATCTGTTGGATAGATTGGGCGGAGGCGCCGCGGTTCGCGCCAAAGCCGGTCCGGAGGTCAAGCGGGTTGCACTTTTTGCATCGGGTCCCGGCACGGATGCGGGCATGCCGCGGGCCGCGGGAGATGCATTTGGACGCGCGCTCGGGCGCGACGTTCTGGATGGCATACTTTTGGATGCGGCTCGCGATGCCGGGGCCGACGTGTTCCAGCCTTGGCGGGCGGCGGAGATCAGCACCGATGGTGACAACGCTACGGTTCGGATCGAAAGCAAGCACGATCAGGGAGTTCTCGTTGCGCCGGTCGTGATTGCCGCGCATGGCTCATGGGAACAAGGAAAGCTTTCGACGAACCTGCCGAAAACCAACGCGCCGCACGATCTTTTCGGATTCAAGGCTCATTTCACCGGCGCTGAGCTCGACCGCGACCTCATGCCCCTGCTGGCATTTCCCGGCGGCTATGGCGGCATGGTCTGGGCCGACCGGAACAGGATGTCGCTGTCGTGCTGCATGCGCCGCGACGTCTTGATCAGGCTACGCGAAAAAGGCAACGTCTCGTCGGCAGCCCAAGCTGTTCATGCCCATATCCTTGCTTCGTGTCCCCGTGTCGCCTCCACGATCGTGAATGCCACGCTCGATGGCGAATGGCTCGCCGCAGGGCCCATACGGCCTGGCATTCGTTCACGTTTTGCCGACGACATATTTCGGGTGGGCAACCTCGCCGGTGAGTCCCATCCCATCATCGCTGAAGGCATTTCGATGGCCCTGCAGTCAGGCTGGTTGCTAGCCAACGAACTGGCCAGGTTCGGCCGTTGGGACCGGGCGGCGAGGATTGCTGTTGGCCGCCGCTATTCGAAGGTCTGGAACAGTCAATTTGCAACCCGCATTCGCGTGGCTGCCTTGTTGGCACGCCTTGCCTCCCATCCCATGTCCGCTGCCGCGATGAACACGTTCGTGAGCGGCTTCCCGAACAGCCTGACGCTGGGAGCCAGATTGACCGGCAAAACGAAACCGCTGCCGATCGGGTGCGACTGAGAGGCTCAAGACTTTGTGCTCCAAGACGCTATAGCGGTCATGCACTCCGTCTTTCGATAGCGCCAGCCTTGCGATTCGACATGATGTCTCAGGCCCGTCATCGCCAGGCCTGAGCTGAATTCTGCTGGCGGAACTATTTGTTACAATTTTGGGACGGCGAGGTGGCAGTGCCGCTGGCGGTATTGGTGTCGACGTCATTGCCCGCAGTGTCCTTGCAACGGTCATTCATGCCGTTTGGTGTTGTCGTGGTCGAGTTCGTCGCATTCGGATCAGTTGTGACGGTCCCCGTGGTGCTGCCGGAGCCGTTGACGCTCGTGCCGCTGTTGTTCATGCCGCCGCCTGCGGTACCGCCGGCATTGCCCGAGCCGCTCGTTTGGGCCAGGGCGGATGTGGCAAGCGCTAAGGACAGGGCGGATGCGACCAAGATCGTTTTCATCATAAGTGCCTCCATTGGTTAAATCGCTTGTTGCGATCACTTTCCCAACGGAGCGCCGTCCTTGTTGTTCCTGTAACGGAAAATCGTGATCGATCTTCATTCTTGTCCGGCTTTGATGCTGAGCGAAGCATATCCAGAACTGTATAAAGGACGACTGCCGGTCAGTGGCGACGGGCCACGCTCAGCCTGATCGACGGTTGTGCTTGCTGAGCAGGATCGGCAGGGAAACCGGCCGGAAATTCCACACGTCAACGCCGACATCACGCTGGCGAGTAAGCGGCTTCAGCTTGCCATGCGAATGGCCGTGCAAATTCACCGATCCCTTGCCCATCTGATTCCAGGTCCGAAACGGATAATGGCACAGGACGAGGAGGGTACCGTCCACCACCAGTTCCGCATAGTGCTGGATGCTGGCCCAGCCAGATGCGAGCGTTGCATCGCTTCCGTCATTGTTGCCGATGATCAGGTGCTTGCGCCCATTGAGCTGCGACAGGATGTTTTCGATGCCGGCCTTCGGGCGGGCAAAATCACCCAGATGCCAGATCTCGTCGTCCGAGCCGACGGTCTCGTTCCAGAGGCTCATCAGCGCCGCGTCATGCGTTGCCAGCGAGCCGAACGGCCGCCGGTCAATTCGCAGGATGCGTGGATCGTTGAAATGAGTATCGCTCGTGAAGAAGATCATCCTGTGCGCGACTTCCCTCGCTGATCGACCCAGCCCGATACGCCGGACTAACGATCCGGTATTCGGCTGTACGCGCTCGTCAGCTTCCTTCCTTACGGCCATCACCGGCGGCAGACGCTGAGTGTTCAGGCTCCGCAGCCTCAAGACCTTCGATAATCGGCGTAAGCGAGCCATCTTCCTCCGGAACTGGTTGCCGGCCGTTGGCTGCGTTCGCCTTGTCGAGGGCCTGCTGGATGGCGTCTTCTATGTTGCCGATATCTTCTTCGCGAACCTCGCGCCCGTATCCTGCGGCGTCCGCATCCTGCTCGAATTGCTGGGCCAACACCGCGACGCTGACTTGCGTGTCGGTCGCCAGGTTTCCGACATTCTCCTGCAGCCAGGTTCGAAAGAACTCGATCGTCGCGCTCATATTGCCTCCTGAACCGGACAACTGCTGCTGAGAGCGGTTGTTCCATGTTCCTGGCTACACTTTGCGGACTCTTGTGACGTTGACCTTGGGTACCGGGGATCCGATGAACGCGCCGGTTGAGCATGGCCATTGCCGCTGCCATCGGTGCCGCGGCCCTTGCCGTCGGCAACACACGGTATCCGAACGGAGTAGCCCCAAACTGTCAGCTTACAATTTGCAGTCATAGGTTACAGACTTCCCGTGTTCTATAAAGGGAGGTGGGAAGTACCTGGGCCTAACAATACTCTAGGGCGCGGTTGAAGGTTCGCCTTCGAATCGCGAAATGCCCAGGTGGTTCACAGCTCCCAAAACAATGGGAGGTGTCAGCCAAACAGGATGAAAATCGGGTTTCGGACCCTAGTCCCCTCGGTCCGATCCACCGGTTCAAGGGCAACGTAACACAGCTCAAAGCCGACAGGAAAAATGCAGTCCGGCAAGTCTCGGCCTCACATCGGGAAACCAGAGCCAGGCACCGACTTCCGCGCAGCACGACGTGTCCTCTCCGGCGATTGAGGAAAAATTGCGAGGTGATTGTCGTGTCTGTCGCCTGTCTTGACGCAGTCCCCCCGTTCATGGACAGAAGCGCTCCCGCAACTGCATCGAGCACAGTCGGCAGTGCCTGGCACAACGCCGACCACCTCTCCCTAGCTGGCCAGGGCGCGATATCGCGCGGCTTGGCCAGCTAGCTTCCCGCAAATCTTCTTTCAAAATAGATGGATCATTCCGGATCAAGGTCCGGAGATTGAATCGCAAAGCCCGGCAGGATCCAACTCTGGCTCTCCACCCACGCGCAGTGATTCATGTTGGATATCCACATATGCTCATATGATCGCCGAAATTGCAGCAACGCTTCCAGTTCCGGCTTTCCGCGCTCATAGGCGGATTGCGGATCGCCGAGCGTGAGCTTGCTGGCCGCTCGCGAGCACAGCTTCGCATGCTGCAATCCCAGCTCAAGAAACTTCACCCGCATCGAGGCTTCCGGATCTTGGATTGCGGAGGCTGCCGCCCTGTCAAGCAAGGCTTCCGCCGGCGCGAAACTCTCCTCTGGATAGACAGCGTGCGCCGCCTTCGCCCAGCTTCGCCAACGAGATGCTCCAAGAGCCTCGAACCCCTCCCGCAGCTGGGCGCGAGCGTTCGAAGTATACGCCTGCCAATAATCAAAATAGCTTTTGACGTCGTCGGCCGCAGGTCCGAAGGCTGAATAATATTCCGACAACAATGACTCCACGGCAGTCTCAGGATGTGTCTGCAGGCGCATCAACAAATAGAGATTTGGACCTTGCGTCGCCCAATGGCCTGTCAGCGAGTCAAAATCGGTTCCGACCATCCCGTTTCGCGCCGCGTTCTGAAACTCGTCGGCGAACTGGCCGGCGAATATGTGCGGCATGCAGTAGCCATCCAGGAAATAGTTGGTGCGCATGAACACCTGGGCAGTCGTTGCCGCCCATCCGCGCCACTGGTCTTTTATCCAGTCCTGCTCTTCGCCGCTGCGTGGATAGTACCAGGCCGATGGGCAAAACCCGATCAGGATATTCGGGTTCAACTTGATTCCCGATGTCGGTGCCGCGAAGTAATTCATATAGGCGTATCCCACCACGACCGCGTTAGGGTCGTCTTTCGCGGCTATCCGCTGAATGGCTTGCCATGAACGCGCATAGCGGTCCGATACGAAAGGCTTGCTGGCGATCTTCGACTTCGACGGAATGAACTTTCGATAGTCAGGCGGCTCTGGGCCATCCAGCGCTTTGCATATTTCGCACTCGCACTGCCCCGGGATGTCGTTCTCGACCGCATTGACGAAAGTTGGCTGTCCCGCAGAGGCGCTCCGATGCTCACGCCATTGCGAGACGATCTCTTCTCGCAAGCCCGGATTGGAAATGCACATCGAGAAGCGAGCGCCCAGCCTCACCGGGCCCCGTTTGCCTCTGACCAATTGAAACCATTCGGGATGCTCGGTGCCATACCGCTGCCACCAGTCGACGAAAGCGTGACCGTAGTTCGTGGGTACTCTGCGGCCCATTCGGTGGCGACGCAGGAACGTGGCCTGGGCTTTCATATATTCTTTCGCCGCTGCTGCGGTGAAACCCATTTCGGGATGTTCTTCGCTCGTGAAGCCAGCCCCAGCGCGCACGCGACGCTGCATGAACCGGGGCGTAACGACGTAATCAAGCGCGGGGATCACCAAGGACTGTGCCTTTGGGACAAACGTTCCCAGTTCACCTGGCCATAGCCATCGGACACCGAAATAGCGATCAAGGAACTCGTACACGCCGAAGAGGGTGCCCGCGGACGTGTTTTGGTCGAGTGCACTGCCGGGATGATCGAGGCCGGCGATGCACAGATGGTTGCCGACGGTTCGGATGATACAGGTTTCACGCGCCAATGCGCCGAATGTGATTCCGGCTGCCCGGGCGAACCGGGTGTCGCCCAGAAAAATATGGGCGGCGTTACGCAGGCCAGCCGGCGAGACATGGTTTTCAGTTGTGATGGCAGGTTGGATGCCGGTCGCTTTTTTTATGTGCCAGCCGAGTTCCGTGGCGGCGTAGTGAACAGAGCCACTCGGCTGATCCGAAGTAACGAGCGTTGCCGCAGGTCTGCCGCGGGCGATAAGCGTTACGCCAGCTGAAGATTGAGTGGCCGCTTTGCCAGGGTTGGTAAAGCCAAGCCAGTGTAACAGGCCCAGAACCGTTCCCTGTGCAAACGTCCTTCGCGATAACGGCCCCATGCCAAAGACCTCACCTATGCGCGCGCATCCAAGAATGTAGACCCATTTTACGAGGACGGGCGTTCACAACAATTTGTATCACGTAAGCTTTGCATGCTTCAGCCGTTACGTTTCCCTTACCCGCATGCCGATCCATTGATGGCCAGTCTGCAGTTCGGGGCCAAGACGAAGATCAGCGTGTGTGGGTTCTCTTTGTATAATAGGTACATACACGCAGAGTCCCATATCATTTAAAGGTTGCAAAGGATTAATCGAGATATACGCGATATTCTTCGGGAAAAACTATCCATCTCCACGGGATAAGCAATGCCCTCTTTTGGAGGCTTATCATGATCAAACACATTCTTTTGACAATCTCACTGAGTGCTTCAGTGGCTTCTTTCATCTCGCCGTTTTGCCGATTCCGGACAAAGACCGGGTCGTCCGAGGCCGGCCCGATCGGGTGGCACCTGCGGATCTGGTGAAAAACCGCTGGCAAGTCCGGTGGGTGCGGAGAGGACGGCAAAGGCGGCCAAATAGCTCCAGCCTGGGGATATCGCCCAATTCAATACTCCGCTGGCGTAGCCAGCGGAGGCAGTTTTCACCGCTGTGCGACCCATTTGCGCAAACCAATGGTGAAGTCCTCACGATCTGGGAACTCTCATCCGCCATGTTCGTTACTGCTCCACATTATGGAGAGATGGGGGTCGGATGGATTTTTCGAGACGCAGGGACTGGGAAGCTCTAGCCAGCGCCCTCGACATCAACATCTATCAGCGTTCAAAGACAGTGTGGATTGCGGCTGGAAAGTACCGCGGCAAAGACATTGAAGTGAAAGGCCGCTCGCCAAGCATCGCACTCGCATTGTGGAAGGAAGCTGCGGGCTATACCGGCTCGGAGTGGTAGAAAGAGCGGTCCGTCAAGCCGCGCCGCTCAGGTCCAAGCGCCCATGCACAGTACAAGGCGCAAGCATTGTTCAAGGCTTACGGGCCTGGAGATGTCTTGCGCCGGCCGCGTGGACAATCGTGACTTCAAGCGCGCCATGAAGCTCCAGACACGACAGCCTTGAACAAGTCGAGCCGTCGCGAATAAGTCGAGCCGTCGCAGCGAGGCGGCGCTGGATATCGATTTGACGGTCGATACCGGTGCGCGACATATGCGCACCGGCATCGGATCAGTGAGGTCTTGCCGGCTTAGCTGTGCCGCCGGTGTTGCCGGTTTCGCCGCTGCCATCACGGGATCGGGATTGGCAAGCGGTACCACTTTTGGATGGATCGGCTGCCGCCAAGGGACAATTGACACAAACGGCACCTGGGGATGGCATTGGGCCATGCAAGGAGCGGGGCATCAGGAGCATTCTCCTGTGACGGTGGGCAATCCTTCAATGAGCGATGCAGAACGTGCTCCGCGCCTCGGCCACGGAAGATAGCCTTCTTCAGGCAATGAGCGGACTCATGGATTCTGACCCCGCCGACCACATTGAGCTAACCGCTGATATTGTTTCGGCCTATGTCAGGAAAAACCGGACGTCGCCTTCCGATCTGGTTGACCTGATCCAGAATGTCGGCCGTGCTTTGCAAAAGCTTGCCGTGGGCGATCACCAGCCCGAACCGAAACCTGTTCCAGCCGTGCCGATCCGCAAGTCGGTGACCCCTGACTTCATCGTCAACCTGGAGGACGGGCGCCGCATGAAATCCTTGAAGCGGTATCTGACATCCATCGGCATGACGCCAGCGCAATATCGCCAGAAATGGGGCTTGCCGCCGGATTATCCGATTGTGGCGCCAAATTTAACTGCGTTGCGCTCGGAGGCAGCCAAGAGGATCAGGCTTGGACAACGGAATGCCAGTGGCCGAACTTCCAGAGGCTAACCGAATGGAGCACAGGGCGAGGCTCCGGCAGTTCTCGCGTCGTTGGTCGTGTCGTCGCATTTGTTTTCTTCGGATCACAAGTTTGACGTGCCCGCCCGATGCCAGCGGGACCAACAGCCAAATGGGGCTGGGGGCAAGGCGCAAATGGCCACGCTCTCACAGGCGTGCAATTGCTGGTCCCGATCGACACCATGCCCGATCGACGCCATGATTGAAGATTGCAACGCGTTTCCGCAAGGCATGCGCCTGGAGGCGGATGTGTGCATCGTGGGAGCGGGTGCCGCCGGCCTGGCGATAGCATCACAACTAGAAGGCACGCGGCATCGCATATGCGTCATCGAAAGCGGTGGCATGACGTACGAGCACTGGCGCCAACGGCTGTCGCGCGGGCTGTCCGTGGGTCAACCTTACGAAGCTCTTGATCTTTGCCGCCTTCGTCAGTTCGGCGGGAGCACAGGCAAGGCTGGTTGGGGCGGATGGTGCAAGATGTTGGACCATGGCGATTTCGAGCACCGGCCCTGGATACCCCTGAGTGGTTGGCCCGTCGCCCATAAATCATTACTACCCCATTATGAGACCGCAGCCCGCCTGCTCGGAATCGACGACCTGCTGACCGATTGGCCGACTTCCGCGGTCATGCCTGAAAACGGGCCGCTCTTTTCGGAACGCTGCTTTCTCAGTCCCACTCCGGATCTCGGAGCAACGCTTCGCAAGAAGCTTCAGGACGCAAAAAACGTCCAGGTCGTGCTGCATGCCACGGCGCTGCGGCTCGACACCGACGACTGCGGAAGGCGGGTTCGCTCCATCGAGGTAGCGAGAACGCCGAACAAACGGTTCCAGATTGCTGCGCGATTTTTCGTGCTGGCCTGCGGCGGTATCGAAAACGCGCGCCTGCTCCTTGTTTCAAACCGACAGGCGCCGAATGGCATAGGAAACCAGTATGACCTGGTTGGCCGCTATTTCATGGAGCATCCCCGGGTAAAATGGGGAAGCTTGCAAGTCAGCCAGCCCGACAACATGATAGACCTCCACGTGCCTTGGACCCGCACGACCGGATTGTCGCCTGAAAACCGCGGCACCAATGATGCATTCGGACTGGCGCTGCGGCCCGAAATACGTGCAAGCGAGCGCCTCCTCGATTCCCGCACATGGATCAAGCCTGGGCCTTGCGTCAATCATATGGATGGTTCCGAAGCTTTGCAGTATCTTACCTTCTGGCTGCGGAGAGGCCGGCTGCATCGCGACCTTATCAAATGCGGCCGAACTATCCTGATGCATCCGGCGGGAGCAATATCGGCAGGTTTCGAACGGATCTGGCACTCACGTCGGCGTGCAAGGCATTTTCATTTTGACACGATACTGGAACAAGAACCGGATCCGGCAAGCCGCGTCACGCTCGATACAAGGCTCGACGAGTTCAGTCTGCCCCGTGTGAAGCTGCAATGGAACGTGGGGCCTCTCGTCCGACGGACGCTGGAGCGTGTCCAGGCGATCATCACTGAAGAGATGAAGCGGCTGGGGCATAGAAGCGCCATTCATCCAGGCCAGGACAAAAACCCGGCGGGGGAGCAAGACATTCCATATCACTGGGTTCGACACCACATGGGCACGACGAGGATGAGCGACGACCCGCGAACCGGCGTGGTCGATAGTTCGTGCCAGGTGCACGGCCTCGCAAATCTGTTCGTCGCCGGCAGCTCGGTCTTCCCGACCGGAGGCAACGACATGCCCACCCTCACCATTGTCGCGCTCGCTATCAGACTGGGCCAGCACTTGCGGCAAAGCCTCGAATAAGCTCGCCTCCACCTTCGCCAAAGCGGTCAATCGACGAGGAAAGGGAGCAGGCTGCGACGTCTCATGCCGCAGGTCCGCCATGTGGAATATGCCGGCTCCTGAATGTAATTTTACGCTTTGCCGAGAAAGTGTGCGCGTTTTGAGCGAAGGTCTGACCAACGGCTCACATAGCCACCCCTGTTCAGCTCTTTGTCGTAACGATTCTGGATGACCGCTACTTCCGTAGCTACCCCCTATTGGTAAGCGCATGGACTTCGAAGCCAACTATAATACTGCAACCACGACTTTTTCACTTTGATTGCTTGGGGAAACCGAAATTTTGGCCGCGCTGTGCGTTTTGTCACACCACCACCTCCGGTCCACAAGCTATTACTAAAGTGTTAAGGTATGGGTTTAAAAGCGAAATCTCCGTTGGGGCGAGATTTGCGCGGGGGTGAGTCATGACAAGTTTTTTGCCTGCGAATGATCGGACGGACAAAACTGATCTTGATCAATATCCATCTATTCTCGACGTCAATCGTCTCTCACCGTCCTCGGGAGAGGGAATCGAGATTGCAATCATCGATGGCCGGCCTTTGATGTGTGACTGCTTCAGCAGAAGCCTCGAAATCATCGAGCCATCATTTCATATCCAGCATTACGCGTCGGTCGAAGCGTTCGACATGGCGGATCCCGAAGAAACGCAGAGAGTTTCGACGGTCCTGATGTGTGTGATGTGGTCGAACTCCCAGGCGGACTATCATCTTTCCCAGATAGGCCATCTGAAAGCGACCAGGCCCGAGGTAGGGGTGGTCATCCTATCGGATATCGAGAACTTTGAGGACATTCTCAAAGTGGTCGAAAACGGCGCGCGTGGCTATATTCCTACCAGCGTCAGGTTGCAGGTGGCCGCCAAGGCCATCCAGCTTGTCGCGGCGGGCGGAACTTTCGTCCCGCCCAGTGTTCTCTTTCATTCAGGACGCGCCGTCACCGACGGTCAGTCCGCGACCAAGCAGCAGCCGCACGGAGACAACACTTTTACCTCGCGTCAGATGTCTGTCATCGAGGCATTGCGTCGAGGAAAGGCGAACAAGGTCATCGCGTACGAGCTCAACATGTGTGAAAGTACGGTCAAGGTACACATTCGGAATGTCATGAAAAAACTTCGTGCGAGAAACCGTACCGAAGTCGCCTACATACTCAACACAACGCCGTATGAAGGGATTGCCATACGGAATTGAAATATGGGTGCCGCCTCACTCAACGAGTAATGGTTCTTGACGGACCGTTTTAGTAGATGTGATTTGCTTGAGTTTGGGGAGCAGCCGCAACGGAAGCGGCTGCGAACCTTTGCAAGGGGGCGCTACCCAGGATGAAACAACCGCCCGTTCGATATCCAGGCCCGCAGACTGACGGGGAGATCACCTCCGTAGCTGATGCCAACCATATGCACGGGCCGGATTTGAAAAATATCGAGCATTTCAGCAATGTTAAGTCGTCCACGCTGATCGAGATAGACCGCCGCTGTCGTTGGTTGCATCTCAATGAAGGGGACGTCCTGGTCCCGGCCGGCGAAAGTGTCGACCGGCTTTTTTTTCTGCTCGAGGGCGAGCTTCGAGCGCTCGTTTATACCCGCAATGGCAAGATTGTGTCGCTCCCCCCTGCGCATCGTGGCTCGCTTGTTAACGGAATTGCCTTGAGCGGCGACATCCAGATGCCATATTCGGTCGAAGCGGCGGGACCATGCACTATCGCTTCGATCGGCAGTCGTGCCTTTCTGGACATAGTCAAGCAGGATCCTGAAGCCCTGCATGCGGTTGTACAATTGTTGGTGGAACGTCAGCAGGTGCTTGTCGAGCACATCGTTGAGCTCTCGACGCTCAACGTCCGGTCCCGGGTGCATAAGGAGTTGCTGCGCTTATGCGCTGAAGACATCGGAGCCGACGGTTCGGCGAGGATTTCTCCTATCCCGACCCATACGGATCTGGCCCACCGCATTGGCACCCACCGCGAGGCGGTGGCACGCGAGTTGAGCTACCTGCAAAACATCGGACTCGTGCTGCGCCACGCC
Organism: Mesorhizobium sp. BR1-1-6; assembly: GCF_020165355.1. Taxonomy (NCBI): domain Bacteria; kingdom Pseudomonadati; phylum Pseudomonadota; class Alphaproteobacteria; order Hyphomicrobiales; family Phyllobacteriaceae; genus Mesorhizobium; species Mesorhizobium sp. BR1-1-6. Next base: position 39,293 of record NZ_JAIUHZ010000012.1, on the reverse strand, counting down.
AAAGAGCTTTACGTGCCTGATGTATCCCGTATCGCCGATCTTGTGGCAAAGTCGGACGACTAAATCGTAGGCGATGCGTCGGGGCACCTTTCGAGAGTGGTCGGGACGTCGGTTGTGTTTGGGCTTGATCTACGCTGGCCCTGAGCGGCAGCCGCGGTGCTCCAAGGCGACTGATAGGCAGCTTCGCCTGCTCATTCGGCTAGTTCAAGACGACCGTGAACTCGCTCTGCGACCGACTTCAGGAATTGGTCGGACGTCGATGTCCATCCAAAGAGTATCTGAACGAGCTCATCGAGGCATCATGATTGCTCCTTGGGGCGTCCCAAGCGATGGGCTCGCTGGTGCAATCCGTCAGCAGTATGCAGCGATAGTCCCTGAAGAAGGCATCCCGAATTGTCGATTCCACACACACGCTGGTCGTGCATCCTGTCACGATGAGGTGTTTGACGCCTGCGGATTTCAGAACAGAATCGAGTTCGGTTTCGTAGAAACCGCTGAATCGCGTTTTATAGAGGACGACATCCCCTGCCTGTGGCTTGAGGCCGTTGACGACCTCTGTTCCCCAGGTGTCGCGGATCAGAATCCGGCTCTCGCTGCCATCCGGGGCTGTCATGTTCGCGCCCACCCCGAAGATCTGGAGATGTCGAATACGGTTGGGGGCGTCCGACGTTCCAAGGTCCGAGAGGTCGCGATGATATCCCATCTTCAGGTAGACGATGGGCATGCTCAATTCGCGAGCGGCAGCTATTACGCTGGCAGTAGGGCCTACAGCCCGTTGAATCCCGGAGATATCGATTCCGGCTCTGTCGAACATTCCACCGTTGGAGCCGAAGTCATTCTGCATGTCCACGACGAGTACGGCAGCGTCAGCGGGATCAATTGAAATAGGCTTGGCGTCGATGACAAATGGATGCATTTCGTCCTCATCCCTGCTTGCAGCCTAACAACAGTGGTTACGACCAGTCTGCTATCTATCCGCCTCAAAAGCCGCAGGCCGCCGCGCAACGGCGATCCTACCCCCTTAGCCATGCCGCACGTTTGGCATTTGACGCCAGCCAAAGCCGCATCGCGCTTGGCTGCGAAGCCGAGCGATAGATCTTCTGATGATAGACAAACTCATAGGGCCACAGCTCAAGCGTTCGGTTCGCGAAATGCGTCAGCACCCAGGTGATCGCCGCCGCCGCCAAAATGAAGGCGCTCATCGATAGGACAACATTGCCGGAAAAAAGATGGGCGCGGGAAAACAGCGAGCGTGTCAGAAGATACGTGTAGGGATGCACCAGATACAGGCTGTAGCTCACCGTTCCGAAGTATCGAAGCAGCCGATTGCCAAGGAGTAGTGCCGTCAAGCTGTTCCGCGACACTGCAAGGCAGAAGTAGAGCCCCGTCGCGACCATGAGCAAGGGAAGCTCGGCATTTTGGAAATCGGACCAGTGATAGTCGTAATGGCCGCGGCTGGCGAGAAAGACGCAAGCTGCCAGCGCCCCGCTCTCGGCAAGCCGATGGCGGCCCCGGTTTACCCATTCAAATCGGTCGTAGGCAAGGCGGATCAGCCCGCCGGCAAGAAAATACAAGGCGATCGGGTACCGGGCGATAAAGAGCGCCGCGAGAAGACCGAGCGCAATTGTGCCGAGTCTGGTTGGGCGACGAACCGTCAGGAAAACGAACGCTGCCGTAAACACATAGAACCAGACCTCGAAGGTCAGGCTCCACGCGTTCGGCGTCAATTGCTCGGTATGGGTTGCAAGGTTCAGGAATGTCAGTCCTGCCAGAACCGCTGTGAGATTGTTGGTTTCGGGATAAAAGTTGGTGGTTGCGTTCAGCAAGATGAAAAGCAGGCTTAGCGCGAAAAACAGAGGGTAGAGGCGCAGGAACCGTCGGGCAGCAAACTGAGCGGGACTATAGCGTATCGCACTGGGCAGGATGACGAAGCCACTGATTACGAAGAAAAGGCAGACTCCGAAGGTGCCGAAATTCCAGAAGGGCGTAATGCGGTCGACATAGGCCGAATTGGAGGCGTAGACGTGCTCCGCCGTGCCGCCCAGGAGGTGAGCGAAGAAGACCATAAGAGAAGCAATGCCGCGCAACCCATGCGCGGCTACATTGAACGAATTGTCGCCAGCCGGCTTCGCTGACGCTTCGACGGGAAAATGCTGCGGACCCGATGAGTTCTGAGAATGGAGATGTGCAACGGTCATCTGAGCCTTCAAGTTGGATCTCGCAGACCATTTCACCGTACACCATCCCAGGTCTCGCAATGCTCGGGAATTCGAAGGACACCCCCGCCCAAAAGTAGTGGGCTGCCGCAGAAAAACTCCACCGGATGACTAACAGCCGCATTGCGGGACTGATTTAACCCAGGCCCGATGCTGATTGCGGGCGATCGCTGGACCGCAACCGAAGTACGGCTTGACACCGATCGGAAGTGGCGAACCCTCGGCCGCAGCCACGGGAGCCGCCCCGTCGAACCGCCCCGCTATGTCGCTTTCTCGAGCCGGAGATCGCCTTGGGCGACATGCATTAGCGGAGATGGCGGCGGCCCTGCGCGTCGACGATGGTGTTGTCTGCGACATTGGCGCTGATGTGCGCGCCGTTGTGGATCAGGCAGTCGGCGCCGATCTGGACGCCCAGGAGCACCGTTGCGCCCATTCCCACGACGGTCAAGGCTCCGATGCCCACTCCGCCGGCTATGATAGCGCCTGGTGTCAGGTGCGCATTGTCCTGAACGACGCTGTCGTGGCAGACTATAGTTCCCTGATTGACGATGACGTTGTTACCGATCGTACAGCGCGGACCGATGCTCGCGCCGGCCAGAATATGGCAGCCATGTCCAATCCTGGTCGCCTTGGAGACGATCGCGGAAGGATGGATCACAGGCGGCAGAACGAAGCCCATTGCGGTGGCGCGTTCATACATTGCCCGCCTCACCTGGCTTGACTGGGCGCCTCCGATGCCGATGAAAGCATAGCGCGTGCCCTCGGCAAACAAACGCTCCAGGCAGTCTTCCGTGCCGATCACCGAAATACCGCCGCAGACGTGGTGGCCGGCGGGCAACGCTTGATCGGTGCAGCCCACGATATCGTATCCGGCACCATCGAGAGCATCGATCAAACAGGCGGCGTGGCCGCCGCCGCCGATGATGACGGCCCGCCTGGAGAAAGCGACGGAACTCGGCCCGCCCGGTTCGGCTCTCTTGGCGGCGGATCGGCGACCGGCAGCAGCGCGCACCTCGGCTTCGCCAATGCGGCCATTGGACGGAATGACGTCCGCAAGGTTGACCCCGAGCTCGGATGCGGCCTTGCGGGCTTTAGCCGTTATCGCGACCTCGCTGGCCCCGACATCGGCCGCGCTGGTCTCCCCGACAACGGCATTCGAATTTTCGTCGAGGATTTTGCAAAGCGTTGCGCCGACAGGAACGAAGTCACCGACCTTGATGTCCAGCAGGCCGACAGTTCCTGCCTCCGGAGCATCTACCTCGACTGCGGCCTTGGTGGTCTCAAGCACGAAAAGAATGGTGCCTTGTTCGACCCTTTCACCTTGTGCGACCCGAATCTCGATGAGCTGGAGATTGTCCTCGTTGGCGTTAACCCGCGGGGCTTCGACAAGCACGGTCATGTACGCTTAGCCTTTCTGGAACAGGTCGATGCAGGCCGCCTGGATGGCGTTCACACCCGGCAGCAGATCGTCCTCCCAGTCGCGGCTTGAGGGAATGGGGTGATCGGGCCCGGTCAATGCGCTGAAGTGCCTGACCCGGCCGATCAGCGCGCGCGCACACTCCGACGCGAAGCCCCAGCCGGGAGAGCCTTCCTCCACCGCGACCACACGCGTGCAGTTGCCGACCTGGCTTCGGACCTCATCGCCAGGGAAGGGCGACAGCTGTTCGACGGCCACCACGGTGGTCGCGATTTCCTCCTCTTGCGCGAGTTTCTTTGCGGCCGCGACAGCGTGCTCGACGCAACCCCCATATGTCAGGATCACGACATCTGCATCCGCCGGGCGTGGAAGCGCGTCGGGTCCGAGCACGGGCCTGGAATACATCACCTTGTTTTCGATGATCAGGTGAGGGGATCGCGACGCGAAGGCCCGATGCAGAAGCGTGCCAGGATCGGCATACTCGTGAGTGGCAAGCACCGTCAGCCCGGGCACGCCGCAAAAATGCTTTTCCAGACTTTGCGAGTGCGTCGGCCCATAGCCGCGCCGTCCGCCCATGGGAGCGCGGATGATGACGGGGACCTCAACCTGATCGTTGTACATCCAGCGGAACTTGGCGACGTGATTGATGATCTGGTCGGCAGCAAGGGCTATGAAGTCTCCGAACATGAGTTCGACGATCACAGGCCGGCCTTTGATGGCCATGCCTGCCGCCATGCCAACAATGCCGCCTTCGCTGATCGGCGTGGTCCAGACACGGTCCTTATAGGCTGACGAAAGACCCTTGGTGACTTTGAAGGCGCCACCGTAGGGGTCAAGAACATCCTCACCCAAAATCACCAGACGGAGATCGGCTCCCATGAGATCGTGTAGCGCGCGATTGATAGATTCGACGACACGCATGGATCAACCCCGCGCCAAGGCGGCCGCGGCGGCGGATTCGACCGCGCGGTCCACGACATTCAGGCAGTAGGCGTCAATCTCGTCGGCGTTCGCAACGCGCCGGCGCATCGGGGGTATGGGATCTCTGGCTCGAGCTTGCTCAAGACGCTCCGCCGGCCTCGTATCATCTCCCTTGCTGTGTGGGCCGATCCGCTCGGTTCGCAAGTAGAGCCAGCAGGGGCGGGATTCGGCGCGTACATAGCCTACGGCTTCTTGGGCGAGCTCATATATCGCGATCGGATCGTTGCCGTCATAGGCGAATGTGCGGACGCCGAACGGCTCGGCCCTGGCGACGATCGAACCGGAGACGGTCAGATGCTTGGGCGTCGTCTGCGCGATCTCGTTGTCCTCGATCACAAAGACCACCGGGGCGGCGAAAACAGACGCAAGGTTCAGGCTCTCGTATACGGCTCCCTCGCCCATCGTGCCGTCGCCGAGAAAGACCACTGCGACGGCGCCTTCGTCCTTTCGCGCCAGCGCACTACCAACCGCGACGGGTGCGATGCCTCCTTGGATGCCATTGGAGTGGAAGTTGCGGAAGCACAGGTGCTGGCTGCCGCCGCGTCCGCCGCAAATGCCGGTTACACGCCCCATGATCTCGGCTATCAGGCCCTCGACTTCGCCCGAATAGGCAATGAAATGACCGTGGCAGCGGTGGTTGCTCCAGACAATGTCGCGGTCCCGGTCAAGAGCGTTTATCACGCCAACCGCATTGGCTTCCTGTCCAATGGACGTGTGCGTCGTGCCGAACAGGAGACCTTGGGAAAAAAGATCGAGCAAGCGCTCCTCCACGAGCCGGATGAGCATCATCTGCTGATAAAATCGAACCGCGGCTGGCAGTTCGAATCCGAGCAAACCACGCTCTGTAGGGGCAAGAGTGAGGTTCCGCGCTGCTGACGACGTCACTATCTGCAGCTCTGCCAGAGAAGACGCTAGAACGGTTTCATCCTTCCTGATCGCGCGTTCCTTTGTCATGCTGCCTCGAGCTGGCGCGAAGCCGTAACAAGGATTGACCGCGCCGTCGACGCGGCAGCCATGGTCTCCTCGGTCGTCCAGGACGGGTCGACCAGAAAAGCCATACTCGTTTCACCGAGCTGCCGTGCGATCGGCAGACGTTCGGGCGGCGCTACCCCGGCGTCCGCGAAGGCATGTTCAAGATAGATCTCAGAGCAGCTTCCCGAGAAGCATGGGACGCCGGCCGCATTGATAGCCGCAATCAACTCGTCGCGCGACCATCCGGGGGACAGCATCTCGGGCTTGATATAGAAATAGCATCGGTACCAGGCATGCTTATGCTCCGAACCGAGCTGGGGCGCGTGCAGCATCGGCAATTCAGCAAGCGTCATCATCCAGATGCTGGCATTTCGCTCGCGTTGGCGAGTCCAGTCGGGTAGGCGCTCGAGCTGCCGCAAGCCAAGCACTGCCTGGATTGATGTCATGCGCCAGTTGGTGCCGATGCTGTCATGCAGCCAGCGAAACCCTGTCGCCCTATGGGGGGCAAAGACCAGATCGTAGTTCTTGCCGTGGTCCTTGAGGCTCCAGGCAGCGAGCCACAATTTCTTGTCGTCCATTGCGACAAGCCCACCTTCGCCGCCCGTCGTGATGATCTTGTCCTGGCAGAACGAGAACGCCGCTATGTCGCCGAAGGAGCCAATCGGTCGTCCGTTGTATTCGGCTCCATGCGCCTGGGCGCAATCTTCGATGACTTTTATGCCGCTGCGCTTTGCGAGTTCCATGATCGGCGCCATGTCGCACGGCCAGCCGGCAATATGCACGACGATCACTGCCTTTGTTCGAGCCGTTATCTTCGGCGCAATCGTCTCGGCGGAAAGGTTGCCCGAACTCGGGTCGACATCCGCGAAAACGGGCGTGGCGCCGGCAAACATGACGCAGGCGGCGGAGGCGACGAAACTGCGGGGCGTGACGATCACCTCGTCGCCGGCGCCGATGTGGAGAATCTTCATCGCAAGATCCAGCGCGAGCGAGCCGTTGGCCAGCGCCACCGCGTGACGTCGGCCGAGGCTGCGCGCATAGGCGCGTTCGAAGGTCTTCACATGGTCGCCGGTCCAGGCGTTCACCTGGCCGGATCGCAAAACCTCTACCACATCGGTTATTTGTTCTTCGTCGTAGATTGGCCAGCGTTTCATCGCAGAATACTCCAGCTAGAATTCAAATGACGTTTCGCAGAAGGACAAAGGCCTCGGCCGCCCTCAGATGGGCGGCGGTGCCCCTGACGATCGCAAGCGCCCGCAAGGTTTCGATCGAACGCTCATGCGGGAAATCTCTGATCTGTGAGGCGAACATCGACGCAGCTTCGAGTTTGCGGTCCAGCGTCGATGCGATGTCTATGAAGACGTTCGGCACGAAGCTCGGCGTCACATAGGGGGCATTCCAGTTCGTTTCGGAGACGGTCTCGTAAGCCATGATCGTCCGCGGATATTGAGATTGGGTCGGGCGAGCCGCTACCAGCGATGACAGGAAGATCAGCTGGTGGTCCATGTGCACATCACCGACGAAAGGGATGAGCAACGTATCCGGCACGACATCCCGCAACAGGGTCAGCAGCGCCCTGTTGAGCGTCGCGTGCGGCGTCTCGGCGATCTGCGCAGCCGGCAGATCAAGCCAATGCGTCTGTTGCACGCCCAAACAGGCATGCGCCGCCTTGGCCTCGCTGCGAACCCGTTCCGTCATCTCCTCTGTGAAGGCGGGCGGGCTGCCTCGCGTAACCACTGCGACATGAACTTCTGCGCCTTGCGCAGCCATCCGGGCTATCGTGCCGCCACACCCCAAGACCTCATCATCAGGATGCGGTGCGATCACCAGAAGTCGACCGAGTGCTGGGTTCATGGCCGGACCGTCCCGGCGGGCATAGCCTTCAAAGCATGGTCGACATGGCGGCGGTCGACGCGTTCGCCCAACAGTGCCACTTGGACAGTCAGAACCAGTATGTGCAGATCGAGCCACAGGCTGCGGTTGCGCACATACCAGAGGTCGAGCGCCAGCTTTTCGCTGTTGGTGAGGCGGGTATTGCCGTTCACCTGTGCCCATCCGGACAGGCCGGGGCGGACCGTGCCGCGAATACGCCCCAGCTCGCCGAATTCGGCGATGGTGGCCGGGAGCAACGGACGGGGCCCCATGAAGGCCATGTCCCCCCTGGCGATCGAGAGAAGCTGCGGCAGCTCATCGATGCGGACGGAGCGCATCAATCGCGTGGCCGGCGTCTCACGCAAAGCGTCGGGGAGCAGCATGCCATTCCCGTCTCGCCCTTCGTGCATCGTACGAAACTTGCAGATCACGAACGGGCGACCTTCCAGCCCGCTGCGAGACTGGCGGAAAAACAATGGACGGCCGACACTGGCCCAGACAATGGCAGCAGCCACGAGCCATAGCGGCAGGCTGAGAACCAAAAGGATCACCGCGGCGATACGGCTTGGTATGGCCCGGCCAAGCGGAACGCGCGCAGTCCAGCCGCCGGAACGTGCTGTTGGGGTGCTGAGGCCGATCATTGCGACGGTCCGACCTGGACGGAAGAGGTCGTCGCCAAGGTAGTGGCTGAACGGCTTGTCGTGTCCTGGGCGCTATCCAGGCGGTTTATTGACACAAGGATCGTATCTCCGGCCGCAACCGGATCGTCGAGGGTCGCCACCTTTGTGGCGGTCTGGCCATTTACCTTGCGGCGAATCTGGTAGGTGAACGTGATGGAGTTGTTGCTGCGTGTCTGCTCCGCGGCCAGCGAGCTCAACAGCAGGATCTGTTCCTCGGTCGATTCTCGAACCGCGATCAGGCGTTCGATTTCAGAGTTGTGGGCCTGGAGATCCGTCAGCGCCGTGTGTGTCCAGGTCTGGGTGGCGTCATCCAGGTCGCGCTGCAACTGGCTCAATTCGCGGCGCACCGTTGATGCCTGATTGTAGATTTCAAGCAGATGGGATTGCTGCGTGGTCGCTTCGCGCTCGGCGTTCGAGAGGTCTGTGATTGTGACGAGACCTTTCTTGTTAAGGCCCCTGATGCGATCGAGATCCGCCTGTGCCGAAGCGATCACTGTCTTTTGTATGTCCGAAAGCTGTTGAACATTGGCGAGGGCAACATTCACTTCTTCGATCCCCGCCGAGAGCTGCTTGCGACGTGTCGTCAGCGCATGTTGATCTGCTTCAAGGATGCGCTGCTCGGTAGGAAGCAGCGTCGCGAGCAGGTTGGCGTTCATGAGGCCCTTGATCTTGGCAGGCAGATCCAGTTCCGAGATCTTGTCGCTGTTTGCCAATTGGGCCTTGATGCGCGCAGCGGCGACCGCCTCCTTGGCGATCTCCACCACGCTTTCATCAAGAGCTCCGCGCAACCGGGCGCGTGTTACGACGCGATCCTCCGCCGTGGCTCCCCCGGTCGACTGGCCGCCCGCAAGCGCCACCGCCTGCTCCACGTTCAGTGCCGGCTGGTAAGGAAACGAGCCCGGCGCCTTTACATCCCCAAGGACGAAGATCGGGCGGAAGCTCACCACCGCAAGAGCTATATGCGGGTCATTGAAGAGTTCACGCTCGATGAATGCCTTACGGATACGACTCAAGGCGTCGGGCACCGTCAGGCCGCCGACTTCAAAGCTGCCGATCAGCGGAATGTTGATCGCGCCATCGCTGGCGACCGTGAGTTGTTCGGCGGGAAGCGCGTCGTCGATGAAGTCAAACGACACCACATCGCCGACCGAAACCTTGTAGTCATCGTCCGCCGCGGCCCAGGCATCAAGCTGGGAAATCAGAATCGCTGCAACCGCAAGGATCGCAATACTGGCGGATCCCAGTGCTTTCGCAAGGAATGTACTGGTCCACGCGCCTGTCGATCGCCTGCTCCGCGCCGCATTGCAATAAGATGCCATGGAAGCCCACCATAGAATTTTCCTGCAAAGACCCTAGCGACACCTGCGCGAGGACAATGAGTCATACCTTTGGTGGAGCGGTGACAACCTTCGGTCTGGTTCCCACCTAATTTGGCTAACTGGATGTCGACTGCAACCAACGTATGGTGCGGCTGGATACTGTCGGACGATTGAATGCTTCCTCAGGGCGGAGCGTTGCAGACAGCTGGGAAGCTTGCGTGCACACAAGTGTTCTTCACACCATTACCAGTCTCGACGTCGGCGGCGCTCAGGTCATGCTTGCCCGTTTTCTTGGCCAGGTCGACCAAAATCGCTTCTCGACTTCAGTTCTGTCCCTGCTTTCACCCGGTCCGGTGGCTGCAAACGTAGAATATACAAGATCGGGGCTCGTTTCGCTCGACATGACGGAACGGCCGCGACCGCGCGATGTCGTTCGGCTGACGCGGTCGATAAGACGGGCGGCCCCCGATCTTCTTCACGGATGGATGTATCACGGCAACGTCGCGGCAACGCTCGGCTCGATGCTAGGGCTCAATTTCTCGCCGGTCATCTGGAGCATCCATCACACGGTTCGAGATCTCGCCGACGAGAAACCATTGACGCGCCAATTGATACGGCTCTCGGCCCGCCTGTCGAGGCGCACCAGCGCGATCTCATATTGCTCGCGCGTCGCCGCCGATGATCACGAGCGCCTGGGCTTTGATCCGCGCCGGAGGGTGGTTATCCCGAACGGGACGGATTGCGATCAATTTTCCCCCTCGGCCGACGCCGGTGCGAAGCTGCGCCGCCTGTTCGGCTTGCCGCCCGGACGGCTGATGATCGGCCATGTGGCACGCTTCCATCCCATGAAGGACCAGGTTAGCCTGGTCCGCGCCATCAGCCGGCTCCTGGAACAGGGATACGACGTTCAGGGCATATTTATCGGGGAGGGACATGCCGACGGCCCGGTGCGGCGCACCGCCCGTGAGCTCGGCATAGACGACCGCATTACCACGCCGGGCATCCGCGCTGACATCGCCGACCTCATGCCGGGCTTCGACGTCTACGCGCTTTGCTCGGCTTGGGGCGAGGCATTTTCCCTTGCCGTAGGCGAGGCGATGGCCAGCGGCGTGCCGGCGGTGGTTACCGCGGTCGGCGACTCCGGCTGGCTGGTCGGCGACAGCGGCGTGGTCGTTCCACCGGGAGATAGTGAAGCTCTGGCCGCCGGATTGATCAGGCTTGTCAGCCTTGAACCGGCCGAGCGCCGCGCCTTGGGTCAACAAGCGCGTCGTCGCGTCATGGAGAACTTCTCGCTTTCCCTTTACGTCGGCCGGCACCTGGAACTCTACGAAGCAGCTCTAGGGCGTCGTCGCCATATCCGATAGGAGCGGCTGGTGGTTGCTGTGCACATGAATGGTCGAGATTCTCCTCGCGCCCCTGTGGACTATGCGATGCGCCGCAAGCGCATCGTCGTCATTGCGAGCCTGACGCGTTCGCTTGTCAACTTTCGTCTCGAATTGTTGAAGGCCATGGTCGCTGCGGGGCATGATGTCATTGCGCTCGCCCCCGATGAAGATGAGCGGGCGATCGCCGGTCTCAAGGCAATTGGCGTGACCTTCCGACAGATTCCGATGGCCAGGACGGGTACCAGTCCGCTGGCCGATTTGCGAACGCTCAAGGCGCTTTACAAGCTCATCCGCGGCTTGGCGCCCGAAATCGTCCTGGCGTATACGATGAAGCCGATCATCTATGGTGGATTGGCTGCCCGCCTTGCCCGTGTACCGCGCCGGTTTGCGCTCTTTACAGGCTTCGGCTTCATATTCAGCGGCAGCATGACGGGACTGCGCGCAACCATTTTGCGCCGGTTGAGTATTGGTCTCTACCGCTCGGCTCTGGTCGGCTGCGAAGCAGTTTTCGCTTACAATGACGCCGACGCTTCCGACATCCGGCGCCATGGGATGGTTTCTGCGACGACGCCGGTGATCATGATCCCGGGTTCAGGAGTGGACCTGACACTGTTTGCCGCAAGCCCCCCACCTTCAGGGCCTCCCGTCTTCCTTCTGATCGCTCGCTTGCTTCGCGAAAAGGGAATTGCCGAGTTTGCTGCCGCCGCGCGTATCCTGAAGACCAAGTACCGCGCTGCACGCTTTCAGATTCTCGGGCCCTTCGATCCCAGTCCCCTCTCCATCTCGAAAGCCGAAATGGACCAGTGGACCAAGGAAGGCGCCGTTGAATATCTCGGCGAAACACACGACGTCGGTCCCTATTTGACCGCGTCCACCGTGTTCGTGTTGCCGTCCTATTACAGGGAGGGCATTCCCCGCAGCGCGCTGGAAGCCTTGTCGACCGGTCGGCCGATAATCACGACCAACGCCCCTGGCTGTCAAGAAACGGTGATCGAGGGCGAGAACGGTTTCCGGGTCGAGCCGCGAGACGTGGAAGCTCTCGCCTCGGCGCAGCGGGCTTTTCTCGAGGATGAGGAACTCGCCGCAAAGATGGGCGCCAACTCAAGAAAGCTCGCGGAAGACCGGTTCGATGTTCACAAGGTGAACCAAACCCTGCTCGAGGCGATGGGGATATAGTCGGCCGCGCCTGATCGGCCGCGCGGCCGATGGCGGTCAAGCAGGAAAATAACGACGAATCTGCTGCCGTTTCAAATAGGCTTTCCGCAGGGCACCACGGGCCTGTCGGAAGGGGTCGACGCGGTTGAACACCCAGCCGATCGATGGACCGCCGGCGAACCGCAGGCGCTCGACAACCTGGGAGAGAGCCTCTTGCGTGGTGTTGTCCCACGCGGCCACGACCACGACGGTATCCACCGAGGCGGCAATCCTGATTGCGTCTTCGACGACGAGCACAGGCGGCGCGTCGATGATCACCACGTCGTATTCGAGCCGGAACGCCTCCAGCAATTTCGCGAATTGGCTGGAATTGAGGAATTCAGGCAAGGTCTGGTCGTCGGCAGATGGCGCCAGCACATCCAGTCGCGGAACTTCAGGAAGCGTCTGAACGATCTCTGCCAGGGTGCAACCACCATGTAGGTAGTCGTTGAGTGTCTTGTCGGCGGGCCCAAACTGCATGGCGCTATGGATGCTGCGGGTTCGCAAATCCAGATCAATCAGCGCTGTCAGGGCGCCGTCCATTCCAGCTGCCACGGCGAGGCCCATGGCCGTCGTTGTCTTGCCTTCCTGTGGTAGTCCTGAGCTGACCAGGATCACCTGTTTGCTCCGGCCACCGTTCATCCGGGTGCAGGCCATGTACAGCGACCGGAAGGCATCGGAGAAGGCCGACCGTGGTTGCGACAACAAGGTTTCAAGAGGGGGCGTGGCGCGTTGCAGGAATTTCTTGGGCAGTTGCGGAATCGACGCCAGCAGTGGCGCACGGATAAGCTTCGATACCCGTTGTGACTCGCGTATTCTCACATCCATGCTTTCAAGCGTCAGCACAAGGATCAGGGCTAGGATCAGCGACGCGGCGAAACCGCCTGCCGTCATCAAACGAAGTTTGGGAAAGGAAGGGCTCGTCGGAATCTCGGCGGCGGAAACCGTCCGCACGCCGGGCTCGACCGCCTCGGAAAACGGATCGAGGCTGCCAAGCCTGCCTGATACGAGGTCGTAGAGCTTCTGCTCGGTCGACAATTGGTTGTTCAGTTCCCGAAGCTTCGCTTCCGCCAGGCTCCTTTGCCGCAGTTGCTCGTTGGACTCCTCCAAAGTCTTCGCGAGTTGGTTGACCCTGCCTTCGTTGACGCGGACGTCGTTTTCCAAGATTGCGATCGTACGCAGCATCTCCTGAGAGATCATCGCGCGGACGGCCGCTACTTTTGCATCCGCCTCCTGGACCAAGGGATGATTGCGCCCGTAGTTGCTGGCCAGTTGCGCGCGATCCCTCATCGCCGTCGCTTCGTCGTTGCGCAGGGACGTCAGGAAGTCCGATGAGAGCAGGGGATCGACGTTGGCGCCCGCGTCGCCGGTCTTGGCCGCCAGCCTGACCTGGGCGAGGCGCGCCTGCGCTTGCGTGTATTCACCTCTGGCGGTGCTGAGCTGCTCGTTGCTTTGCTGGATCGAGGCGCGCAGCAGATCATCGCGCGGATCGCTGGATACGCCGTGTTCTCGCGCATACTGGGCGATCTGGCCTTCTATGGCGGCTATCCGTGACGCAAGCTCCGTCGATTGCTGCCTCAGAAAGCTAACGGCGTCCTTGATGTCCTGCCGCTTGTTGTCCCGGGACCATTCCACGAACAGTTTGGCCGTCGCATTGGCTATCAGGGCCGCCCTCGACGCGTCGTCATTGAAAAAGGAGATCGTCATCGCCGAGCTCTCTCCGGACCGGTCAACCGAAACGCTCGACAGATACGATGAAATCGCCCGATCTTGCTGAACCCCCTTCGATGGCAGCGACGCGGGATCCTGCGGGTCGGCGCCGGCGACAAGGCTCCATAGCGCTCGCGGTATCGAGACGATCAAGCCGACGGCCTGTGACAGCAGTCCAGGGCCCGAATCCGAAGGGGAAGCTCGGCTCGCGGCTGGTTTCAGATAGGTGTTGAAGTCCGGGTCCTTGATGAGGTCCAGTCTGTCGACGACCAGGCTGGCAAAGACACGAGAGGTGATCAGATCCGCCTCGGTGTCCATTCGCGACTTGTCGGGCTGTTGATTAGGCTGCGCTTGTGCGGTGTCGAGAGGATTGGGATCGTCGGATTCGACAACGATCATCGAGCGAGCGGTGTACGTCTTGGGAAGTTCCACAGCCGTGATGAGCGCGAGAGCGGTGCCGGTAGTCACGACCGCAAGGATCAAGGGGAGGCGCCTTCGGAAAAGCGTGTAGAGCTCGCGCGGGCCGAAAGTGCGTTCCTTCGACGGCTCGATCGGCTCTTGAAGGAATGGTTCCAGACGGCTCCACACGCTGTTGTCGTCTATCAAGCTCACAGATCCCGCCCCTTTTTGTTTGTCTTCGACTGGTCCAAGCCGGCCCTGCCACATCGGACCTGGAGGCTACCCAACATCGAATTCGCGACTTACCGCGACGACAGTTTTAACATGGTTGCGCGGCCGCAATCGCGCTCAAGAGGCTTAGCCGCAAAGGCGACATCATCCAAAAGGATAGCGTAACCGGCCCGGGCCCTATCTTGGCAGATAGGCTGAACTGCAGGCCCAATGAGGGCTGGCGAAAAGGACTCTCAAGCAGATTCAGGAGTGAGGATGAACTACGCCAGGGCTCCTCGCCATTATTGGACAAGGCCCGGCCCCAAACCGGCCGTCACATCGTTGCCAGAGGTAGCCGGGAGACTCGGGCTCTGGTTCGCCGTGGCGTCCGTCTTTCTCACGCCCTTCAATATTCTTCGGTTTGATGCATTCTATTTTACCATCAGCGACGGCTTCGCTCTCGCGGCCGTATTCGCAGCCATACTCGGGAAATCCTTTTCGATCTCTCCCTTGGGCGCGGGGACGTTTCTATGGAATATCGGCATCGCCCTACTATGCGGGATGCTGCTGCTAAGCAGTCTGATCCACGGAGATCCGCAGCGAGGCTTCATCATCTCGGCGCAATATCTGTACGCTTACTTTCTCCTGGCCTTCATGATCGTGTCGAGGCCCTGGGCGGAAATCGTTCTCTTGATGAAATCATTTCTTTGCTCGATCGCCGTGATGTGTCTGCAGGGGATAGTGATAATCGACATCCTCAAGCAACGCGGCACCGTCTTTGTCAGCGGCAATGGTCGTTTCCAGGGTTGGGTGGAACGCGAGAATGAGTGCGCAACGCTGATCGCGCTCTCTGTCCCGCTAATGTTGTGGCTGGTGGCGTCAGGTTGCATAAGGCCTCGCTGGCTTTGGGTCGGACTGCCGCTTTTTGGTTATGGCATTATTTTGACAGGATCCAATACCGGCCTGATCGGCCTTGTCTTTGCGGTCACCATCTTCGTAGTCGCGACGGGCTCGTGGCGCCGCATCATTTCTTTAGCGGTGACCTCGCTCGCCGCATTCTTCATTGCCGTTACCTGGGGCCGCGACTTCTTGCCCGAGGTCTTCCAACACCGCGTGCTGAATGCGCTGCAGAATGGTGACCTCGATGAGGCTGGCACGTTTGCAGACCGTATGCGGCTCATCCATGAGGCCATTGGCAAAGCGGACAATAATTCACTGCTTGGTATCGGTGCCGACCAGTATCGGCAGGTCAGCGAATTGCACGCCCCGGTCCACAACACCTACCTCCTCATATGGGTCGAGGCAGGGCTGCCCGGATTCATCGGTTTTCTGCTCCTGCTCGTGGCAGGCATCACCATCGCCATCCTTGCCGCTCGGAGTCGTGAAGGCAAGGTATCCGCCATTTGCACGGCGACGACAGTTCTCCTCTTCGCGGCGCTGGCAAATGCGCTACCACATCTTTACAGTCGTTTCTTTCTCGTGCCTCTGCTGCTTGGAATGGCGCCCAGTGTTGCGATTTTGCGCGACGGCCCAGCTTCAAGAACGGTCACGCGCTTTCTTCGCGGTACTCGCTCCAAGTACGGTCGTTCGCGGCCTTTCCTACGCAGGCCGATCTAAGGGGCCCACCAGCCGAGCTTTCCAGCTCCTACAAAGGCTAAAATCGGCGCACCCGGAAGATCTGGTCAGGGTCTCCCCATGGCAAGAGCGAGCGATATATAGAAGCTATTTCGCCGGCTCTGATGCTTGCGCGGAGATGAAACGAGCGAGGGCGAACACGCCCTCGACGAAGTCTTCTCCCTCGATAAACCGGCCCTCAACCCAGCGTCCCTGGGTATCCTGACTGTCGACGAGCTGACGCACCTTTGAATTCAGTTCGCCAGCACTCAACTCATCCGCGGCACTGATCCACAGTCGTTGACGTGAAACTCTCTGCCCCCGCGTTGCACTCTCGAGCCGAGCGAACACCGGCTCGATCTCTGCACCGGTTTTCATGCCGTAGTGTTTCAGGAGGTCCATGTCGTCGAACGTCACTTGGCCGCCCTCATCGATGTAAAGCGGCCGGTTGGTGTTGAGTTCGTAGAAACGTGCCCAACTGCCGTCGGACAGGCGCGCCGCCTGTAGCCAGGTGGCTGCAGTCGTCGCCGCGTGCAGCAACCGCGCATCCCTGTTTTGCTCGTTCAACTCGATCAGGTAATCGATGTTGCCGGCGGTTTCGCGCGAGACGACCGCTGGCGGCTCAAACCTGCGTCCCCAAACCGGCTGCATGGAACGATCGTAACCCTGAGCCCAGCCCTGTTGTGGCGCGGGCAACTGGGCTGCAAGGAGAAAATCACCGACCTTCTCCGCCGTCTTGAGATATGCGGGATCGTGATATGTGCGGTAGGCGTTGAGAAAGAGACGACCCATATCGCGGGGAAGATTGTCATTGATGATGAAATAGGGCGGACGATCAGGCTTCTGCCACTCGTGAGACCAACTGGCCGGAATACTCGCCTTGGCCGCAGCCTTTACATCCGCCCCAGGCGCGGCTCCCTTGAAGAAGACCGGGAAGGCCCCATTCGGGTATTGCACCCGCATCAATCGATGAAGCGCCCTGTCGATGCAGGAACGGACGTCCGGATCCGAACCGCCGCTCGCCAGGTCGAACCACATCAGAAAATTCAGCACGCTCTGTGTGTTGTTGTCATCGAGGACAGTCTCGTTGCGTTGCGGATTGTCCTTGATATCGCGACAGGTATTCCCGCCCAACTTCAGTGCGCGGTAGCACCATGTCGCCGCCTTTTGCGGATCGGTCTCGATCTTGTAAAACCATCCGCCGGACTCCAGCTGAGTCTTGACCAGAGCGGTTGCCACGACCTGGGCAGACTGAAGCCATTGCTTGTCGCC
Organism: Mesorhizobium sp. BR1-1-6; assembly: GCF_020165355.1. Classification (NCBI taxonomy): domain Bacteria; kingdom Pseudomonadati; phylum Pseudomonadota; class Alphaproteobacteria; order Hyphomicrobiales; family Phyllobacteriaceae; genus Mesorhizobium; species Mesorhizobium sp. BR1-1-6. Next base: position 22,052 of record NZ_JAIUHZ010000012.1, on the reverse strand, counting down.
GGTAACCTCGAAAATGCGCAGGAACGCAGCGCCGACAGCCGGCGTACCAGGCGGCTGCACCCAGCCAACGCTCGCGGGCACGGTACCGCCTTCGCCCACCCTCTTTTGGCCGTCGAGGGAATATTTCCATACATAAGTTCCCGCTACACCGAGATGATCGCGGAAATAGGCCCCGGCAGCCTCGACCGCCTCCCGTGCCTCGGCCACTGTCGGCTGAGGTTGAGGCGCCCCGGCCAGTGCAGTGCCGCACGACAGCGCGACAAACAGAGCCGAGGCAATATGCCTTAGCACGGCAGCGCTCCCGCTGGGCCTCAAGCGGCCGCCTCGTGTGGACGCGTGCTTGCCTTGGCTGAACCGAGGATCACATGAGGCACGAAGGGCGCCGTCACCGCCGCCGCAGGCTTGGCTTCCTCTCTGCGGTAACTGGGAAGCATATCCGCAACAAGATTTAACACTCCCTCAGTGTCGCCGGCCCTCGCCAAGCGACGCAATTGCGAAAATCCCTTGCGAAGCGTGTCAAGCGGCATCGCGTTGGGCACGGCGCCCAAGACTCCGGAAATCGGAACGTCGACACGTCTTTCGCTTTCGTCGAAGAGTTCCTCGAACAGCTTTTCTCCCGGCCGGCAGCCGACAATCTTGATCTTGATGTCCTCATCCGGCCGAAATCCCGCGAGCTTGATCATGCGGCGCGCCATGTCGATGATCTTGATTGGCGCACCCATGTCGAGAACGAAGATTTCGCCCTGTCCGAGTTTTTTCTCCAGACCATGGGCCGATGCCTGCAAGGTCAGTTCAACCGCCTCGCGTATTGTCATGAAGAAGCGCTTCATCTCCATGTCGGTCACGGTCAGCGGACCGCCGTGGGCGAGTTGGCGCTTGAATAGCGGGATCAGTGACCCGCTTGAACCCAGAACATTGCCGAAACGAACGGTCATGAAGCGGACGGGGGTATCGCCGGCGGTGAAGGCGAGGTCCAGGGACTGGCAGTAGAGTTCCGCTAGGCGCTTGGTAGCGCCCATGACACTGGTCGTGTTCACAACCTTGTCGGTGGATATCTGGACCATTGCCTTGGCGCCGCAAAGGCGGGTCGCTTCTGCCACGTTCATAGTACCGATGACGTTGGTAAGAATGCCCTCACAGGGATTCAACTCGACCATCGGCACATGTTTGAGCGCCGCCGCGTGGAAGACCAGGTCAACGCGATGGCGTCGGAAAATCTCGCCCAAGCGAACAGGGTCGCGTACGTCGCAGATATATGGCTTCCGGCGCACATTCGGGAATTTCTCCGCCAATTCCAGATCGATGGCGTACAGATTGTACTCGCTGTTATCGATCAGGACCACTTCGGTGGGGCCGAGCGCGGCAATCTGCTGCGTGAGCTCTCCGCCGATCGAGCCTCCGGCGCCGGTGACGACGATGCGCCTGTTTTCGATCATTCGGGACAACGCATCTTTATCAAGAACCGCCTGCGGCCTCTCCAGAAGGTCGGTAAGTTCGATGGGGCGCAAGTCGAAGCGACTCTGATATTTAGGATTGCGCAGTTCCAGGACCGGGGCGGGGCGAGAGACAGCGATGCCCAGACGGTCGGCCCGGTCGATCAGCGCTTCAAGCATCGGGTCGACGAGGCCAGGCACCCTTTCGGTGAAAATCACGTGGCGGGGCTTGATGCCGCGACCTTCCAGATCGCCGATGACCATGTCGAAGTCTTCGATGCTGCCCAGAACCGGCACGCCGCGCAGGAAATAGCCCTCTGTCGTTGCGCCATTATCGAGCACGCCGACCGGCCAATGGCGTGCATTCGGATCCCGCTGCAGCGCGCGAATATAAAGATCGGCCGCATCGCCTGCACCGATCAGCAGCACAGGGACCACGTCGCGTCCGTTTTTCGCTCTGTTCGCAGTCGGACCAAAGCGGCTTAGCTCAACGAGCTTGGAGCGGATGCGAACTGAAATAAGCAGCGGCACGAGCAACAGGAACTGGATCACTATCACCGAGCGCGGGATCGAATCGAGCCGTGTAGCCACAAACATCAGGAACACGAAGGCCAGCGATGTGACGAATGCCGCGCGAACGATACCGAGCATGTCGCCGACAGAAGCATATCGCCAGTTGCGGGTGTAGAGGCAAGTCACCGGGAAGACCACGGCGCATGTAAGCAGGAAGCAAGGGAGTGCGAAGAGCAACGAAGCGTGGCTTTCCGGACCGGTGAATTCTCCATCAAGGCCCAATCGCATGAATGAAGCAAACGACAGTGCCGCCAGCGCCAGGGCCAGATCGATGATGTAGAGATGAAGGTTCTTGCCAACGGCCTTGGCGCGCCCGGTCACCCGCCGGCGCAAGTAAGACAGCACATGAACAATCGTCCGCGGTTTGCTGACCAGACGGCCGAGAGCGATCGCAGTGGCCAGCAAAAGGGATTGGCCTCCCAGTGGACTGATTGCCTCAAACGGCTGATCTGACTGGCTCATTCTAGACCTCGACAAAGCTTACCCGCCGCGCCCCAAGAGAGCGCGTCAAGAGATGCGGCTGTTTGAACTCGCAGGCACAAATCCGTGCCTGCCAGTCCCTTGCTCAATCAAGAACAGGTTGGCCTGCAATCGTTCGGATTCGAGGCTACGATCTTATCGCTGCTATGGGGCGCTTTACCCGCTTTCTAAGCAACACATGCTTTTGTGCATGTGGGGCTATCGGAACTGCAAGCGGACTTTGCCGCGTTAATCCAAAGAGGTACTCCCATCAGTCCGGGCCAGCCAGCTAGCTAGGTCTCGCTGCACCGACGCAATGGCTTACAATGGCGGAGATTAAAATGGTCGCTTGAGTTTCGGTCCGGCGGTCCCGTTCTTCGGGCACTTCATTGTTGACGCCGCCAATGCGCCAAACTCACGCTAGCAGAGGAAGCTTTCTATGCTCGGACAGTTGAAGAACAATCTTCGCGACGCTACCTTTTTCCTTGGCGAAGCCGTCGTTCCAAAGAAAATACGCTACTCGGGTCCCCTGGGAGCGTTGCGCCGCCAGATGATCTTTTGGTCGCGTGACTCCTTTGTGCTTTCATACCCGAAATGCGGTAGAACGTGGCTGCGCACCATGGTTGGCCGCGTCATCGACAAACACTACGGCCTTAACCTGCAGAATCCGATGGAAATCCAGCATTTCTGGAAGATCTCGTCGAACATCCCCTGCATTGGCTTTTCTCACGACGACAGCCCAAACCTTAAGCGTCCCAGCGAAATCCAGGCCGATAAGTCAAAATATTCAGGAAAAAAGATCCTATTTCTGGTTAGGGATCCGAGAGACGTGCTTGTTTCATATTATTTCGACGCAACGCACCGAATGAAGGTGTTTGACGGAACGATCAGTGAGTTTCTTGCCCAGGATGTCGGCAGCATTGATTCCATCATAGCGTTCTACAACGCTTGGGCGCACAACCGCGATAAGGTGAAGGCATTTCAAATGCTGTCCTACGAACATATGCGCCAAGCTCCAAAATCGGCGCTTCGCACGGCGCTAGATTTTCTGGGCATTCAGGGCGTGCCGGAGATGATCCTCGATGAGGCGACAACCTTTGGCTCTTTCGAGAATTTGCGAAAGATCGAAATGGCAGACGCTTTCGGTCACGAAAGAATGCGCCCGACGGACCAGTCGAATCCCGACAGTTTTAAGGTGCGCCGGGGCAAAATTGGCGGTTATGTCGACTATTTCAACAGAGACGAGATCGCTTACATGGATGAGAGAATTGCCAGCTCTTTGGACCCGTATTTCGAAATATACCACCGCAAGGCATAGCGTCGAGCTCTACTGCAAGGCGCAGCCTTGTCGCTTCCGTGCTGGGACGTCGCATAAGACTTCCCGGTCGAAAAAGTCCACGGCTCTTCCTTCGCCTGTCATCGGTCATTTCCCCACCGTGCTTTGATGGCGTCCATGATCAAAACGTTGAGCTTGGACGCGCCGGTCTCGCTGAGATGGTTATCGTCCCGATAAAAAATCTGAGAGCCTCGATTGGCGAAACAGCGCTGTTGATCGCAGAAGGCCTTCTCCGGATACACACGCACGAGATTTGGATCGGATCCGACATTATCGTATAATGCGTATGTCCGTTGCGTTCGCCGGCGGAAATCCCCGTAGGAAACCGAAATCGGGTCCGCCTGCATATAAGCTGCAGGATCGTTCTGGCGTCTGGCCCGCATGAGAAGCACCTGCGGGACGTTCCAACCCATCTCCGGGACAGGATAGACTAAGACAACTTTCACCCCGCGCTCCAGAAGTGTGTTTATGGTGCGGGAAATGGCCGTGGCGACTGCAGCCGGATCGGCGGGCCCGGTTTCACCCAGCTTGGCCAAATGCGGGTGATCGTCGCCCGGCTCGATTCCCCCCTCGCCATTGTTGTAACGGCTCTGCTCCACGAGAATGGGGAGACGCCACAAGAGCACGGCTATCGGTCGCTTCAGCCTGCCTATGTAGTCGAGCCTCTTGTCATTGTAGTCGCCTGGACAACCCGGTTGGTCCACGTCAACCCTTTGCAGACCGAGAAGAAATACGCAGCCGCCTCGATTGAGCGGTGTGAACGAGGCGATATCTCGGTAGTCATCGAGGCTGTCTCGCATCGGACCAAGCAGAGTGCGAGCGTGAGAGTCACCCAAACTAACAAGAGCATAGCCCTCGGGATTCGAGCCATGAAAGGTACAAGGACCCTGTTCAGGCGCAAAGTTGAGACAGCTCTTCCCGTTCTGAAAGATCTGAGCCTCGCGAATATCGGATGCAGCGGCAATCGGGGCCAGGCCGTCTGCAAAACGACTTGGCAGGCCATTTTGGACATACCAGTAGTATCCGCCCCCGCTGAGTAGTACGGCCCCTAGTGAGGCAATCAGCCATATAACGTGCTTGCTGGTTCGCTTTCTGCTACGGGTCGGAATCTCAACGAAGCGGTAAGTCGCAATGGCAAGTATAATTGACATCAAAATCCAAAAAAATACCATCATACCACCGACAGAATCGGTTGCGCTCATTCTGCCGAAAGCAAATATCGGCTGATGCCAAAGATAGAGGGAATATGATATCAGACCGACAAATACAAACGGTTGGGAGGAAAGCGCTCGTGTAATGGGATCGCCGTGTCCTGTATACCAGATAAGCAATGCCGTTCCTGCAACCGGGATCAGCGTCACAAGTCCCGGGTGGTGCCACTGCGGCCGCATCAGCGGCACCGCGCAGATCAGGAGCGCCAAACCGACCGCAGGCGCGACTCGCGAAGAGCGCATCGACACAAGCCGGCCGCCAGTCAATTCACGTCTTGCCAGAAACACCCCCAACCCTAGTTCCCAGATTCGGGGTGGCAGTAGAAAAAAAGATGCGTCCGGGAAATGCCGCGTCATCCACTCCGCAAGAATGAACGAAACGACGAGCCCAATGCACAGGATGGCTGTTAAAAATTTCCGAGAAAATTTCCACACCAGTAGAAGAAAGCAAGGGAAGATCACGTAGAACTGTTCTTCGACCCCCAAGCTCCAGGTGTGAATTAATGGACGAAAAAGATTGTCGGCTGCGTCATAGCTCGCAACATGCCAGAAATATAGATTGGAGGCTGAAAACACGGTTGCCAAAAGGCTCGCCGAATAGTCTCTAAAGGCACTCGGCAGCATATATAGCCAAGCGAAGGGGATCGTTACTGCTAAGACGGTATACAGCGCAGGTAGGATCCGTCTCGCGCGACGCTCGTAAAAATTGGCGAACGAGAAAGTCCCATCCATGACTTCCCGCTGTACAATCGAGCCAATCAGATAGCCGCTAATAACAAAAAAGACATCAACGCCAATAAAACCGCCCGCAAAGGGGTCAAGGCCCGCGACGCGAAGCCCTGAATGGTAGAGGATCACCAGAACGACTGCGATCGCCCTCAGGCCGTCAATTTCGCGGCGATATCCAACTTGACCGGCCGGGGCCGTGGCCACGATCCCACTCTGGGCAGCTCCCGTGTCTTGGTTCGCATTGCGAGCAGGATGATGGGCTTCGTACGGCAGACCTCGATCAATGCCGGGGGAACCATATGTCAATGGCGCAGCTGACTTTTCGTGAAACTCACTCATGTCAAAGGAGGCCCTTCCCTTGGATGCGTCTATCAGGATGCCGGCGTGCTGACGCTCGGATCGGCCTGAAGCTGCTGCTGCAGCCAGGTCGTTGTGCTTTTTGCGGCTCCGATGACAAGGAAATCGATGTGCTCTACCCGCATTGCGAAAATCCTTTAACCGCCGATTTCGCTGGTTAGGTCGGTCGCCAAGCCGGCTTTGCGGGAGCAAAGCGCCCTGTCATAGATCTTCATGACATTTTCGACATGGCGGTGCGTGCTGTAGGAGAAGAAGGCGTGGTCGCGGGCTGCATCGCTGATCCGGGCCCAGAGCGGCGGATTGGACAGCAACCGCGATAGCGGCTCCATGAAGGCCCCGGCGTCTTCCGGTGTGACCAGAAATCCGGTCCGCCCGTTCTCGATAGCTTCCGGATTGCCGCCATGATCGGTTGCAACCACCGGCGTCCCAAGAAACATCGCCTCGATAAGGGTTCGGCCGAAGGGCTCTCCCATGGCGGGAACCACCAGAACATCCGTTGCCGCGAGGAAAGGTTCGATCGGGTTGCGAAAACCCATGAAGCGCACCGTTTGGCCGAGCCCGCGCTCGGCGCAGCGCACGCGGGCGGCCGCTTCAAGATCTTGCGAGCCCGCGGGTGAATTCCCGAACACGCAGCCGACGACCGGGATTTGCGGATGCTCCCGCACGAAACGATCAAGGATATCGATGAAGAGGAGCGGCCGCTTTCGTTCGATCAGCCCGCCGATGAAGCTCAGGACGCGTGTTCCTGGTGCAAGGCCTAGCTCGTCCAGAAGTGCGGCCTTGGCCGCGATCCTGTCAGGCACAGTCGACGGATGGTCGAAGGGACTATGGATGACGCTGAGCCGTCCCTTGAGGGATCTGATCGGATGCCGCGGTCGCGAAAATCGCGACACCGTCACCATGCGATGCGCGATGAGCGGCGCAAGCACGTTAGCGCCCTTGGCGTCGGGGTCGCCGCGATGATGCCAAACCAGCCGAGCACCTGCCAGCCTCGCCGCAATGCCCCAATTCACATGCGTCCTGCCGTCATTGGTGTGAACGATATCGAACTTCTGCTCCTTGATGAAACGCCGCATGCGCGGAAGCGTACTGGTCAGATAGGTCATGACATCGCCGGGGATTATTCCCTTTCCAGGCGAAGTCGTCGGCAGCGGAAAACCCGTGAAGGGCTGGCCCTCCATTTGCAGAAAGGCCGCCAGAGGCCCGGCCGTTTCCTGAAGCACCAGAATCGGAACGACCTTCGATGTATCGAGGTTCTGGATGAGCTTGAGCGCCGAGATGTGGCTTCCACCGACATCATCACCGATAAATGGAAAGCAAACCCGTATCGGCCCTTGGCTAGCTCCTCCAACCATCGCCTGTTACCCGGTCGCGGTTCCGAGGTAGCTGCCTCGTTCGAGGTAGCTGACGATCACTTCCGCGGCCTCCTCGGCGCTCAGATCCGGCGTAACCGTGATCTGTGGCGCTTCCGGGCGCTCATAGGGACTGCCGATGCCCGTGAAATTCTGGATCAACCCATTTCGGGCGCGTCGATAAAGGCCCTTCGGGTCGCGGCTTTCAGCGACCTCCAGTGGTGTGTCGATGAAGATCTCGATAAACTGCCCTGGGCCGAAGAGGTCGCGCGCCATCCGCCGCTCCGCCTGGAATGGCGAAATGAATGAAGTGAGCGCTATCAGCCCCGCGTCGACCATCAGCTTGGCGGCCTCGGCGACGCGACGAATGTTCTCCACGCGATCCGCGTCGGTAAAGCCGAGATCTCGATTCAAGCCATGGCGAACATTGTCGCCGTCCAGAAGGTAGGTGTGCCTGCCGATCGCATGGAGGCGCTTCTCCACGAGATTCGCGATCGTCGACTTTCCGGAGCCCGACAGGCCTGTGAACCACAGCACCACGGGCTTTTGACCTTTGGCGATCGCCCGCGCATTCATGTCGACATCCAGTGCTTGCCAATGGACGTTGTTCGCCCTGCGCAGACTGAAGTCGATCATTCCGGCACCGACCGTGTGGTTGTTGATCCGGTCGATGACGATGAACGCGCCGGTTTCGTGCACGTTGGAGAACGGGTCGAAGGCGAGCGGTGCCTGTGTCGTCAAGTTGACGAAGCCGACGTCGTTCTTCTCGAGGGTTTTTGCTGCCAGTTTTGCAAAATTATTGATGTCAACCCGGTGTTTTATCTGCGTAACGCTCGCACCCACCACGCTGGTGGCGAGCTTGATCAGATACGGGCGGCCGGGGATCAATGGATCCTCGTGCATCCAGAGCAGATGGGCCGCAAACTGGTCTGACACTTCCGGGCGCTCCGCCGCCCCCGCCAGGACGTCGCCGCGAGAAACGTCGATCTCGTCTTCGAGCGTCAGCGTGACAGCCTCGCCGGCCGCTGCCTCCGACAGGTCTCCGTCCTGGGTGACGATGCGCTTGACCAGGCTCGTCACGCCGGATCGTGCCACGACCACACGGTCTCCCGGCCGGATCACGCCGGCGGCGATGGTGCCGGCAAACCCGCGAAAGTCGAGGTTCGGGCGATTGACCCATTGCACCGGCATCCGGAAAGGCGCGCTACGGCGGTCTCGTTCCACCTCGACGGTTTCCAGATGCTCGATGAGCGTCGGGCCCCGATACCAGGGCAGGTTCTCGCCTTTCGAAAGAACATTGTCGCCATAACGCGCCGACAGCGGGATGGCATCCAGAGACGCGAAGCCAAGCGGTTCCGCGAAGCTTCGATAGGTCGCCTCGATCTCGTCGAATACCGTTTGCGAATAATCGACCAGGTCGATTTTGTTGACCGCAAGGACGACATGCCGGATTCCGAGCAGCGAAACGATGAAGGAATGTCGGCGTGTCTGGGTCAGAATGCCCTGCCGCGCATCGACAAGAATGATCGCCAGGTCGGCATTGGATGCGCCAGTAGCCATGTTGCGGGTGTATTGCTCATGGCCGGGCGTGTCGGCGACTATGAATTTGCGCCGTTCCGTGGCGAAGAAACGATAGGCCACGTCGATCGTAATGCCCTGTTCGCGCTCGCTGGCCAGACCGTCGACCAGAAGGGCGAAGTCGAGATCGCCGCCGGTTGTGCCGTGGCGTTGGGAATCGCGGGTAAGTGTGGCAAGCTGGTCTTCCATCAGCAGCTTCGTGTCGTAGAGCAGCCTGCCGATCAGCGTCGACTTGCCGTCGTCCACGCTGCCGCATGTCAAAAATCGCAGCAGGCTCTTCTTCTCGTGGACAGCAAGATATTGCGAAGTGATCTCGTCTATCGAAGAAGATTCGAGTTCCGCGGTTTGAGCAAAACCCAGCATCAGAAGTACCCCTCGCGCTTTTTCTTTTCCATCGAGGTTGCCTCGTCATGGTCGATCAGCCGACCTGATCGCTCGGAGGTCCTCACGACAAGCATTTCCTGGAGCACTTCGGGAACAGACGCGGCAGTGCTTTCAGTGGCCGCGGTGAGGGGATAGCAGCCAAGCGTGCGGAAGCGTACCGAGCGCATTTCGGGGGATTCGCCTGGGCGGAGCGGCAGACGATCGTCGTCCACCATGATCAACTGTCCGTCGCGCTCCACCACGGGGCGTTTGGCCGCGAAATACAGCGAGACGATGGGGATGTTCTCCCTCATGATGTACTGCCATATGTCGGTTTCGGTCCAGTTCGAGAGAGGAAAGACCCGGACGGACTCCCCTGGTTTCAGCCGGCCGTTGTAGAGGTTCCATAGTTCCGGGCGCTGGTTCTTTGGATCCCAGCCATGGCTATCGCTGCGCAGCGAAAACACCCGTTCTTTCGCGCGGCTCTTTTCCTCGTCGCGCCGCGCGCCGCCGAAAGCGGCGTCGAAGCCGAGCGAGGTCAGTGCCGATTTCAGCGCCTCCGTCTTCATGATCTGCGTGTAGGTCGACGAGCCATGTGTAAATGGCGTGATCCCTTCGGCCAGGCCGGCCTCGTTGCGACGCACCAGCAGCTTCAGGCCAAGCCGCGCGACAGTCTCGTCGCGGAAACGGATCATTTCTTTGAATTTCCACGTCGTGTCGATGTGGAGAAGGGGGAACGGCAGTTGCGACGGATAGAAGGCCTTCATCGCGAGATGGAGCATTACGGCCGAGTCCTTGCCCACCGAATACAACATCACCGGGTTGCGCAGTTCGGCGACGACCTCGCGAATGATATGGATTGATTCAGCCTCGAGTCGTTGCAGATGTGTGAGCCACGAAGGAGAGGAAGGCGAGCGCCGCTGCGCTGCAGGCAAAGTGACCAGGGCTTGAGGTGCCTGGGCTTGAGGCGCAAGAGCTTGAGGTGCAAGAGACATCTAGATCGCCTTTGAAGGGGCAAGACTTGCTTGGTTGAGAGCGTCCGCCGGCGGGGTTTGCCGGTCGGGATGATGGGCGGTCTTGAGCGCCTGTCGCAACGAAAGCGCCAGGCCGAAGGCCCACAGAATGCCCAGGACGATATGGGCAATATTGCCCCCCATCGCGCCGATCCGCGGGATGAGCAGGAGGGCCGTCACGTGGAAGGCGGCTGTGGCAACGACAACAATGCGCAACACCTCACGTTGCCGGCCCATGGCAAGCAGCGCCGAGCGGGCGGCTGAGCCCGAAAGCACGAACGTGACCGCCACCATCTGCACGATGACGAGGCTGGCTGCGCCTATGAACTCCGGTCCCGCGGTCCAGGAGAGCAGCGGCCGGATGAGCACCGCCACGACCAGGACGCAAATGACGCCAAAGCAGAGCAGCATGGCTTCGGTCTGAAAGATCACCCGCTTGAATTCCTCGATGCTGCCTTTTGCCCAAAGGCGGGCGACATCGGGATAGAGAACGTTTTGCACCTGCGGGCCTACTTGCTGGCCGACGCGGCCTATACGCTTGGCGATCTGGTACAAGCCAGCCGAGGCCGGGTCGGCTAGCCATCCCACCAGCAGCGTATCGAGTTCTTGCGCGCTCGCGCGCAAAGTGAGTGAGATGTTCGACGACCACGCGAAATTCCAGATGCCAGGGAAGCGGCGTGTGATGCCGGCCAAAGGCGCGCCCAGGACATTGTGGACACCCTGCCTGTGTAGCGCGCGCATGGTCAGCGTCAGGAGCGCCAGGGAGCCGAGGATCTGCGTTCCGGCCCAAACCGCCGTGAAGTAAGCGAGATCGCCATTGAGCAGCACGCCGAGCAGACACAGCAATACGCGCAGAACGGCGTTGAGCAACTGCCCATAGGCGAGGAGGCGGAAGTTGCCGGCCATGCGTTGGACAGCCACGGGGACGCCGGAAATCTGAAATAGCAGAACGCTGGAGTAGAGAACAAGAAGATGCACGATTTGCGTCGACCAACCGAAAACCGGCGCAATGAGAAGGGCCGCGCCAATGGCGACGACCCAGGCGCTGACAGCGGCGCCGACATCGATAAGCAGGCCGAACTTCATGAGGACGCGCAAATTCTCGTGGCCCTCGGATGCGTTCATGCCGGCTGCGTATTTGATAATTGGCTGCCACGACTGGAAGCTGACAACGCGCTCGACGACCCTTGTGAACGCGATGATCAATGCAAGCTCACCATAGTTCGTCACCCCAAGCGCTCGTGCTGAAAGCGTAAAGGCTACAAGCGCCAGCAATGAGCCAAGAAAATTGCCGGTCAGAAGGTGTGCGATATTGGCCAGGCGCGTGCGGCCCGCACTCTTGCGCCTGGCAGCTTGCAGCACCCGTCGAGCCAGTCTTCCGATCATCGCAACCGTAGCCAAAGTCGCCCCGCTCATTCTTGATCGGCAGTACGCGTCCCTTGGTCGTTCTCCGGGATTGTTTCTGCCGATGCATCCATCATCGGCAGAAACCAGAAAGCCGCCACGACCAAGTTTGGTCCTGTCGCAACCCCAATAAGCTAGGACCTGATCGCCGCTACGACCGATGGCCTACCCCATTAGCGGTAGCAGCTTCATGGCCGTTTTATCGCCAATATATGCGGAACAAAAAAGTAGAACTATAACACATACCGAACTAATAAAGAGAAAAATTGCCTAGATATTTGGCTTTGTAAATTTAAATAAAAGCAAACGGCTCCATATCCTATTAATCTCCTCGGGATGAAGCACGACATATATGGTGCGCCTCTTTCGCTGTTGGTCGAGGATTGATCTAAGGTTGGATCCGGTAAGAGATATGCCGAAATCCGACGGGCCCGAATAGGCTTGGCCGAGCATGCGATCCAGCATCAACTCTCCCAAGGCCGGAGTGTAACGCGCAGAGCTCCAGTACCACCGCATCGTCTGATGACGATCGCCCGGATCCGGAATGTCTTCCATTGTAACGGAGTTATAGCCGCTAAAATCCCACAGTTTCACTTCAGACGTGGCTGTCTTGGATGCGTTGACCTGACTTACGGTATACGTCAGATCCACACGCCAGCGGTCGTAAACCGGGAGTAGCCCCATGGCCCTGAGTGCTTCCATCTGACGAGCATGTATCGGCGAAATGAAGAGCGTGACGTCTACTCCAGCGGCGGTGAGACGATCCAGCAGGTCATGCAACAGGCCGATTCTAGTGATGTCATAATCGAAGCTGCCGGGAGACGAAAACTCCGCCATCAACCGATTCAGCCTCTGGTCGGACACCTGTCTGTAGCTGTAATTATGTGCCAACATGATCTGGTGAAAACCGTCTTCCTTGTCGGTCTCCCGAAATCCAATGCTGTTGGCGTGCACCGTCCGCAAAGCGTCGATAAAGCTTTCGGGGGAGAACAGGGACCGCGCATAAACGATAGGCATTGGAACTCCGGCAAAGCCGGACTCCGGAAAATCTTGGGTTTCCGTTCGGTCCGCCTCAAACATGGAGAAATCGAGATTGACGATCATCCGGCGGGGTGCGCCGTGAGCCAGGGCGAACATGCCAATGTCATAGAGTTCGACCATGCTCGCATGCGGAACCGCGGCATTGTAGGCCTTCAGCCTAGCTAGGCTCGGTCCGGCGGGATCAAGCCCGACGCGCGCCCGCGAGCCGCCGAGGATCAAAGTGTCGTAGTCGGTGAGCCATAGACGTAGTGAGCGCTCGGCTGTCGTACCGATCGAAAGGCGATGTGTCTTTTCGGCATTGAAATCAGGAATCTCCAGATGATGGTTGATCCCATATGGATCGACAACAAAAACGAAAGCGGCAGTCCCAAGTTCTAGCAGAATACCGATGGCTGCAACCCTTGCGGCCAACCGTGGCAGGCGCGATCCAGACGTCCTCAACGGCCCGCCCGACTGCAAAACCTGCGAGCCCATGAACTCGGGCATGGTGGCGTGTCCCGCGGCGCTGATCCCCTCTCGGGTGAAGATCTTGTAAAAGGTCAGGCAGAGAATTTTCAGGTCAAGTGCGAAGGTCCGGTGATCGACATACCAGACGTCCAGGACGAAGCGGTTCTCCCAATCAAGTGCGTTGCGGCCGTTCACCTGCGCCAAACCTGTGATGCCGGGAATGACTTGGTGACGACGCGCCTGCTCAGGGCTATAGCGGGGGAGATACTCCATCAAGAGGGGACGAGGCCCGACGAGGCTCATCTCACCCCGCAATACATTGATCAATTCGGGCAGCTCATCAAGGCTGCTTGCGCGCAGAAAGCTGCCAAAGCCAGTCAGCCTGTCAGCATCGGGAAGCAGCCGGCCATGACGATCCCGACGATCGGTCATCGTTCTGAACTTGATTATCTTGAATGGTTTCCCGTGCAGGCCGGGACGTTCCTGGCGGAAAAAAACAGGCCGCCCAAGAAGCAGCGCGACTGCTATTGAAAGCACCGCGATGAAGGGCGACATCAGCAGCAGAAGGCAGGCGGCACCGAGCAGGTCGAACGTGCGTTTCATGAGCGATGCTCCTTTCATCAGCATGCCTGCCGCGGCTCGCTGATACGTCCTCTGGCCAACCGCAAGGCTTCGTAGTGGTCAAAAGCCAAGCCACGCCACGGGACACAATCTCGAAAGTCTACATGTAGCCTTGTGTCTTGAGACCGATCCCAATCAGGGACGATGTGCGGGCATTGCCTTCCACGCGCGACAGGTCGCCGCTTTTAGTTACATTGGCTGTAAAGTGCGCCTATCAAAGATCATTCTCCGGATGAACATCAGGATATGTGCGCCAGATTTGAAAACGCTCGAGGTGTTCTTGTCCGGGATCGGATATTTTTCATTCGTAGATCGCGAACCTGAATAACTGAGTTCGTGATCGATTGCCTTCATTTTCAGAATTTCGTCAAAGCGGAGTCCCATTTTTCCGCAATCTGCTGCATTGAGAACCGATCGATCGTTTTCCGGGCCGATCTACCCATTTTGTGGCGAAGAGCATTGTTTCGCATCAGGCATGCCATCGCGGATGCCAACTCGGCAACATCGTCGACTGGTACCAGCAGACCCGAAACGCCTGGTTCGATGATTTCGGATGGACCGAAATCGCAGTCTGTTGCGACGACGGGCAGGCCTGCCGCCATCGCCTCGATCAGCACGTTGGGAAAGCCTTCGTAGCGTGACGGCAGGACAAAGAGGGAGGCGTCGCGCGCCCATTCGCCCGGACGCTCGGTAATGCCGGCAAGCTTTACCCTGTCCTCCAAATCCAACGCATCGATCTGACGTTGAAGAAGAACCCGATCAGGTCCCTCGCCGAAGATTGTCAACGCCCATGCCGGAAATTCGCTGGCGACTTTAGCAAATGCCTTTATCAGCGTGTCGAAGCCTTTCTGTTCCACCAGGCGTCCGACGGCGACCAGGCGAAACATCTCATTGCCATGGTCTTTGTAGGCATCGGTCGCCTCGCACGGATTTCCGATGACCTCGCAAGGATTTCCGATAACGTGGGCTTTTTTTCTGAGCGTATCCGGAAGCGTCTTGACAATCGCATCAGTCTGCATGACGAGCCGATCCGCCTGCCGAAGTATGATGCCAGAAACGAGCCGCCAAGCGGCGTGTTTTTTCTGCGCTTTGGGATTGTTTCTTTCCGAGATAATAACCCGGATGCCAAGATTTTTCGCCGCCAGTAGGCAAAGAATATTAATCTTTGTTAGAAATGAAACGATCAGAGTGGGCTGAAGCTGCTTGAATTCCGCGCGCAACACGACCACGCGCCGCAAGCTGCGGACAAATCCGAGTTTCGAAAGCCGCGAAGCTCCATCCTCTACAAGTCTGTGGACGGTGACCTTCGGGTGCAGGGCAAAATAGCTCTTGTCTTGCTCTCCCACGAAAGCAAATAGATGGACTTCATCTCCGCGCCTGCATCGATCTGCGGCAAGCAGACTGACGACGCGCTCCGTCCCTCCTGCACCCAGGCCCGCCTGCACAATCGCAAGTCGCATTTACTCCCCTCTTAACGTCAGGACGTCGATGGATTATTTCCATACTTCTCGGCGATCTCCGCCAAGTTGCTGCATGGATTGGTGGAAAGGGATTCGACGACAGGAAGATCTCTCTTGATCGTCTCGCCTTGGCCGTGTTCATCCATGAATTGGCGGCGAAGTTCATACCAGCCGCATGCGAGCCGCGTTCCGCCACGGGCAAGCAGTTCGATCGCGGCTGGAGTTAGCCAGTCGATGCAGGTCTGCTCAATGAGTTCGGCTTGCGCATCACTAAGATGATCGGAAAAGCCGCCGACCTTGCCGGGACGCGCATGCTGGCTTTCGCCATCGTGGGCCGCTAGGCCGCCCGCCATCTCATGCTCACGCATTACATCGAAACGCGAGGCGTCGATAGAATCCTGAAGCGCGCGCACGGACGGTGTGTGGCCGAGAAATCTCAGGATACGCGTGCAGGCACCCATAGGGTCTTCCGTCAGTTCCCCATAGCCCAATACTGCACTTACGTGATGCTTTAGACCTCTACCCCAATCATTCAGATATACTATCAGAGCCGGCAGGCCTTGTTCGCGATCGGCAATGAACGCGTCCATGGTGCCTTCGAAGCAGCGTTTGTGACGTGTGGCATCGAAATAAGCTGACACGATTACGTCGCGCGGATCTCGAGTCATGAAGATGATGGGTCGGTTGAGAAAAAGCGAGCGTCTATAGGTGAGGTGCGAAACCAGGACGAGCGGCACACGATGGCGCTCATCTGTGTAACGAAAAGCCGGGATGCCCCTCGTCGGATCGAGATCGAAATCCGGAAGAACCTCGAACATTGGCGAAAGATGGACATTTTCGCCGTTGGCGTGGCGACGAAAGTATTCCGAAAGGATATGTCTAAGCTGGGTTGCTCCGGATTCGGGATAGGAGACAAGAAACGCGTCTGCGCCCGACGCAGCCCAGGTCATCCTGATCCGGGCGTCGATCTTATGCAATGTCAGACGGGTGGTCGTCAGCATGGTGACAGGTCTTCAGTCCTTGGGGATCGTAGCGCAGCATGTATGACGTCGCAGTCGAAGGACGCGATGGGCGGGCTGCCGGCCATGGCCTTGAGTGGTACCGCGCAATCTTCGTAGCGGGACGAAAGCACAAATGCGTCGGCGTCCAGAAAGCAGGATCGCCATGCGTAGCAGATCAGATCCGCCCTTCCCTACTGTAATGGCGCTGCGATCCAGAAATGCCAAGCCGGCGAAGCTGTCCATCGCGTATTCCAATCCCGCTGTCGCAACCCCTAAATACCCAGCTTTCTTTGAAGGGACGAGTTGCACATAGGGATGCATCGCCGGCTGCCGTTTACCTCTAAAGGAGGACTTGGGCGCAGAAACGAAGCAGACAATAGAAGAGATCTGTGTCCATCTATCGCTCACGCCGGTGAGTTGGAGCCTTGAATTCATGCGCATAGCCTTTGTCGGTGCGGTGGAGGGATCTCGGGTCGCATTCGATGCCCTTGTCGAAGCTGGCATGACGCCTTCGCTGCTTGTCACCCTTGCGGGCGAAGCTTCCAAACGCCATTCCGATTTCGTCGATCTGGCGGGGCCGGCACGTCTGGCCGGGGCCGCGGTCCACCTGACCAAGGACATCAATGCGCCCGACACGATCGACAGGCTCGAAGCCGAGCGGCCCGATTTGACGATGGTGGTCGGCTGGTCGCAAATCTGCCGCGGCGAATTTCGCTCGGTCGCCCGATATGGCTCGATCGGCTTTCACCCGGCGCCGTTACCGCGTTTTCGGGGCAGGGCGGTGATCCCCTGGACGATCATTGCGAATGAAAAGGAGACGGGTTCGACTTTCTTCCGGCTCGACGAGGGTGTCGACAGTGGCCCTATCGTCCTCCAGAAGCTTTTTGCCGTGGCACCGGACGAGACCGCGCGCTCGCTCTACGACAAGCACAAGCAGGCCCTGCTCGAGATGACGCCGCTTGTCGTTTCGGCGATAAGTCGTGACAAGGCCGTGGGCGTCGCGCAGGACGAATCCCTTGCCAGCTATTGCGCAAAGCGCACGGCCGACGACGGAATGATCGACTGGAGCGATGCCGCCGAGAATGTCCTTCGCTTCGTCCGCGCCGTCGGCGATCCCTATCCGGGCGCCTTCACTTTCACTGCCGGTGCCAAGATCGTGATCGACAAGGCGCGCATGTTTGCCCCGCCTGGGCGCCATATCGGGCTGACCGGCCAGGTCCAAACTCATACCGACAGCGGCTTTACAGTGCTTTGTGGAGACGGAGCCGCCATTGAGGTGACATCCTGGTATGGCGAAAGGCCCAGGATACATGCCAAGCTGGCCTCGGCAGGACCAACCTGTGTCGCGCCAAGGACCTAGGCGCCTGCACGGAGCACAGGTCTGCGCGCTTCAGGCGGCGATTGTCGGCCGCGACGGCCGTTCTTCCAGATACCAGCGTACGAAGGCGGTCACCCCGTCCTCGACGCTGGTGCAAGGGCGAAAGCCCGTAAGGGCCTCCAGCAGGCGGGGGTCGGCATAGGTTGCCCGCATGTCGCCAGCCTGCATCGGCAACATCTTGCGGATGGCGCGTTTGCCCAGGCAGTTCTCGATCGTCTCGATGAAAGGCAGCAGCCCGACAGGCTCGCCGCCGCCTATGTTGACGACACGCCACGGCGCGACGGGTGACAGCGTGTCGACGACGCCGGGAGCGGACGCCGCGCGACCTGTCGCCGGCGTGCATTCGACGAGTCGGACGATGGCTTCGACGAGATCATCGATATAGGTGAAATCGCGCTTCATCAGGCCTTCGCCATACACTTCGATCGGACGGCCGTTCTCGATCGCGTCGACAAATTTGAAGAGCGCCATGTCGGGCCGGCCCCAGGGGCCGTATACGGTGAAGAAGCGGAAGCATGTGGTCGGCGTTCCGAAGATATGTGAATAGGAGTGCGCCATCGCCTCCATCGCCTTCTTCGTGGCCGCATAGAAGGTTAACGGCCAATCAGCCATGTCGGTTTCGACGAATGGCATCTTGTCGTTCGCTCCATAGGCCGAGCTCGTGGACGCAAGGAGCAAATGCCGGGGCTTGAGATCACGCGCAAGCTCAAGGACGTTGAACGAGCCGACGAGATTGCTGTCCGTGTAACTTCGCGGATTGTCGATTGAGTAGCGGACACCGGCCTGCGCGGCCAGATGCACGATCACATCGGGCCGGGCGTAGTCCGCGGCGCGGCGAAGGGCATCCAGGTCTTCCAGTTGGCCGATATGGGCGCGAAAGGCGTCGTATCTTTGAAGCAGGGCGTGTCGGGACTGCTTCAGGACGACGTCATAGTATGGCGTCATGCCGTCGAAGCCGGTGACGCGATGACCGTCGTCGAGCAGCCGGCGCGCCAGGTGAAAACCGATGAATCCTGCGGTGCCGGTGACCAGATACCTCATTCCGCGGCCGCGGCGAAAACTGCCTTGTCTCCGACCGCTCCCTCACCGATATTCACGTACTCGAAGCCGTGCTTGGAGATGTCTTCCCGCCGGTAAATGTTGCGCAGGTCGACCACCACCCGTTTCGACATCGTGCGGGACAGTCGTTCAAAATCCAGGGCGCGGAACTGATTCCACTCGGTCACGATGACCAGCGCGTCGGCGCCCTCGGCGCATTCATAGGCGCCTTCTGCATAACTTACGCTTGTGCCGAGCACGATTTTCGCCTGTTCCATGCCTTCGGGGTCATACACTCGGACATGTGCTCCAAAATCGATCAAGGCCTGGATGATCGAAAGGGAAGGCGCTTCACGGACGTCATCGGTGTTGGGTTTGAAGGTAAGACCCAGCAAGGCCACTGTCTTTGCGCGGACATCTCCGCCGCAAGCAAATACGATCTTGCGCGCCATGGTGCGTTTTCGCTGGTCGTTCACGGCAACCGTCGTTTCGATCAGGCGCAATGGCGCGCCGCTGTCCTGCGCCGTCTTGACCAAAGCCAGCGTGTCTTTTGGAAAACAGGATCCTCCATAGCCCGGGCCGGCGTGCAGGAACTTTGAGCCGATGCGATTGTCGAGCCCGATGCCCCGCGCTACCTCGCGCACATTCGCGCCCACGCTCTCGCAGAGATCCGCGATCTCGTTGATGAACGTGATCTTGAGCGCCAGGAAGGCGTTGGCCGCATATTTGATCAGCTCGGACGTGCGGCGGCCGGTAAACAGGATGGGTGCCTGGTTGAGATAGAGCGGCCGATACACCTCCGCCATCACCTCCCGGCCACGCTCGTCCGACGGGAGGCCGATAACGATCCGGTCTGGTCGTTTGAAGTCGTCGATCGCGGCTCCTTCGCGCAGGAATTCCGGGTTGGAGACGACGGCCACATCGGCCAGGGGATTGCATTGGCGAATGATCCGTTCGACCTCATCCCCCGTGCCCACCGGCACCGTGGATTTGATTGCCACTACGGTGAACCCGTGAACAGCGGCCGCGATTTCCCGGGCCGCTTCGTAGACATAGGACAGATCGGCATGGCCGTCGCCTCGCCTCGAAGGCGTCCCGACGGCAATGAACACCACGTCCGCATCGGCGACTGCCGCTGTAAGCGTGCTGGTGAAGGTGAGCTGGCCGCTCGCGGAATTCTTGTCGACGAGGTCGTCGAGACCTGGCTCATAGATCGGCATTCTTCCGGCCTGGAGATCGGCAATCTTGGCCTCCGCCTTATCGACGCAGACGACTTGATGGCCGAAATCAGCCAGGCAAGCGCCCGATACAAGACCCACGTAACCCGAACCAACAATCGCGATGCGCATGTAACCGCCACTCTGATGATGACAACTGACGCGATTAAGCCAGCAGCGGCCAAGAAAATGGAGTGCGCAATCGGATAAGACATTACCACTTCCGAGACCTGGTATGGGCCCGGACGGTCGTCTGGCGCGGTTTGACAACGCTAAGTGCTGATGGCCATTGCAAATGGACGAGACGAGATGATCCGGCGCGCAGCCACGCTCGGCTGCAAGCCGGCTGACGGCGCTTCATTGGCGCGTCGATTGCTTGAGTTCATTTTCCGTCAAAATTCCGGTCGGCGGCCGTTTGGTCTTTTTGCCATGCTCTTAGAGGTAGTTCGGTTCTCGCTTCAACTTGCCGTCCGGGAGCCGAGTCAGGAAATTGCCCTCGAACAGCCTCGCCTGAGCATGATAGATCTTCGTCCGGGTGAGACTGCGCGCTGGAGTGTTCTGCCGTGACGAACAACGCTAGGCAGAGCACGCCGAGGCCGGCAGGGCGATTTTCCGGTCCATGCAATGGAATTGTTGCGGGGCTGCGCGGTCGCGTTTGCCGGCGAACATTCAAAGAATGTAGCTGTGGGCCTCGCTTTCCGTCGCACTGTCAGCCGCGGAGACAGGCTTGGCGAAGAGGAAGGCACCATCTCGCGAGAACAGATCCGCCGGCATCATCTGGAACTCGCGCTGCGAATGCGGGACATCCAATTCACGATCGACAATATGCCAGAGGCTGTTGAAGAACGACCCGTCGGCTTGCCTCATGCTTTCCCCCCGAAGCGGCTTTCTCGATGAGAAAACCGTTGCTGGATTGGCCCACATGTCGGCAATGGCGATATCGTAATAGCCGGGATGCGCGGCATTGGGTTTGATAATCGCGAAGGGCGTGTTCTTTTCCGGCCAGCCTACGCGGCCCACGGTCAGGCACTCTTCCGGCTCGGGCAATCTTGCCTCCACAAGATAGGCCAGTGCCGCATCGATGCCGCCGATTTCCGAAACGACGCACGATGTCAGTCCCGCGCGGGCAAGCTGCATCAGCTTTCGAGCCTCTTGTTCATCCATATCGGCCCATCTCAGGAAAGCCATCCATTGCTGGTGCAGGCAGTCGTCCTTGGCCTGGCAAAGAAGTCGTCCTGCCTCCAAAGCGGATTCGACCCTCCTCCTGTCCGCCTCCGCGAAGGCTTCCCGCGCAGGGCGAATTCGGCCGGCAATTTCCATCAGGTCATTTGAGATGTTTTTCATATCCTCCTCCCCAGGCGGATTTCTAATCTGATTTATGCGCTCCATGATGCGTTGGTTTTGTATTGCGTAGAAGGCCATCACGGGAACGCGTGAGATATCTTAGTGGCGTGGCCAACCTATTCTTTTGAGCAAGGGTCCCACTTCCGACTGTCGGCTGATCCGCGCGCGATTGTGTTCGCTACTACTTGCTGCCATAGCTTCGCTTTCGTCATTGTCGGCGTCGCCTGGTCCACAAGACGACGTCTGCAATTCTGCCGTCCGATCCGCCGAACGCCGTCTGCCGGGCGGTATGCGCGCGGTGGATGCTCGGGACCCAACGCTGGTCGCGACATGCAACCTTCTGGTTTAATTTTTCGACGATTGAAGAATACGCGTACCCTATCATTTCGGTGATGGTGCTCATCCAACCAGACCTGGAGACCTGCGCAGTAAGGAGTAGTCAGAAGAGCTGGAGAAAGCCCGAATGACGGCGAAGGAAGAAAATCCACACGCCTTTGGGCGAATGGAAGTAGGCGCCGTATCTTTCAACGAACTTGCACGCCCAAGGCTCTTGAAGTCATAGCGAAGGGCAATCTGGCTTGAAGAGTGGGGCGATCCGGAACTCCATGACAGCAGTGGCCATCACAGCACCCGCTCGGGCGGGTTGGCGGTTTCGACAGCCGAGCGTCATTCCGGGTTTCGGATTGACGCTCGGCTT
>NZ_JAIUHZ010000011.1:0-152931 GCF_020165355.1 Mesorhizobium sp. BR1-1-6 | reverse complement strand
GGGAACAGCACCCGGGTGACGATCTGGAAGCGGCTGGCGCCGAGCGTGGCGGCGGCCTCCTCCACCTCCTTGTCGATCTCCTCCATGATCGGCTGCACGGTGCGCACGACGAAGGGCAGGCCGATGAAGACCAGCGCGATGACGATGCCGAGCGGCGTGTAGGCGACCTTGAGCCCAAGCGGCAGCAACAGCTTGCCGATCCAGCCATTGGGCGCGTAGAGCGTGGTCAGCGCGATGCCGGCCACCGCCGTCGGCAGCGCGAAGGGCAGGTCGACCATGGCATCGACGATGCGGCGGCCGGGAAAGCGGTAGCGCACCAGCACCCAGGCGACCAGCGTGCCGAACACGACATTGACGGCGGCCGCGACAAAGGCGGTGCCGAAGCTGATCTCCAGCGCGTTGATGGTGCGGCGGTCGGTGGCGATCGCCCAGAAATCGGTCCAGCCCAGCGCCGCGGAGCGCCAGACCAGCCCCGACAGCGGAATGAGGATGATGAGGGTCAGGTAGGCAAGCGAGAAGCCGAGCGTCAATCCGAAACCCGGAATGACGCTCGGCTGTCGAAACCGCCAACCCGCCCGAGCGGGTGCTGTGATCATATCGTCCTGAATATCGACTGCTTACTGGGGCTTGTAGATCTGGTCGAATATACCACCATCGCCGAAATGGTAAGGCTGTGCTTTCTTCCAGCCGCCGAATTGTGGGTCGTCGATGGTGACCAGCTTGATCGGCGGTAGCTTGGCCAGGTCCTCTGCCGGCACCAGATCGGGCTTGGCCGGACGATAGTGGTTCTTGGCGATGATCGTCTGCGCTTCCTTGGAATAGAGCCAGCCCAGATAGGCTTCGGCGACCTTGCGCGTGCCCTTGGCATCGACATTGGCGTCGACCAAAGCGACCGGCGGCTCGGCCAGGATCGAGGTCGGTGGATAGACGATATCGAAATTTTCGGCACCGAACTCGTCGAGCGCTAGATAGGCCTCGTTTTCCCAGGCAATCAGCACGTCGCCCAGGCCCTTTTGCGCGAAGGTCACCGTCGAGCCGCGCGCACCGGTATCGAGCACCGGAGCGTTGGCATAGAGCTTGCCGACGAACTCCTTCGTCTTGGCCTCGTCGCCACCGTCATTGGCGTTGGCATAAGCCCAGGCGGCGAGATAGTTCCAGCGTGCGCCGCCCGATGTCTTCGGGTTGGGCGTAATCACCTGGACGCCGTCCTTGACCAGGTCGTTCCAGTCGTGGATGCCCTTGGGGTTTCCTTTGCGGACGAGGAAGATGATGGTCGAGGTGTAGGGTGCCGAATTGTTCTCGAATTTCGTGCGCCAGTCCGGATTGATCTTTTTCGACTTGGAGACGATGGCGTTGATATCGCCTTCGAGCGCCAGCGTCACCACGTCGGCGTCGAGGCCGTCGATCACGGCCCGGGCCTGTGCGCCCGATCCACCGTGCGACTGCTGTATGGTGACCGTTTCCCCTGTCTCGGCTTTCCAGTGAGCGGCGAAGGCCTCGTCATAAGCCTTGTAGAGCTCGCGTGTCGGATCGTACGACACGTTGAGAATGGTGGTATCGGCGAACGCGAAACCGAGCGTGCCGAACTGGACAGACGTGGCGACCAGTGCGCCGAGCAGTCTCCTGAAACGAGGTTTGGTCATTTCTGCCTCCGTTGAACCCGCGTCAAATCTACCGAATTGGTAGAATTTAGATGCATTAAATGTTGCCTTTTTTGTTGTTTTGGAGAAAATCTTGGACCTGATTTCGCGGTGCGGAGAAACATTTTCCCTCAAACGTCCGCTGGCGAATCCCCATCGACCTATCTAGGAACAAGCGGGGCCGAAGCAAGGCTGTGGCATTTGGTCGGCACGCTATCCGGCTGGACTGGGAAATCGAAGCGCTGCTTGGCGGAGGGATCGTGGTTCAGGTGCCGCCATTCGCGTGCATAGTTCTTGAATCCGGCCGAGTGCATCGCGCCGAGCAGCAGCTTGCGGTTTGCCGTTGCTTCGCTTGCGGTACAGGAAAATTGTCCGTTCCGGCGTAACGGATATCCTGGCGGATCGAGGGGCCGGCAACGCGGACGAAGTCGGCGGGCAGGGCATCGGCGCGGGCTGGGAGGAGATTGCGGGTAAAGGAACTAGCGTCGCGAGTATTGTCGCCGCTACCGGTGAAGGTCGGCGCGAGGCGCTGTACCTTAGGCGAAGAAGCGCAATCCTCTGAATTGCTTGCGCAATCTTATTCAACAAACACCTTCACACTTGCCGCGCGTCCCGCCGCATCGATTACGGTCAAGGTCGAGTAGCCGGTGCCGTCCGGTTGCCATGTCGCGGTGCGCCGGCGGTCGATGCCGGTCAGCGGCTTGCCGTTGGCCAGCCAGCGGAACGGCGCGCGCCCGCCTTGCAGCTTCAGTACCAGCGGCGAGGCGTCGGCCGAGTTGGTGGCGAGATCGACGCGGGCGCCGTCGGGCGGAAAGATAATGGTCGGCGCGGGCTCTGTGGGGGTCGAGGCCTGAACCAGGCCGTCGGACCCGGCGCCGAAGCGGGCAAGCGTCACAGGCAGGTCGTTACGTCGAGGAGTGAAGGCGCCGGGGGGCTTGCCCGGCAGCGGCACGGTGGCGAGACCCGAGCGGACAAAGCCCTCGAACAGAATTGGGGCTGCCGACACATAGCCGGACAGGCCAGGCACCGCGCCTGCATCGGCCCGGCCGACCCAGACGCCCAGCACGTAACGGCCGTCGAAGCCGACCGACCAGGCATCACGGTAGCCATAGGAGGTGCCGGTCTTGTAGGCGATGCCGCGCTGCAATGCACCCTCGGGCGGCTTGACGCCCGACAGAATGTCGATGATTTGCCAGCTCGCCTGGTCGTCGAGGATGGTCGCGGTGGTGCGCTCGGCATCGGCCGGCTCGGTGCCATCATGCAGCGTGTGCGTCTTGCCGCCATTGGCGAGCCCTGTATAGAGCTGGACGAGATCGCGCAGCGTAATCCCAACGCCGCCAAGGCCGATGGCCAGGCCCGGCGCCTCGTTGACCGGCAGGATCGGGTTTACCCCAGCCTGGCGGAATCGGGCCGTCAGCCGCGCGGGACCGACCGCGTCGAGCACGCGGATCGCCGGCACGTTGAGCGACAGTTGCAGCGCCTCGCGGATGCTGACGTCGCCCTGGTAGCCCATATCGAAATTCTTCGGCCGGTAGCCGCCGAAATCGGCCGGGCTGTCCTCGATCAGCATTTCCTGCGCCACCAGTCCCTGTTCGAAGGCAAGACCGTAGATGAATGGCTTCAGCGTCGAGCCGGGCGAACGCACGACCTTGGTCATGTCGATCCAGCCGGAGCGGCTGGCGTCGAAGAAATTGGCCGAGCCGACTTCGCCCAGAATATCGCCGGTGCGGGAATCGGCCAGCACCATGGCGACGGAGAGACGCGGCCCAAGCTTGGCGGCGGCGTCGCGCGCTACCTGTTCCAACCCTTCCTGGACGCTCTTGCGGATCGTCAGCTTAAGCGGCTGGCCGGGAACCGCCTTGGGCAGCATCGCATAGGCGGCGTGCGCGGCGAGCGCCGGCAAGCTACGGCGCAGGCCAGACACATCGTCGAGCGCGGCGCGCGCGGCCTCGCGTTCGCCAAGCAGGCCAGCCGAGGCCATGCGGGACAGCACGCGGTCGCGGGCGGCGTGCGCGATCGCGAGGTTGCGGTCGGGCCGGCGCTTCTCCGGCAGTTGCGGCAGGGCGACGAGAAGCGCGGCTTCCGAGACGGTGAGCCGCTTCGGCTCCTTACCGAAAT
This sequence comes from Mesorhizobium sp. BR1-1-6, assembly GCF_020165355.1. Lineage (NCBI taxonomy): Bacteria > Pseudomonadati > Pseudomonadota > Alphaproteobacteria > Hyphomicrobiales > Phyllobacteriaceae > Mesorhizobium > Mesorhizobium sp. BR1-1-6. The sequence continues at coordinate 149,173 of NZ_JAIUHZ010000011.1, read as the reverse complement.
AGGCGAGCGAAGCGGCGCGCACGCCTTCGAGATTGCCGCCATAGGGTGCCAGCGTCAGATAGCGTTCGAGGATCTCGCGCTTGGACAGCCGCCGCTCGATCTGGATGGCGCGCAGCATCTGCTTGAGCTTGGAGCCGAGGCTGCGGCTGTCGCGCGGCTCGATCAGGCGGGCGAGTTGCATCGACAGCGTCGAGCCGCCGGACACGATGTGGCCACTGGTGGCGAACTGGCCGGCGGCGCGGGCAAGCGCCAGCACATCGACGCCTTCATGGTTCCAGAAGCGCTTGTCCTCATAGGTGACCAACATGTCGACGAACTGCTTGTCGACCTGATCGATGCGGGTCCCGAGCCGCCAATAGCCGTCAGGCGTGGCGAAGGCGCGCAAAAGCTGGCCGTCACGATCCTGGACTTCCGTCGAGACGGTAAGCTTTTCAGGAAGCGGAGGCGGGAAGGCGCGGTCGAGCTGCCACAGGGTAGCGGCGGAAACAGCAATAACAGCCACCAAGGAGGTGCTAGCGATAGCCGCGCGGCGCAGGAATTTTCTTGAGGGCATGGCGCTGCCCCTCATCCGCCTGCCGGCACCTTCTCCCCGCATAGTGGCGGGGAGAAGGGAGCTGTCGCAATCGTCGGCGCCTTTTCTGTAACGTTGAAAATTGGCGAAAGCCTTGGTGCAGGCCCCTTTCTCCCCGTCACTAAACGGGGAGAAGGTGCCGGCAGGGCAATGAGGGGCAGCGCAAACTTCACGTTCATGTCCGCCTCGACACCTTACGGCGCCTTGACCTCCATCACGCCGGTGGCGGTGCGGGCCGAATATTGCGGCCGGTACATGTCCTCCACCGTTGCGGCCGGATGGGCGTAGGTGCCCGGCGTCACGGCGCGCACGACATAGGCGAGTGTCAGATTGTGGTCGTGGTCGCCGTCACTGGGGTTGAAGGCGGCGACGAAACGGTCGTCGCGGAATTCCAGATGCGCGGCGTCGGTCTGTGCCAGCCAGGAGAAGTTCGACAATTGCGCGCTGGAGACCAGGCCGGGATTGTCGATCTCGAAGCCGGCCGGCAAAAGGTCGGTGATCAAAAGGCGCGAAGGCCAGTTGTTCTGTTCATTGACCTTGAGCACGACGACATAGCGTTCGTTCTGGGTTGCCTCCGTCACATTGGCTTCGGTGCCGTCGAGCTTGTAATAGGTGCGCTCAATGGTGAACCCGTCACCCCCGGCCGGCAAGGGCTGCACCGGCGATGCCACGGTGGTGACGACGGCCTGCAGCGGGGTCTTGCCGGTGTTGGCGATGGTGAGCGGGCTGTCGGCCACATCGCTGCCGTTGATCTGGCTGGAATAGCCGCCGGAATGCGGTGCACCGTTGACGGAAAGCGTGATCGAATCATTGCCTTGTCTGAGGGCGCGGGCCGCCAGCAGCATCCAGGATTCATCCTGGGTGCTGGTCCAGCGGACCTCGGCGCGTTCCCTGGTCACCAGCTTGATCAGCTCCGGTACGACCGACGGCACCGGCTTCGATTCCGCCGCAAGCGCCAGCATTGCCGCCCCGTCGCGCAGCGCCGAGCCGTAGTCGGAGCGATAGTAGTCATAGGCTGTGCTCGACTTGGCGAGCTGCAGGGCGGTCTTGAACGTCGCTTCCGAACGCTGTGTGTCGCCATACAGCGCCAGGCTCGCCGCCAGTTGGGCAACGGCCATCGGGCTGGTGAAGGCCTCGAGCTGGGTGTCCGCGTAATAGCGCAGGTCGCCGATCGAGGCCTTCTTGTTGCGGGCAAGCACGTAGAGCGCGTAGGCGATCTCGCTGCCGCGGTCCTGTACGCTCTGATCGTAACCGAGCGAGTTCTGCAGATTGCCCAACGCCTGGTTCATGGCGAGCGCCGGCACATCGTATTTCTGCTCGCGCGCCCTGGTCAGGAAGTCGGTGACATAGGCGTCGAGCCATAGATCGCCGGAGCCCGGGCCCCACAGGCCGAAGCTGCCGCCCGAAGCCTGGTAGCTCAGCACCTTGTAGATCGCGTCCTGGATGCGGCCATGCAGTTCGGGATCGCTCTCCATGCCGACGCCCGAGGCCATTTCGTTGACATAGAGCAGGGGCATCGCCCGGCTGGTGGTTTGCTCGGCGCAACCATAGGGGTAGCGGTCGAGCGTCATCAGGAGCGAAGGCACATCGAAGGCCGCCGCCTGCGAAACGCCGACACTGACCGAAGCGCCGTGGAGCAGGCTTGCCGCCAAAAGCTCCTTGTCGACGCGCAGCGCGCCGCCATCGCCCTTGAGGTCGACCACCATGCGGGTGGTGACCGGCAGTTGTGCCGGACGGACCGGCACGTAGAGCGTCTGCTCGACCTTGGTGCCATCGGCGTGCGCTAGCTTGATGGTGAGCGAGGCATTGCCTGCCGTCTGTGCGATCAGCGGCACGATCAGGGTCTGGCGCTTGCCCTGCGCCAGCGTCAGTTTCTGGGGCAGGGGCTTGTCGCCCGTCGAGAGGTCCCCCGTCGTGTCGATCGACAGCGCATAGTCGCCGGCCGGACCGTCGGTGTCCGCAATGTCGAGCCGCATGACGGCGGCGTCGCCGGGCGCCAGGAAGCGCGGCAGGCCGGCGGTGATCACCACCGGATCGCGCACGATCACGTCCGACTGGGCGTGGCCGACCGCTTCCTTGGTCCAGGCGACGGCCATGACGCGAACCGTGCCGTTGAACTGCGGAATGTCGAAGTCGACGCGTGCTTTGCCGTCGGCATCGAGCTGCACCGGGCCGGAGAAGAAGGCGACCAGCTTTTCGGTCGGCGGACTGCCCTGCGCCTGCATGTTGGCGCCGTCGCCGCCGGTCCTGAGCTTGCCCATGGTGCCGAGAGAGCCGTCGATCAGGCGGCCGTAGAGATCACGGATTTCCATGCCCAGCATGCGCTGGCCGAAAAACCAGTTCTCAGGATCCGGCGCCTTGTAGTTGGTCAGGTTGAGGATGCCGACATCGACGGCGGCGACAGTGACATAGGCGTTGCTGCCGGGCTCTACGCCGGCGACCGCGACCGGGATCGACAGCTGCTGGCGCGGCATGGTCTTGTCCGGCGGGGTAAGGGTGACGGCGAGCTTCTTCGAGCCCGGATCGACCTTCAGCCATTTCACGCCGATGGCGCGGGCCGGCATGCGGCTTTCCTGCGCGTCGCCAGGCCGGAACAGGGTTGCCGTGACATAGGCGCCGGCGCCCCAGTCGTCGCCGACCGGGATGTCGACCGTGCCGCCGCCGGCCGGCACCGATGCCGTGACGGTCTTCAACAGCTTGTCGGAACCGATGTTGACCAGAAGTTCGCCGGCAAAATGCGGCGAGACCTTGAGCCTGGCCACTTCGCCGGCGGCATAATTGCCCTTGTCGAGGGCGATCTCGAGACCATCAGGCGTTTCGGTGGTGGTGGAGGAGACATACCAGCCGCCATCGAACTCATAACTGGTCGCGGGTCCTTCCGGATCCGCTGTCTCGACCTCGAGCCGGTAGCGGCCCCAGTCGACCGGGATCGACACTGTCGCCTCGCCGTCGGCGCCAAGGTCGACTTGGCCATTGGCGATCGATTTGGTGAAGGTGACGGGTTCGTAATTCCATGAGTTGTTGGAGCGGTACCACTGGTAATTGCGCTCGACCTTGACCAGCGACCATTGCGCACCTTTCAGCGCCTCGCGCTGGCCGTCGGGGTCGACGGCGATCAGGCTGAATTTCGCCGTGCCGCCCTGCGGCACTTCATCATCGGCAAAGTCCGGCCGGATGCCGATCATGTGGCCTTGCGGGCGGATGCCGATATTAAGCGAGCGCTCGATTGCGCGGCCGCCGGTCTCACGCATACGGACCGTCACCTTGGCGTCGATGAGCTTCGTGGTCGACGGCAGTTGCTCGACGGAGACCGGGAAGGTCGCCTTGCCATCCTCGCCGACCACCGGAAGATCGGTGAACGGGGTGACGGTCGGTTCCGACGACTGCTCGTCGGCAAGGCCAAAGGAATAGCCGTTGAAGCGGTCCCAGTCACGCGCGGTCGACAGGGTCAGTTCGCCTTCGAGCGCGAGGCCAGCAGCCGGTGCGCCATAGAGAAAGCGGCCGTCGACGGTGATGTTGGCGGTTTCGCCCTGCGCGATCTCCTGCTTGTCGGCCTTCATGTCGAATTCGATGCGGTCCGGCACGAAATCCTCGACCAGGAACATCTGGCTGGCGACGGCCGGTTGCTTGGGATCGGTATAGATCGATACCGACCAGGTGCCGCGCATTGCGTTTGGCTGGAGCGGCAGATCGACGGCGTGCCCGCCGGCTGACGCGCCATCGCTGACGACGCGGCGATCCTCGACGCCGTCCGGGCGCGAGAAGATGAAGGTCAGCGGCAGGTTCTCGACCGCCTTGGCGGCGCCGTCACGGGCAAGAGCCGCAACATGCACCTCCTCGCCGGCGCGGTAGATGCCGCGCTCGGTCCAGGCGTAGATATCGAGCGCGCCCGGCGCTGCGCGTCCAGTGACGCCGCGGTCGGACAGGTCGAAACCGGCGCGGGCCATGTCGAGGAAGACAAAGTCGTTATCGCCCTGCCTGGCCATCAGCACGGCCGGCACCATGCCGCCGTCGCCGCGTGTTAGGCCGGGATTGAACACGGCATGACCATCGGCATCCGAAGTCGCGGTGCCGAGGATCTCGTTGTTGCGGGCAACCAGCGTCAGTTCGGCGCCCGCTATCGGCTTGGCGCTGCCCAGCGAACGGGCATAGACATTGAGCCCGTCCTGACCGGTATAGGTCGAGAGGCCGATGTCGGAAACGACGAACCATTGCGTGGCCATCGAGTTGTAGTCGTCGCTCTTCTCGCTGACAGCCTGGGCAGTCAGCACATAGACGCCGGGCTTGCGCCGCGGCAGCGCCTCGTCGACCGGGAAGGAGGTGGTGACCTCCTTGTTCAGGTCGTTGGCGATGTCGAGCTGGCCTTCCCAGACCGGCTCGCCCATCTGCTCGGAAATGTTTGAGATGTCGTAGCTGTCGAGCTGATGCAGGAACTGGTAGCCGGACAGAAGCTGGGCCAGCGAGCGGTCGCCGATGCGATAGAGCTTCATCTCGGCGGCGTTCATGTTGACAGTGACGACGGGGATGCCGCGGCGCGCGCCGGCCGGCAGCACGAAGCTGTCGCCGGTGAAGCGGGCCGAAGGCGCACGGTCCTGCACATAGATCGACAGCACGACGGGCGCGGCGGTCACTTCGCCGATGGCGGCCGGCAGGCCGGCGCGGAAGGTCACGTCATAATGCTGGCCGTGTTCCAGTCCTTCGACGCAAATCTGCTTGTCCTTGGCTTCAACGCCTTTGGGCGGCTGGTTGTCGACGGTGACGAATTGTGCGTAATCGACGCCGGTCTTGACCAATTCCTCGGAGAATTGGGCGCAGATGCGCGGGGCGCTGGTGTCGGCATCGACGGTGTGGTCGATGACGCGGAAACCCTTGCGAGCCTTGAGATCAGAATAGTCGGCCTGGACCGCAGGCGAAGGTACCAGGGCAAGGCTGGCTTCATAGGCCTGCAGGGCGGGGCGATAGAGGTCGCGCTTGTCGAGGCCGGAGCCGATGAGCGCCAGCGTCTCCGCTCGCGTCCTGGCTGTACGCAGGAGCTTGTAGGCATTGAAGGCGGCCGACGTACCATTTGCCGGCAAGGTGGAGGCCTCGGATGTGTTGGCCGCCGGCTGCACGGCAAGCGTTTCGCGCGCCAGGTTGAGCCAGAGCTGGCCATCGTCGGGCATGACAGAGACCGCGGCCTCGTATTTCTGCACGGCAGTGCGATGATCGCCGGTGAGCACCGCCTGCTCGGCCGCCGTGGTCAGCGCGGCCATGCCCTCGGTCGGCCTGTCATAGGTCGGGCCGAGCAGCCGGTTACGGTATTGCTGGGCCTGGTCAGCCATCCAGTTGGGGAAGAAGGCGAGTTCCGGCGGCGCGCCGATGTCGGGGTCGCCGTCGATATTGACGACCTTGCCCGCGACCGCGCCGTTGAAGGGCTTCAACTGGTTATAATCGGATTTGAGGAAGCACCATTTGGCCTTGGTGTTATAGGTGAAGGCGCGGCAGGCGGGATCGCCCAGGCAGGTGGTCTTGCATTGATCGAGCGTGACGTTCTGGTCGGACCGGAGGTCGAAACCGAAATAGTCGGAATTGTCGGTCGTTGCGACTCGCCGTGCTTCGGCCGCTTGCGCGACGTTACCCCAGGCCAAGACATTGGCCCAGGCGAAGAAGAGAAGGATCAGGAAAGACAGACGACGAGCCGCGCGCATTGCCATAACACCCTCCAGACAATTTGCAGACGTCCGGGCATGTTCAAGCTTCACTCAGGCTTGTCAACATGAGGACGCGGCAGGGTTCCGCCTGCCAACGGTTTCCTTTCCGGCCAACAGCCGGTAGTACCTCCATAGGACAGGGGATCACGCATTCTTGCGGCAACGCAAAAGGTGTGAATTCCAAGCCCGTCCTATTTCAGACAATTGGATTGTGGCCCCTTTACGAGCGCTTCAGAACTTCATTCCAATTTTAGGTTTGTAAAGTAGGTTGTCTTAATGCCGGCGTATGAAAGGCAGATGTCAGGGGGTACCGAGCCAAAGCGCGTGCTTTCGCGCGCGCTGCTTCTGGCCGTGATCTGCTGCTCCCTGATCGCCGGACTGGGACCGGCGGCCGCCTTCGAAATCTTCGGCATCAAGCTGTGGGGCTCATCGAGCGACGAGAATGCCGACATCGTCGATCCGATGCGCTACGCCGTGACCATCTCCGCGCCCGACGCCGACAAGGACCTGGTAAAAAAGCTCGAAAACGCCTCGGCGCTGAAGAGCGACGAAGATCATCCCGTCTCCGGCTCGCTCGGTCTGATGGCCAAGGCGCGTAGCGATCGAGAACAGCTTGTGGCGGCGCTCTACGCCGATGCCCGCTACGAAGGCGTCGTCACCATCACCATCGAGGGCAAGCCGCTGGACGAATTGCCGCCGGACGCCGAATTCAAGGGTCCGCAGCCCATTCCCGTGGCCGTCAACATCGCCGCGGGTCCCAAATTCACCCTCGGCGATATCCGGCTGGAGGGTGACGCCGCTGGACTGATGAGCGCCGATTACGGCCTGATATCAGGCGGCGACGCTGGGTCTGGCGCGGTGCTCAAGGCCGAGGCGCTGATCGTGCGCACGCTGAAGGAGCAGGGCAGGCCGCTGGCCGAGGTGACCAGCAGGCACATCGTCGCCGACCATGACACGTCGACCCTCGACGTGACGCTGACGGTTGCTGCCGGGCCAGTCGCCGGCTATGGCGCGACCACGGTGGAAGGCACCGAGAAGGTCGACCGCGACTTCACCGAATACATGACCGGGCTGAAACGTGGCCGGCAATACTCGCCTCAGGAGATCGACGATGCGCGCGACAGGCTGCTGGCGCTCGAGGTCTTCAACAGCGTGACTTTCAAGGAGGCCGACAAGCTCGATGCCGAGGGCAACATTCCGATCGGTGTCCAGGTCAGCGAGCGCAAGCCGCGTTATTTCGGGCTGGGCGGCACCTTCTCGAATACGGAAGGGCTGGGGCTGGAGGGGTATTGGGGCCATCGCAACCTGTTCGGCCGGGCCGAGAAGCTGCGCATCGACGGAGCCATCAGCGGCATCGGCAGCAATGACCTGTCCGAATTGAACTACAATGCCGGCATCATGTTCGAGAAACCCGGCGTGATCGGGCCGGCATCTAAATTCTTCGCCGGCATCAAGACCGTGCTCGAACATCCCGACGCCTACGACCATTTCTCGGTCAAGGGCAACACCGGCCTGTCCTATGAACTGACCAAGAACCAAACCGTGTCGGCCGAGGTCGCGCTCGACTATTCACGCATCCACGATTCCTTTGGCAAACATAAATACCTGATCGCCAGCATCCCGCTGCAATATGTCTATGACAACAGGGACGTCAGGCTGAACCCGACCAAGGGTTTCAGGTTGCTGGCCTATGCCGAGCCGAGCTACGACATATTGAGCGGTGCCGCCTTCCTCAAGCTGAAGGGCGAGGGATCGGCCTATCAGTCGCTGGATACCGCTTCGAAATTCGTGCTGGCGGAACGTGTCGCACTTGGCTCGATCGTCGGCACCAGCCTGCAGAAGGTGCCTGCCGACCGGCGTTTCTATTCCGGCGGCGGCGGCTCGGTGCGCGGCTATGCCTATCAGGGCATCGGCCCCAAGGATTTCACCGGCCAGCCGATCGGCGGCCTGTCCTTCTTCGAGACCTCGGTTGAAATGCGTATCGCCATCACCGACACGATCGGCATCGTGCCGTTCGTCGATGCCGGCACGGTATCGACCAAGTCGTTCCCCGATTTTTCCGACGTCAAGGTGGGCGCCGGCGTCGGCTTGCGCTATGTGACGCCATTCGGGCCGCTGCGTATCGACGCCGCCGTGCCGCTCAACCGCGACCCAGGCGACCCTCATTTCGGCATCTATGCCGGCATTGGCCAAGCGTTTTGAACATGAAGACGGTCTGGCGCATCCTTCGCATTTTTCTCTACACGCTGCTGATCGTGGTAGCAGGCGCCATCGGCGCGCTTTTCGTGCTGACCAAGACCGAGCGTGGACGCGACAATCTCGCCGGCATCATTTCGCGCCTGGCCTCGAGCGACGAGCGTAAGGTCACCGTCAGCGGCATCGACGGTATCTGGTCGGGCGCGCTCAGTGTCGACCATGTCGTGCTGGAGGACCGCGAGGGCGCCTGGCTGGTGGCGCGCAAGGTGGCCATCGACTGGTCGCCGCTGGCACTGTTGTCCAAAAACTTCAGCGCCGACCGCATCGCGGCGGAGCGCATCGAACTTGCGCGTCTGCCGGTGGCCGGCACGCAGCAGCCGGCGCAAGGCGGCGCGACGACGCTGCCGGTTTCCATTGATATCAAGCAGATCGACTTGCCGGAAGTCGCGCTTGGCCAACAACTGGCCGGCAGCGGCATCGCCGAACTCGCCGCCAAGGCCTCGGTGAAGGCCGACGCCGCACCGCTGTCGGTCGAGACGGTGCTCAACATTACCCGCCATGACGGCAAACAGGGCAATGTCGACGCGCAGATCCATTTCGCGCCAGCGGACAACAAGCTCGACCTCAACCTCAAGGCGTCGGAACCGGCCGGCGGCATCATCGCCAATCTGCTCAATCTGCCGGATACGCCGCCGGTCGACATCGTCGTCTCGGGCACCGGCCCGCTGGCCAACTGGAGTGGCGTCGGTACCTTCCTTGTCGATCATCGGATCGTAACCCAGCTCACCGGCCGCCATCAGCTCACCGACAAGGGTAACTATCTCGAAGCCAAGGGCGACGGCGATTTCGCCCGCTTCCTGCCGGAGAACCTGAAACCATTGTTTGCCGGTAAGACCAGCTTCGATATGGCGGGCACCGCCACGACGGCGGGCGGGATCAGTGTCGACCGGGCCAACATCGACAGTGATGCCGTGCACGGCACCGCGACCGGTATCGTCGATCCCGCCGGAGCCAGCGATCTTTCGGTCGAACTCGCCGCCAAGGGGCCACCCGTGGTGGTTAGCGTCGGCAGCAAGGCGCAGCCGATCACGCTGGCGATCAAGAATGCCACCGCCCGGGCGTTCGGCGACGGCAAGGCGCCGGTCGTCGATATCGGCGCCTCCTTCGTTTCGATCGTCGTCGGCGGCACGCGGCTAGACGACCTGGCGGCGCAGATACACTCCGACGGTTTCGACATCCAGAACCGCACCGGGCCGGTTACCGTCAAGCTTGGGGCCGGTGGCCTGAAAACCGACGTCGCGACGCTGGCGCCGCTGGTCACTGGCAAGGTCGATGTCGGCCTGGCTGGTTCCCTCAGCAAGGACGCCATTGTCATCGATCAGGGCACGCTCCGGTCCGATGCGCTCAATGCCTCGCTGACGGCGACCGTGGCGCTCGCCGACCTGTCGATGCAGCTCAAGATGAATGCCGATGCCGTGGCGACCGCCTTCCCGCAGCAGATCGCCTCGGTGCTCGGCGGGCGGGTGAAGTTCTCGGCCACAGCGTCGCGCGATCCGCAGGGCTCGTTCGCCGCCAACTCGATCGAACTCACGTCCGGTTCGCTCAGCGCCAGCGGTACCGCCAGCATGCAAGGTACCGACATCCTGGCCGATATCAAAGGCAGGCTGGGGGATGTTTCGGTGCTGTCGCCGACGGTCGGCGTCCCGGTCGAGGGCGGTGTCGATTTCGCCCTGTCGGCAAGCGGCGCCATGACCGCGCCGGATTTCACGGTTTCCGCCAACAGCGATAGCCTGACGGCCTCGGGCCGCACGGTGAAGTCGATCAAGCTGACCGCGAGCGGCAAGGCCGACATTGCTAGCCCTTCCGCCAATGTTTCGCTGACCGGCGCCGTCAACGACCAGCCGCTCGACATCAAGGCGGCGCTGGTGACGAGCGAAGGCAAGCGCTCGATCAATGGCTTTGCGGTGTCGCTGGGTGACAACAAGGTGTCGGGCGATCTGGCACTGGATGACAAGTTCATGCCGCTGGGCACGCTCATTCTTTCTGCGCCTGCAATCGATCAGCTTGCGGCGCTGGCCGGCCAGGCGGTGACCGGCGACATCAACGGCACCATTCGCTTTGCCAAGAGTGGCGACGTGCCCTCCGTTGCCATTGACGCGAAGAGCACGTCGATCGCGCGCGGCGAGGTGACGGCCAGCACAATCGCCGTCAATGCCTTGATTGCCAACTATCTCAAGGCGCCGGCGATTTCAGGCTCGATCAAGGCCGATGCTGTGACGTCGGGGACCACCCAAGTCGGCGGCATCATCGTCGATCTGAAGCGCGACGGAGACTGGACGAATTTTTCCGGCGGCGCCACCGTATCCGGCATTCCAGCGAAGGCGGCGGGGCGCGTGAAGATCGCCGATGGCGTCACCAGCGTCGAGATCGCCTCGGGCGAGGCTACGATTCGCGGCATCAAGGCGGCAATTGCCGAGCCATCTATGCTCAGTATCGCCGATGGCACCACCAGCATCGAAAAATTAGCGCTCGATGTCGGCGGCGGCTCGGTGGCGCTGTCCGGTACCGCCGGCCAGACGCTCGATCTCGCGGCAAAGGTCTCCGCCTTGCCGGCTGCCCTTGCCAACGGCTTTTCGCCCGGCCTCGATGCCGCTGGAACGCTTGATGGCAGCGCTGAGGTAACGGGCTCGCCGTCGGCTCCGGACGTCCGGTTCAATGTGCAACTGGCCGGTGTCGAAACAAGCCAAACCCGCCAGACTGGGCTTGGGCAGCTCGCAGTCGACGCGGCCGGCCGCTACACCATGGCCGGCGGCGTCGTCCTCGATCACGCGACGCTCTCCGGTGACAAGGTTTCCGGTCAAGCTGCCGGCACGATCAATCCGAACGGCGCCAGCGATTTCGCCCTTGACCTCGTCTCATCCGGTCCAAGTCTGCCGCTCACGGTCGGAAGCGCCGAGAGTCCCATCAAGATCGAGGTCCGGTCGCTGTCGGCAAAGATGGCGGGCGAGAGCACGCGGGCCCGATTGGATATGTCCGCGATCCTGCCCTCGATCGCCACGAGACCGGCGAAGGTGGACGGACTGAGCCTGGCATTGCACTCGGATGCGTTCGATCTGAAGAACCGCGCCGGGCCGGTTTCGGGCACAGTTTCGGTGGATAGGGTTGGGCTCGACAATCCCACCATCGCGCCGCTGATCGCCGGCAAGGTCACGGCCGCGCTCAGCGGGCGCCTGTCAGCCGACGCTGTCGCCATCGACAGCGGCTCGCTCAAAAGCGACGCGCTCAACAGCCAGGTCGCCGGCCTGGTGTCGCTGCGTGACGGCGCCATCGACCTCAAGCTGAAGACGGATGCTCCATCGTCGGCCCTGCCGGCCGCAGCACGCGGCATGCTTGGCGAACGGGCGCAGTTGAGCGCCACGCTGAAGCGCGAGCCCAACGGTAATATCGCCATAGGCGGATTGACGCTGGCCTCCGGCGCGCTGACCGCACAGGGGCAGGCGAGCCTTGCCGACAATACGCTGGCCGCCGACATCAAGGGCGTGCTGGGCGATGTTTCGCTGCTGTCGAAGGATGCCAAAGGCGCTATCGCCTTTGCGCTGAATGCGCAGGGCCCGGCGACCGCGCCGGATCTGTCGCTGACCGTCGACAGCGACAAGCTTTCGGTGGCGTCGCGCGAGATCACCGGGCTCAGACTAACCGCCACCGGCAAAGCCGACGCGGCCAAGCCGGCGGCCAATGTGCAGCTGACAGGCAATGTCGCGGGCCAACCCTTGCAAGGCAGTGCGGTGCTGGCGACCGCGGACGGCAAGAGCGCCATCAATGGCCTGCTTTTGTCGCTGGGCCAAAACAGGATTTCCGGCGACCTGGCGCTGGACGACAAGTTCATACCCGAAGGCACGATCTCTCTCGACCTGCCCGATATAGGACCGCTTGCCGCACTGGCGCTGGAAAAAGCGGAAGGTGATGTGCGCGGCACGATTGCGTTCTCGAAGAACGGTGCCGCACCGCAGGTCGCCATCAAGGCTACGACCGCCTCGGTCACGCGCGGCGATCTTCAGGCGAAGGCCGTGTCGATCGACGCATTGATCGCCAATTACCTCGCCGCTCCGGTCATCTCCGGAAAAATCCATGCCGACACCGTCACGTCGGGCGGCACGGTGATCAGCGGCATCGATGTCGACCTGAAGCGTGACGGCGACTGGACCGGCTTTTCCGGCGGCGCGACGGTGAAAGGAATTCCGGCGAGGGCCGCGGGCCGCGTGAAGGCGGCAAACGGCACGACGACCATAGAGCTTGCTTCCGGCGAGGCGACCGTCCAAGGCATAAAGGCTGCCATCGCGCAGGCTTCGACCGTCACCATCGCCAATGGCACGACGACGCTGGACAGGCTGGTGCTCAACCTGGGCGGCGGCACGGCGACGGTGACCGGCAAGATCGGGCAGGCGCTCGACATCAACGCGGCGCTGGCGCGGGTGCCGATCTCGCTTGCCAACAGTTTTTCGCGGGGTCTCGATGCCGCCGGTTCGATTTCGGGCACGGTGAAGGTCACCGGGGCACCAGCCAGCCCCAGTGCGGCGTTCAACCTCGATGCTGCCGGCGTCCAGACCTCCCAGACCCGCGGCGCGGGGGTCGGTGCGGTGAGTGTCTCTTCCTCCGGCACCTTTGCCGGCAACAAGCTGACCTTCAACGCCAATGTCAGCGATGGGGCCGGCCTTGGTCTCAAGGGGGGCGGCACAGTGACGACATCAGGCACGCCGGCGCTCGCGCTCGACTTCAATGGCGCCGTGCCGTTCGGCATCCTCAGTCAGAAGCTCGCCGCGCAAGGCCTGTCGCTGACGGGGACCGCGAGTGTCAATGTGCAGGTACGCGGTCCCGCGACATCGCCGGTCATCGGCGGCAGCATCAGCACGTCGGGCGCCCGCCTGCTCGACGCGCGTTCCGGGCTTGCGGTCAACGACATCGCAGCCGAAATTTCCATCGGCAATGGCGTCGCCAGGATCAACCGGCTGACCGGGACGCTGTCGACGCGCGGCAGCCTGTCGGCCAGCGGCACGGTCGGTATCAATCCGGCGCAGGGGTTCCCGGCCGATCTGTCGATCAAGCTCACCGACAGCCGCTACACCGATGGGCGGGTGGTCACCGCCAATCTTGGCGGCGACCTGACGATCAAAGGACCGCTGACGTCGGCGCCGGTGATTGCCGGCACCGTCAACCTTGCCAAGACCGTGATCACCGTTCCGGACAAATTGCCAGGTTCGCTTTCGGCGCTCGATGTCAAACACAAGAACGCGCCCGGCGCGGTGAGGGCGCAGGACAAGGCATTGCGCCCGGCCACGACCAGCGGCAAGACGGGTGGCAGCGGCCTTGTGCTGGATGTCACCGTCAACGCGCCGAACCAGATCTTCATCCAGGGCAGGGGCGTGGACGCCGAACTCGGCGGCTCGCTCAGGCTGACCGGTCCGGCCTCATCGCCGCAAGCGGTCGGCACTTTCACGCTGCAACGCGGGCGGCTGTCGATTCTCGGCAAGCGGCTGACCTTCACCGAGGGCACGGTCGGCTTTTCTGGCTCGCTGGTGCCCTATCTCAACCTGACCGCGACAACGACCACGAGCAGCGCAACCGTCACCATCGTGGTGTCGGGCGAGGCGACCAATCCGAAATTCACCTTCACCTCGGTGCCGGCGCTGCCCGAGGACGAGGTGCTGGCGCAACTGATCTTCGGGCGGTCCATGTCGAACCTGTCGCCGCTGCAGATCGCGCAACTGGCCGAAGCCGCCGGGCAACTCGCCGGTGTCGGCGGCTCGACGTCGCTGCTGGAAAACCTGCGCAGCGCGATCGGCGTCGACGATCTCGATGTCACCACCGACGAAAAGGGCGGCACGGCGGTTTCTGCCGGCAAGTACCTCAACGACCGCACCTATGTGACGATCCAGAAAGGCGACAAGCCGGGCTCGGGCAAGGCCACGATCGACCTCAACGTGGGACGTGGCGTCAAACTGCGCGGCGAGGCGACGGACGCCGGCGAAGCCAAGGGCGGCATCTTCTACGAGAAGGAATATTGAAGCGGAGACTTGGGCTGGCCCTCATCCTGGCGAGGGCTGGTCCTGTCGCAAACCGCGCCAATGTCTCAGTTTAATCGCCTGAAGAGATTTAGTGGAAATCCGTCGCGCACTAGCAATTTTGCGCCAAGACTGTCGCTATCACGCGAACCGCTCCCCCTCCAAAGTTGCACATTCGTCAATATGTTCCCAACCATGCCGTCTTTGACATCATGGCCTGGATGCGGAATGTTAATCGGCGGAAAGCCAACAATGGGAGTTAGTCATGACAATCTACAAGAGTAATGGCGATAGCGTTCCGGATCACATCCTGGCCATGGCCGAAGAGGCCAAGTCGGGTAAGGTCGATCGCCGCGAATTCCTCGCGCTCGCCAGCGTCTTCGGCGCTTCGACGGCCATGGCCTATGGCCTTCTGGGGCTCGCCGCCCCGACGCCGGCCAGGGCCGAGGACGTGCAGGGTAAGAAAGGCGGCGTGCTCAAGGTGGCAATGTCGGTCAAGGATCCCAAGGATCCGCGCACGGCCGACTGGTCGGAAATCTCCAATGCCGAGAGGCAGGCGCTCGAGCCGCTGGTGAAATACACCCACCAGTACACATTCGCGCCCTATCTCCTGGAAAGCTGGGACATCAATGACGACGCCACCGAGTACACGCTGCATGTGCGGCCGGGCGTCGAATGGAACAATGGTGACAAGTTCACCGCCGACGACGTGATCTACAATTTCACCCGCTGGGCCGACAAGGCCGCGGAAGGCAACTCCATGCCGGGCCGTCTCGGCAGCCTCGTCGATGACAAGACCAAGAAATTGCGCGAAGGGTCGGTCATCAAGGTCGACGACATGACCGTCAAGCTGAAGCTCACCAAACCCGATATCGCCATCATCCCCAACCTGACCGATTATCCGGCACTGGTGGTGCACAAGAGCTTCGACGAGAAGGGCGCCAACTTCAAGAACTGCCCGATCGGTACGGGTCCGTTCGAGCTCGTCTCCTACGACGTCGGCCAGAAGGTCGTCTACAAGCGCCGCGAGACCGGCAAGTGGTGGCAGGGCGAAGCCTTCCTCGATGGCGTCGAGTTCATCGATTACGGCACCGATCCGGCCGCAACGGTTTCGGCCTTCGAATCGGGCGAAGTTCAGACCAACCATGAGACGACCGCCGACTACGTCAAGATCATCGCAGACGTCGGCGCGCCGCCTTCCGAGGTCGTGACCGCCGCCACCGTGGTGTCGCGCTTCAACGTCAACGCCAAGCCTTATGGCGACCAGAAAGTGCGTCAGGCGATGTGTCTGGCCGTCGACAACTCGGTGGTGCTGCAGCTCGGCTACGGCAATGCCGGCACGCCGGCCGAGAACCACCATGTCGCGCCGATCCATCCCGAATATGTCGAGCTGCCCAAAATCAAGCGCGACATCGCCAAGGCCAAGCAGATGCTGACGGAAGCCGGCGTGATCGATTTCGAACACGAGCTGATCAGCAACGACGAGGACTACCACAAGAACACCACGGACGCGATCGCGGCCCAACTGCGCGAGGCTGGCATCAAGGTGAAGCGCACCGTGCTGCCGAGCTCGACCTTCTGGAACGACTGGACGAAATATCCGTTCTCGGAAACCAACTGGAACATGCGTCCACTTGGCATCCAGGTCATCGCCATCGCCTACCGCTCGGGTGAAGCCTGGAACGAGACGGCCTACGCCAATCCGGACTTCGACAAGAAGGTCAACGAGGCGCTCGGGATCGCCGACGCGGAGAAGCGCAAGGTGGTGATGAAGGACATCGAGCAGATGCTGCAGGATTCCGGCATCATCATCCAGCCTTACTGGCGCAAGCTCTACATCAACATCAAGCCCGAGGTGAAGAACCACTCGATGCACCCCACCTACGAGCACGACTTCGGCAAGGTCTGGCTCGATCAGGCGTGACCCACAGCCTGTCGGGAGCGGGGCGCCAGCGCCTTTCGCTCCCGCGGCATCGCCGCCGTTGCATTGGATGCAGCGGCGGCGTGACGTCACAAGGTTTTTGATACAGGGTTGAACCTATCTGACCCCAACCCGGCCGGCAGGGGGGTACAATGTTCTCATTCATCGCCAGACGCATCGGCACGATACTGCTCACGATGCTGTGCCTGACGCTGGTCGTCTTCTTCCTCGTCAATCTGGAACCCAACCTGAAGAAGCTGGCGATCAGCCAGACCGAGATGCACACCTCGGCCGAACAGCTGGAAAGCTGGCTGGTCAATCACGGCTACCGGCAGAACTTTTTCGTGCGCTACGGCCAGTGGCTCGGCGTCGTGCCCAAGCAGCCGGTAACCGATCCGGCGACCGGTAAGCCGGCGCAGCGCTTCTCTTTCTGCAATGATCCGGCCGAGCCGAAGTTCTCCGGCGTGCTCCAGGGTGATTTCGGCTGCTCGACCAAATTCAAGACCACGGTGGGGGCCAAGCTATTCCCTGCGCTCGGCGCCACGGGCATCCTGATGTTCTGTGTGCTGGCGGTGATGGTGCCGGTCTCGCTGCTGATCGGCATCCTGGCCGGCATGCGCGAGGGGTCGCGCACCGACCGGGTGCTGTCGGTCGCCTCGATCGCCTCGACGGCGACGCCCGAATATGTATCGGGCGTCATCTTTACCGTCATCTTCGCCTCCTGGCTTGGCTGGCTGAACGGATCCGCCGCATCGGCAAGCCAGGGCATCACCTTCTATAACTTCACGCTGCCGGTGATCACGCTGGCCATCTACGGCATCGGCTACATCGCGCGCATGACGCGTGCCTCGATGGTCGAGGTGATGACGCAGCAATATATCCGCACCGCCCGGCTGAAGGGTCTTTCCTTCAAAAGCGTGGTGGTCAAGCACGCGCTGCGCAACGCTCTGATCGCGCCCTTCACCGTGATCATGCTGCAGTTTCCGTGGCTGCTCACCGGCGTCGTCATCGTCGAGGTGATGTTCCGCTATCAGGGCTTCGGCTACACGCTGGTCGAGGCCGCAGGCAACAACGACATCGACCTTTTGCTCGGCTGCTCGCTGGTCTCGGTGTTCATCGTCCTGATCACGCAGCTCATTTCCGATGTCGGCTACGCGTTCCTCAATCCGCGCATTCGGGTCCAGTAGGGGAGACGGCGCATGCAAGCCCAATATATCGGCGCCTCCACCGTCGTCCTCGAAGTGCTCTGGCGCTTCTGGCCGGTCTGGCTCGCGCTTCTCATCGTCATGGGCGCGAGCTTCCTCTACAAGAAGAAGCTGGCTCTCTACGGCCAACTGTTCGACAGCGGCGTCGGCATAGCGGGGGTGGCCATCTGCCTGTTCTGGCTGTTCACGGCGATCTTCGCCTCGACCATCTCGCCTTTCGATCCGCTCGGCCAGATTCCCATCATGAAGGATACACTGCCCGGAGCCATCGAACCGCAATCGGGCCTCGCTTATCTATTCGGTGGCGACAAGCTCGCCCGCGATGTCTTTTCACGCATGGTCTATGGCAGCCAGATCGTCCTGATCATCGCGCCGGCGGCGACCGGCTTCGCGCTCATGGTCGGCATCACGCTCGGCCTGCCGGCCGGCTATTATGGCGGCAAGATCGATACCGTTTTGTCGTTCCTGGCCAATCTCGTGCTGGCCTTCCCGGTTATCCTGCTGTTCTACCTCCTGGTGACGCCGGGCATCATGGACACGCCGATCCCCTACGCGCTGGCCGGCGTTTTCTTCCTGTTCCCGATTATTTTCTTCTGCGTGCTGTTCTGGACGCGCTACAAGAACCGTTCCGACCGGATCTACATCCTGCTCGGACTGACGCTGGTGGTCGGCGGCTGGATCTATGCCGGCCTGGTGTTCGATGCCGACCCGCTGAAGATCGTGCATATCGATCCCAACCAGCTCAACATCTTCGTGGCGGTGGTGTTCGCCTCCAGCCCGGGCGTGTTCCGCATCGTGCGTGGCCTGACCATGGATATCAAGACGCGGGACTATGTGGCGGCGGCCCAGACGCGCGGTGAGTCGCCATGGTACATCATGCTGTGGGAGATCCTGCCCAATGCGCGCGGACCGCTGATCGTCGATGCCTGCCTGCGCATCGGCTACACAACCATCCTGCTCGGCACGCTGGGCTATTTCGGCCTCGGGCTGGCGCCGGAAAGTCCCGACTGGGGCACTGCGATCAAGGATGCCAGCCGGCTGCTGCGTTCCTTCATCCACCCGGCACTGCCGCCGACGATCGCGCTGATGTCGTTCGTGCTGGGGCTAAACCTGCTCGCCGATTCCCTGCGCGAGCAATCGATGAAGGATTGATGGCGGGGTCCTCGACCCTACTTGCCCGGAAGAACCAAGGATTGGAGCGACCCATGAACGAGGCAGTTCGAAATCCGGCCAGGCCGAACAATGGGCCGATCATCGAGATCGAGAACCTGTCGATCTCCTTCTTCACCCGCAAGGGCGAGATACCGGCCGTGATGGATTTTTCCTGCACGGTCATGCCCGGCGAGGCGATGGGCATTGTCGGCGAATCCGGCTGCGGCAAGTCGACCGTGTCGCTCGGCATCATGCGTGATCTCTCCAACATCGGGAAGATCGTCGGCGGCAAGATCAAGTTCCAGGGCAAGGACATGGGCGAGCTCTCCGAGGAGGAGCTGCGCAGCATCCGCGGCAACAAGATCGCCATGATTTATCAGGAGCCGATGGCGAGCCTGAACCCGGCGATGAAGATCGGCCAGCAGCTAATGGAAGTGCCGCTGATCCACGACAAGGTGTCGAAGGAGGAGGCCTATAAACGTGCGCTCGAAATGGTGCGCTCGGTGAAGCTTCCCGATCCGGAACGCATGATGCGCTCCTATCCGCACCAGCTTTCGGGCGGCCAGCAGCAGCGCATCGTCATCGCCATGGCGCTGCTGTCGAAGCCGGCGCTGCTTCTCCTCGACGAGCCGACGACGGCGCTAGACGTAACGGTGGAGGCGGGCATCGTCGAACTGGTCAAGGGGCTGGGCGAGAAGTTCGGCACCTCGATGATCTTCGTGTCGCACAATCTTGGCCTGATCCTGGAGACCTGCGACCGCATCACGGTGATGTATTCGGGCGAGGCCGTCGAGACCGGCAAGATCAAGGACGTGTTCGACCGGATGCGCCATCCCTATACGCAGGGCCTTTTCCGCTCGATTCCACTGCCGGGCGCCGACAAGAACTCGCGGCCGCTGATCTCGATCCCCGGCCAGCTGCCCCTGCCGCATGAAAGGCCGAAGGGCTGTAATTTCGGTCCGCGCTGCCACCATTTCGTCGAGGGCGTCTGCAACGCCGCCGAAATCCCGATGATCGAAGTCGCGGGACATGAAGGTCATTTCTCGCGCTGCGTGCGCTTCAACGAAATCGATTGGGACGCCCTGCCGCCCGGCGCCAAAAAGGTCAATGAGAAGGTCGTGCCTGGCGCACCGGTACTCAAGATCGAGGACTTGAGAAAATACTACAAGGTTGGCGGCAGCGAGGTGTTCGGCTCAAGCGAGGGCCGCGTCGTCAAGGCCAACGAGACGATTTCGTTTACGGCGCGCGAATCCGAAACCGTCGCCATTGTCGGCGAATCCGGGTGCGGAAAATCGACGCTGGCCAAAGTACTGCTCGGGCTCGAGACGGCGAGCTCCGGCAAGGTCACGCTCGCCAACAAGGAAATCCAGTCGACCGGCATCGAGAGCCGCAGCGTCGACACGGTGTCGTCGATCCAGATGGTGTTCCAGAACCCGTTCGATACGCTCAACCCCAGCCATTCGGTCGGCTCGCAGATCATCCGCACACTGGAAAAGTTCAACGTCGGCAAGACCGTCGCCGACCGGCGCAAGCGCATGCTGGAATTGCTTGACCTGGTGAAGCTGCCGCGCGCCTTCGAGAGCCGCAAGCCGCGCCAGCTTTCGGGTGGCCAGAAGCAGCGCATCGGCGTGGCGCGCGCCTTTGCCGGCGATGCTAAGGTGGTGGTGGCCGACGAACCGGTCTCGGCGCTCGACGTGTCGGTGCAGGCGGCGGTGACCGAGCTGCTGATGGACATCCAGCGCAAGAACAAGACGACGATGCTGTTCATCAGCCACGATTTGTCGGTCGTGCGCTATATCGCCGACCGGGTCGTCGTCATGTATCTCGGCTATATCGTCGAGCAAGGTACGACCGACCAGATCTTCGCGCCGCCCTATCATCCCTACACCGAGGCACTGCTTTCGGCGATCCCGATCGCCGACACCAGCGTGGTCAAGAAGCACATCGTGCTGGAGGGCGACATACCCTCGGCGATGAACCCGCCGACAGGCTGTCCATTCCAGACGCGCTGCGGCTACAAGAGACTGGTGCCGGATAATCTCTGCGAAACCAAGGTGCCGCCGGTAAAGAACCTGGGCGACGGGCACATGAGCCTGTGCTGGCTCTCGGACGACGTTCTGGCGACGATGGAGCCGGTGATCAAGTTCGACAAGCAGCATGCCGACCATGAGGGCGTGCCGGACGATGCGCCGCATGGTGCCGGTCCGGGCTTTGCCGGTCAGCCGCCCAGCCGACCACATGGCAAGACCGCCAGTGCGGAAGCCAGCGCGGTGGGAGAGGACGCCGAGGAGACAGAAGCCGTGTGGCGAGCCCGCCGCCACGAGGTGCGCGACGAGGTCTCCGAAACAGGTGCACCGGCGACCGATGCCAACGCGACCTCCGCGCCTTTCACGCCGAGAACGCTTGGCGAGGGCCGCCAGGCAGAGAATGCGCGTGTCGCACCAATTAGCGGCCGTGCGGCCAGACCAGGCGCGGCGCGTGATGGCGCGGCCGACAGGAACCGACCCGCCGGCATCTCCAAGCCTGCCAAGCCGGACGACTTGAAATTGATATCCGGCGTAGGTCCGAAGACGGAAGCCATCCTCAATGGCCTCGGTATCTTCACCTACGCTCAAATTGCCTCGTGGAAGAAGGCCGAACGGGAGTGGGTCGACGACCATTTGAGATTCCAGGGCCGCATCGAGCGCGAGGACTGGGTCAAGCAGGCGAAGGCGCTCGCCAAGGGCGGCGAGGCGGAATACATCAAGGTGTTCGGCAGGAAGCCGCGCTGACAGATGCTGTCGTTGTAGCGGGAGCCCTTTAGCTGCCGCACTGCCTTAGCTGTTCGGCATAGTCGCGGGCCATCTTGTCGGTGGCCCGGGCATAGCTCTGGACGCCGGAATCGCCACGATTGCCGCGGCCATAGGCGGTCCAGCCGAGATAGTAGGCAAGGTAGAGATTGTAGGTGTCGTTGCGGGCGACGCCGTAGGTATCCGCTGTCTTGGAATGGTACCAGCCGACGAAATCGACGGCGTCGGAGAATTTGGTCCGGCGGGCCGCCCAGTTGCCCGTTTCGCTCTGATATTGCGACCAGGTCCCGTCCAGCGCCTGCGAGAAGCCGGTGGCCGACGAGACGTGCTTCCAGGGGATGAAACCGAGCAGTTTGGTGCGCGGCGGCCGGGCGTTGCTCTTGAAACCGGATTCCTTGCGCACGGTCGCCATCAGCACGGGGACGGGCACGCCGTATTTCTGCTCGGCGCGTTCGGCGGCCGACTGCCAATTGTCGAACCAGCCGTCATTCTGGTCGAAGACGGCGCAGACATTGTTGATGTGGCTGGGGGCCGTCGCACAGGCCGAAAGTGCCAGCAGCATACCAACCGCTACAATTTTACTAAAACTTGACCTACGCATCGGCAGAGCAATAGGCTCAAATCATAAAGGGAATCTTGCTGCCCTCGTTAACGGGCCGCCGATGCGGGCGCTTCAGAAAAATGCCATATTGATCACCCGACATATCTTGTCGCTTTTCATAAATCGATGTTTCGAAAATGCCGCCTCGGTTAAAATCGCGCCCGCAAACGGCGTATTTCTGACAGCTGGCGCGGTTTGTCGAGGCTTTGATGCCTGGCATGAACGAACCAAGACGCAAGCGCGGCGCCGAGCGCACCAGCAACCGGGGACCAGGGCCTATCCCGCAGCTGCCGGCGAGGCGGGTGACCAATCCTTATCCGCCGATGGCCTTGCTGTCGCCCGACCAGATCGAGGCGATCCACCAGGCGTCGATGCACATATTGGAGAATTTCGGCATCGAGGTGATGAGCCCGCGGGCGCTCTCGCTGTTCGAGCAGGCCGGTGCCAGTGTGGACCACGCGTCGGCGAACGTGCGCATTGACCGCGGCATGGTCGACGAGGCGCTGAAGACGACGCGGTCCAATTATTCCCTTACACCGCGCAATCCGGCCAACGCCGTTCATCTCGGCGGCAACACAATCAATTTCACGCTCGTTGCGGGGCCGCCCAATGTGCACGACATGGCGCGGGGCCGCCGCCCCGGCAATTTGCGCGACTATGCGGACCTGACCCGGCTGGCGCAGCATTTCAACTGCGTGCACATGCTCGGCAACCAGGTCTGCGCGCCGGTCGAATTGCCGGCCAATTCGCGCCATCTCGACACCTATTTCACCAATCTGACGCTGACCGACAAAAGCTTCCATGTCTCGGCGATCGGCCGGGGCAGGGCGCTGGACGGGATCGAGATGATGGCGATCGCGCGCGGGCTGACGCTGGACCAGTTGCGCGACGATCCCGGCATCGCCACCATCATCTCGGTCAACTCGCCGCGCCGTTTCGACGAGATGATGGCCGAGGGGCTGATGACGATGGCCGAATTCGGCCAGTCTGTGGCAGTGACGCCGTTCACGCTGATGGGCGCGATGAGCCCGGTGACGCTGGCGGGTGCGCTCGCGCAGCAGAATGCGGAAGCACTGTTCGGCGTAGTCCTGACGCAACTTGTGCGTCCGGGCGCGCCGGTCATGTATGGCGCCTTTACCTCCAATGTCGACATGAAGTCGGGCGCGCCGGCCTTCGGCACGCCTGAAAACACCAAGGCCAACATCGCGTCGGGGCAATTGGCACGGCGTTACGGGCTGCCCTACCGAACAACGCCGGGCTCGGCCTCCAACGCCGCCGATGCGCAAGGCGCTTACGAGACGTTGATGGCGCTGTGGGGCGCTGTGCTCGGCCACGGCAACCTCGTCTATCACGCCGCCGGCTGGCAGGAGGGCGGGCTGACGGCGTCGTTCGAGAAATTCATCATCGACGTCGAAATGATCCAGTACATGATGGAGTTTTTGCGCCCGATCGTGGTCGACGAGGCCGAGCTTGCCGTCGAGGCGCTGGGCGCGGTGCCGACCGGCGGCCATTTCTTCGGCGAGCCGCACACGCTGGAACGTTATGCGACGGCCTTCTATCAGCCGATGCTTTCGAACTGGCAGAATTTTGAAGCCTGGCAGGAAGCCGGCGGCCTCGACGCAACCGCGCGCGCGACGCGGTTGTGGAAGAAGGCGCTCGAAGACTATGTCGAGCCGCCGATGGACGTCACCGTGCGCGAAGCGCTGGAGGCCTACGTGACCAAGCGCAAGGAAGCGATTGGGGCGGGCGAGCCGTGATGCGCCACGAACGTCTCTTTTTGAATCATCTAGCCCATCCAACTCACTGATATCAGAGAAGAACCCATGAAATCGCATGCAAAGGTCGTGGTCATTGGCGGCGGGGTTGTCGGGTGTTCCGTGCTGTTCCATCTCGCCCGCCATGGCTGGACCGACGTCGTGCTTCTGGAGCGAGACGAGCTGACTTCAGGCTCGACGTGGCACGCGGCCGGCGGCATGCACACGATCAATGGCGATCCCAACGTCGCCAAGCTGCAGAAATACACGATCAACCTCTACAAGGAGATCGAGGAGCTTTCCGGTCAGGCGACCGGCGTGCATCTGACCGGCGGCGTGCTGCTGGCGGCGACCGAGGCGCGGCTCGACTGGCTGCGTGGCGTCGTCGCCAAGGGTCGCTATCTCGGCATCGATCTCGAAGAAATCTCGCCGAAAGAAGCGGCCGAACTGATGCCGCTGCTCGACCCCAAGCAGTTCGTCGGCGCTGTCCGCAACAAGGAAGACGGCCATCTCGATCCCTCCGGCGTCACCCATGCCTATGCCAAGGCTGCGCGTAAGCTGGGCGCCGAGGTCGAGCGCTTCACCAAGGTCGAGGACATCGTGCGGCGTCCCGACGGGTTGTGGCGCGTCATCACCAACAAGGGCGAGGTCGTGGCCGAGCATGTCGTCAACGCCGGTGGCCTTTGGGCGCGCGAGGTCGGCCGCATGGTCGGGCTCGAACTGCCGGTGCTGGCCATGGAGCACATGTACCTGATCACCGAGGACATGCCGGAGGTCGCCGCCTGGAACGCCAAGACCGGCACCGAGATCATCCACGCCGTCGATTTCGACGGCGAGCTCTATCTGCGCCAGGAGCGCGGCGGCATGCTGATGGGCACCTATGAGAAGGCCAACAAGGCATGGTCCGAGCACCAGACGCCGTGGAATTTCGGCCATGAATTGCTGGAGCCGGACATCGACCGCATCGCGCCGTCGCTGGAAGTCGGCTTCCGGCATTTCCCGGCCTTTCAGAACACCGGCATCAAGCAGATCATCAACGGACCCTTCACCTTCGCGCCTGACGGCAACCCGCTGGTCGGGCCGGTGCGCGGTTTGCCGGGCTTCTGGGTGGCCTGCGGCGTCATGGCCGGTTTCAGCCAGGGCGGCGGCGTTGGGCTCGCGCTGTCCAACTGGATGATCGAGGGCGATCCCGGCGCCGACATCTGGGCCATGGACGTGTCGCGCTATGGCGACTGGGCGACGATGGCCTACACCAACGCTAAGGTGCGCGAGAACTATTCCAGGCGCTTTTCGATACGCTTCCCCAATGAGGAATTGCCCGCCGGACGGCCGCTGAAGACCACGCCGGTCTATGACCTGCTGTCGGCCAAGGGCGCGCAATGGGGCGTGTCCTATGGGCTGGAAGTGCCGCTCTGGTACGCGCCCGAAGGCGTCAAGGACGAGTTCTCGTGGCGTCGCTCGAGCGATTTCGCGCATGTCGGCAGGGAGGTTGCAAACGTTCGCGGGGGCGTCGGCATCGCCGAGATTTCGAATTTCGCCAAATACGGCGTGACAGGCGAGGGGGCTGCTGCATGGCTCGACCGGCTGCTCGCCTGCAAGCTGCCGAGGCCAGGCCGCATGACGCTGGCGCCTATGCTGAAGGAGGACGGCAAGCTCATCGGCGATTTCACGCTGGCCAATCTCGGCGGCGAGGAGTGGTTCATCGCCGGTTCCGGCATTGCCGAGCAGTACCATATGCGCTGGTTCGAAAAGCATCTGCCCGCGGATGGTTCTGTCCGCATCGAGGCTTCGGGCGCGAAACTCACCGGCCTTGCCGTCGCCGGGCCGAAGGCGCGGGACGTGCTGGCCAAGGTCACGCGGACGGACGTCTCGAACGCCGCCTTTCCCTTCATGGCCATCGGCAAGATGGATATCGGCATGGCGCCGTGCCTGGTAGGCCGCGTCAGCTACACCGGTGATCTCGGCTATGAAATCTGGGTGGCGCCGGAATATCAGCGCGCGGCGTTCCAGGCGCTGATGGCGGCGGGCGAGGAGTTCGGCATTGGCCTGTTCGGCTCCCGTGCGCTGAACGCACTGCGGCTGGAAAAGAACTATGGCTCGTGGGCGCGCGAATACCGGCCGATCTACGGACCGCTGGAGGCAGGGCTCGATCGCTTTGTCGCCTATGGCAAGGAAGCCGATTTCATAGGCAAGACCGGGGCGTTGGCAGAGCGCAAGCAGGGCGGCAGGCTCAGGCTGCGCGCCTTCATCGTCGAGGCTGCCGACGCCGATGTCATCGGCGACGAGCCGATCTGGTTCGGCGGCACGGTGCGTGGCTGGGTGACGTCAGGCGGCTATGCGCATCATTCAAGGAAATCGGTGGCCATGGGCTACGTGCCGAAGGAGATCGCCGAGGAGAGCGAAGGCTTCGAGATCGAAATCCTCGGCAAGCGCCATGCCGCACGCATGCAGCCGGTGCCGCTGTTCGACGCCAATTTGCAGCGGATGCGGGCGTGAACAATCCGCATCCGGCTCGCATCAGGCAGCGCGGCGATTGTCGAGCGCAAAGGCGCCAGGGCCGGCGAAGAACAGATAGAGGAAGATGAAGCAGAACGAGATCGCCAAATCGCCGCCATTGTTGACCGGGAAGAAGCCGCGCGGCATGTGCGCCATGAAATAGGCGATCGCCATCTCGCCCGCCAGAAGGAAGGCGACTGGGCGGGTAAACAGCCCCAGCGCGAGCAGGATGCCGCCGGCGAACTCGAGAATGCCGGCTGTCAAAGTCAACCCGCTGAGGGCGTGGGGTTCGGCGCTTGCTGGGAAATTGAACAGCTTCTGGCTGCCATGCTCGATGAACTGCAGCGCGGTCATGATGCGCAGAACGCCGAGCGCCTGTGGCTGGTGTCGGGCCAAGCCTTCAAAAAGCGCCATCTGAAACTCCGTTTTCACCCCCCAGGTCCGGCCTAGATTATCGCCCCGAGATGGACCATTCACTTCCCGCTACCGGACATCAACAATCGGTGATGCGAGATGTTCCGCAACGCGTCGATATTTTCTCCCTAAGGTTGCATTATTATCCCTCTGGTTGTATCGATCTGTAGATAGTTGAAATCGTTTGGGGGTCTCTCGCTATGAAAAAAGTCGTCATCAGCTTTTTCGCAATCCTTGCCGGTACCAGCTTCGCGATGGCCGAGGATGCCGGCTGCGAGGCTTTCAAATGGCCGGTAACGCGCGAGCAGGCGCTGTTCGCCGCGCCTCCTTCTGCTGCGTCGGGGACGACGCTGGCGGTCGGCGCTGCCGCCGATCTGGTTCTGGTGCCGGCCGAGACGGCGGAATTCGCCCTCCCGCCGGAACGTGCCCCGGCGCCTGGCACGTTCGGCGCTGTCGCCAGCATGGTTGTGCCGCCGGAAGGGGGCATCCAGATAAGCCTGTCGGGCGAAGCCTGGATCGATGTCATTCAAGACGGCCATACCGTGAAATTGGCCGGCTACAGCGGGGTCAAGACCTGTCCGGACATTCGCAAAAGCGTTCGGTTCAAGCTTGCGCCCGGCCCGGCCACCGTCCAGTTCAGCGGTGCAAAAAAGGCAGGCCTGAAAGTCGCGGTGCTGACGCCGGAATAGCTCGGCGCCAAGCGAGGACACGGCCCTCAATCTTACGATCAAAGGCCGTCCTCCTGTGCGACGTTGAGCCCCTTACCGTCCGGGCGCCATCAAGGCGAAATGGGCGCCTTGCGGATCCTGGCACTGCACGATCCAGCTGCCGCCGGGGACCTCCATCGGGCCCATTAGGATCTTGCCGCCATTGTCGGTCACCTGTTTTGCCGCCGCGTCGATGGCGGTTACGTTGAAATAGAACTGCCAGACCGGCACCGGGATCTGTTCGGGTTTGTTCATGATGCCGCCACCGGATTCGGGGCCGGCCGCGAAGGTTTGATAGGTTCCCATCGGCCCCATGTCGAAATCGCCGGCATTGGTCCATCCGAACTGGCTGGAATAGAAGTCGAACGCGGCCTTCCAGTCGGTTGTGTAAAGCTCGTGCCAGCCGATATGGCCCGGCGTGCTGGCCGGCACGACCGGCTGGTCGGGCCCGTTCGGCTGCAGGAACATGAAGGTCGCGCCTTGCGGATCGGCGACGACGGCGAAGCGGCCGACGCCCGGAATGTCGTCGGGCTGGCGATGAACGGCGCCGCCGGCCTTCTGCAGCGACGCCGCGGCAGCATCGACATCCCTGGTGTGGATGTAGCCAAGCCAGGCGGGAGGCATGCCCATCTTGGCGGCATCCTCAGGCATCGTCATCAGCCCGCCGACGCCACGCTCGCCGACATTCATGACGATGTAGCGCGGCATGCCGGGAGCCTTGTCGAAGGCTTGCGCGGTCCAGCCGACCACCTTGGTATAGAACGCCTCGGCGGCGTCGAGGTCTGATGTCATCAATTCGTACCAGAAGAAGGGCATTGGGGATTTCGGCATCGTCGGTCTCCTCACCTTTTGCGTCGATCGTCCTTCGATCCATCATAGGACGATCTTCGAGACGGAAATCCGACAGCGGAGGAAAAATTGCGGCTCGACAGGCATGCCATGATTGCGGCCTGCCGCTTAGCGGACCGTCCTTCCTCGAAAGTTCGACATTCGCGCATTATGATATTAAACGTGAACCAAATTATCATGTTTTATTCGAGCCTTTTCAGAGGCTTATGTAGAAAATTGACCAATTGATAAAAAAATAAAACGTGCTAGCCTTCCCTAAAACGAAAACAAGGGGAACTGACGATGGCAGAAGGCCAGTTCAGGGAAGGCATTGCAGGCGGCCGGCTGCCTGCCGATCAGTATGCGGACAATTTTTCCGACCTGCATCCGCCGCTCGATCACCACGAGGCGCTGGTCGAAGCGGACCGCTGCTATTTCTGCTACGACGCGCCGTGCATGAACGCATGCCCGACCTCGATCGACATTCCGCTGTTCATCCGCCAGATCTCCACGGGCAATCCGATCGGCTCGGCCAAGACCATTTTCGACCAGAACATTCTGGGCGGCATGTGCGCCCGCGTCTGCCCGACCGAGACGCTGTGCGAGGAGGTCTGCGTGCGCGAAGTGGCGGAAGGCAAGCCGGTGCAGATCGGTCGGCTGCAGCGCTATGCCACCGATATCGCGATGAGCGAGAACAGGCAATTTTATCCACGTGCCGCACCGACAGGCAAGACGGTCGCCGTGGTGGGCGCCGGGCCGGCCGGCCTTGCCGCCGCACATCGGCTCGCCCGCCATGGCCACGACGTCACAATCCTGGAAGCGCGCGCGAAGGCGGGCGGGCTCAACGAATACGGCATCGCCGCTTATAAGAGCGTCGACAATTTCGCCCAAGCCGAGGTCGAGTACGTTACCTCGATTGGCGGGATTGATATCCAGAACGGTAAGGCGCTCGGCCGCGACTATCAGCTCTCCGACCTGATCCGCAATTATGACGCGGTGTTCCTGGGCATGGGGCTCGGCGGCGTCAATGCGCTGCGCGCCGATGGCGAGGCCGCCGTGGGCGTCACCAACGCCGTCGAGTTCATCTCCGAGCTGCGCCAAGCCAGCGATCTCTCCGGCCTGCCGGTCGGCCGCCGCGTCGTCGTCATCGGCGGCGGCATGACGGCGATCGATGCCGCGGTGCAGTCGAAGCTGCTTGGCGCCGAGGAGGTGACGATCTGCTACCGGCGCGGCCAGGAACATATGAATGCTTCCGAATTCGAGCAGGACCTGGCGGCCGCCAACGGCGTCGTCATCCGACACTGGCTACAGCCGAAGCGGGTGATTGCCGAAGGCGGCAAGGTCAATGCCATCGAGCTTGAATACACCGCCATGAACGGCGACAGTCTTGCCGGCACCGGCGAGACGCTGACCCTCGTTGCCGACCAGGTGTTCAAGGCGATCGGACAGAGTTTCGTCCCCGCTGCGCTGAACGGCAGCGGTGCTGCGATCGAGCTCGAGGCCGGGCGCATCAAGGTCGATGCGGAAGGGCGCACCTCGCTGGCCAAGGTCTGGGCCGGCGGCGACTGCATATTCGGTGGCGACGACCTGACCGTCTCGGCCGTGGCGCAAGGGCGTGATGCGGCGGAATCCATTCACCGGGCACTGACCTCGAAGGGGAGGGCATGAGCATGGCAGATATCAGGAATAATTTCGTCGGCATCAAATCGCCCAATCCGTTCTGGCTGGCCTCGGCGCCGCCGACCGACAAGGCCTACAATGTCGTGCGCGCCTTCAAGGCCGGTTGGGGCGGTGTCGTCTGGAAGACGCTGGGCGAAGAGGGCCCGCCGGTGGTCAACGTCAATGGCCCACGCTACGGCGCGATCTGGGGCGCCGACCGCCGTCTGCTCGGCCTCAACAACATCGAGCTGATCACCGACCGCGACTTGCAGACCAATCTGCGTGAGATGAAGCAGGTCAAGATGGAGTGGCCCGACCGGGCGCTGATCGCCTCGATCATGGTGCCTTGCGTCGAGGAAAGCTGGAAGGCGATCCTGCCGCTTGTCGAGGAAACCGGCGCCGACGGCATCGAGCTCAATTTCGGCTGCCCGCACGGCATGTCGGAGCGCGGCATGGGCGCCGCCGTCGGCCAGGTGCCGGAATATATCGAAATGGTTGTGCGCTGGTGCAAGCAGTACACGCGCATGCCCGTCATCACCAAGCTGACGCCCAACGTCACCGATATCCGCAAGCCGGCGCGAGCAGCACATGACGGCGGCACCGACGCGGTGTCGCTGATCAACACCATCAACTCGATCACCGGCGTCGATCTCGACAGCTTCGCGCCGATGCCGACCATCGACGGCAAGGGCTCGCATGGCGGTTATTGCGGCCCTGCGGTGAAGCCGATCGCCATGAACATGGTGGCCGAGATCGCGCGCGACCCCGAAACGCAGGGGCTGCCGATCTCCGGCATTGGCGGTATCACCACCTGGCGCGACGCTGCCGAGTTCATGGCGCTCGGCGCCGGAAACGTGCAGGTGTGCACGGCCGCGATGACCTACGGTTTCAAGATCGTGCAGGAGATGATCGCCGGTCTCGAAAACTGGATGGACGAGAAGGGCCAT
Source organism: Mesorhizobium sp. BR1-1-6 (assembly GCF_020165355.1). Lineage (NCBI taxonomy): Bacteria > Pseudomonadati > Pseudomonadota > Alphaproteobacteria > Hyphomicrobiales > Phyllobacteriaceae > Mesorhizobium > Mesorhizobium sp. BR1-1-6. The sequence goes on along the minus strand of NZ_JAIUHZ010000011.1, from coordinate 118,184 downwards.
CGCTCGCTCGACGACATCATCGGCCGTGCCACGCCCAATGTCACGGACTGGCAGTATCTCAACCTCAACTATGTCGCCAAGGCGCATATCGACCAGGATGCCTGCATCAAATGCGGCCGCTGCCACATCGCCTGCGAGGACACCTCGCATCAGGCGATCACCAGCATGGTCGACGGCGTCAGGCATTTCGAGGTGATCGAGGCCGAATGCGTCGGCTGCAATCTTTGCGTCAATGTCTGCCCGGTTGACAACTGCATCACCATGGAGCCGCTGGCCGCCGGGGTGATGGACCAGCGCACCGGCATGCCTGTGTCGCCGGTCTACGCCAACTGGACCACGCACCCGAACAATCCGATGGCCAAGGTGGCGGCGGAGTAGGGCGGAACTTTCGAGGAAAAAAGCGGCGTCTTCGGGCGCCGTTTTCATTTTGCTATTGCAGATACAAAATATCCAGGATATAAGTTATCCATGTATTGGAGATTGGTATCATGAAACTCGGCGATGGCGTCGAAGCGGCCATCCACTGCGCGGCGACGCTGGCTGGCGTCGATGGCGACAGCACCATGCCAGGTGCGGCCCTGGCGGAGGCGTTTGGCCTGTCGCCGAGCTATCTCCTGAAACATCTCAACATGCTCACCGCTGCGCGCATCCTGGAATCCGTTCCTGGGCCGGCGGGCGGCTACCGGTTGGCGAAACCGGCCGAACGCATCACGCTGCTGGACATCGTGCTGGCGGTCGAAGGGCGCGAGCCGGCTTTCCGATGCGGCGAAATCCGCCAGCGCGGCCCGACGAAACTCGATGCATCGGCCTATGTCAGGCCGTGCGGCATCAATGCTGCGATGCTGAAGGCGGAGCGCGCCTATCGCGCGGCGCTGGCCGAGGTCAGGCTGTCCGACATCGTGTCGGACTTCATGAAAGGCGCCGATCCGCGGTCGGTCGCGGCAAGCTGCGCTTTCACCGAGCGCCACCAGCGGCAGCAGAAATCCAGTTCAACCAAGCAAGCATGAAAGGAAAGATGATGAGACAGAGGCTCCAGTTCTTCGCCAAGGCGCCCGAGATCATGAAAGCGGTGTCGGCGCTCAATAAGGCGGTCGACGAATGCGGGCTCGAGGAAAGCCTGCTGCACCTGATCAAGCTCAGGGCCTCACAGATCAATGGCTGCTCCTTCTGTGTCGAGATGCACAGCCGTGAGGCGAGGCGCGACGGCGAGACCGAACAGCGGCTTTATCTGGTTTCGGCCTGGAAGGAATCGCCGCTGTTTTCGGAGCGCGAGCGCGCCGCTTTGGCCTGGACCGAGGCCGTGACGCTGATCGCCAACAATGGTGTTTCGGACGAACTCTATGCCCGCACGCTGGAACATTTCTCGGAAGAGGAGTTGGTCAAGCTCTCCGTGGCGCTGGGCATGATCAATACCTGGAACCGGCTTTGCATTCCGTTCCACGCCATTCATCCGATGCCTGCCGCCAAGGCCGCCTGATTGTTCGATCACGATCGGAGCGCCGCCAAGGGAGGCGGCGCTCCCATTATTTCAAAGGGAGAGCGTTTGATGCTTGCCGATTTGCCCGCCGCCTTGTTGGTTCTCGGCCGGCTGTTGCTTGGCGGCGGGTTTGTCTTCGCCGGCCTGCGCAACATTCAGAACGCGGGCTTCTTGACGGGGCTGATGGCCGCGCGAGGCGTGCCGCAGGCGCGGCTGGCGCTGTCGGTCGGCATCGTATTGCAGATCGTCGCCGGCGTGCTGGTGATGGCGGGCTTCTGGACCGCGATTGCCTGTATGGCGCTGGTGATGTTCCTGATCGTCGCCACGCCGATGGTCCACAATTTCTGGGACCATCAGGGACAGGAGCGTGCGTCGCGTATCAATGGTTTTGTTGGCAATGTCGCGCTGAGCGGCGGTTTCCTGACGCTGATCGCCCAATCGCTTTGACGGTTGCAGCTAGGCCGCGAACCGCAAACCACCATCGCAGGTCAGCACCTGGCCGGTCATGAAGCCGTTGGAGACGAGGAAGGCTATGGCCGAGGCGACGTCCTCGGCGCGGCCGATGCGGCCGACCGGTGTCTTGCCGGCATAGTCGGCAAAGATCGCCTGCCGCTGCTCGTCCGGCAGAAAGTCCCACCAGGGCGTGTCGATGACGCCGGGCGCCACGACGTTGACGCGCAGCGGCTTCAGCTCGACGGCCAGGATCGGTGCCACCGTCAGGAGCATGCCATTGACGGCGCCGATGCCGGCGACGCCCGGCGTGGCGAGCTGGGCGGATACCGCCGAGATGAAGGTGACCGATCCTGATTTGTCCAGCGTTGGCAAGGCCGCCTGCAGGCAGGACAATTGCGGCCGCACCTTTTCGTCGACGCCGCCAGCGATATCGGCAAGGTCGAGTGTTTCGAACGGGCCAAGGCCCTTGCCGCCGCTCGCCGCCAGAACGAGATGGTCGAACGGGCCGATGCGCTCGAAGAATTGGCGCACCTCGTCGGGCTTGGCAGCATCGAACGCCGCCTTGTCGGCGGCGCCACCGAGACTTTTCCATGCGCTGACGAGCTTGTCCTGATTGCGCCCGGTGATGGTCACCTTCATGCCGGGGCCGAGCAGTTTGCGCGCCGTCGCCAGGCCGATGCCGGACGAGCCACCGATGACGACTGTGTGTTCGATCTTGCTGGTCATGAACGCTCTTCCTTCACTGTAGCCTGCCCGACAAGGTCGAGGCTCAAGTCGCGCAATTGTTGTCTTGCTCTGGCGTCGTAAGCCTGGGCGTCGGCGCGGGATTCGCGAAGGCCGTCGAAATAGAGGCCGCTGCGCCCTTCGAGCGCCGGCGAGGTGGCGACGTTGACGATCGCCTCGGCGCCGGTTTCCACCGAGCTCCACGGCGTGACGCCGGCCTCGCGGACCATGTTCGTGTTCATGTAGCTCGCCGGGTGCAGGGCGTTGACGGTAACCCCGCTGCCCTTGAGCTGCTCGGCGAGATCGACGGTGAACAGGATCTGCGCCAACTTGCTCTGGCAGTAGGCGCGCACGCCGCTGTAGCCATGGGTAAGCATGACGTCGCTAAAGTCGATGGCCTGCTGGCCCGCCGAGGCGACGTTGACGATACGCGCCGGCGCGCTGGCCTTCAGCAGGGGCAGCAATTCCTCCGTAAGCAGGAAGCCGGCGAGATAGTTGACGGCGAAGCGCAGTTCATAGCCGTCGGCGCTGACCTGCCTTTTGGCGTTTTGGCCAGCCGTGCCGACGCCGGCATTGTTGATGAGGATGTCGAGCCGAGCGGTTTTGTCACGCACGGCCTCGGCGAGCCGGCGCACCTCGGCCAGCGAGGCGAGGTCGGCTGCGAAGAACTCGGCCTTGCCGCCGGCCACCTCGATGTCCGCGACCGCCGCCTTGCCGCGCGCTGCGTCGCGCCCGTGCACCAGCACCCGGGCGCCACCTGCGCCCAGCCGTTGCGCGACGACCCGGCCGACACCATCGGTCGAGCCGGTGATCAGGATGATCTTGTCTTTCAGGTTCATGTCTGGAGGCTCCAATCGTTGCTCTCGAGAGAAGATGGGGCAGCGGGTGCGCGCCAAACAGTTCAAACTTTATCCTGGTATCGGTACTGCTATAATAGGGTCATGGATGTTCCTTCTCATTCCGCTGAAGACAGCCGCCGGCGCGAGCTCGGCGCCTTCCTGCGCTCGCGCCGCGAGAGGCTTTCGCCACAGGCCGCCGGCATTGCCTGCGGCGCGCGGCGGCGCACGCCGGGCCTGCGGCGCGAGGAGGTGGCGATGATCGCCGGTGTCGGCACCACCTGGTACACCTGGCTGGAACAAGGCAGGGATGTCAGGCCCTCCGTAGAGGTGCTGGCGGCGCTCTGCGAGGCGCTGCGCCTCGACGCTGTCGAGAAGCGGCATTTGTTCATCCTCGCTGGCCGCCAGCAGCCGGAGCATCGTGGGGCGACGCCCGAAAAGGTCGACGGGCCGTTGCTGCACATGCTGCAAAGCCTTGTGCTGCAGCCTGCCTATGTGGTTGGCCGGCGCTGGGACGTGCTCGCCTGGAACCCGGCAGCCGCCGCGGTGTTCGGCGATTATGGCTTGCTGGAAGGCGACGCCCGCAACATCGTCCACATGGTATTTACCAACCCGCACCATCGCCACCTGCTCGTCGACTGGGAAGAGCTTGCCCGCGTGGTGCTCGCTTCGTTTCGCGCCGAAAGCGCCAAATATGTCGGTGATCCCGATTTCGACCGGCTGATCGCGCTGATGATGCGCTCGAGCCCCGAGTTCCGCGATTGGTGGCCCCGACGTGACGTGGCGCGAAAGCTGACGGGTCTGAAGCACGTCCGCCATCCGACGGCCGGCGCCATGGCCTTCGAGCACATGAGTCTGTCGATCGACGATGGATCCGACATGCGGCTGGTCGTCTACACGCCGCTGGCCGAGCAGAACTCGATCGCCAAGCTGCAGAGCTTGCTTGATGCGCTGCCGGCCGAGCGGCGCAGCGCGTGAGCCTTCAGGGCAGGGTCAGGCCTTCGGCTTCAACCCGTCGAGGAACAATTGCTCCAGGAACCTCGCTGCGTCCTCGAAGCGGCCGTCGCCGCCACGGTTCGGGCCGAGCACGGCGCGGACCTGGACGTCGAAATCGGCATAGTGCTGGGTCGTCGCCCAGATCGAGAAGATCAGGTGCCAAGGATCCGTCCTGGCGATCTTGCCGGCGCGCATCCAGCCGTTGATGACGGTCGCCTTCTCGTCGACCAGCGTCTTCAGTTCGCCGGTCAGCAAGGGCATGATGCGTGGTGCGCCCTGCAGAATCTCGTTGGCGAACAGCCGGCTCTCGCGCGGAAAATCGCGCGCCATTTCAAGCTTGCGCCTGATGTAGCTCCTGAGCTCGGTCAGGGGATCGCCGATGTCGTCGAGTTCCCTGAGCGGCGCCAGCCATGTGTCGAGCAGGCGCTGCATCAGCGTCTCGTGAATGTCTTCCTTGCGGCGAAAGTAATAGAGCAGGTTGGGCTTCGACATCCCAGCGGCTTCGGCGATCTGGTCGATGGTCGAGCCGCGGAAGCCATTGGTGGAGAACACCTCGAGCGCGGCTTCGAGAATGAGTTCGCGCTTCTCCTGCTGGATGCGGGTGCGGCGAGGGGCTTCCGTGCTGGTGTTCACCGTTGCGCGCCCTCGTGTTGAAAGCGGTCTGGCCCAATTCTCTGGACCAGTTTTTCCCCGGCCTGTGGAACGCACTTCAGGAGCCGCATTTCCGCTAGTAATCCCTTGACCGCCGACAGGGCGGTGCTAACGTTTGTCCAATCGGTCAAAAATTTGCGTAGCACGAAAGCGCGGCAAAGACCAAGCGTTGGACGTACCGAAACAGGTTACAAGGGGAAGTCTTGGTCATGTCCAACCGGCTGAAAGTCACGCCGAACGATCTCAGTGCATTCTGGATGCCGTTCACGGCAAACCGGCAGTTCAAGCAGGCGCCGCGCATGTTCGTGTCCGCCAAGGACATGCACTACACGACCAGCGATGGCCGCAAGGTGCTGGACGGCACCGCCGGCCTCTGGTGCGTCAATGCCGGCCATTGCCGGCCCAAGATCACCGAGGCGATCCAGCAGCAGGCCGCCGAGCTCGACTACGCTCCGGCCTTCCAGATGGGCCACCCGATCGTGTTCGAACTGGCCAACCGCCTGGTCGACGTCGCGCCGAAGGGCATGGATCACGTGTTCTTCACCAATTCCGGTTCGGAATCGGTCGAGACCGCATTGAAGATGGCGATCGCCTATCACCGCGTGAAGGGCGAGGGCTCGCGCACCCGTCTGATCGGACGCGAGCGCGGCTATCACGGCGTCAATTTCGGGGGCATCTCGGTCGGCGGCATCGTCACCAACCGCAAGATGTTCGGCACGCTGCTCGGCGGCGTCGACCATATGCCGCACACCCACCTGCCGGAGAAGAACGCCTTCTCCAAGGGCGTGCCGGAACATGGCGCGGAGCTTGCCAACGAGCTGGAGCGCATCGTTGCGCTCCATGACGCCTCGACCATCGCGGCCGTCATCGTCGAGCCGGTCGCTGGCTCCACCGGCGTCATCCTGCCGCCCAAGGGCTATTTGCAGAAGCTGCGCGAAATCTGCACCAAGCACGGCATCCTGTTGATCTTCGACGAGGTCATCACCGGTTTCGGCCGTCTTGGCGCGCCGTTCGCGGCCGATTATTTCGGCGTCACGCCTGATATCATGACCACCGCCAAGGGCGTTTCCAACGGCGTCATCCCGATGGGCGCGGTGTTCGTGAAGAAGGAAATCCACGACGCCTTCATGACCGGCCCCGAGCACATGATCGAGTTCTTCCACGGCTACACCTATTCGGGCAATCCGATCGCCTGCGCCGCGGCGCTCGGCACGCTCGACACCTACAAGGAAGAGGGCCTGCTCACCCGCGGCGAGGAACTGGCGCCCTATTGGGAAGACGCGCTGCATTCGCTGAAGGGCGAGCCGCATGTCATCGATATCAGGAACATCGGCCTGATCGGTGCGATCGAGCTGGCGCCGATTGCCGGCAGCCCGACCAAGCGGGCCTTCTCGGCCTTCGTCAAGGCGTTCGAGCGCGGCGCGCTGATCCGCACCACCGGCGACATCATCGCGCTGTCGCCGCCGCTGATCATCACCAAGGGCCAGATCAACGAACTGATCGATCATGTGCGTGAGGTACTGAGGTCGATCGATTGAAGAACTGGGCGCGGATATCCCTCCCCCTCGAGGGGAGGGTGGCCGCGAAGCGGTCGGGTGGGGTCGGTGCGACGGGGTGCCGACCTGATCTGTTGCCGCGAGGCTGCCGTTGATGCCCCGCACTCGCGTGAGCTACGAAATGCGCCAAAAGGCGCGCGCGCTTCGAGTTCACGCAACCAGGGGTGAATCCTTGCTCTGGTATGAACTGCGCGAGCTGAAATCGGCCGGCATCAAGTTTCGTCGTCAGTGTCCGATCGGGCCTTATATCGTTGACTTTGCCTGCCTCGCCGTGAAGCTGATCGTTGAAGTTGATGGCGATCTGCACGAACACGAGAAGGGCAAGCGGCATGATGCCGTTCGTGATGCCTATCTGCGCTCGCTCGGCTTTGATGTCTTTCGCGTCGATGAGCCCGATGTCATAAACAACCCTTGGCATGTTGCGCAGGTGGTCAAAGGGAAGGTCGAGCGCATGTCCGGCGACCCCACCCGACCGCTTCGCGGCCACCCTCCCCTCAAGGGGGAGGGGAACGCCACGCAATTGGAGAGGTTTTGAATGGCCGCACCCGGCGAGAATCTGCGAATCAATTCAGACCGTTTGTGGGATTCCATCATGGAGATGGCGAAGATCGGCCCCGGCATTGCCGGTGGCAACAATCGCCAGACCGTGACCGACGAGGACGGCGAGGGCCGGCATCTGTTCAAGCGCTGGTGCGATGCCGCCGGGCTCGAAATGGGCGTCGACGAGATGGGCACCATGTTTGCCAGGCGCGAAGGCGCCGACCCCAGCCTGCCGCCGGTCTATGTCGGCAGCCATCTCGACACGCAGCCGACCGGCGGCAAGTATGACGGCGTGCTCGGCGTGCTCGGCGGCTTGGAAGTCGTGCGCTCGCTCAATGATCTCGGCATCAAGACCAAACATCCGATCGTGGTCACGAACTGGACCAACGAGGAGGGCTCGCGTTTTGCCCCGGCGATGATGGCGTCCGGCGTGTTCGCCGGTGTGCTCGACCAGGCCGACGTCTACGAGCATACGGACAAGAACGGCAAGAAATTCGGCGAGGAACTGGAGCGTATCGGCTGGAAGGGCACGGAGAAGGTCGGCGATCGCAAGATCCACGCCTTTTTCGAACTGCATATCGAGCAAGGGCCTATCCTCGAGGACGAAGGCATCGACATCGGCGTCGTCACCCATGGACAGGGGCTGAAATGGCTGCAGGTGACGCTGACCGGCAAGGAGGCGCATACCGGCTCGACGCCGATGCCCAAGCGCCGCAATGCCGGGCTCGGCATGGCGCGCGTGATCGAACTGGTGCACGAGATTGCCATGGACTACCAGCCGGACGCCGTCGGCGCGGTCGGCCACATGGAAGTCTATCCGAACTCGCGCAACATCATCGCCGGGCGCACGGTCTTCACCATCGACATCCGCTCGCCGGAGAAGGAAGTGCTCGACGCCATGGATGGGCGCATCCGCGAAGGCATCGACACGATATGCGAGGCGCTCGACATCCAGTACAAGATCGAGCAGGTCGGCCATTTCGATCCGGTCACCTTTGACAAGGGCTGCGTCAAGGCGATCCGTGATGCCGCCGACCGGCTCGGCTACACGCACCGCAACATCGTCTCGGGCGCGGGCCACGACGCCTGCTGGATCAACCGCGTCGCGCCGACCGCCATGGTGATGTGCCCCTGCGTCGACGGTCTCAGCCACAACGAGGCCGAGGAGATCTCCAAGGAATGGGCGGCGGCAGGAGCCGACGTGCTGTTCCATGCCGTGGTGGAGACAGCGGTCATCGTGGAGTAAGCTGGAAAGCTGGATTTCCAAACGCTGCTCGCAAGAAGCGCGAAGGAACAAGGGAACGAGAAAAATGACCAAAGTCATCAGAAACGGCACCATCGTTACCGCCGACCGCACATGGAAGGCCGACGTGCTGATGCAGCACGGCAAGATCGTCGCCATTGGCTCCGACCTACACGGCGACCATGAGTTCGACGCCACCGGCTGTTATGTCATGCCAGGTGGTATCGATCCGCATACTCATCTCGAAATGCCGTTCATGGGCACCTATTCGGCCGACGATTTCGAGTCCGGCACGCGCGCGGCACTAGCCGGCGGCACGACGATGGTGGTCGATTTCTGCCTGCCGTCGCCGCAGCAGTCGCTGCTCGAGGCCTTGCAGATGTGGGACAACAAGACCTCGAAGGCGTCCTGCGATTATTCCTTCCACATGGCGATCACCTGGTGGGGCAAGCAGGTGTTCGACGAGATGGCCACCGTCGTCGACAAGGGCATCACCTCGTTCAAGCATTTCATGGCCTACAAGGGCGCGCTGATGGTGGACGACGACGAGATGTATGCGTCGTTCCAGCGCTGCGCCGAGCTCGGCGCGCTGCCGCTGGTGCATGCCGAGAATGGCGACGTGGTTGCGGCGCTCTCGCAGAAGTTGCTTGCCGCCGGCAACAATGGCCCGGAGGGGCACGCCTATTCGCGCCCGCCGGAAGTGGAAGGCGAGGCGACCAACCGCGCCATCATGATTGCCGACATGGCCGGCGTGCCGCTCTACGTCGTGCATGTTTCCTGCGAGCAGGCGCACGAGGCCATCCGCCGGGCGCGTCAGAAAGGCATGCGGGTGTTCGGCGAGCCACTGATCCAGCACCTGACGCTGGACGAGAGTGAGTATTTCGACAAGGACTGGGACCATGCGGCGCGCCGCGTGATGAGCCCGCCCTTCCGCAACAAACTACACCAGGATTCGCTGTGGGCCGGCCTGCAGGCGGGATCGTTGCAGGTGGTGGCGACCGACCACTGCGCCTTCACCACGGACCAGAAGCGCTTCGGCGTCGGCAATTTCACCAAGATCCCGAACGGCACGGGCGGCCTCGAGGATCGCATGCCGGTGCTGTGGACCAGGGGCGTCAACACCGGGCGGCTGACGATGAACGAATTCGTCGCCGTAACCTCGACCAACATCGCCAAGATCCTCAACATGTACCCGAAAAAGGGCGCCATTGTCGAAGGCGCGGATGCCGACATCATCGTGTGGGACCCCAAGCGCAAGAAGACGATTTCTTCGAAGAAGCAGCAGTCGGTCATCGACTACAATGTCTTCGAAGGCGTCGAAGTGACCGGCTTGCCGCGCTTTGTCTTCTCGCGTGGCGAATTGTCGATCGAGGAGACCGAGGTGAAGGCCAAGCCTGGCCATGGCCAGTTCGTCGGCCGCGAGCCGAACGCGGCGGTCAACCGGGCACTGTCGACCTGGAAGGAGATCACCGCGCCGCGCAAGGTGGAGCGGACAGGCATTCCGGCGACTGGGGTTTGAGTTTGCGCAGCTCGAAAAGCGCCAAGAAACTGATGATCGCCGACAAGGACGGCACCGTCTGCGGGGAAGTTTCCCGGTGCCGATGATTGCCGAAGTTGGTGCTGCCCCTCATCCGCCTGCCGGCGCCTTCTCCCCGTATAGGGACGGGGAGAAGGGAACTGAACGCAATCTTGGCGCCCTTTCCGGCAACGCTGGAAATTGGCGAAATCCTTCGCGAAATCGTCCTTCTCCCCGTCCCGATACGTGGAGAAGTGCCCGGCAGGGCGATGAGGGGCAGCGCAAACCTCAAGCAATTGGCCGATGGGCGCCTAGCCCCGCAAGGCCGGCTTCAGGCGACCAATGCATCCAGTTCCGGCAGCAGGACGACGCTTTCCTGCTCTTTGGGATCGGTGCGGGCAATGACGGCCGAAGACGGGGCCCCACTCAGATTGGCGGGCAGATGCGGCACGCCGGCCGGAATGTAGAAGAGGTCGCCGGCTTTGGCGACGATGTGGTTCTCAAGCCGGTCGCCGTACCAGGTATGGACCTCGCCGGAGAGCACGTAGATCGCCGTTTCATGGTTCTCATGCAGATGCGCCTTAGCGCGGGCGCCGGGCGGCATGGTGAGCACATGCATGCAGATACCAGATGAGCCGACCGACTCGGTGGCGATACCGGCGAAATAGGTCAATCCCTGCTTGCCTTCATAAGAGCTTTCAGGGCGGATAAGATGGCAAGTGGGTTGAGGCGACATCGGGGAAACTCCGGGCGTCGAATGAGTGGAACAAGACCAATGGGACTGGGCGAGTGGAAAACAACATCGCGATAGAAGCAATCGGAATCGGGCCGGCACTAAAGGGGCAGGAACAGGCAGGCCGCGGCCGATGACGGGGATTTCGCCAGCCGTCGTCGCGGCAAGCAAGCTTGGCCTGACCTTTCAGACCAATGACGGGCCGGTACAGGCGCTGTCCAATGTCGACCTGACCATCGGCAAGGGTGAGTTCGTTTCCTTCATCGGGCCGTCGGGCTGCGGCAAGACGACCTTGCTGCGGGTCATCGCCGATCTTGAGAAGCCGACCTCGGGGACCATTTCGGTCAACGGCATGACAGCAGAACAGGCGCGCGAGAAACGCGCCTACGGCTATGTCTTCCAGGCCGCCGCCCTGTTTCCCTGGCGCACCATCGAGCGCAACGTCGCGCTGCCGCTGGAGATCATGGGTCTGTCCGGGGCGGAGCAGGGAGAGCGGATCAGGCGCACGCTCGATCTCGTCAACCTTTCCGGCTTCGAGAAGAAGTATCCTTGGCAGCTTTCCGGCGGCATGCAGCAGCGCGCCTCGATCGCTCGCGCGCTCGCCTTCGATGCCGACCTTCTGTTGATGGACGAGCCGTTCGGCGCGCTGGACGAGATCGTGCGCGACCATCTCAACGAGCAATTGCTGCAATTGTGGGCGCGCACCAACAAGACCATCTGCTTCGTCACGCACTCCATTCCCGAGGCGGTGTATTTATCGACGCGCATCGTCGTCATGTCGCCGCGCCCGGGCCGCGTCAGCGACGTCATCGAATCGACGCTGCCGAAGGAGCGGCCACTCGATATCCGCGAGACGCCGGAGTTCCTGGCGATCGCCGCACGGGTGCGAGACGGCTTAAGGGCAGGGCACAGCTATGATGATTGAGCGGGGGCAGGATGGACTCGCGGCAGCGCCCCGAAAGGCGCCTCCACCTCACGAAGGAGCGGCCACCTACGCCTTCGTCATTCTAGGGCGGAGTAGCCGCGAAGCGGCATACGTAGACCCTAGGATCCATGCCGTGACGCCTGCCGAAAGGCGCAAACAGTCGAGAATATTCGGCAGGCTAAGCGGCGCGGAGGGAGCCATATTCCGAATGGTCGCGGAGCGGAGAGGTAACGGCATGGATTCTAGGGTCTGCGCCGCGTCGCTTCGCTCCTTGCTTCGCCCTAGGATGACGAAGGCAAGGGCCCCCGACCTCCGCTTCGCTCCGGCCACCCTCTCCCCGGTGGGGAGAGGAGAAGGGCGGCGCTAGATGGACACCTTCCGCTCAAAGGTCATCCCGGTAACCTCCATCCTCGCCGGCGTGGTCGTACTCTGGTACGTCTTCGCCGTCATACTCAACACGCCGTTCCAGCGCGATCTCGACCAACGTGCCAACGAAACGCCCGGCACCGTCGAGTTCATCGGCAAGACGCTCTCGCAGCCGAAGCCGACGCTGCCGGCGCCGGACCAGGTGGCGGTGAACTTTTTCGAGAACACGTTCCTGCGCAACGTCACTTCGAACCGCAGCCTGGTCTACAATGCCTGGGTGACGCTGTCCTCGACGCTGCTGGGCTTTGCCTTCGGCACGGCGCTCGGCATCATCATCGCGGTGGGCATCGTACATGTGGCGACGCTCGACCGCAGCCTGATGCCATGGATCATCGCCTCGCAGACCATCCCGATCCTGGCGGTGGCGCCGATGATCATCGTGGTGCTGGCGGCGATCGGCATCACCGGCCTGATCCCGAAGGCGATGATTTCGACCTATCTGTCGTTCTTCCCGGTGACGGTTGGCATGGTGAAAGGCCTGCGCTCGCCCGAGATCATGCATCTCGACCTGATGCACACCTACAATGCCAGCCGTGCACAGACCTTCTGGAAGCTGCGCGTGCCGGCCTCGGTGCCGTTCCTGTTCACCTCGATGAAGGTGGCGGTGGCGGCCAGTCTGGTCGGCGCCATTGTCGGCGAACTGCCGACGGGCGCCGTCGCCGGCATCGGCGCCAAGCTGCTCGCTGGCGCCTATTACAGCCAGTCCATCGACATCTGGTCGGCGCTTGTCGCGGGCTCGATCGTGGCCGCGCTGCTGGTCATGGTGGTCGGCATTGCCGGGCGCCTCGTCGACCGCGCCATGGGCGGGAGGCCGGCATGAACCGGCTGAAGCCTTCCTGGCAGGCTGTGCTGGCCATCGTGCTGTGCCTGATGGCGGTCGCACTCGGCGCCATGTCGAAGCCGGAAGCGGCGGCGCTAGCGGACCCGACAACCAGCGCCAACTATCCCTATCTCGGAACGAAGGGCCTGATGTTTGGCCTTGCCATGCTGACGGCCCTGGTCTCGATGATCAGGATTTCGCGCTTTGTGGAAGCGGTCGTACTGTTCGTCGGCGCCCACCTCGTCGCCTGGCTGCTGATCTCAGGTATCGCTGGTTTCGAAGGCACGGCACTGGCGCCGTATTTCGTGCTGCTCACGGCCGCCTGGCTGCTTGGCTGGCGCTGCGTCGCGGTGCTATCGGGACTGCACCCCACCGCAAGCTGGATGCGCACGGCGCTGCGCCTGATCATCCCCGCCATCTTCGGCGCCTGGATCCTGATCATCTGGGAAGCGGTGACGCGTGGCGCCGGCATCCCGTTCATCCTGTTGCCGCCGCCGAGCGCCATCGGCGCGCGCATCGCCAGTTCGCTGCCGATCCTTGGCGCCGATGTCCGGCAGACCATCTTCAAGGCTGTTATCTTCGGCTATATCGTGGGCAGCGGCGCCGGCTTTGTCACGGCCATTCTCGCCGACCGGGTGCCGTTCCTGCGGCGCGGCCTGCTGCCCATCGGCAACATGGTCTCGGCGCTGCCGATCATCGGCGTGGCGCCGATCATGGTGATGTGGTTCGGCTTCGACTGGCAGTCCAAGGCGGCTGTCGTCATCATCATGACCTTCTTCCCGATGCTGGTGAACACCGTCGCCGGTCTGGCCGCGTCCGGCCATATGGAGCGCGACCTGATGCGCACCTATGCGTCGGGCTACTGGCCGACGCTTATCAAGCTCAGGCTGCCGGCCGCCGCTCCCTTCATCTTCAACGCGCTGAAGATCAACTCGACGCTGGCGCTGATCGGCGCCATCGTCGCCGAGTTCTTCGGCACGCCCGTCGTCGGCATGGGCTTCCGCATCTCGACCGAAGTCGGACGGATGAACATCGACATGGTCTGGGCCGAAATCGCAGTTGCAGCCCTTGCGGGTTCGGTCTTTTATGGTGTGGTCGCTCTTGTCGAAAGAGCCGTCACGTTTTGGCATCCCTCTGTCCGTGGTGGATAGGGGCGGTGGGTTTGGGCACTAACTCCAGAGGGAAAAAATGAAAAGACTGATTGTTCCTGTACTGGCCGGCGCGATGTCGCTGGCCGCGTTCCAGGCAATGGCCGCCGACAAGGTGACGTTGCAGCTGAAATGGGTCACGCAGGCCCAGTTTGCCGGCTATTACGTCGCCAAGGCGAAGGGCTTCTACGAGGCCGAGGGTCTCGACGTCGACATCAAGCCGGGCGGTCCCGACATTGCGCCCGAGCAGGTGATCGCCGGCGGCGGCGCCGATGTCATCGTCGACTGGATGGGCGGCGCGCTGGCAGCCCGCGAAAAGGGCGTGCCGCTGGTCAACATCGCCCAGCCGTTCAAGAAGGCCGGCATGGAACTGGTCTGTCCGAAAGACGGCCCGATCAAGACCGAAGCCGACTTCAAGGGCCACACGCTCGGCGTCTGGTTCTTCGGCAACGAATATCCGTTCTACGCCTGGATGAACAAGCTTGGCCTCAAGACCGATGGCGGCCCGGACGGCGTCACCGTTCTCAAGCAGAGCTTTGACGTGCAGCCGCTGATTCAGAAGCAGGCGGATTGCATCTCGGTCATGACCTACAATGAATATTGGCAGCTGATCGACGCCGGCTACAAGCCGGAGCAACTCACCGTGTTCAACTACTCGGCGATGGGCAACGACCTGCTCGAGGACGGGCTTTATGCCTCGGAGGACAAGCTCAAGGATCCGGCCTTCGAGGACAAGATGGTGCGTTTCGTGCGCGCCTCGATGAAGGGTTGGAAATACGCCGTCGACAACAATGACGAAGCGGCGGAGATCGTCATGGATGGTGGCGGCCAGGACGAGAATCACCAGAAGCGTATGATGAGCGAAGTCGCCAAGCTCATCGACAATGCCGACGGCAAGCTCGACCCGGCGACCTATGAGCGTACCGCCAAGGCGTTGCTCGACCAGAAGATCATCACCAAGGAGCCGAAGGGCGCCTATACCACCGCGATCACCGACAAGGCGATCAAGTAGGCCTCAAAGCGGCCTCGTGACGGGGCTTGATGGACGATGTTGGAGGGGCGGGCGACCGCCCCTTTTTCATGCGGCCAAATCACAAAAGCGTGTGCCTGGATACATTGGGGCGGCCGAGCGTTGCGTCGGAGGCATGCGCGTGCGGGGAGCCACGGCGGATGCTACAGCCAATCGGAGGTTCTTCATGCGCACACAGACCGTCTTGCCGACGCTTTCGGCGCTGGCCATTTCGACCGCTTTCCTGTTCGCGTCGCCGGCCCTGGCCGACATGATGAAGTTCAAGGCGACGCTCGATGGCAGCCAGCAGAGCCCACCCGTTACCACCAAGGGCAAGGGAACCGCCACATTCACCTTTGACACCGCCAAGAAGAAACTCAGTTGGAACGTCAAATACTCCGGCCTCAGCGGGCCGGCGACGGCCGCACATATTCATGGCCCGGCCGCGAAGGGGGAAAATGCGGACCCCGTAATCCCGTTCAAAAAACTCAAGAGCCCGATCAAGGGATCGGCGACATTGACCGATACGCAGGTGACCGATCTGGAAGCCGGCAAATATTAAATCAACATACACACCGCGGCCAACAAGGACGGCGAGATCCGCGGTCAGATCGAAAAGGCGGCGGCGTCGATGTAACGCGACGTCGCTCGGGGCGCGCGCCCGTATTTGCTTGCGAAAGCTTTGCGGGACAGCGCCGCCCTTTCTCCTGCCGGAAACCGACTTTCAGGCCTTGTCTCTTATCTGCGTCATCGTTCGGGTCGGGGTGATTGCCTCCGGATCGAGCCGGATTTCGACGATTGCCGGCTTGCCGCTGGCGCGAGCACGCTCGAAGGCAGGGGCGAAGTCGGCGGTTTTCTCCACCGTTTCGCCATGGCCACCATAGGCACGCGCCAGGGCGGCGAAGTCCGGATTCTTGAGGTCCGTGGCCACCACCCGCCCGGGGTATTCACGCTCCTGGTGCATGCGGATGGTGCCGTAGATGCCATTATTGACGACGATGACGATGATCGGCAACCCGTATTGTACGGCGGTGGCGAATTCCTGCCCGTTCATCAGGAAGCAGCCGTCGCCGGCGAAAGCGACTACGGTGCGATCCGGATAAAGCGCCTTGGCCGCTACCGCCGCCGGCGTTCCGTAACCCATCGAGCCTGAGGTCGGCGCGCCCTGTGTGGCAAAGCGGCGGAAGCGATGGAAGCGGTGCACCCACGTGGCGTAGTTGCCGGCGCCGTTGGTCAGGATGGCATCGTCGGGCAGCACCGTTTCGAGATAGGTCATGATCGGCCCCATCTGGACGGCGCCCGGACCGCTTTCCGGTGGGGTCGACCAGTCGAGATAAGCGGCATGGAGCTTTGCCGTCTCCGCCGCCCAGCCCGGCGATGCCGGTCCCTTCCGTTTGGCGAAGGCGCGCACGAAGGCGGCGGGCGAGGCATTTATCGCCAGCGTTGGACGGTAGACGCGGCCTAGTTCGCCGGCATCGGGGTGGACATGGACCAGCGTCTGGTCAGGGTAGGGGCTCTTCAGCAGCGTATAGTCCGAGGACGGCATCTCGCCCATGCGGCCGCCGATCAGCAGCACCAGATCGGCCTGCTTGATTGCTGTCGCCAGCTTCGGGTTGATGCCGATGCCGACATCGCCGGCATAGTTCGGGTGCAGATGATCGAACAGCATCTGGCGGCGGAAGGAGCAGCCGACCGGTAGCGACCACGCCTCGGCGATGCGGGTGATTTCCTGAACAGCCTGGAAATCCCAACGTGTGCCGCCCAGGATCGCGATCGGTCGTTTGGCGGCATTGAGCAGCGCCTCGAACCGGTCGAGTTCGGCTTCGGCGGGGCTGGTCTCGACCGGGGTGTAGGCGATCGCGGCCGGTGCATCGACGACACTGGTCAGCATGTCTTCCGGCAGCGAGATGACGACGGGACCTGGGCGTCCGGAGGTCGCCACGGCAAAGGCGCGGGTGACGAATTCGGGAATACGCGACGCATCGTCGATCTCTACCACCCATTTTGCGATGTCGCCAAAGAACCTGACATAGTCCACTTCCTGGAAGGCCTCGCGCTGCTTGGCGTGGCTGGCGACCTGGCCGATGAACAGGATCACGGGAACCGAATCCTGCATGGCGATATGGATGCCGGCGGAGGCATTGGTGGCGCCGGGGCCGCGGGTGACGAAGCAGATACCGGGTTTGCCGGTCAGGCGGCCTTGGCAGTCGGCCATCATGGCGGCGCCACCCTCCTGGCGGCAGACGATGGTGCGGATCGCCGAATCGTGCAGCGCGTCGAGCACCGCGAGGTAGGATTCGCCTGGCACGCAGAAGATACGGTCGGTGCCGTTGGCCTCGAGCGCGTCGACGATCAATTGTCCGCCGGTTTTCATTTTGCTCTCTCCAGTTCGGCAAGGATTTCGTCAGTATGTTCGCCCAGGCGGGGCGAGGGGCGCTCATAGACGAGCGGTGTTTGGGACATGATCATCGGTGCGCGAACCGAGGGCAGAAGATTGCCATGGCCGTCGTCGAGATCGAGCCGCATGCCGCGCGCGATCGCCTGCGGGTCGGCGAACATCTGTCCGATCGTGTTGATCGGGCTCGCCGGCACGCTGGCCGCTTCCAGCTTGGCCAGCAGCGGGTCGCGATCCTTGGTCTTCAGCGCCTCGACGATCCGCTCGCGTAGCGCCGCCCGGTTGGCGACGCGGGCCGGATTGGTGGCGAAATCGGGATTGCCGGGCAATTCGTCCAGCCCGACCACCGCGCAGAACCTGGCGAACTGGCCGTCATTGCCGACCGCCAGGATGATGTGACCGTCCCGGACCGGCAGCACCTCGTAGGGCGCGATGTTCATATGCGCGTTGCCCATCTGCACAGGCGACTTGCCGGAGACGAGATAGTTGAGGTTCTGATTGCCGAGCGCCGAGATTTGGGTGTCGAACAATGCCATGTCGATGTGCTGGCCTTCGCCGGTTTTTTCGGCGTGGCGAAGGGCCGCCTGGATGGCGATGACGGAATAGAGGCCAGTGAAGATGTCGGAGATGGCGACGCCGGCCTTCTGCGGCTCGCGTCCCGCCTCGCCGGTGATCGACATCATGCCGGCCATGCCCTGGATGATGAAATCGTAGCCGGCGCGCGGCGCGTAAGGACCGTCCTGGCCGAAGCCGGTGATCGAGCAATAAACGAGGCGCGGATTGATCTTGTGCAGGCTCTCGTGGTCGAGCCCGTATTTCTTCAAGCCGCCAAGCTTGAAGTTTTCGATCAGCACGTCAGACGTTGCCACCAGCCGGCGCACGGTTTCGGCGCCCTCCGGTGTCGAAAAATCGATGGCGATGGAGCGCTTGCCGCGATTGCAGGAATGGTAATAGGCGGCCGACAGGTTCTCGCCATCCTTGCCCATTACGAAGGGCGGGCCCCATTTGCGGGTGTCGTCGCCGCCGTCAGGGCTTTCGACCTTGATGACGTCGGCGCCGAGATCAGCAAGCAACTGCCCGGCCCAAGGCCCGGCAAGGATGCGGGCGAGTTCGACGACGCGGACGCCTTTCAGCGGGGGCTCAGCCATAAATCACCAGAATTGGTCGGAACCAAAGCCTCTATCAACAGAGATTGCCGCTGTCACGGCTCTTGCAATGGGCCAACGCTTCATCGCGTCAGGATCGTCTCGGCCCATGCCGCGAAATCGTCCATGACGATGTCGCGATTCACCTCGTTCAGGCTTTCGTGGCGGGTCTCGCTGTAAACCTTTGAAACGAGATTCGAAAAGCCCATTTTGCGCATGCGTCCGGCAAGCTGGATGATCCCTTTGCCATAATCCGAGGCAGGGTCTTTTTCGCCCCCCACGACGCTGACGGACAGGTCGCGCCGAACGCCGGCAAAAGCTGCGTCCCTGCCGCCATTGAGCGCCATCTGGACGACATCGCGCCACATCGACACTGAGGCGTCCCAGCCGCATAGCGGGTCGGCGATGTATTTGTCGACCTCGGCCCCGTCGCGTGACAGCCAGTCGAACAAGGTCCGGTGGTTGGGCACCGCCTTGCCCCAGGCCTGGAAGGTGAGCTTCGGCAGCAGGCGCGATGGGACGTCCGAGCCGAGCCGCATCCTTTCCCATGCAAGGATGCCGAGCGCCACCTGCCCGAGCAGGCCAGCTGAAAAATTGCCATTCCAGATGGCGGCGGCGTGAACGCGGTTCGAATGGGCCAGGAGAAAGTTCAGCGCCACGGACGCGCCCATCGAATGGCCGAACAGGATGACGGGCAGGCCCGGCTGCTCCCTGGCGATGAGATCATGGATGGCGCCGACATCGGCGATGACCTTGGCGGGGCCGTCCTCATGCGCGAACCTGCCCAGCGGTGCGTCGGGCGCCTTCGTTGCGCCATGGCCGCGATGATCGTGAACATAGACGCTAAAGCCGCGCGCGCCCAGGAAATCGGCAAAACGATCATAGCGCGCCGCATGTTCTGCCAGACCGTGATTGATCTGGATGACGGCGCGCGGATGGCCGTCGGCCTGCCGGACCAGAAGATTGAGGTCGGCGCCGGTCGGCGAACGGACCATGCGCTGCTGGCTGAATGACATTCAGTGATTTCCACCCTGGCCCGCCTCGGTGGCGCCGGCCTTGTTTGCGCCGGGGCCGGTTCAGCGTCAATCCGCCATTCCGGATTTCTCGCGATGATGTTTCTTGCATCTGGCCGGTGGAATATCGCAATTCTGACATGGAGACAGCTTCAGTCTGTCGCCCACCTTTTTCATCCAGGGATTCCCCATGCGCATTGCTGTTGTTTTCGGATTGGCCATGTTGGCGGCATCGTTAACGGGTGCGGCCCATGCCGACGTCAGGATGAGTGGCACCTTCGTTGCCGACGCCTCCTGTCCGGCGACGCAAGCCATCAAGAACGGCAAGAATCCCGGCAATGTCTCGACTGATGCCGGACAGAGCTATCAACTGCTGGCGGGCAACAAGGATGCGCCGACGCACTATCTCATTCTGGTGCCGGGCGCAGATCCGGATCGGCGCTGGGTGAAGGTCAGTTGCGGACATCTCTCCGGCAGCAGCGCAGCAACGCTGCCGGCGACCCCCGGCGGGCAGGGCAAGCCGGCGGCGTCGGGAAAACCCGAATATGTCTTCGCGCTGAGCTGGCAGCCGGCTTTTTGCGAGACCAAGTCCAGCAAGAGCGAATGCAAGGCACAAAACCCGAATGAATTCGATGCCAGCAACTTCACCTTGCACGGCCTGTGGCCGCAGCCGAACGGGAACTTCTATTGCCAGGTACCGGCCAGCGACAAGGCCAACGACAGTCCGGCGCACTGGAAGGATCTTCCGCCTGTCAATTTGGACGCCGGCACGCGCGCGGAACTCGACAAGGTTATGCCGGGCACCGCTTCGCAGTTGGAGCGGCATGAATGGATCAAGCACGGCACCTGCTACGGCAAGAACCAGCAGGAGTATTTTTCCGACGCACTCGGCCTGATGCGCGCGGTGAACGGCTCAGCGGTGCGCGATCTCTTCGCCAAGAACATCGGCGGCAAGCTGACGGCGGACCAGATCCGCGGCGCCTTCGACCAGGCTTTTGGCGCCGGCGCCGGCGATCGCGTGCGCGTCTCCTGTGTCATCGATCCGTCGAGCGGCCGGCGGCTGATCGGAGAGTTGACGCTTGGCCTTGCCGGTCCGATCGGCCCAAACAGCTCGCTCAAGGACCTGCTGCTGGCCTCGGTGCCGACCAACAAGGCCGGTTGCCCGACCGGAACCGTCGACGCAATCGGGTTCCAGTAGGTCCTGAGCTCATTCCAGCCGGCAGGCAGGCCGGGGCGCCAACGCCCGTTGTTGTGCGGCCTGTGATCGGTTCGATGCGGCGAAAGCGATTGCCGTTCGGCTCCGCATCGCCTACATAGCGGCCAACCTCCATTCAGATCGACAAATCAGTCAGTTTTTCAGGGAAAGCGCGCGTGGCACGCCAGTTCATCTATCACATATCAGGCCTGTCAAAGGCCTACGGCACCAAGAAGGTGCTCGATAACGTTCATCTGTCCTTCTACCCGGACGCCAAGATCGGCATTCTCGGTCCTAACGGTTCGGGTAAGTCGACCATCCTGCGCATCATGGCCGGGCTCGACAAGGAGTTCCAGGGCGAGGCGTGGCTGGCCGAAGGCGCCACGGTCGGCTACCTGGCGCAGGAGCCGCAGCTCGACAACAGCAAGACCGTGCGTGAAAACGTCATGGACGGCGTCGGCAGGAAGACCGCCATCATCGAGCGCTACAACGAATTGATGATGAACTATTCCGACGAGACGGCAGACGAGTCGGCCAAGCTCCAGGACGAGATGGATCGGCTCAACCTTTGGGACCTCGAGCAGCAGGTCGAGATGGCGATGGACGCGCTGCAGTGCCCGCCGGCCGGTTCCGAGGTGACCAATCTGTCGGGCGGCGAGCGCCGCCGCGTGGCGCTGTGCCGGCTGCTCCTGGAACAGCCCGACCTGCTTTTGCTCGACGAGCCGACCAACCATCTCGACGCCGAGACCACGGCGTGGCTCGAAAAGCACCTGCGCGACTATCCGGGCTCGGTGCTGATCATCACCCACGACCGCTACTTCCTCGACAATGTCACGGGATGGATTCTCGAGCTCGATCGCGGCCGTGGCATCCCTTACGAGGGCAACTACACCAAATATCTCGACGCCAAGGCCAAACGCCTGATCCAGGAAGGCCGCGAGGACGACGCCCGCCAGAAGTCGATCTGGCGCGAGCGCGAGTGGATCCAATCCTCGCCGAAGGCGCGCCAGACCAAGTCCAAGGCCCGTATCAAGGCCTATGAGGAACTGGTCGAGCAGTCGCAGAATCGCAAGCCGACCGACACGCAGATCGTCATTCCGTCGGGCGAGCGCCTCGGCAATGTCGTCATCGAGGTTGAAGGGCTCACCAAGGGCTTCGGCGATGAGCTTTTGATCGAGGACCTGTCGTTCAGGCTGCCGCCGGGCGGCATTGTCGGCGTCATCGGCCCGAACGGCGCTGGCAAGACGACGCTGTTCAAGACCTTCACTGGCCAGGAAAAGCCTGATGCGGGGTCGATCCGCATCGGCGAGACGGTCAAGCTCGGCTATGTCGACCAGAGCCGTGACGCGCTGGACCCGAACAAGACGGTGTGGGAAGAAATCTCCGGTGGCGCCGAAGTCATCAAGCTTGGCAAGCACGAGGTCAACAGCCGCGCCTATTGCTCGTCCTTCAACTTCCGTGGCGGCGATCAGCAGCAGAAGGTCGGCAACCTTTCGGGCGGCCAACGCAACCGAGTGCATCTGGCCAAGATGCTCAAAGGCGGCGGCAATGTGCTTTTGCTCGACGAACCGACCAACGACCTCGACACCGAGACGCTGAGCGCGCTCGAAGACGCGCTGGAAGCCTATGCCGGCTGCGCTGTCATCATCAGCCACGACCGCATGTTCCTCGATCGCATGGCGACCCACATGCTCGCCTTCGAGGGCGACGCGCATGTCGAATGGTTCGAAGGCAATTTCGAGGAGTATGAGAAGGACAAGGTTCGCCGCCTGGGCGCGGAGGCGGCGGCCCCGCACCGCATGACGCATAAGAGGCTGACGCGGTAAGGGCCGTTATTGCAGTGGCGGTTCCGGGTCGGCGACGACGGGATCGTCATCCAATTGGGATAGCCGGCTTGTCGCGCCGGTCATGGAAGGTGGCAACCGCCGCGAGGTCTTACCGTTGAACAGCCCAGCAAAGCCCGATTGGTCCGCCGCCCAATATTTGAAGTTCGAGGACGAGCGCACGCGTCCTGCGCGCGACTTGGTGGCGCAGGTGCCGGTCGACTTCCCCCGCAGGGTTGTCGACATAGGCTGCGGGCCGGGCAATTCGACGGAGCTTCTGGTCGCGCGCTGGCCGGATGCACAGGTGAGCGGCTTCGACACGTCTCCCGACATGATCGAGAAGGCTAGGGCACGCCTGCCCAATGTCAGCTTCGACCTTGCCGATGCCTCGACATGGGCGCCGGCTCAACCGGTCGATGTGATCTTCGCCAATGCCGTGTTCCAGTGGCTGCCGGAACATCCTGATGTCTTCCAGCGGCTGATGGGGTTTCTTGCGCCCGGCGGCGCGCTCGCCGTGCAGATGCCAGACAATATGGGCGAGGATTCCCACAGGCTGATGCGCGAGACCGCCGCCGAAATGCCGTTCGCAGCCAAGCTGAAAGGGGCGGCGCGCGCGCCGCTGCCGCCGGTGTCGTTCTATTATGATCTGTTGTCGCCACTCTCGGACCGGCTCGACATCTGGCACACGGTCTATAACCATCCGCTGGCCGACGCCGGGGCGATCGTGGAATGGGTGAAGTCGACGGGCTTGAAGCCTTTTGTCGACCCGCTCGATGCGGACGAGAAGATGCTGTTCCTCGAAAGCTACACGGCCAGGATCGCCAAGGCCTATAACAAGACCGCAAATGGCAAGGTGCTGTTGCGTTTCCCGCGCATTTTCATTGTCGCCAAGCGGGCTTGAACGACAACGTCGATGAGGAGCCGGGGCAGTTCGTGTGCAGCCGCGACGGTGCATGCTGGAACAACTCACAGACTAACACCAAACTGTGCGCATGGTGAGGGGACGTGGGAACCGGTTTAAGCTGGCATAAACCGGCTCAATGCGACAAGGGTTGCGCCGGGCCTCCCTTACGCCCACATCAAAGCCCCTGAACGCCTGCGGATGGGACGGACTGGACATGCATCGCGTCATCATCAGCGGTATCGGCGTCGAAATCCCCGAGCCAGAGATCAGCAATGAGGAACTGGTCGCCAGTTTCAACAGCTGGGTCGACACGGAAAACGCGCGCCGGTCGGGCACGGACCAGCCGCTGCTGCAGAAATCGGACAGCGACTTCATCGTCCACGCCTCGGGCGTGCGCAGCCGTCATGTGATCGAGCGCGAAGGCATACTCGACCCGACCCGTATGGCGCCGCGCATTCCCGCACGGCCGGACGATGCGCTGTCGCTGGAGGCCGAGTTCGGCATCGCTTCGGCCCGCAAGGCGCTTGACCATGCCGGGTTGCTGCCCTCCGATATCGACCTAGTGATCTGCTCGGCCTCGCACCACCAGCGGCCCTATCCTGCGATCGCCATCGAGATGCAGCAGGCCCTGGGCACCAAGGGGGCGGGCTTCGACATGGGGCTCGGCTGTTCCTCTGCCGCGGCAGCATTGCACATGGCGGTCAATCTCGTGCGTGCGGGCGCCCACAAGCGCATCCTAGTGACGACGCCCGAGATCATCACCGGCCATCTCAATTTCCGCGACCGGCAGACGCATTTCATCTTCGGCGACGCCTCGGTGTCGATGGTGGTCGAAGGGCTGGCACTCGGCGAGAAACGGCCGGGACGTTTCGAAGTGCTCGACACGCGCATCTGGACGCAGATGTCGAACAACATCCGCACCAATCTCGGCTACCACACCCGCACCGCACAGGACGATCCCTACAGGATCGATCTGGAGGGCAATCTGATCAAGCAGGTCGGCAACAAGGTGTTCAAGGAAGTCACCGTCGCTGGGCACAAATTCATCGTGGAGTTCCTGGCCGAGCACGGCCTGACGCCGCAGGCGGTGCGACGCTTCTGGCTGCACCAGGCCAATGCGCGCATGAACGCCATGATCCTGAAACTCTCATTCGGCCACGAGGTCGATCATGACCGCGCGCCCATGGTGCTGGAGCGTCTCGGCAACACGGCGGGCGCCGGCGCCATCGTCGCGCTGTCGGAGAACCATGCCGACATGAAGGCGGGCGACTTCGGGCTGATCTGCGCTTTCGGCGCGGGGTATTCGATCGGCGGCGCGCTGCTGCGGATGCTGTAGGACGCGCTTGCCGCTTCAGGCCGGCGAAAAGGGAACGAGCATCGGCACGCGGCGCGCGTAATCGTCATAGGCGGGCCCAAGCTCGCCGCGCAGGAAACTTTCCTCCAGCCTCGCCTTGATGACGATCCCGACAAGCAGCAGGGCGGCGCCCGCGACGCCCCATACCGTGCCCTTGACGGCCATGGTGGCGAGGACCGAAAGCAGCAGGCCGGTATAGATCGGATGACGGACAAGCGCGTAAGGGCCGGTGTCGATGATGCGATGATCGGCCTTGGCCGTTACCGTGCTGGACCACAGCCGGCCGAGATGCAGGCGGGCCCACCATGCACAGGCGATGCCGATGGCGATCAGGGCGACGCAAATCCAGGCTTGGGTGAGCGTCGGCGTCCAGAGCCGAAGCCGACCCACATAGCCGTGCGCCGGAACGAACAGCAGGACGGTACCGGCGAGCCAGAGAACCCGATATCGCGCCTCCGCCCTGAAATCCGCCCGCTTGCGCACGGGATCGGCCCATGATGCGGCAAGGATCCACGATACCAGCCAGAACAACCAGAGCGCGGCAACGGCGTGTCCCACCTGCATGACCCGAACCTCCTCCCGATCTGGCGCCATCGTCTATGCCCGCGGCGCGGCGGCAATGCGGCGCGCTGAGGACGGCAACGGCGTTTCCGGTAAGAAAGTCGTGATCGGCATCAAACGGCGTGATCGGATCATCAGCGCTTTCGACTGGACCGCGTTGCGGAGGGCCTCTAGACGAGACTGATGCAGGAAACCAACCTCGACCTTTTTCCGGCGGACCTGACGGTCGACATCGTGCCGGGCCGCAAGCTGGCGGCAAGAGCGGCGGCGCTCTATGCCGCTCCGTTCGACCATTTCGAAACCAAGGCGGTCGAGGAATTGCAGTTGGGCTTCGACGGCATAGCGGGCGATTTTCATGCCGGGATAACGCGACGCTCCGGCGGGCGCGAACCCTGGTATCAGCGCGGCACCGAGATGCGCAACGAGAGACAATTGTCGCTGGTGTCGGCGGACGAACTCGCGCTGGTCGCCGAACGCATGGGCCTCAAGGAGATCAAGCCTGAGTGGATCGGCGCCAATTTGCTGATCGAAGGGATACCGCATCTTTCGATGCTGCCATCCGGCTCGCTGCTGTTCTTCAAGGGCGGCGTGACGGTCAAGATCGATGCCCAGAACAAGCCATGCCGCGTCGCCGGACACTCGATCTCCGAGCATGTCCGGGCGGCGGACCGCGACGCCACCGCGCTGCTCTTCCCGAAAGCCGCCAAGCGGCTGCGGGGCCTTGTCGCCTGGGTCGAGAAGCCCGGCGTCGTCAGGTCCGGCGAGGAAATCTCCGTGCGGGTGCCCGAGCAGTGGATTTATCGCGCCTGACGAGGCAGCCACGCCGCCGCTCGAAACGGCGTGGGCTGAGTGATCCGACTAGGCGTTGCGGTTCTTGTTGGCGCCTTGCGCCATGACCGAGACGTGGTCCCACTTTTCCCACGTGGCGATGCGATTGGCGTATTCCTGTTTGATCATCGGCAGCCCGCCGTCGCCAAAGAATACCCTGAGAGGCGGCTCGGCCGCGTCGACGATGGCCAGCATCGCCGGTCCGGTGGCCTCGGGATCGCCGGCCACGGCGCGACTGCGGCGCTCCGCCATGGCGGCGCGGACGGGCGCATAAGCGTCAAGCGCTTTCGAGACCTTTGCAGACGGACCGGCCCAGTCGGTGGAGAAGCCGCCGGGCTCGACCAGCGTGACATGGATGCCGAACTCGGCGACCTCGAGGCTCAGCGACTGGCTGAAAGCTTCCAGCGCCCATTTCGAGGCGTGGTAGAGGCCAAGCGAGGCGAAGGCATTGACGCCGCCGATCGAAGAGATCTGGATGATGTGGCCGGAGCGCTGCGCCCGCATGATCGGCAAGGCGGCCTGGGTGACCCACAGCGCGCCGAACACATTGGTTTCGATCTGGTCGCGGGCTTCCTGCTCGCTGACCTCCTCGATGGCGCCGAAATGGCCATAGCCGGCATTGTTGACGACGACGTCGAGCCGGCCAAAGCGCTTGTGCGCCCCGGTGATTGCGGCATCGACGGCTTTCTTGTCGGTGACGTCGAGCTTTATCGCCGCGATGTTGTCGCCATACTTCTCGACGAGATCGGCGAGTGTGCCGGCATCGCGGGCGGTTGCCGCGACGCGGTCGCCGCGAGCGAGCGCGGCCTCGGCCCAGACCCGGCCAAAACCTTTCGACGATCCGGTGATGAACCAAACCTTGTTTGTCATGATGAAGTCCTTGCCCGTGCAAGCTGGAATTTTTTCAGAGATAAGTGGAGGCCTCTCCGCTTTGTGCCATATACGGTGCGTCCCGCGACTTTCCAGAGGCGGTGGCGGAATTATTTGGACGGGAGCGGCGACCGGTCAGGGGTAGCGTACAGCGCTCGACCAAGGCCGGATCCTTATGCTTGTCCCAATAGAGCGCCATCAGTCGGCCGGTAATCGCGCCGGGCCTGCCGTCCGCGACTGGGCTGCCGTCGATCATCGTGACCGGCATGATGCCGCCGGCGGTAGAGGTGATGAAGACCTCGTCGGCCTCGCGCAATGCCGCGACACTGACGTCCGCCGGGGTGGCGAAGAGGCCTTCCAGCGCACAGAGATCGAAGACAGTGCGGCGGGTTATGCCGGGTAGCACGCCGATCGCCGGCGTCGAGAGCTTGTTGTCCTTGATACAGAAGACGTTGAAGCCCGGACCTTCGGCGACATTGCCATTGAAGTCGAGAATGAGCGCTGTCTCGGCGCCGCGGTCATAGGCATCGTAAAGGCCGTGCACCAGGTCGAGCCAGTGGTAGTTCTTGATCGCCGGGTCGATCGAGGCCGGCGGAATGCGCACCTTGTCGCTGATGGCGACATTGAGGCCGCGCTGTAACTGCTCGGGATTGGCGACCGAGCCGAACGGCACGGCAAACGCCATGAAGCGGTTGATCGCCTGGCGCGGATCGCGGCTGAAAATAGGGGAAGCGCCGCGCGTGCACAGCATTTCGACATAGGCGGCGCTGTGTCCCGACAGTGCCACGCAATTGTGCAGGATCTCCGTCACGCCATCGCGGTCGAACGGGATCGTCATGCGCAATTTCTCCAGTCCGCCGAAGAAGCGGTCGAGATGCAGGTCAAGCCGGAAGAAGCAGCCGTTCCAGACATGCACCGTGTCGTAAGTGGCATCGGAATGCAGGAATCCCCAATCCAGCACCGAGATCTTGGCCTGCGACATCGGCAGGTACTGGCCGTCGAGGAAGGCGATGCCGTCGGGATAAGCATGCGGGTCGACGTGGCGGTCGCTCACCACAGGCAGCGGCCGTGTATCCTGTGCGGTCTGGCTCATCGGCACCTCCTTGCATCACAGGCTATCGGTGTCAGGCAGAGGGCATAGAGCCAGTCATCCGGCGTCGTTCGTCCTCGAAGTGAAAAGCTGCCAGCCATGCTACCGAGCGCCGTGCCGGACCGGCAACAGCTTCAATCATCCTCGTCGTCGGCGTCGAGCAGGCGGGTGGCGCGCCAGCGGGTAAGTACGACATTGGTCTGCTCGATGACGAAGAAACGCGCCGAGTCGCGGTCATAACCTTCGGCGAGCAGCTTTTCGTAGTCGGTATGGGCGTGGCGGATATGGGCAACCGTCGCCAGCCACACGGCAATGGTCGGCGGCAAGGTCTTCATGTGGACGGAGCCGGCATCCGCTCGGATCTTCTCCATATCGGCATAGGGCGCCAGCGGCAGAAGCGCGGTCAACGCCTTGGCGACGGCGCGCCGACGGCCGGTCGGCGCCTTCATCATTCGTCGCGCCCTTCGATGGTCGCCTCGGCAAAGGCATCGGTCGATGCGAAATAGGGTTTTATGTCGACCACCGGGGTGCCGTCGAGCACGTCGATGGCGTCGATCTCGATGCGCCCGGTGGCGAGGTCGAGCGCAACCAGTTTCGCCACATGCAGGCCGATCGGGTTCGGTCGGGCAGGGGAGCGCAGGCCGAATACGCCTTTTGCTTCAGCCGCATGGCGCGGTTTCTGCACGATCAGAGTCCGCGGCGCGTGGTGGAGCCACGACAGGATGACGAGATGGCTGGTGCGCTCCAGCCCTTGCAGGCCGGCGCGGTAGGGCGGGTCGATCGTCAGTGCTGCCGGCTGCCCGGTCTCGCGCGCCGCGCGCATGTTCTTGGGGCAGGTTTCGCGCGTCGTCCATGGTGAGGCGATACGGCCGATGAAGACGACGCCGCCATCCGCCGGCATCAGCGCCGGATCGATCTCGAGCCTTTTTTCACCCTCCCGCACCTCAAACATCTCACGCCGCCCGGTGATTTTATCCATCTTTTTGTTGACGCATGTCTTGCCCTGAAACCGCTACACATTTTTAGGCGCGACATGCACCGAGAAATCACGCCTGCGGCATTTTCTTGTCCGGAAGCGACATAGCGCTTGCAAGGCTGTGAAAATCGACATAAACATATGTTTATATCTTTTTCAAAGAGAATACGCTGATGCATGTCGCGCTCGACACCATGGTGGACACATTGAAGGCGGCGGCCGAATCGAGCCGCTTGCGCATACTGGCGCTGCTGTCGCGCGGTGATCTCACCGTGTCCGATCTTACCGAGATTCTCGGCCAGTCGCAGCCGCGCGTGTCACGCCACCTGAAGCTGCTCCTGGAGGCCGGGCTGATCGGTCGTTACCAGGAGGGGTCGTGGGCCTTCTTCCGGCTGTCGGATACGGATTCCGCGCGCGACTTCGTGCTGCGGCTGGTCGCCGGCATTCGCGGCGCCGATCCGCAGGTCGAGCGCGATCTCGAGCGGCTGGCCTCGGTCAAGCGCAAGCGGCAGGACCGCGCGGCGGAGTATTTTTCGCAGAACGCGGCAAGCTGGGACCATATCCGCTCCCTGCACGTGCCTGACCGTGCGGTCGAGGCAGCCCTCATGAAGCTCGTCGGCAAGCGGCCGTTCCAGTCGATGCTCGATCTCGGCACCGGCACCGGACGCCTCTTGGAGATATTCTCGCCGCTCTACCGGCGCGGCATCGGCATCGACATGTCGCGCGAGATGCTGACCGTCGCGCGCGCCAACCTCGACAAGGCCGGCGTCTCCAATGCTCAGGTGCGGCAGGGCGACATCTTCTCGCCGCCGGTCGAGCGCGACGCCTTCGATCTCGTCACCATCCATCAGGTGCTGCATTATCTCGATGATCCTGCGCGCGCCATCCATGAGGCGGCGCGGCTGCTGCGCCCTTCCGGACGGCTGGTGATCGTCGATTTCGCGCCGCATACCCTGGAATTCCTGCGCGACGAGCACGCGCATATGCGCCTCGGCTTTTCCGACCGGCAGATCGGCGAGTGGTTCTCCGAAGCGGGCCTTGATCTCGAAGATGCCCAGGAGTTCGAGCCGCGCGGCGGCACCGAGGCCAGGCTCACGGTCAAGCTCTGGCTTGGCCGCGACCGGCGCCTGCTGATCGCCGATCCTGCCAATGACAGCCAGCAGACCAAAGTGAGTTCGATAGGGGAAATCGCCTGATGAACCAGTTCCGCTTTTCCCGCCGCCCCGACATTGGCGACAAGGTCAGGGTTTCCTTCGAATTCTTCCCGCCAAAGTCGGATGAGATGGAGGCGAGGCTGTGGGACACGGTCACCCGACTGGAACCGCTGAAGCCGAAATTCGTCTCGGTGACCTATGGCGCCGGCGGTTCGACTCGGGAGCGCACGGCACGCACCGTAGGCCGCATCCTGAAGGAGACCAGCCTGACGCCGGCAGCGCACATGACCTGCGTCGACGCCCCGCGCCCTCAGGTCGATGCGGTGATCCAGGAATTCGCCGAGATGGGTGTGAAGCGGTTCGTCGCCCTGCGCGGTGATCCGGCCGCGGGCGTCGGCACCGCCTATCGTCCGCACCCGGACGGCTATGCCAATGGCGCCGAGCTGGTCGGTGCGCTGAAGAGCGCCGGCGATTTCGACATCTCGGTCTCGGCCTATCCGGAAAAGCATCCGGAAAGCCCCGACTTCGCCACCGACATCGACATGCTGAAGCGCAAGGTCGATAATGGCGCGACGCGGGCGATCACCCAGTTCTTCTTCGACAACGATCTCTACGAGCGCTATGTCGAGCGCGCGCGTCGAGCCGGCATCTACATTCCGATCGTGCCGGGCATCCTGCCGGTGCACAATTTCACCCAGGTCGCCAATTTCTCGGCACGTTGCGGCGCGCTGGTGCCGGCATGGCTGGCCGAACGTTTCGACGGCCTGCAGAATGATCCGCAGACGCATGCGTTGGTCGCGTCGGCGGTGGCGGCCGAGCAGGTGCTGGACCTGGTCGAGCGGGGCGTGGGCGATTTCCACTTCTATACGATGAACCGGGCCGACCTCGTCTTTGCCGTCTGCCACATGATCGGCATCCGCTCGCATGAGGCGGAAGTGGCTGGCTCCGCAGCCGCCTGAACCGGGCTTGAGTTGCAGAAAGGCCGGGTAAAAACCCGGCCTTTCAAACTGGTTGATTATTGGGTGCTGGTCTTCCCCGTTTTTGGCGGGTTCAGGGAAGAACGCCTATAATGAGGGCGCCGATGAATGCAAACGCAGCACAGATCATCAATGCGTTGATTGGCCTCGTAAGTCCCATGACATAGCCTCCTCTTAAAGAGCTATGGCCGGAGTCTAGGGTCATTTGTGCCACAGGCAAGCGGAAAATGTGCTGCATTGCGACGCGATTGTGGAGTTTGCGACCTCGTTTTCGCCGTTAGGCGTTGAAACTTCTAGGCAAAAACCAGATACGAACCTGTGAATAAATTATGGCGGCTTCGTGTCGTTGGCATGTCATGGCAGCGCTACCCTGCGGATGAACAGGCGCCCGTCTATGGTCACCAGGCCGAGACCGATCAGCATCATGCCGCCGATTTCGAACAATTCCAGCCGCTCGCCGAGGAACAGGAAACCGAGCAGCATGGCACTCACCGGCACGATCAGCGTCACCAGGGAGGCGTTGGTGGCGCCGGCCGAGGCGACGAGGTTGAAATAGAGGATATAGGCGAAGGCGGTGGACAGCAGCGCCAGCGCCAGCACCGCCGCCCAGACCGGCGGCGAGGCCGAGAACAGGCCCGCGGGACCGTGCGCAAGCAGCACCACCGGGATCATGATGATGGTCGAGGCGGTCAGCTGCCCGGTGGCAATGACCGGCGAGGGCACGCCCTTGAAGCGACGGGCGACCATCAGTGCGACGCCGTAGGACAACGATGCTCCGATCAGCGCGAATTTGGCCCAGACCGGGCCGCCGAGGCCGGCAACCAGGCCGGGGCCGATCATCACAGCCGTGCCGGCGACGCCAAGCGCAATGCCGGCCAGCTTGTTCCAGGAGAGCTTCTCGTCCGATGTCAGGGCGTTGGCGAGGATCAGCGTCCAGAACGGCGTGGTCGCATTGAGCACCGAGGCGACGCCGGCGCCAAGCTCAGTCTGGCCGGCGAAGATCAGCGAAAAAGGCACGACGTTGTTGGTGAAGGCCAGCAGGAAGAACAGTCCTGCATGAGGAAGGGCAAGGCGGAAGGATGGGCCGCGCAGGAAGAGATAGAGCTGTAAAGCGAGTGCCGCGATGGCGACGCGAAACAATACCAGCACCAGCGGGTGAAGCTCCGCCGCGGCAATGCGGGCGAAGAAAAAGGAGCCGCCCCAGATCGCGCCGAGCAGCAGAAGCTGCGCCCAGTCCTTGAGCGCCATCGGTCCGCGCGGTGCTGATGTCGCGGCTATTGCCATGTGATGCGTCCTCCCCGGACGGCCGAATGCAGGCAGCCAGACAGAAGCCATATCGGGTTCGCAGGCAAGAACCACCCGAAACCTGCCCGATGGCCTGTCTCCCCTGACAAGCCTAGCGCCCTGCCGCCAGGCGCAAGAGACACAGAATTGTTTTCATTGGCCGCTAGCTTGGATTAATTGTGCGCAGGCTAGGTCAAGGATTCGTCCATGCAGCGATTCGAGAATGCCCGCGAGGCGGCACTGGCGCTTCGCCCGGACGATCCGGTCTACTGCTTCCGCCCGCAGGTGCTGAAGGCCGATGCCTTGCAGTTCATGGGCATGTTCCCCGGCAAGACGGCCTATGCGGTCAAGACCAATGGCGAGCAGATCGTGCTGAAGACGCTGGTCGAGGCCGGTGTCTCCGCCTTCGACGTGGCCTCGCCCGGCGAGTTCGCCGCCGTGCGCGCGGTCTCGGCCGATGCCGAGATGCTCTACATGCATCCCGTCAAGGCGCAGTCGGACATCAAGCTGGCGCTGGAGAAATACGGCATCCGCGTCATTGCGCTCGACCACGAAGACGAGATCACCAAACTGACGCGGGTGGTCAGGGCACTCGACATTGACCCGGGCGCAATCAGCGTGTTCGTTCGAGTGCAGACCAAGGGCCATGCGGCCTACGAGCTGTCGAAGAAGTTCGGCGCCGGCCCGGCCTATGCGGTCGAGCTCGCCGAACGGCTGAACCGCACCGGCTACAAGGTCGGCCTGTGCTTCCATGTCGGCAGCCAGATCGAGGACCCCGACACCTACGAAAGGGCATTGGCTTCCGCCGACTGGGTGCGCAACCGGCTGACCTTCGACCTGGCCGGTCTCGATGTCGGCGGCGGTTTTCCGGCCGAATACGGGCATGATCCCAACCGCAAGCAAGTCGCGATGCCGTCGCTCGGCCAGATCATGTCGCGGCTTTCTGGAGACCTCAAGGAATACCAGTTCGACCAGATGCCGCTGGTGGCCGAGCCCGGCCGGGTGATCGTGGCGCGCTGCCTGTCGCTGATCGTGCGGGTGCTGTTGCGCAAGGGCAAGCGGCTCTACATCAATGACGGCATCTGGGCGTCGCTATCGGATTCATGGACCGGCAAGATCACGCTGCCGGCACGCTTCATTCCCGATCCGGCGATCCGCACGCGCAATGGCGACGAGAAGACCATCGTGCCGTTCAAGGTCTGCGGCGCGACCTGCGATTCCGTCGACATATTGTCGCGGCCGTTCTGGCTGCCGGAAACTGTCGACACCGGCGACTGGATCGAGATCGGCCACATCGGCGCCTATTCGCTGTCGCTGAGAACCCGTTTCAACGGCTTCTATCCCGACACTTTCGTCGAGGTGGCGACGTCCTTCGACGAGGGCGATGCACCGGTGGGTTTGGCGAGTCTGGAGACGATGGCGGATTAAGTAGTGAGTGGTGAGTAGTGAAATGGGTCCGTCACTATTCCCTACTCACAGCTTCATTCCCTATTCACAGCTTCGCTAAAAGCTCCGGCGTCGGCCAGCCGTCCACGGGCAGTCCCAGCCGCGTCTGCTCCTTGCGGATTGCTTCGCGGGTGTTGGTGCCCAGGATCCCGTCGACCGTGCCAACATCGTAGCCCTTGGCTTCCAGCTTGGTCTGCAAAGCCTTCATCTGCTCGTTGTTGAGGCCTGGTTCAGGATTGCGCGGGTCGATCGGTGGCGCGCCGGCAAGCCGCGCGGCAAGATTGGCCGCGGTCAGCGCGTAGGTGAAGGACTGGTTCCATTCGAGATAGACGTCGAAATTGTCGTAGGTGAGGAAGGCCGGGCCCTTGCGGCCCATGGGCAGCGCCAGCCCGGCCTTCAGGCCCTTGTCGACCAGCGGCGAGCCGTCGGGATTGGTGACGCCCCACTGCGCCCATTGCGTCAGCGGCAATTTGTTGGTGCGGCCCGTCTGGTCCCAAGGCATCTCGTCGGGCACGCGCACTTCCTGGATCCAGGGCTCGTCGCGCTTCCAGCCGCGCGACAGCACCTTGTTGGCCGTGGTCATAATCACGTCCGGCACGCTGCCCCGCAGGTCGATCTTGCCGTCACCGTCGCCATCGACGCCGCGGGCAAGATAATCCGAAGGCAGGATCTGCGTCTGGCCGATCTCGCCAGCCCAGGCGCCGTTGACGTCGGCCGGCAGCACGCCATGGTCGATCAATTCCAGTAACGGCACCAGCTGCTGCCGGAACAGTTGCGGGCGGCGGCAATCATGGGAAAGCGTCACCAGCGCGCTGAGCGTATGGAAATCGCCCTGCACGGCGCCGAAATCGGTCTCCAGCGCCCAGAAAGCGGTGATGACCGGCGCCTGGACGCCGAACTGCTGGTCGGCGCGGGCGAAGATATCGGCATATTTCTTCATGTTCGCCGCGCCCTGCTTCAGCCGGTAGGCCGAGATCATCCGGTTGGAGAACTCGATGAAGGTCTGGGTGAAGACGCCCTGCGCACGGTCGCGCGCCAGGGCCCTCTCGTCGAAGCTGGCATCCTCGAGCGCTTCGAGGCCGACAGGGCCGACACCCGCCGCCTTGGCTTCCGCTGCCACGCCCTGCTTCCAGGTTTCGAAGTCGCCGCCACATTCCTGCGCCATCGCCGGCAAGGCCGTGGCGCACAGGAACAGCACCGCGAGGGCTTGGGGACGCAGTCGCATAGACTTCCTTTCGACATTCAGGATTCCCGGGCGGCCTTGCTGTCCATCTGGATGCGCGTCGCCCCGGAATACCGGCGGTTGCACTCTTGGCCGCCGGCCGTGTCGAAAGCAGGCGGCAGGCCCGGTGTCAACGGGTGTTCTGCAGCAACCCTTCCTCCGGGCGGCTTGGCACCCGTTGACACGGTGTCAACGGGTGTTCTGCCTCAACCATTTGTCCCAGGCGGCTTGGCTGCCGTTGAAGACGTTTATATCGGACTTGCCGATCATGCCGGGAACGATGCCGGTTCCCGTATACTGCCAGAAGGTGAAGGGGTGGCTGCCATATTTCTGACGCGGGTGGCCGGCGACGGAGCGTAGCCAGTAGGGATAACCGCGGAAGGTCGACAGCTCGTTGTCTTCAAAGAAGTCTACCGACGTGTAGATGATCGGCTTCTTGCCGTAATGCCGCTCGACGATTTCGAGGAAGGTGGTCATCTCCGCGCGCACGGTGGCCGGGTCGGGGCGCAGCCTGCAGGTCGGCGATTTCGGGTTCCATTCCATGTCCAGCACCGGCGGCATGGCCGAACGGTCGACGGGGACGTTGCGGATGAACCAGCGCGCCTGTACCGCCGCCGGAGTGCAGAAATAGAAGAAATGATAGGCGGCACGAGGAACGCCGGCGGCTTTGGTGCGCGCCCAATGCTCGTTGAAATAATCATCGAAACGGTCGCCGCCCTCCGTCGCCTTGATGAAAGCGAAGGAAATACCGCTGGCCTTGGCGGTCGGCCAGTCGACCGAGGTCTGGTATTTTGAGACGTCGGTGCCGTGAACTGCGTAATTCCAGGGCGCGCCGCTGTCCCATTCATGCGGCTTGGAATCGGCGAAGCGGGGCGCGCGCACCGCAACCGAAGGGGTGCTGGATGGCGACAGTGGCGACAGATCCTCCACGGTCGAGCATGCGCCGAGCAGCGTCAGCATGAAAAGGGCCGCAAGACGGCGCATCACAACTCCCGAGCCGGTTGCAGCCGGTCGCTGATGGGTCTGTGCACTGATGGCCGGCGCTTGGTCTGGCCCCCGCCGGACGATCGCCCCACAGCATCGCCCGGTATATCGCCAAAACGCGCATTGTTTCGGCGCGCTTTGATTTTGTTTCCTGCCGTGATCCCAAAAACGCGGCGCGCTGTTGGGCGACATGCACCTGTGATCGCCGATCATGGTTGATATCTGGTTGACGACGCTCGACAAGGCCCATGATTTTGCGGAAGCAATGGCGGCAAATCGATGACATGGATCGAGCCTGGATTCGGGGGCGGGAAAGATGCGGATCATTGCCAAGATCGTCAAACGGCTGCTCGGCCTGGTGGTGCTGGCGGTCGTGGCGCTGTTTGGGTGGCTTTATTTCGCGCCGCCCGAACTGATCCGGGTCGGCTCGGGCTATTCGGCAAAGATCGTCTGCTCGAACGTTTTCGTCGCCGGGCGCGATGCCAACGAGGTGCTTGCCGTCG
Organism: Mesorhizobium sp. BR1-1-6; assembly: GCF_020165355.1. Taxonomy (NCBI): domain Bacteria; kingdom Pseudomonadati; phylum Pseudomonadota; class Alphaproteobacteria; order Hyphomicrobiales; family Phyllobacteriaceae; genus Mesorhizobium; species Mesorhizobium sp. BR1-1-6. The sequence continues at coordinate 81,408 of NZ_JAIUHZ010000011.1, read as the reverse complement.
ATGTGCAGGCGCCCGGTCATCCCTTGCTCAAGCTGATGCGGGTCTCGGTCGACAAGAACCGGGGCACAGTCTCCGCCGGCCTGCTTGGCTTCCTCGGCAAGAGCATCGCGGTTTTCCGCGACGGGCTGGGCTGCGCCTCGGTCCCGGATGGCGATGTCGGCAAGGCGCGGCGCACGGCGATCCATGTCGAACCCTCGGCGACAAGACAGGACGCGCTGTGGCCGGAAGGCGAGCGGGTCGAAGCCTCGCAGAACCCGGAGGTGGTGAAGATCGTCGACGATGCCGCCATGACCGGCGCCGGCATGCGCGCCGTGGTGGTGGTCAAGAACGGCCGCGTCGTCGCGGAACGCTATGGCGAGGGCTTTTCCGCCCGGACGCCGTTGCTCGGCTGGTCAATGACCAAGACGGTCAATGCCGCCATAGTCGGCACGCTGGTCAAGAACGGCAAGATGGCGATGACCAACCAGGGCCTTTTCGCGCCGTGGAAGGCCGATGGCCGCGCCGCGATCAGCCTTGCCGACATGATGGCGATGTCGAGCGGGCTGGAATTCAACGAAGACTATGGCGACGTCGCCGACGTGACGCGCATGCTCTATCTCGAACCCGACATGGCGGGCTTTGCCGAAGCCAAGCCGCTCACGGGCGAGGTGGGCAAGGTGTTCTCCTATTCGAGCGGAACGGCGGTGATGCTGTCGCGGCTCTGGCAGGATGCGGTCGGCGACAAGGCCAAGGCGTTGACGTGGCCGCGCACCGCGCTGTTCGAGCCGCTGGGCATACACAGCGCCGTGCTCGAGACCGACGAACAGGGCACGTTCGTCGGCTCATCCTATCTCTACGCCACCGCCCATGACTGGGCCCGCTTCGGCCAGTTCCTGCTGCAGGGCGGGGTCTGGAACGGCAACCAGATACTGCCGGCCGGTTTCGTCGACTGGATGCGCGAACCTGCGTCGGCCTCGAAAGTCTACAGCAAGGGGCAATTGTGGATCGAGGCGCCGGGCGACGAGGAAAACCCCGGTGCCGGCGTGGCGGCGGGCCTGCCCAAGGACACCTATTGGATGGAGGGGCATGATGGGCAGACCGTCGCCATCATTCCATCCGAGCAATTAGTGGTGGTGCGGCTCGGCCTGACGCCGGCCAAGCTGGGCTACAGGCCGCAGACCATGGTCGGGGCATTGGTGAAGGCGCTGCGCTAACCAATCAGCTGCTCGGCCGGACCACCGCCAGCCAGGCGTAGCCGCGATAAAGTGTGCGGAAACGGAAGGTTGCGCCGATTTTTCGCGATTCCGATTCCAGCACCTCGCGCAACATTTCACGGGGCGTGACGTGGAATTTTCTGAGCCAGCCGCGAAGCAGGGTCCGAAACCAGTCCGGCAGGCCTTCCTGCTGGCCGAAGTCGACGATGTGCAGGGAACCGCCCGGAGCGAGCGTTGCCAGCGCGGCGGAGACCGTCTTTTCCCAGCCTGCGATCATCGACAATGAATAGGACACGAAGACACGGTCGAAGCTGTCGCGGCCGAACAGCGCCTTTGCGTCGAACTCCGTGGCGTCGCCCCTTGCCAGCATGACGCGATCGGACAGGCCTTCGCGGGCAATCGCGGTGCCCGCGGTCTCCAGCATCTCTGCCGAAATGTCGAGGCCATAGAAGCGCGCGCCGGGAAAGCTGCGGGCGGCGAGGATGATGTTCCGCCCGGTGCCGCAGCCGAGCTCCAGCACCGTGCCGCCCGGCGGAACGTCCAGCCCTGATATCAGCCGGTCGCGGCCGAGCAGATAATATTTGCGGGTCAGGTCGTAGATGTGACGCTGCCAGCGGTAGACACCGTCCATCAGTTCGGCGTGATTGGTCGGCAGCTCGGTAGTGCTCATGAGGCGCGCTTCACGTACAGATGAAAGCCGCCATAGATTGCCGAGCGGTCGCGGGTGGAGAATTCGCGCGAGGCATCGCTCTCGTAGCTCCACTGGTCGAGCAGGGAAGCGGAGACGCGGCCCGGCAGCAGACTTGGCTCGGCCGCAGTGCGGAAGATGACACGCGCGCCGGCGGAGGCGGTGCGGGTGATTTCCGACCACAGCGCATTGAGCTGGTCGTCGGTCATCCAGTCCTGCGCGTCGAGCAGGATGAAACGGTCGACGGAACCCGCGTCCTTGCCTACCAGGAATTCGATCAGATTGGCATGATGAATGGCGACGCGGTCTACATTGCCGCGAATGGCCTCATAGTTCTGCCTTTCAAGATAGGCGGGCAGGGCGGCTTCGCCGGGTTGGGGGTAGCGCCTGGCAAAGGCTTGCCAAGCGAAATAGTTGTTTTTCAATGGAAAATCGCAGGCGAGCTTTTCCAGCCGGGCTTTCAGCACACTGGCCATGGTACCGTCGCCGGACGTGATGAGAGAGTCATATTGCGCCGGCGGGATGCCGAGGCCGAACAGCGAGGCCTTGCGCGAGGTCGCCCATTTCAAAAGCGGCTTTTCGAACACCGGGGCCAGTTCCTGGTGGAAGAAGCGGCGCTGCTCGCCAATGTTCCTGGCCTGCATGATGCCGGCGGGGTCGACGCCGAAGAATTTAGCCGTGCGGTGGCCCATGGCGATGAACAGGCCAAGCAGGCCGGTCTGGTAGAAATTGCGGTCGAAGACGGCGATGCGCCTGATGCCGCGCCAGTTGCGGCGCTCCCAATAGTGGCGGCTGACCGGATCGAGATGCGGCGCGATGAAGCGGTCGTAAGCCTGAGAATTGTGGTTGTTGCCGGCGGCACCGAAGAAGCGAAACAGGTCGCCCTGCGAAGGCAGGTGGCGCACCGCCTCCAGCTTCATGCGGTTCAGGGCTATGTGAGCGGCATTGAGATCGACGGCGTCGATCCTGGCCGGCGACCGGGTGAGATAGGCCAGGATATTGCAACCGCCGGAGGCAATAGTGACGACGCGGTGGCCTTCGCCAAGCTGCATTGCGTCCATGTCGACATCGGGATCTTCCCAGATCTGCGGATAGACCAGGCCCGAAAACAGGAAGGCGAACAGCCGTTCGGAAATTCCTGCCTTCGACAGGGGGCGGTTCTGGTAGACGGCTTTTCCAACTTCCTTGCCACGGCGAAAGATCAGATCTGCGGAAACGTCCGTCATGGCAAGGTGATTCCCCATTTGCTTTGCCGCAAGCGGGTAACGCCCGGCTATGACAGGTGGATGACAGCGATCCGCACAGGGGAGCGCAAAGCTGTTTCACCCCCGGGGAGGCGCAAGGGGAGGATGCGAGCGATGTTACATGCGGAAACGCATCGTTACGAAACCCATGGCTGAGTGATGCATTTCCTTCTCGACCGTTCACTGCAACGTGAGCGTGTGTTGAAGGAGAGATATCATGAAAAAACTCATTCTTGCGTCGGTGTCCGCGCTTGCGCTGCTCGGCGTCGCTGCGTGCAGCGACAGCGGCACGGGGACGGATAACACCACCACCCAGAGCACCAATCCGCCGGCCGAGCAGCCAATGAAACCTGCGGCGCCGGCGGATAATTCGACCAAGCCTGCCGAGCCGGCTCCGGCAACGCCCGCTCCTGCGCCCGCGCAGTAGTCCATTGGTACCTGTGTTCTGGCGAGGGCCGGCGTCTTGCCGGCCCTTCGCCCAGGCGGGTAGTGGTTCCGACACGAGATCGATTGTCGTCGGAGGTATGATGCCGGCCGTTATTGGCTTGATAGCGGGGACCGGTTGGCTCTAAGAAGCGGCCATGTCGATTTGGGACCGCCTCGGCGACTTCATCACGCGGATTTCGTCCTCAGCCTCGTCGGGCGTCGCCGACGTGGTCGAAGCCGTGCGCACCGTTTTTTCCGGCGATGCGGATTTGCGCCGTCGCGTCGCTTTCTCGGTGGCGATGATTGCGCTCTCGGCCAAGATGGCCAAGGCCGACGGGGTCGTCACCCAGGACGAGATACGCGCCTTCCAGGAAATATTCGAGGTGCCGCCAAAGGAGACGCGCAACGTGGCGCGACTCTACGATCTGGCCAAACGTGACGTTGCCGGCTTCGAGACCTATGCCGAGCGCATGGCGCAGCTTTGTGGCTCCGGCCATTCGAACTGCATGATGCTGGAGGATATACTCGACGGCCTGTTCCACATCGCCAAGGCCGACGGGCTGATCCATGAGCGTGAAGGCCAATTCCTGCACCGCATCGCCGAAATCTTCCGCATAGACGAGGTGCACTACGAGGCGATCCTTGCCAGGCACGTCAATCTTGGTGCGGCCGACCCCTATGTCGTGCTCGGCATCGAGCGCGGCAAGCCGTTCGAGGAGGTCAGGAAACGCTACCGCAAGCTGGTTTCCGACAATCATCCGGACCGGCTGATCGCGCGTGGCCTGCCGCAGGAATTCATCAAGATCGCGACGACGAGGCTCGCGGCGATCAACACCGCCTATGAGATGATCGAGCGGGGCCTGCGGCACGCATGAGCGGCTTCCTGCCCGACGAGCCGAGCGCCGAGGTCAGGGTATCGCCGAATTTCGGGCCACGGCGCGAGACGCTGAAGCCCGACATGATCGTGCTGCACTATACCGGCATGCCGACAGGCGCCGGGGCCGAGGCGTGGCTGTGCGACCCGGCCAGCGAAGTCTCCTCGCACTATCTGGTGCATGAGAACGGCCATATCGTGCAGATGGTCCGGGAAAGCGACCGCGCCTGGCACGCTGGGAAGAGTTCGTGGTTCGGACGCACCGACATCAACTCCTGTTCCGTCGGCATCGAGATCGTCAACCCGGGGCATTCATTGGGTTATCCCGGTTTTCCCAAGCGACAGATCGATGCGGTGATCGGCTTGTGTGCCGGAATTGCCAGCCGGCATGCGATTGCCCCCCAGCGGGTGCTGGCGCACTCCGACGTGGCGCCGGGGCGCAAGATCGATCCGGGCGAGAAGTTTCCCTGGCGGGTCCTGTTCGAGGCCGGTATCGGCCACCTCGTGGCGGCGGCACCGGTCAGGCGGGGCGCCGTGCTGAAGGCCGGCGACGCCGGCGCCGATGTCGAGGCGATGCAATCGATGCTGGCGCTCTACGGCTATGGAGTCGAAATATCGGGTGTTTTCGACCAGCAGACGCGGGTCGTGGTCGAGGCTTTCCAGCGTCATTTCCGGCCACGCCGGATCGATGGAGTGGCGGACGGATCGACGATGCGCACGCTTCAACGGCTGCTCGCTTCCCACCCAACTTGACCCTGGGTCAGGATGCCGTCCAAGTAATGCTTTTCCGACATTAAGTTACAAACTGTCACTTAAAGTGACTTGCCCCGCCTTCATTGCGCGCAATTCGGGCTTCAAAGGGCGATCCGTACAGCTTGTCGGATGTCTAACCCCCCGGATGATCCGACATTAATCAAGCAATGCCGCGCGGAAATCTTCGCGCGTTCAGACAGAACAGGATCACATGCAGAAATTGACCGTTGTAACGGCAGCTCTTGCTGCCGGCGTAATGACTTTTGCCTTCGGGGCGGCGAGCGCCGCGCCGCTGAGCCCACGGGCCGATCAGGGGCTCGTCGCAGCGACCGCCAAGGGCAAGGCCATTTCGGCCAAAAGCAGCAAGGATGTGAGGGCGGCGAAGCGGTCTTCCGCGAAAGTGGAGAAGGCGAGCTGGACCAAGGCCAAGAAGCCGAGCACAAAACAGAAGACCAGGCGAGGCCGCAAGGCCGTTGATAAAACGACGACGGCATCGATCGGGATCAAGGAAGCAGTGGCCTCGACGGCAGCGGTGGCCAGTGGCGATCAGTATTCGGCCATCGTGGCGCGTTACGCCGCAAGCTATGGCGTGCCGGCGTCGCTCGCTCACGCCGTGATCAAGATCGAGAGCAACTATCGGCCGAACCTCGTCGGCGGCGCCGGCGAAATCGGCTTGATGCAGATCAAGCCGGCGACGGCGCGGATGATGGGCTATAGCGGCTCGGCCAATGGGCTCTTCAATCCGGACACCAACATCAAATACGGCATGAAGTATCTTGCCATGGCGCGGGATCTCGGCGGCGGCACGACGTGCGGCACGATCCTGAAATACAATGCCGGCCACGGCGCCACCCGAATGAACCCGGTCTCGGCCGCCTATTGCAGCAAGGTCAAGGTGCAACTGGCGGCTGTCGGGTCGCCGGCGTGACAAGAACCGGTCGTAACCGGCTTTTTTGGTTGCGTTTTGTGGCGTGAACCCCTTTATACGCCTGGCCAGCTGGCCGGGCGGCCGCACCAGCAAAAGCCGAAAGGCCGCGGGTGAGGAAAGTCCGGGCTCCATGGAGACACGGTGCCGGCTAATGGCCGGCGGGGGCGACCCCAGGGAAAGTGCCACAGAAAGCAAACCGCCACGACTTGGCTTTGCCGGGTCGGGGCAAGGGTGAAAGGGTGGAGTAAGAGCCCACCGCGCGACTGGCAACAGGAGCGGCACGGTAAACCCCACCGGGAGCAAGACCGAATAGGGGCGGTGCGAGGGGAAACCCTCGAGGGCTGTTTCCGGCTCACCGTCCGGGTAGGTTGCGTGAGGCGCATGGCAATATGCGCCCAAGATGAATGGCCGCCACGTTCTCGCGCCGCAAGGGGCGAGGGCCATACAGAACCCGGCTTATAGGCCAGCTGGCAGTTTTAAGCTACCCGAGAAAGTTCTTTGAGATCAGCAGGTTGCGCCCTCCGGCGCGCCTGTCGATTCAGGTCTTTTGATTGGTCGCCGGTGGACGCGATCGAAATTCTTCGCGTGCTGCACGGTCATCGCAATATCGAAGCCGAGGACCTTGGATCATAACCGATCCGGTCAGCCGCCGATCCTGTCCAGCGACGCCTCTATCGCCTTCCAGAGCTCTTCCACCGGCTCACAGCCTACAGAAAGGCGAACGAAGCCGGGCGATACCGCATCGCCGCGCTTCGAACGCCGCTCGGCGGAGGTGTGGACGCCGCCGAAGGATGTCGCGGCCTGCATCAATTCGCAGTTGTTGATGAAATCCTCGGCCTTCTGCTCCGAAGCGAGTTCGAAGGAAACAAGGAAGCCGAAGCGTTCCATCTGGGCACGGGCAAGATTGTGCGAAGGATCGCCTTCCAGGCCGGGATAGCGCAGGCCCGTGATCGCCGGGTGACCTTGCAGGCGCCGCGCGATCACTTCCGCCGAGGAGCACATGCGGTCGAAGCGCACATCGAGCGTTTCGAGGCCACGATGCACAAGCCACGCTTCGAACGGCCCTGGAATGCCGCCGGACGTTTCGCGCCAATCCGTCACCGCGGCGATGATGTCGGCGTTGCGGCTCGCGACATGGCCGAACAGCACGTCGGAGTGGCCGTTGGGCGCCTTAGTGTCCGCGGCGATGACAATATCCGCGCCATGGTCGAGCGGGCGCTGGCCGAAAGGCGTCATGGTCGTATTATCAACGACAAGCAGTGCGCCCGCTTTGTGTGCGGCCGCGGCCACCGCCGCGATATCGCATATGTCCAGCCCCGGATTAGCGGGCGTCTCTACGAAAGTGAGACGATAGCCTTCGAAACCGCCATCGAGGAAGGTCGAGGTTGGCCTCACATCGTAGGCGATGCCGAGTGGTTTCAAGAAGCGTTCGGCCAGTGCCCTTGTCGTGTGATAGCCATCCGAAGGCAGAAGAATGCGGTCGCCGGTCTTGAGGACAGCGAAAAATGCCGCCGAAATCGCCGCCATTCCGGAAGGAAAAGCGACGCAGGGCGCGTCTTCCAGATGCGCCAGCATATGTTCTACCGCATCCCAGGTCGGATTGCTGAAACGGCCATACTGGTTGAAACCGGTGGCGTCGCCAGGCGCGTGAAAGATGGCAGCCATGGTGAGTGGCAGGGGGATGGAATCGCCGACGGCAAGTGCGTTGCGACGGAGGTGGGCAAGAGCCGCGGCGCGCGACCGTGCTGTTTCAGACATCGACATTCCAACCCTCTTGGTGACCCTGGACGTGTGGTGAGACGCTATGCCCGGCAACAGCTCGCGACAAGGCGCGTCCGGTTGGGCCAAGCGGCTCTAAACGCTTCGTTAGGCTTAATGATCCATAAAGACGAGACGTGTTTTCAAAGCCGCTTCCATCGGTCGCGACGGCATGTTGTGAAGCCTGTTCCCGTTGACGCCCATAACACCCCATGATATCCCATATCGATACCAAAGCCTTCGTTCCGCGTCAGAGTGAAGCGTACGCCAATCGGGCAGCCGCGGCGGCTGCGCGTTTGCCGGTTTTCGCCCCTGTCACGGAGGCGGGTTCAGGGCAGGGAACGCGTAGCGGTGGCGCGTGCAACACGACGAAGAGGGGTGCGGCGGCGCAAGCGGCCGTGACGTGTGATGGACCGGTTTCTGTCGAACACGGTGAGCAGGATCGATGCGAAGGGGCGGGTGTCCGTTCCTGCGCATTTTCGCGCCGTCGTTCAGAAACGCGGCTATTCGGATCTCTACGCGCTGCGTTGCCTGGATCTGCCGGCCATGGATGTCGGCGGGCCCGACCTGCTCGACCGCTACGAGCAGCGCATCGCGCTCGAGGATCCGTTCCAGCAGACGGCGGACGACATGTCGTTCTTTTGCCATGGCGACGGAACATTCCTGAAGCTGGACCAGGATGGTCGCATCACGATCAGCGACTTCATCCGCGAACATGCCGGCCTTTCGGCGGAAGTAGCCTTTGTCGGGCGCGGCAATTTCTTTCAGATCTGGGAGCCGGGACGGCTTGCGGCCTACGGAGCGCAGGCGCGGGCCCGGCTTTTGCAGCTTCGGCAGGGGACGAAGCCTGGGGAGCGACCGGAATGACGGTGGGCCACGGCGATGATATCAACGCCGTTGGCGGACCGGCCCGCCACATTCCGGTCCTCCTTGCCGAAGTGTTGCAGGCGCTCTCGCCAGCGGAAGGGGACGTCATCGTCGACGGCACGTTCGGCGCCGGCGGCTACACCAAGGCCATCCTGGCGGCCGGCGCGTCCGTGGTTGCCATTGATCGCGATCCGGATGCCATAGCGGCTGGTCGCAATCTCGAAGCCCAATCAGGCGGCCGCCTGCGATTGGTGCAGGCGCCATTCTCGATGCTGGACCAGCATGTCGAAAGTGCCGACGGCGTCGTGCTCGACATCGGCGTTTCCTCGATGCAGCTCGACCAGGCGGAGCGCGGGTTTTCGTTCCGCGTCGATGGGCCTCTCGACATGCGCATGGCGCAGGCGGGCCTCAGCGCCGCAGATGTCGTCAACAACTTCAAGCCGGGCGATCTTGCCCGCATCTTCGGCTTCCTCGGGGAGGAGCGCCACGCCGGGCGCATCGCGCGCATGATCGAAGCGCGTCGCGAAAAGCGTCCGTTCGAGCGCACGCTGGAGCTTGCCGACGCCATCGAGACGCATATCGGCCGGGCGCCGAAGGACAAGATCCATCCCGCCACCCGCGTCTTTCAGGCGCTGCGCATCTTCGTCAATGACGAGCTCGGTGAGTTGGCCAAGGCGCTGTTCGCCGCCGAGCGGGCGCTGAAGCCGGGCGGACGACTTGCCGTGGTGACATTCCATTCGCTGGAGGACCGCATCGTCAAGCGCTTCATTGCCGATCGCTCCGACGCCGCGAGCGGCTCGCGCCACATGCCGGAGGCACGGGCACGCAGTGCCACCTTCAGCAAGTCCGGCGGCGGCGTGACGCCGGGTGAGGCCGAGACTGCGGCCAATCCGCGCGCCCGCTCGGCAAGGCTGCGCGCCGCCATCCGCACCGATGCGCCGGCGCGTGCCGGCGATTTTTCGATTTTCGGCCTTCCAAAACTTCCCGGCCCAAAACTTCCCGGCATCGAGCGGCCGGGGGAGAGGTAAGCACGTGTTTCGTTCCAGCGACATCGTCCTCATCGCCGTCATGGTCTCGGCGGCGGCCCTGACCTACAAAACCAAGCGCGAGGCCGAGGACCAATTGGCTGCAGTGCAGAAGATCCATGCTGAGATACGCTACGAGGAGGACACGATCGACCTGCTCAAGGCCGACTGGAGCCTGCTCACCCAGCCATCGCGGCTACAGAAGCTCGCCGAGCTCTACAAGTCGCAGCTTGAACTGGAGCCGGTCAGCGCGCACCAGATCGTCGGCCTCGGCGACCTGCCAGCCAAAACCCTCGACATCCAGGACATCCTGAACGGGCGCCAAGGCGGCATGGCAGACAATTCCGGCAACACACCCTCGGACGGCAAGGATCCCATCGTGACCGGAGGCATCGCCCAATGATCGGCAAACTGCTGAAACGTCGCCCCAGGGCCAGCGAAGACGGTTCAATCGTGGTCGATGGCGCCCGCAAGGCGACCGGAGGCAAGGGCAAGGCGCGCATCGTCATGACGATGGCGGTGTTCTTCGGTATCTTCTCGATCATTTCCGGGCGGCTTGTCTATCTCGGCTTCCAGACCCCCGACATGTCGGGCGGCCCGCAGAGCCGGGTGACGGCCTCGCGACCCGACATTGTCGACCGCAACGGCGAGGTGCTGGCGACGGACATCAAGACGGCATCGCTGTTTGCAGAGCCGCGCCGCATCGTCGACGCCGACGAGGCGATCGAAAAGCTGTCGACGGTGCTGCCGGAGATCGATTACGAGCAGACCTACCATAAGCTGAAGAGCGGCGCCGGCTTCGTCTGGCTGCAGCGGCAGCTGACGCCCAAGCAGCAGGCCGACATCATGCAGCTCGGCATTCCCGGTTTCGGCTTCCGCACCGAGAAGCGCCGTTTCTACCCCAGTGGTGAAACCTCGTCCTACATTGTCGGCCTGACCAATATCGACAATCAAGGCATCTCCGGCATGGAGAAATATATCGACGAGCAGGGCCTGAGCGATCTGCAGGCGTCGGGCCTGGCGGTGGCGAAGGATCTCAAGCCGGTGAAGCTCTCGATCGATCTGCGCGTCCAGCATGTGGTGCGCGACGAGATTGCCGCCGGCCTGGAGCGCTATCGCGCCATGGGCGCGGGCGCCGTCGTGCTCAACGTCAAGACCGGCGAAGTGGTGGCCATGGCCTCGGTGCCGGATTTTGATCCGAACAATCCCTACAATGCACAAGACAAGGACCGGCTGAACCGGATGTCGGCGGGGCTCTATGAGATGGGCTCGACCTTCAAGAGCTTCACATCGGCCATGGCGCTCGATTCCGGCAAGGCGACGATGGCGAGCCGCTTCGACGCTTCGCATCCAATCCGGGTCGGCCATCAGGCCATTCACGATTTCCACGGCAAGAACCGCGTGCTGTCGTTGCCGGAGGTGTTCCTCTATTCATCCAACATCGGGTCGGCCAGGGAGGCCGAACTGGTCGGCATCGAGGCGCACCGCGAATTCCTGCATCGTCTTGGCATCTTGGACAAGATGCAGACCGAACTGCCGGAAGTCGCCCGTCCGACTGAACCGAAGGTCTGGAAACAGGTCAACTCGTTCACCATCGCCTTCGGTCATGGCGTGTCGACGACACCGTTGCAGGCGGCTGTCGGCTGCGCGGCGCTGATCAATGGCGGATATCTGATGGAGCCGACATTCCTGGTCCGCAGCCAGCAGGACGCGATGGCGGCGGCCAAGAAAGTGGTAGCCGACAAAACGGTCGAGGGCATGCGCTATCTCTACATGCTCAACGCCGAGAAGGGCTCGGCCAGAAATGCCAGGGTCCCCGGCTACCGCGTTGGCGGCAAGACCGGAACAGCCGAGAAGGTCATCAATGGCCGCTACTCGAAGGAGTTGAATTTCAATACGTTCGTCGCCGCATTCCCGATGGACGATCCGCAATATCTCGTGTTTACGATTGCCGATGCTCCGCACCCGGAAAAGCCGGGCATGACGGACGTCGCGGCCGCGAATGCCGGGGTCATGGCCGGCAATATCATCAGGCGTTCCGCGGCCATGCTTGGCGTGAAGCCAGATTTCAGCCATGAAAATGGTGCAACGCTGGTTTCCTATCAATGATTCTTAGGGCGCGCCGGCAACTGCGCGCTATTTTGTTGCGGTGAACGGAACTCGATGAAGCTCAAAAATCTAACCGGTATCCTGCCAGTCGAAGGAACAGCTTCCGTCGATCTGGAGGTTACCGGCATCTCTTCGGATTCCCGCCAGGTTAAACCCGGCGTCGTCTTTTTCGCGCTCGCTGGAAGCAAGGCGGATGGCGCCGTCTATGCCGCGGAGGCCGCCGCACGAGGGGCTGCCGCGATCGTCGCGGGCAAGGACAGCGCCCTTGGGGGACTGCCGGTTCCCGTGTTGACCGTCGATGACCCGCGCCTGGCGCTGGCCCTGAGCGCGGCCCGTTATTTCGGCAAACAGCCGCAGACGATGGTGGCCGTCACCGGCACCAGCGGCAAGACCTCGGTCGCCGCTTTCGTCAGGCAGATCTGGGAGCAGGCCGGCTTTGCCGCGGCCTCGATCGGCACCACCGGCGTGGTGGCGCCGGGCCGCAACGATTATGGCTCGCTGACGACGCCAGATCCCGTCGCCTTGCATCAGCTGTTGCTTGAACTGGCGGACGCCGGCGTCACCCATGCCTCCATGGAGGCCTCCAGCCATGGTCTCGACCAGCGCCGTCTCGACGGCGTCAGGCTGGCCGCCGGCGGCTTCACCAATCTCGGCCGCGACCACATGGACTACCATCCGACGGTCGAGGACTATCACCGGGCCAAGCTGCGTCTGTTTGATGCGCTGCTGCCGAAGGGCGCGCCGGCCGTGATCTTCGCCGACGATCCGTGGTCGGCGCCAACCATCCAGGCGGCGAAGGCCGCAAGGCTCGACGTGCTGACGGTCGGCCGCCACGGCGATTTCCTGACGCTGAAGCGGGTCGAGCATGAGCGCCACCGCCAGCGTGCCGAGGTCGAGGCCGACGGGATGCTCTACGAGATCGACCTGCCGCTGGCCGGCGATTTCCAGATAGCCAACGCGCTGGTTTCGGCCGGGCTTGCCATCTCCACGGGAACGCCAGTCGCCAAGGCCTTGAAGGCGTTGGAAAAACTCAAGGGCGCACCCGGCCGGCTCGACCTTGTCGGGACGACTGCAAACGGCGCGCCGGTCTATGTCGATTATGCGCATAAGCCGGACGCGCTGGAAAACGTGCTTGCCTCGGTGCGCCCGTTCACCACCGGCCGGGTCATCGTCGTGTTCGGCTGCGGCGGCGACCGCGATCGCGGTAAGCGGCCGATCATGGGCGAGATCGCGACGCGGCTCGCCGACGTCGTCATCGTCACCGACGATAATCCGCGCTCGGAAGTGCCGGAGACGATCCGGGCCGCGATCCTTGTCGCCGCTCCCGGCGCGATTGAGATCGGTGACCGGCGCGCGGCGATCCACGAGGCCGTCGCCATGTTGCATGCCGGGGACACGCTGATCGTGGCCGGTAAGGGTCATGAGGAAGGCCAGACGATCGGCACCGAGACCCTGCATTTCTCCGACCACGAAGAAGTCCGTGCCGCGCTGCTGGAGCGTGCCGCATGAATTTGCTGTGGACATCCGAGACGCTGGTCGCCGCCATGGACGGACGACCGATCGGGCCGATGCCGGACGGCATATCGGGCATTTCGATCGACAGCCGCAGCCTTCAGCCGGGCGACGCCTTCTTCGCCATCAAGGGCGAGGCGATGGACGGCCATGATTTCGCGACCGCCGCCATCAAGGCCGGAGCCGGGGTGCTGGTCGTGGCCGAAGGCAAGCTGCCGTCGCTTGGCCGGCTGACGGCGCCGATGATCGTCGTCGAGGACGTGCTGGTGGCACTGGAAAAGCTCGGTGTCGCATCGCGGGACCGTTCCCGGGCCAAGATCATCGCGGTGACCGGTTCGGCGGGCAAGACGACCACCAAGGAAGCGCTGCGCCACGTGCTGTCGGCGGTCGGCAAGGTGCATGCCTCGGCGCAGTCGTTCAACAACCATTGGGGCGTGCCGCTCACCTTGGCGCGCATGCCGGCCGATTGCGACTATGCCGTGTTCGAGATCGGCATGAACCATCCCGACGAGATCAGGCCGCTGGTCAAGATGGTAAGGCCGCATGTCGCCATCGTCACCATGATCGCGGCGGCGCATCTCGGCTTCTTCCGCAATCTGGACGAGATCGCCAAGGCGAAGGCCGAGATTTTCGAAGGGCTGGAACCTGGCGGCGCGGCGATCCTCAACCGCGACGACGCGCGTTTCAAGCTTCTCGACAAGATGGCGCACGCCGCCGGCGTCGAGCATGTCTATGGGTTCGGCGAGCACGCGCGCTCAACCTTCAGACTGGTCAAATGCGAGGTCCATGCCGATCATTCCGACATTGCCGCCAGGATCGGCGGTCACGAGGTGACGGCTCGCATCGGCGCGCCCGGCCGCCACATGGTGCAGAACATTCTGGCGGTCCTCGGCGCGGCCCGTCTGGTCGGCGCCGATCTCGACAAGGTTGCCCTGGCGCTGGCCGATCTCTCGGCCGAGCGCGGCCGCGGCAAACGCTATGTGCTGCGTCATCCCGGTGGCTCGACTTCGAGCCATCCCGGCGGCCCGACTTCAAGCCACCCCGGTGGACCGATCACGCTGATCGACGAAAGCTACAACGCCAACCCCGCCTCGATGGCGGCCGCCATGGCGCTGCTCAACGCGACGCCGGTGACGGGCGAAGGCCGCCGCATCGCCGTGCTGGGCGATATGCTGGAGCTAGGCGAGTATTCGGCCAAGCTGCATGCTGCACTTGCCGGTCTCATCGTCGGCACCGGCACACAGACCGTCTTTCTCGGGGGGCCGGAGATGCGGGCGCTGGCGGAAGCGCTGCCGGGCGAGATCAGGACGGAATACCGCGCCGGCGCCGAAGAATTGAAGCCGGTGCTGCTTGCCGCGCTGAGGCCAGGCGACGTGGTGATGATCAAATCGTCGAAGGGCATCGGCTTTGCAAAGCTGGTCGATGCGTTGCTGGGCAAGTTCCCGGCTGAAACGACAATCGGCAAACAGACCTAGGGTCAAGTCGGGGACGAAAAGCGCATGTTCACACTGCTCGTCGATTTCGCGGACAAGATCTCGGTCTTCAATGTCTTCCGCTACATCACCTTCCGTACCGGCGGGGCGCTGATCACCTCGGCGCTGATTGTCTTCATCTTCGGGCCGACCATCATCAATTCGCTCAGGTTGCGCCAGGGCAAGGGCCAACCGATCCGCGCCGACGGGCCACAGACCCATTTCAAGAAGGCCGGCACGCCGACCATGGGCGGACTGATGATCCTGTCCGGCATCATCGGCTCATCGTTGCTATGGGCGAACCTGTCGAGCATCTATGTCTGGGTGGTGTTGCTGGTGACGCTGGGCTTCGGCTCGATCGGCTTCTACGACGACTATCTGAAGGTGACGAAACAGTCGCATCTCGGCTTTTCCGGCAAAGCACGGCTGGCGCTCGAATTCGTCATCGCCGGCATCGCCGCCTGGGCGATCATGCATAATGGCCAGGCGCCGTTCTCCTCGTCGCTGACATTCCCCTTCGCCAAGGAATTCCTGATTAATCTCGGCTGGTTCTTCGTCCCGTTCTCCTGCTTCGTCATCGTGGGGGCGGGCAATGCGGTGAACCTCACCGACGGCCTGGATGGCCTGGCGATCGTACCGATCATGATCGCGGCGGCGTCCTTCGGCGTCATTGCCTATCTCTCCGGCAATGCGGTGTTCGCCGAGTATCTGCAGATCCATTTCGTGCCCGGCACCGGCGAACTGGCTGTTGTGCTAGGCGCGGTCATCGGCGCCGGCCTCGGCTTTCTCTGGTTCAACGCGCCGCCGGCGGCGATCTTCATGGGCGACACCGGCTCGCTGGCCATGGGCGGGCTGATCGGCACCGTTGCGGTCGCCACCAAGCACGAGATCGTGCTGGTCATCGTCGGCGGGCTGTTCGTGGTCGAGATCCTGTCCGTCATCATCCAGGTCGGCTACTTCAAGATGACCGGCAAGCGTGTGTTCCTAATGGCGCCGATCCATCACCACTTCGAAAAGCTCGGCTGGACCGAAAGCCAGGTGGTGATCCGCTTCTGGATCATCGCCGTCATCCTGGCGCTGGTCGGCCTTTCCACCCTCAAGCTCAGATAGGCGCGCCCCGTGATTCCCGCCGCATCCTTCGCAGGCAAGCGTGTTTCGCTCTTCGGGCTCGGCGGCTCGGGGATCGCGACCGCGCACGCGCTGATCGAGGGCGGGGCTGAGGTTCTGGCCTGGGACGACAATCCCGACAGTGTCGCCAAGGCGGCAGCCGCCGGGATTGCAACCGGCGACCTGCACACAGCCGACTGGGCGACGTTCTCCGCTTTCGTGCTGTCGCCCGGCGTGCCGCTGACGCATCCCAAACCGCACTGGACGGTGGAACTGGCGCGCGGTTCGGGTGTCGAGATCATCGGCGACGTCGAGCTTTTCTGCCGCGAGCGGACGCTCGGCGCGCCAGCTGCCCCGTTCATCGCCATCACCGGCACCAACGGCAAGTCGACGACCACGGCGCTGACGGCGCATATATTGAAGGCTTCCGGCCGCGATACGCAGATGGGCGGCAATATCGGCCGCGCCGTGATGACACTCGATCCGCCGCAACCCGACCGGCACTATGTCGTCGAATGCTCGTCCTACCAGATCGACCTCGCACCATCGATCAATCCGACGGCCGGCATCCTGCTCAATTTGACGCCGGATCACCTCGACCGTCACGGCACCATGCAGCATTACGCTTCGATCAAGGAGCGGCTGGTTGCCGGCAGCGAGACCGCGATCGTCGGCATCGACGATTCCTGGTGTGCGCAGATTGCCGAACGGCTGGAGCGGGCGGGGCGGCACGTCATCCGCATTTCGAAGCGGCTGCCGCTGACCGACGGCTATTTCGCCGATGGCACCAATTTGATGGAAGCGGTGCATGGCCGCTACAGCCGGGTCGCCTTCCTCGAAGGCATCGGCTCGCTGCGCGGGCAGCACAATGCGCAAAACGCGCTTGCCGCGGTGGCCGCCTGCCTCAAGGTCGGGCTCGACCTCGGCGAGATCCAGTCCGGACTGGAAAGCTTTCCGGGCCTGGCGCATCGCATGGAGCAGGTCGGCCGCAAGGACCACGTGCTGTTCGTCAACGATTCCAAGGCGACCAACGCCGATGCGGCGGCACCCGCCCTGTCGAGCTTTTCACGCATCTACTGGATCGCCGGCGGCCTGCCCAAGGAAGGCGGCATCGAGCCGCTGCGCGGCTTCTTCCCGCGTATCGCCAAGGCCTATCTGATCGGCGAGGCAGCGCCGGCCTTTTCGGCGACGCTGGGCGAGGCGGTGCCGTATGAGATATCGGGCACGCTTGCAGCCGCGGTCGAGCATGCCGCGCATGATGCGGCCAAGGACGATGGCGGCGAGGCGGTGGTGCTGTTGTCGCCGGCCTGCGCCAGTTTCGACCAGTTCAAGAATTTCGAGGTCCGCGGCGAAGCCTTCAGGCAAGCTGCGAATGCTATCGAGGGCGTCAAACCCATCGGAGGGGCACGATAATGCAGAGCCGTCTCGACAAAAGCCCGGTTGCGACCTGGTGGTGGACCATCGATCGCTGGTTCCTGGCGGCGTTCCTGTCGCTGATGGGGCTGGGCATAGTTTTGTCCTTCGCCGCAAGTCCCGCGGTCGCCGAACGCATCGGCCTCGACAGTTTCCATTTCGCGACCAGGCAGATCATCTTCACCGTGCCGGCGCTCGGCGTGATGCTGGCGGTGTCCTTCCTCGATTCCAGAGAAATCCGGCGCATGGCGCTGATCATGCTGTGCCTGATGCTGGTGCTGATGGTGGCGGTGCTCTACATCGGCGTCGAGGTGAAAGGCGCGCGGCGCTGGGTGTCGCTTGCCGGCCTGTCGATCCAGCCCTCGGAGTTTTTGAAACCCGCCTTTGTCATCATGTGCGCCTGGCTGTTCGCCGAACACAAGCGCCAGCCCGACATTCCGGGCAATCTCTTCGCCATGTTGCTCTTGGTGCTGGTCGTATCGCTGCTGGTGGCGCAGCCGGACCTCGGCCAGACCATGCTGACGACCGGCACCTGGGGCATCATGTTCTTCATGGCGGGGCTGCCATGGCTGTGGATCGTCGTGCTCGGAGCGGCCGGCGTCGGCGGCGTCTTTGCCGCCTATACGGTATTTCCGCACGTCGCCCTGCGTATCGACAAGTTCCTCACTGGCGAAGGCGACACGTTCCAGGTCGATATGGGCCGCGACGCATTGATCAATGGCGGCTGGTTCGGCGTCGGGCCGGGCGAGGGCACCGTCAAGCGGGTCATCCCCGACAGCCATGCCGATTTCGTCTTTTCGGTCGCGGGCGAGGAATTCGGATTGATCATGTGTTTCTTCATCATGTCCATCTTCGCCTTCATCGTGCTGCGCGGCCTCAACACGGCGCTGAAGGAGCATGACGATTTCACCCGCTATGCGGTCGGCGGCCTCGTCACCGTGTTCGGCCTGCAGGCAGTCATCAACATGTGCGTCAACCTGCAGCTGGTGCCGGCCAAGGGCATGACGCTGCCGTTCATCTCCTATGGCGGCTCTTCGCAGATTGCCATCGCCATCTCGATGGGAATGGTGCTGGCGCTGACGCGCAAGCGACCGGAAAAGCGCAAGCAGGTGGGCTTTGCCTTGCCACAGCGCGCCATGCCGGCGGAGTGACATGGCCAGAGGCGTTATCCTTCTCTCGGCGGGCGGAACCGGCGGACATCTGTTTCCGGCCGAGGCACTGGCGCATGAGTTGAACGCGCGTGGCTGGACGGTGCATCTGGCGACCGACGACCGCGCTGAGCGCTTTGCCGGCCACTTCCCGGCCGCCGCCATCCACCCGATCCAGTCCGCGACGCTGGGCTCCAAAAATCCTGTTGCCCTGCTTGGCGCTTTCTGGAAAATCTGGCGCGGCGTGCGCCAGGCGTCCGCCATCATCGGCAGGATCAAGCCCGATACCGTGGTCGGCTTTGGCGGCTATCCGACCTTGCCGCCGCTCTACGCCGCGACGCGGCGCAAGGTGCCGACGCTGATCCACGAGCAGAACGCGGTGATGGGACGCGCCAACCGGGCGCTGGCCAGCCGCGTCGATGCGATTGCCGGTGGCTTCCTGCCCCAAGACGAAAGCGCCGTCGGCGCCAAGACGGTGACGACAGGCAATCCGGTTCGCCCACAGGTGCTCGAAGCCGCAAAGACCGCCTACGTCGCCTCGGCCGGAGATGATCCCTTCCGCCTGCTGGTGTTCGGCGGCAGCCAGGGCGCGCAGTTCTTCTCCGATGCGGTGCCGGCGGCCGTCGCCTTGCTCCCCGACGCCCTGCGCAAGCGGCTGGTGATCACGCAGCAGGCTCGGGCCGATGATGTCGGGCGGGTGAAGGCCGCCTATGCAGCGCTTGGCGTCGGTGTCGAGGTCTCGCCCTTCTTCAGCGATATGGCGGCGCGCATAGCGGCCGCACAGCTGGTGATGTCGCGCTCCGGCGCGTCGACCGTCTCGGAAATCGCCGTCATCGGGCGACCGGCGCTGCTGGTGCCCTATCCCTATGCGCTCGATCACGACCAGGCCGCGAACGCAGCCGCTCTTGCGGCCGCCGGCGGTGGCGAGGTGGAGCCGCAATCCTCACTTTCGCCCGAGCGCATCGCGGCGTTGATCGGCGCCCTGATGGCCGAGCCCGAACGGCTCACGGCAATGGCTGCCGCGGCGAAGTCGGTCGGCAAACCGGATGCCGCACGGTTGCTCGCCGATCTCACAGAGGCTATTGCGTCCCGCAAAACCGTTTCGGATTTTAAGAAGGGAACGCACGCATGAAGATGCCGCAGACCATAGGCCTCGTGCATTTCATCGGCATTGGCGGCATCGGCATGAGCGGCATCGCCGAAGTGCTGCACAATCTCGGCTACAAGGTGCAGGGGTCCGACCAGGCCGACAGCGCCAACGTGCAGCGGCTGCGCGACAAGGGGATCGAGTGCTTTGTCGGCCACAGGGAAGAAAACCTCGGCGATGCCGAAGTGGTGGTTGTCTCGACGGCTATCAAGAAATCCAACCCCGAACTGAAGGCGGCACGGGAGAAATTGCTGCCGATCGTGCGCCGCGCCGAAATGCTGGCCGAACTGATGCGCTTCCGCCAGGCAGTGGCGATCGGCGGCACGCACGGCAAGACGACGACGACCTCGATGGTAGCGACGCTGCTCGAAGCCGGCGGGCTCGACCCGACCGTCATCAATGGCGGCATCATCAACGCCTATGGCACCAATGCGCGCATGGGGGACGGCGAGTGGATGGTGGTCGAAGCCGACGAGAGCGACGGGACCTTCCTCAAGCTGCCGGCCGATATCGCCGTCGTCACCAATATCGATCCCGAACATCTCGATCACTACGGCAGTTTCGAGAAGGTGCGCGAAGCCTTCCGCCAGTTCGTCGAGAACGTGCCGTTCTACGGCTTCGGCGTCATGTGCACCGACCACCCGGAGGTGCAGGCGCTGGTCGGCCGAATCGAGGATCGCCGCGTCATCACCTATGGCGAGAACGCGCAGGCCGACGTGCGCTTCACCAACCATCGCATGGCCGGCGCGACCTCGGAATTCGACGTGGTGATCCGCGACCGCAAGGGACGCGGCCAGACGACGATATCGGATCTGCGCCTGCCGATGCCCGGCCGCCACAACGTTTCCAATGCGACGGCGGCGATCGCGGTGGCGCATGAGCTCGGCCTGTCGGCCGAGGCGATCAAGAAAGGCCTGTCGTCCTTCGCCGGCGTCAAGCGTCGCTTCACCCAAACCGGCTCCTGGAATGGCGTCGAAGTGTTCGACGATTACGGCCACCATCCGGTCGAGATCGCTGCGGTGCTGAAAGCCGCGCGCAGCGCCACCAAGGGCCGCGTCATCGCCATTGCCCAGCCGCACCGTTTTACCCGGCTGCATGATCTGTTCAATGAATTCTCCGCCTGCTTCAACGACGCCGACACGGTGATGGTGGCGCCGGTCTACGCCGCCGGCGAGGAGCCGATCGAAGGCGTGACCTCGGATGCGCTGGTGTCGCGCATCCGGGCCGGCGGCCATCGCGACGCGCGCTACATCGAGGGTCCGGAAGCAATAGCGCCTGTTGTCCGTGATCTGGCCAGGCCCGGCGACTTCGTCGTCTTCCTCGGCGCCGGCAACATCACGCAATGGGCCTATGCGCTGCCCAAGGAGCTGGCCGTCTCATGATGCAGGGCCAGGCGCTGATCGACAGACTTGGCGGCCGGCTTGCCGGCCTGCGCGGCCGCATCACGCCGAATGCCGAGATGGACAAGATCACCTGGTTCCGCGCCGGAGGACTGGCCGAGGCGCTCTTTCAGCCAGCGGACGAGGCGGATCTCGCTGCTTTCCTGAAAGCGGTTCCCGAAGAGATACCGCTGACCATAGTCGGCGTCGGCTCGAACTTGCTTGTGCGCGATGGGGGTATTCCGGGTTTCGTGATAAGGCTGTCGGCCAAGGGGTTCGGTGAAACCGAAATTGTTTCGCCGGCATCGATCAAGGCTGGCGCGGCCACGCCCGACAAGCGCATCGCCGCGGTGGCGCTGGAAGCCGGCATCGGCGGCTTCCATTTCTACCACGGCATACCGGGCGCCATCGGCGGGGCGCTGAGGATGAACGCCGGCGCCAATGGCGTCGAGACGCGCGAGCGCGTCGTCGAGGTGCGTGCGCTCGACCGCAAAGGCAACGTCCAGACGCTGAGCAATGCCGATATGGGCTATGCCTACCGGCACTCGTCGGCACCGTCCGGGCTGATCTTCACCTCGGCGATTTTCGAGGGCTTTGCCGAGGACAAGGCAGTGATCAAGGCGGCGATGGACGCGGTGCAGAACCATCGCGAGACGGTGCAGCCGATCCGCGAGAAGACCGGTGGCTCGACCTTCAAGAATCCTGAAGGCACCTCAGCCTGGAAAGAGATCGACAAGGCAGGGTGCCGCGGCCTGCTGATCGGCGGCGCGCAGATGTCGCCCATGCACTGCAATTTCATGATCAACACCGGGACAGCGACCGGCTACGAACTCGAATATCTCGGCGAAACAGTGCGCACGCGGGTGCTCGAACATTCCGGCATCCGACTTCACTGGGAGATCAAGCGCATCGGGGACTTCCGCCCCGGACACGCCGTGCAGGAGTTTCTTGGGCAGCTGCTCTAGCCATCGTTGAAGTTCATGTGATGCATGAACTTCAACGGGTCAGGAATGACCGCGCGACCGTTGCTCCAAAGACTCAACAGCACGGTTTTCGCCTCCATTTTCTCAGAAAGTGAATCTCTCGGAATCATAAGCACTTGCCAGTGAATCAACTCTCTGATTCTCTGCTCCAAAGCGTTTCCTGATTTGAGTCGTTCGACGCGTTTCCCGCGTTTTCCGTCTGGGGGCAACCTGCCGGGAGACTCGGACTCAATGTTGCGGAAATCTTGGTTTTTGATCCGCCGTGAGAGGGGATGACGGGGAATGAAAAACAAGCATGTGGCCGTCCTGCTGGGTGGTTTCTCGTCCGAGCGGCCCGTGTCCCTGTCTTCGGGGAAGGCCTGTGCCGATGTGCTTGAGACGGAAGGCTATCAAGTCACGCGCGTCGACGTTGGGCGCGACGTCGGCTCCGTGCTTGCCGATCTCAGGCCCGATGTCGCCTTCAATGCGCTGCATGGTCCTTTTGGCGAGGACGGCACCATTCAGGGCATTCTCGAATATCTCGGCATTCCCTACACCCATTCCGGCGTGCTCGCCTCGGCCCTTGCGATGAACAAGGAGCAGTCGAAGAAAGTCGTGAAATTGGCCGGCGTTCCCGTCGCCGAATCGAAGGTCGCCAATCGCTTCGCCATTCAGAACAACCATCCGATGAAGCCGCCTTATGTGGTGAAGCCGGTCAATGAGGGGTCAAGCTTCGGCGTCGTGATCGTGCATGAGGGGCAGTCGCATCCGCCGCAGGTCATCGGCTCGTCCGAGTGGAAATATGGCGATGCCGTCATGGTCGAGCGCTACATCCATGGGCGCGAGCTGACCTGTGCCGTCATGGGCGACGTGGCGCTTGGCGTCTGCGAAATCATCCCGACGGGCCATTCGTTCTATGATTACGATTCAAAATATGTCGCGGGCGGATCAAAACACGAATGCCCCGCAAAAGTTTCACCGAATATTTACCAAAAAATACGGACACTGGCGCTCAAGGCTCACCAAGCTGTCGGCTGTCGGGGCGTTTCCCGGTCGGACTTCCGTTATGACGATCGTCACTCCGAAAATGGCGAGGTTGTATGGCTCGAGGTCAATACTCAGCCGGGCATGACGCCGACGTCTCTGGTGCCTGAAATCGCCGCCCAGGCAGGGCATTCGTTCGGCGATCTGTTGAGTTGGATGGTGGAGGACGCTTCGTGTCTGCGTTGAAGTGGGGGCAGGGCAAGGGGAAGGGCGCGGCCGGGCCGGCGCTGTTCAGCCTGCCATTGTCGTTCGACCATTTCGTGCTGCCGCGCGTGCTTCGCCGCCCGGTGCGTATCCTGGCGCGTCTGGGCGAGGGCGAATTCCAGGCGCCGCGCTTCTCCGCCGCGATCGTGTCGGCAGTGCTCATTGCTTCGAGCGGCGCCTATGGCGCCTATCTCGGCGGTCATGCCGACGGCATCGTCCAGAGCATCACCGCCCGGACCGGCTTTGCCGTCGACCAGGTCAAGGTGGTCGGCAATCGCCAGACGTCCGAGATCGATATTCTCGACAGGCTCGAGCTCGATGGTTGGACGTCGCTGATCGGCTTCGATGCCGAGGCGGCGCGGGAACGCATCGCCACCTTGCCCTGGATCGAGGTCGCCGCGGTGCGCAAGGTCTATCCGCACACGTTGGAGGTGCGCGTCGAGGAGCGTCAGGCGTTCGCACTTTGGCAGCAGGGCAGCGATCTCTCCGTCATCGAAAAAGACGGTGCCGTTATCGCGCCGTTCTCGGGTGGCAAGCAGGTGCTGCTGCCATTGCTGATCGGAGCCGGCGCGCCGGCCAAGGCGCCGGAATTCCTGGCGAAGATCGAAAAATACCCGGATCTCGCGACCCGCATCAGGGGCTATGTCCGTGTCGGCGATCGGCGCTGGGACCTGAAGCTCGACAACGGCATCACTGTCAAGCTTCCCGAGGATGGCGAGGATCAGGCACTCGCCGAACTCGTCGGCATGGACCATGACAAGGGGCTGTTGTCGCGCGACATCGCTGCCGTCGACATGCGGCTGTCCGACCGGCTGGTCGTGCAACTGACGCCGGAGGCGGTGACCCAGCGCGAAGCCGCGCTCAACGAGAAACCAAAGGCGCTGAAGCGCAAGCCGGAGACGAAGATATGAGCTGGCTTGGCGGTTCAAGCGATGCCTCGTCGCGCCGCTCCGGCACCTTGACGGTACTGGATGTCGGTTCGAACAAGGTCTGCTGCATGGTGGCGAAGCTGAAGCCATGCGATGACGGCAAGCTGCTGCGCGGACGCTCGCACCGCATCCAGGTGATCGGCATCGGACACCAGAAGTCGCAGGGCGTCAAATCGGGCGTCGTCATTGATCTCGACCGTGCCGAACACGCCATTCGTCTCTCCGTCGACGCCGCCGAGCGCATGGCCGGGCTGACGGTCGATTCGCTGATCGTGAACATGACCGCCGGCCGGCTGAAGAGCGAAGCTTTCTCGGCAACCATCAATCTCGGCGGCCATGAGGCCGACGAGGCCGACATCAAGCGGGTGCTCGGTGCCGGCGCCAAGCAGGCGCTGAAGACCGAGCGCGAGGTGGTCCATTCGCTCCCCGTCGGCTTCTCGCTCGACGCTGAGCGCGGCGTGCGCGATCCGCGCGGCATGGTCGGCGACACGCTTGGCGTCGACATGCATGTGCTGACCGGCGACGCCGCTCCGATGCGCAACCTGGAGCTCTCCATCAACCGCTCGCATCTTTCGGTCGAGCGCATGGTGGCGACGCCCTATGCCAGCGGGCTGGCGGCATTGGTCGACGACGAGCTGGAACTGGGCGCCGCCTGCATCGATATGGGCGGCGGCACGACGACGATCTCGGTGTTTTCGGAAGGCAAGTTCGTCCATGGCGACGCCATCGCCATCGGCGGCAACCACGTCACGCTGGACATGGCCAAGGGACTGTCCACCTCGCTCGATGCCGCCGAACGGCTGAAGGTGATGCACGGTTCGGCGTTGCCCGGCAGCGCCGATGACCGCGACCTGGTCTCGATCCAGCCGATCGGCGACGAGGGCGAAGTGCCGCTCCAGATTCCGCGCTCCGTCATGACGCGTATCGTGCGCGCCCGCATCGACGAGACGCTCGAGCTTTTGCGCGACCGGCTGAACAAGTCCGGCTACGGCAATGCGGTGGGCAAGCGCGTGGTGCTGACCGGCGGCGCCAGCCAGCTTGCCGGCCTGCCGGAAGCGGCGCGCCGCATCCTGGGGCGCAATGTGCGCATCGGCCGCCCGCTCGGCGTGGCGGGCCTGCCCGAAGCGGCGAAGGGGCCGGCCTTCTCGGCGGCCGTCGGCTTGTTGATCTATCCGCAGATGGCGAGCTTCGAGAGCCATCCGGCGAAAGGAATTTCCGGTCTCAGGATGACCGGAACGGGCGGAAAACTGCATCGCATGAGTCAGTGGTTGAGAGACAGTTTCTAATTGACGGGGACAGCCCCATAAGTGGCCGCGGCGGCGAAGCGGCAGGAAAGGCAAAGGACGGAGACAATGACCATCAATCTGCAAAAGCCGGACATCACCGAGCTTAAGCCACGCATCACCGTGTTCGGCGTCGGCGGCGGCGGCGGCAACGCCGTCAACAACATGATCACCGCCGGTCTGCGCGGCGTCGAGTTCGTTGTCGCCAACACCGACGCGCAGGCGCTGACCATGTCGAAAGCCGACCGGCTGATCCAGCTCGGCGCGCATGTCACCGAGGGGCTGGGTGCCGGATCCCAGCCTGAAGTGGGCCGCGCGGCAGCGGAAGAATGCATCGACGAGATCATCGATCACCTGTCCAACACCCATATGTGCTTCGTCACCGCGGGCATGGGCGGCGGCACGGGCACGGGAGCGGCGCCGGTCGTGGCGCGCGCCGCCCGCGAGAAGGGCATCCTCACTGTCGGCGTCGTCACCAAGCCGTTCCATTTCGAAGGCCAGCGCCGCATGAAGACGGCGGATTTCGGCATCGAGGAGCTGCAGAAATGCGTCGACACGCTGATCGTCATCCCTAACCAGAACCTGTTCCGGCTGGCCAATGACAAGACCACCTTCGCCGACGCGTTCGCCATGGCTGACCAGGTTCTCTATTCGGGTGTAGCCTGCATCACCGACCTGATGGTCAAGGAGGGCCTGATCAATCTCGACTTCGCCGACGTTCGTTCGGTGATGCGCGAGATGGGCAAGGCGATGATGGGCACCGGTGAGGCCTCGGGCGAGGGCCGCGCGATGGCGGCCGCGGAAGCCGCGATCGCCAACCCGCTGCTCGACGAGACCTCGATGAAGGGCGCCAAGGGCCTGCTGATCTCGATCACCGGCGGCCGCGACCTGACGCTGTTCGAAGTCGACGAAGCGGCGACCCGCATCCGCGAGGAGGTCGATCAGGACGCCAACATCATCCTGGGCGCTACTTTCGACGAGGAGCTCGAAGGCGTCATCCGCGTCTCGGTTGTGGCCACCGGCATCGACAAGTCGGCGGCCGAAATCGCCGCCGCGCCGATCTCGATCCGCACCGCGCCGCAGAAGCCGGCCGCCCGCCCGGCCGTTGCCGCGGCGGAAAGCCGCCCCGCGCCGGTCCAGCAGGCTGCGTTCGAGCCGCGCGCCGCCGATCCGGTCGCGGAAGCGATCCAACTGGCCGAAGCAAACGCCGCGGCGATGGCACAAGCCCGTCCGGCGCCAATTGCCCATGCGGATGATTTCCGTCCGCAGAGCAAGATCTTCCAGGCTCCGCCGACGCAGCCGCAACCGATGGTGCAGCCCGTGGTCCAGCAGATGCAGCCGGCGCCTCAGCCGCGCGAGATCCTGCGCGAAGTCCAGCAGCCGGTCGCGATGGCTCCCCAGCGCATGCCGCGCGTCGAGGACTTTCCGCCTGTCGTGAAGGCCGAGGTCGACGCCAAGAGCCGCCCGGCCGACCATGAGAACAGCGGACCGATGGGGCTCTTGAAGCGTCTGACCAACGGCCTGACGCGCCGCGAGGAAGAGCCTGCACGCCTGCAGCCGGCGCAGCCGCGCGAGCCCAAGCTGCGTCAGGCCGCACCGGAAGTGCGCCGTCTGGCAAGCCAGGACGCGCAGCTCTACGTGCCTCGTCGCGGCCAGCTCGACGACCAAGGCCGCCTGACGCCGCAGGCCAGGGCGACTCAGGAGGACGACCAGCTGGAAATTCCGGCGTTCCTGCGTCGCCAGGCCAACTGAGCGGTTAACGGGCTGTAACAATTGTTAACAGGCAAGCAAGGAATTGCTTGCCTGTTAACGTTTAAAAGAATGCAATTCAAGCACTTAAGAGGCTATCCATACGTCGGTTGCGGTTACAAAGAGTAAGAAACCGTGATTTGGACTATCCCTGACGGGACATTATCTTCATTGCCTACCGTCGTCGGTTTGCCGGGATTTCGGGGGAAGTGACCTGGCCTGCCGATTTTTACAAGAGAGCCGCGCCCTCGGGCTGGAGAAGCGGACCTAGGCATTTCGGGCTTATGGGGATTGTCTTGCACGACTATCAGACGACAGTGAAGACGCGCGCGTCGCTTACGGGCACCGGCGTTCACAGCGGCAAGGAAGTTTCCATCAGCTTTCTCCCGGCGGATGCCGACACCGGCATCGTTTTCCAGCTTTTTAGTGAGAACGGGCAAGGTCGCGAGTTCCGCGCCCTGTTTTCCGAGATCGGCGCAACCGACCTGTGCACCATGCTCGGTGATCCCTCTGGCGAGCACATCGCCACGGTCGAGCACATCATGGCGGCGCTGTTCGGGCTCGGCATCGACAATGTCATCATCGAGATCGACGGCCATGAGGTCCCTATCCTCGACGGCAGCGCCATGGCGTTCGTCGAGGCCATAGACCAGGCCGGCATCGAAACGCTGTCGGTCAAGCGGCGCTACATCCGGATCGTCAAGCCGGTCCGCATCGAGAACGGCGCCTCCTGGGCTGAGTTCAGGCCCTATGACGGCACCCGCTTCGAGGTCGAGATCGATTTCGAAAGCCCGGCGATCGGCCGGCAGCTGTTCGCGTCCGACATCAATGCGGACATTTTCCGCCGCGACATCGCGCGCGCCCGCACCTTCGGCTTCATGAAGGACGTCGAGCGGCTGTGGGCCGCCGGCTATGCGCTGGGATCCTCGCTTGAGAATTCGCTGGTCATCGGTGACGACAACCGCGTCATCAACATGGGCGGCTTGCGCTACCCCAACGAGTTCGTACGCCATAAGACGCTGGACGCCATGGGCGACCTGGCACTGGCCGGGGCCCGCTTCATCGGCTGCTTCCGCTCCTATCGTGGCGGCCATAGGCTGAATGCGGCCGCCTTGCGGCGCGTGCTGTCGGACCGTACCGCGTTCGAGATCGTCGAAACGACCCGCCGCGAGCGCGGCCGTGCGGCCGAGATGAGCGCCGTCAACGCGCCTCTCTATGCGCCCTGGATGATCTGAGTCGCCGCCACTTTCCGGATACCATCGCAGCTCGCTGGTGTTGCATGAATGCATCATTTGCCGGCGAAATCGCAGGGATGCTCCGGCGCGGCCCGGCCGCCACAAAAATGTTCGATTGCCTAGACATAGCGTTGCCGGGCAAGGCGGTTATGGTTTATGGCTGCTGCCGTCGATAGTGCATGTCGCCTGGAAGTGGGGACCAGTTTTGGGGAAACGATATGCAACAGGCACTGAAATAACGCCGAAAGGGCGCAATCCAATCATGTTCTTCAAGCGAGTCGGTCAATTGAAAGCGCCGCAGCGGTCCGTTTTCCTGGCGCTTTCGGTGGTTGTTCCATCGCTCTTCCTGTCTGCTTGCATGTCGTCGGAAAAAGATATCGACCTGTCGACCTATGTCGACCAGACCGAACCGGCCGACGTTCTCTACAACCAAGGGCTCGCCAATCTGAATGCCGGACGCCTCGACGAGGCGAGCAAGAAGTTCGACGCGGTCGACCGCCAGCATCCTTATTCGGAGTGGGCCCGCAAATCGATGGTGATGGGCGCGTTCGCCGACTATCGCAAGGGCAGCTACGACGAAGCGATCTCGTCGGCCAAGCGTTATCTGACGCTGTATCCGTCAACGGATGACGCGGCTTATGCGCAGTACATTATCGGCCTTAGCTACTACCGCCAGATCAAGGACGTGACGCAGGATCAGAAGGAAGCGCGCCAGACCGTGCAGACCATGCAGGATCTCGTGACGCGCTGGCCTAATTCAGAATATGTCGATGACGCCAAGGAAAAGATCCGCTTCGCCAACGACCAGCTCGCCGGCAAGGAGATGCAGATCGGCCGCTATTATCTCGAACGCCGCGAATACATCGCCGCGGTCAAGCGTTTCCGCAATGTGGTCGAGAATTATTCCAACACCCGCCACGTCGAGGAGGCGCTGGCGCGCCTGACCGAGAGCTATTATGCGATGGGCCTGACTTCGGAGGCGCAGACCGCCGCCGCCGTTCTCGGCACCAATTATCCCGACAGCCCATGGTACAAGGATTCCTACAAGCTCCTGCAGAGCAACGGGCTTGCGCCGCGCGAGAATGCCGGCTCGTGGATATCCAAGGCCGGGAAACTGATCACCGGCGCCTGATGCAGGCGTAACGATGCTTTCTAGGCTGTCGATCCGCGATATCGTCCTGATCGAGAAGCTGGATATTGACTTCCAGCCCGGTCTCTCGGTGCTGACGGGCGAGACCGGCGCCGGAAAATCCATCCTGCTCGACGCTCTGTCCTTGGCGCTTGGCGCTCGCGGTGACGCTTCCCTGGTGCGCCACGGCGCGGCACAGGGCCAGGTGATTGCCGTGTTCGACGTGCCGCCCAACCATCCGGTGCGCGCGCTGCTCGCCGAGAACGCCATCGAGGACGACGGCGACATCATCCTGCGCCGCTTGCAGACGGCAGACGGTCGCACCCGCGTCTTCGTCAACGACCAGCCGTCCAGTGTGACGCTGATGCGCGACGTCGGCCGCGCGCTGGTCGAGATCCACGGCCAGCACGACGAACGCGCCCTTGTCGATCCCGGCGCGCATCGCGACGTGCTCGACGCCTTCGGCGGCCATCTCGGCGCCGTCCGGTCGACGGGCGAGGCCTGGCGGCACTGGCGTGCCTGCGAGCAGGAGCTTTCGCGCCATCGTGCCAAGGTGGCGGCGGCGGCGCGCGAAGCGGACTACCTGCGCGCAGCGGTCACGGAGCTGACCAAGCTCGATCCGCAGCCGGGTGAGGAGACGGAGCTTGCCGACTTGCGCGCCCACATGATGCGGGCCGAGAAGATCGCCTCCGAAATCCACGACGCGCAGGACGTGCTTTCGGGTCCATCCTCGCCCTTGCCGCAACTGGCCAGCCTGCTCAGGCGGTTGCAGCGCAAGGCCGGCGAGGCCCCCGGGCTGCTCGACGAAGTGGTCAAGTCGCTGGATGAGGCGATGCTGTCGCTCGACGCGGCGCAGTCGGGTGTCGAGGCGGCTTTGCGCGCCACCGAATATGATCCACAGCGGCTGGAAAAGGCGGAAGAGCGATTGTTTTCGCTGCGCGCGGCATCGCGCAAGCACAGCGTTGCCGTCGATGATTTGGCGCAATTGCGCGACACGATGGTTGCCGATCTTGCCGATCTCGATGCCGGCGAGGAGCGCCTTCATGGGCTGGAAAAGCAGGCGGCCGCAGCGCGCGAAGCCTATGATATCGCCGCCGCGCAGTTGTCCTCGCTTCGCCATGCCGCGGCGGTCGGGCTGACCAAGGCGGTGATGGCCGAACTGCCGGCGCTTAAGCTCGAACGCGCCGCCTTCATCGTCGAGATGAAGAGCGAGGCCGAGAGCCGCATGGAAGAGGGCATCGACCAGATCGAGTTCTGGGTGCGCACCAATCCCGGCACCCGGCCCGGGCCGATGATGAAGGTTGCTTCCGGCGGCGAGCTTTCGCGCTTCCTGCTGGCGCTGAAGGTGGCGCTGGCCGACCGGGGCTCGGCGCCAACGCTGGTCTTCGATGAAATCGACACAGGGGTGGGCGGCGCCGTCGCGGATGCCATCGGCCAGCGGCTGGCAAGATTGTCCAGGCGCGTGCAGGTGCTCTCGGTCACCCATGCGCCGCAGGTGGCGGCCCGCGCGGCGACGCACTTCCTGATCTCCAAGTCCGGCAGCACCGACAAGGTCGCGACCGGCATCGCCGAAATGGACCGGGCGGCGCGCCAGGAAGAGATCGCGCGCATGCTGGCCGGCGCCACCATCACCGACGAAGCGCGCGCGGCCGCCGAGAGATTGCTGCGGGAGAATACGGCGGCTGCCTGAAAGCTCGTTTCCCGTGAAGGCGAGTCAGGATATGGCTGCATCCTGCTGTTCAGGAATGATTTTTTCGCAGGCCGGCTCCCTCCTGCCAAATCCTGATTTATAGTGGCGCCCAACCAAAGTGCGCTGCGCCTTGGTTATTGTTTTGTGCATGTCGTTGCCCCAAAATCGCACCATATTTTGGGCGGCGTGCATTGGTCAGGGAAGCCGTGCGATGTCTGAAAGACCAGTCGATTCACTCAGTGAGAGCGAAGCCGAAGCGGAGCTGAAGCGCCTGGCGCAGGAGATCGCGGAGCACGACCGCCGCTACCATACCGAGGACGCGCCTGTTATCACCGACGCCGCCTATGATGCGCTGACCCGGCGCAACTTCGCCATCGAGCAGCGCTTTCCCGCCCTGGTGCGCGAGGATTCGCCATCGCGCAGGGTCGGTGCCGCGCCGGCGGAAGGCTTTGCCAAGGTGCGCCATGCCGTGCCCATGCTCAGCCTCGCCAAGGCCTATACCGACGAGGACGTCGCAGATTTCATCGAACGCGGCCGGCGCTTCTTCGACCGCGACAAGGATCTCGACATCGCCTTCACGGCCGAACCGAAGATCGACGGCCTGTCGGCCTCGCTGCGTTACGAGAACGGCGTGTTCGTGCAGGGCGCAACGCGCGGCGATGGCGCTGTCGGCGAAGACATCACCGCCAATCTGAGGACCATCGCCGATATTCCCGGCAGGCTGAAAGGCTCGGGCTGGCCCGAAATCATCGAGATACGCGGCGAGGTCTACATGACCTATGCGGAATTCGAGGCGCTGAAGCAACGCTCGGCGGCCGCCGGCGGCCAGGACTATGTCAATCCGCGCAATACGGCGGCTGGGTCGCTGCGCCAGAAGGATCCATCGGTCACCGCCAGCCGGAACCTCAAATTCTTTGCCTATGCCTGGGGCTACACGACAGCCGACCCCGCTCCGACACAATACGATTCGGTGCAGAAATTCGCGGAATGGGGCTTCAAAGTCAGCCCGCTGATGGTGCGGGCGAGGTCGGTCGGCGAGCTGATCGCGCATTATCACCGCATCGAGGAACAGCGTTCTTCCTTGGGCTACGACATCGACGGCGTCGTCTACAAGGTCGACCAACTGGAGTTGCAGCGCCGGTGGGGCTTCGTCACCGGCGAACCGCGCTGGGCCATCGCGCACAAATTTCCGGCCGAACAGGCGATGACGACCGTGCAGAAGATCGATATCCAGGTCGGGCGCACCGGCACGCTGGCGCCGGTAGCGAGGCTTGCGCCCGTGACAGTCGGGGGCGTCGTGGTCGAGAACGTCACGCTGCACAACGAAGACTATATCAAGGGTTTCGACAGCAACGGCCAGCCGATCCGCGACGGCATCGACGTGCGCATCGGCGACACCGTGGTGATCCAGCGGGCAGGGGATGTCATCCCGCAGATCGTCAGTGTCGTCGTCGACAAGCGTCCGCCGGATGCCGTGCCTTACGAATTCCCACATACTTGCCCGATCTGCGGCTCGCCGGCGACGCGCGAAATCAACGAGAAGACCGGCAAGGAGGATTCCCGCAGGCGTTGCACGGGCGAACTGATCTGCCCCGCGCAAGCCGTGGAAGGGCTGCGCCACTTCGTGTCGCGCGGGGCCATGGATATCGAGGGACTAGGCGCGGAAAACATCGACCTGTTCTTCAATGCGGGCCTGGTCAAGACGGCCGCCGACATCTTCACGCTCAGGGATCGGCGTCCCGCCGTCACCAAGGCGCTGGCCGAGCGGCGCGAGGAGCAGGCGAGGCAGCGCGAGGCGGCGTCGGGCAAGACGCGCAAGAACGTGCGCAGCGTCGAGGACCGCAACTATGAAGGGTTGGACAAGCTCTTTGCGGCGATCGATTCGCGCCGCGAACCCGAGCTCGACCGCTTCATCTTTGCGCTTGGGATCCGCCATATCGGCGAAACGACGGCGGCCGTGCTTGCCCGGACGTTTTCGACAATCGAGGAACTGATCCGCGTCGGCAAGGAGACCGCGGCGGCTGACGATCCGCATAGTGTCTTCCCGTCGATCAACGGCATCGGCGATACGGTGATCAACGCGCTGGCCGATTTCTTCGGCAATGAGCGCAATGACGACGTGCTTGAGGCGTTGCTTAAACAGGTCAGGCCGAAGCCGTATGTCGTCACCGTCTCGGCCGACAGCGTGGTCGCGGGCAAGACCGTCGTGTTCACGGGCTCGCTGGAAAAGATGACGCGTTCCGAAGCCAAGGCGATGGCCGAACGGCTGGGCGCGAAGGTGGCGGGCTCGGTTTCGGCCAAGACCGATCTGGTGGTGGCGGGGCCCGGCGCCGGCTCGAAACTCAAGCTTGCCAGTGAACTCGGCATCGAGGTCATAGACGAGGACGCGTGGCTGCAGCGGATCGGCAAGGCATGATGTCAGGCGAATTCAAGGGGTTCGGCCAGAAGGCTATTCCGTTCCTGAAGGCACTTGATTTCCACCAGAGTCGCGAGTGGTTCGTAGAGAATCGCGACCTGTTCGAACAGGAATTGCGCGATCCGCTGGGCGATCTGGTGGAGACGCTCACACGCCGTTTCGGCGAGGCCGGGCTCGGCCTCAAGGGCGACCGCAAGAAATCACTGTTCCGGATCAACCGGGACGTGCGCTTCGCCAAGGACAAGCGGCCTTACAACCGGCATCTGTCGGCGATCCTGTCGCCCGACGGCACCAAGATGGAGCAGGGCGTGTTCTATGTCCACGTCGGGCTGGAACGCTGCTTCGCCGACATTGCCTGGTGGCAGCCCGCCCCGGAACTGTTGCTCGCCATGCGCAAGGCCATCGCGGCAAGGCCCGACAGGTTCCGCGCCCTGGTGGCCGCCTTGAAGAAGAATGGTCTTGAGTTCGAGACGGAGGGCCGCATGAAGCGCACGCCGCGGGGCTTCGAGCATGTCGGTGATTCCGATCTGGCCGAGGCCATCCGCAACCGTCATTTCTACGTCCAGCATGTCATCGATCCGGCGGGGATCCACACGGCGGCGCTGGTCGACGAGCTGGTCGATTTCACCATGCGCGCCAAGCCGCTGCTCGATTGGGGGAGGGCGATCGAGGGCAAGGTGGCGCAGGGCTAGGATTGGTCCTGGCAATCATTTCCGCTGATTGTTGGGCTCAACCGAATTCGTGTGACAAGGCGGGCCACGCTACCTAGATCAGGCCATTCTCCTGGGAGTTATCCATGGTGTCGGATGCAATTTCCGAGAACGGCGCAAAGAGCGATTTCTGGCAAGGCGTGCGGCTTTCCATGCCGGTCGTTGTGGCGTCGGCGCCGTTCGGGGTGCTGTTCGGGGCGCTGGCCATCGACAATGGCTTCTCGGTGTTCGAAGCCTTCCTGATGAGTGCGATGATTTTCGGCGGCGCCAGCCAGATGGTCGGCATCGAGCTGTTCGGCCAGCATGTCGCGCCGTGGCTGATCGTGCTGTCAATCTTCGCCGTCAATTTTCGCCACGTGCTCTATTCCGCCGGTATCGGCCGGCGCATAGCGCACTGGCCCGTGGTCAGCCAAGCGCTCGGCTTCTTCATCCTCACCGATCCGCAATTCGCCGTCGCCGAGGCGAGGGCGCAGTCCGGCGAGACGGTTGGCTTCGCCTGGTATCTCGGGCTCGGCCTGCCGGTCTATGTATTCTGGGTGATCGAAAGCGCGCTCGGCGCGGTGTTCGGCAAGCTTGTCCCCGACACGCATGCGCTGGGCATCGATTTCCTGCTGCCGATCTATTTCCTTGGCCTGGTGATGGGCTTCCGCAAGCGGCCGTTGTGGCTGCCGGTGGTCGTCGCCAGTGCTTGCGCCTCGATCGTCGCCTACAAGACGGTAGGTTCACCCTGGCACGTCTCGATCGGCGCCATCGCCGGCGTGCTGCTGGCCGTCATCCTGCCGCCCCACCACTCAGGCGTGAAGGCACGGCCATGAGCACGACGTTCTGGATCATCATCGCCGGCGCAATCGCCACATATCTTACGCGGATCGGCGGGCATCTGGTCATCTCGCGCTTCGACAACATCCATCCGCGCGTCGAGGCCGGCCTGAACGCGGTGCCGGCGGCGGTGCTGACGACATTGGTGGCGCCGGAACTGTTGAATGCCGGACCGGCGGAATGGGCGGCATTGGTTGTCACCGCTGTGGTTTCGCTGCGCGGCGGGCTGATGGCGATGTTTTTGGCTGGTGCGGCGATGCTGATCCTCGCGCGGCAGTTCGTGGGATAGAGTTCCGGGCGCGATCGTTCGAACGCTGGCGCCACCTTAGACGCACTCAAATCTTAGCGTCATGCGGTAAGGGCGCCGTTGCCTTTTCCAGCCAGGCCAGCGTCTCGCCGTCGAGCATCGGGCCGATCTCGGCCAGCACGCGGGCGTGGTAGGTGTCGAGCCAATGCAGCTCGTCGCGGGTCAACAAATCCGAGCGCACCAGCCTGACATCGATCGGCGCCAGGGTCAGCGTCTCGAAACCGTGCATGGCGATGTCGCCGCCGTCGATCTGCTCGGCCGGCGTCACCAGGATGAGGTTCTCGATGCGGATGCCGTAAGAACCTTCCTTGTAATAGCCCGGCTCGTTGGACAGCATCATGCCTTCGAGCAGCTTTTCGGTGCCCGTGCGGGCGATGCGTTGCGGGCCTTCGTGCACCGCCAGATAAGAGCCGACGCCATGGCCGGTGCCGTGGGCGAAGTCGCAGCCGTGCTTCCACAGCGCCATGCGGGCGACGGCGTCGATTTCCGAGCCGCGCGTGCCGGCGGGGAAACGCAGCGTGGAAATGCCGATCATGCCTTTCAGCACGAGCGTGAAGCGTTCGCGCATTTCCTCGGTCGGCTGGCCGATCGGCACGGTGCGGGTGATGTCGGTGGTGCCGTCCTGATATTGGGCGCCGGAATCGAGCAGGAACAGCTCGCCGGCCTGGAGCTTGCGGCTGGTGGCGCGTGAGACGCGGTAGTGCATGATGGCGCCATTCGGGCCGGCGCCCGAAATGGTGTCGAAGGAGACGTCGCGCAGCGGCATTTGCGTTTCCTCGCCGGTCTGCCGGCGCGTCTCTTCCAGCCGGGTGACGACCGCGATCTCGTCGAGCGAGCCGGGCTTCTGGCGGTCGAGCCAGCACAAAAGCTTCGCCACCGCCGCGCCATCGCGCCGATGCGCGGCGCGCGAGCCGTTGATCTCGGCCTGGTTCTTGGTGGCGCGCGGGATGCGGGCCGGGTCGGGAGCGGCAATCACCTCGCCGCCATTGTCCTCGACCAGCATGCGCAGCCTGTCGGCGGCCAAAACGGGGTCTAGCGCGATTTTCGCGCCGCTCTTGGCCAGCGCCACGACCGCTGCCTCGAATTCACCGGGCTCATGGGGCTCGGCAAGCTGGGTGAGATACGCCGCAACCTGGCGCGAGAATTTTCGGCTGTCCATGAATAGCCGGTGCCGTCCGTCGGCGGCGAGGACAGCAAAGCCGAGCGCCAGCGGCGTGTGCGGTACGTCGCCGCCACGGATGTTGAAGGCCCAGGCGATCGAGGAGGGATCCGTCAGCACCGCATGGGTGGCGCCCTCCTTGCCGATCGCCGCCGCCAGCCGCGCCAGCTTGTCCTTGGCGAGCTCGCCGGCAAAACCGATGGGATGGAGTTCGATGGGAGCGACCGGTGGTTCCGGCTGATCCTTCCAGATTATGTCGATCGGGTTCGTCTCGAGCGGCACCAGCACAGCGCCGGTCTTTTCGGCCGAGGCCCGCAGCGCCTTGACCTCGCCGATCGTGTGCAGCCAGGGGTCGAAGCCGAGCCGCGCGCCCTTGCCGAGGTTATCCTTGAGCCAATTTGCAGGCGGATTGTCGACCAGGCTCTCGATCGAGAAGATACCGAGATCAACCTCGCCGCGCACCTGCAGCGTGTAGCGTCCGTCGACGAAGATGAAGGCGCGGTCGCGCAGGATGATGGCAACGCCGGCGGAGCCGCTGAAGCCGGTCAGCCATTTCAGCCGCGCCGAGCGGTCGGCGACATATTCGCCCTGATGCTCGTCGGCGCGGGGAACGACAAATCCATCCAGGCCGTTTTCCGCCAGCCATTGGCGCAGCAGCGCCACGCGCGGTCTGCCGACGGCCGGATTGCCAGCGGAATCAAAGGTCTGGAACATGGTGGCGTCTCCCTCGATAGTGCCCGACCGTAGCGCATGGAGCTGGAAACCGGAATCGATTTTCAGCAGGGCCAGACGGGGCTGCGTCACCGTTTGAGATGGATCGTCACCCAGCCTTCGCGGTGCAGCGTTCTGACATGGCGAAAACTCTGGCCGACATAGGCGGAGATCACCGCGTCGCGCTGCCGGTCGAGAATGCCTGACAGCACCAGCGAGCCGCCGAGGCTGATGTGTCGCGCCATTTCCGGAGCAAGCCGCATCAGCGGCCGCGCCAATATGTTGGCGATGATCAGGTCGAAAGGCGCACGCCTGGCAAAGATCGGATGGTGGAATCCGGGCGCGGTCACCGTCTCCACCAGCGCCTTTACGTGGTTGAGCCGTGCATTGGCGGCGGCAACGCTTACCGCCACCGGATCGATGTCGGTCGCAAGCACGGGAATATGGAAGAGCTTGGCCACAGCGATGGCCAGCACCGCGCTGCCGGTGCCGAGATCGAGCGCGTTGCGCGGCCGCTCGCGCCGCGTCACCTTTTCCAGCATTTCCAGGCATCCGGCGGTGGTGCCGTGGTGGCCGGTGCCGAAGGCCAGCCCCGCTTCGATCTCGATGGCAAGCTCGCCACTGTGGCGTTTGCGGCGATCATGCGCGCCATGCACGAAGAAACGGCCGGCACGCACCGGTTTCAGCCCTTCCAGCGAGCGCGCCACCCAGTCGATATCGGGCAAGGTCTCGCGCTCGACCGGCCTGGACAGGGCTAGCCCTGCCAGAATGTCCTTCACCCGCGCCTCGACCGCATCCACATCGCCGTCGGCATAGAGAGAGACTTCATGAATGTCCGCGTCCTCATCGACCTCCAGCACGGCTATCGGCAAGCCTTCGTCCTCAAAGGCGGCATCGAGGGCGGCGAAAATTCTGGTGGATTCGATCTTGCCGGCGGTGAAATGGAGCCGCGTCTGGGTCATGGATTCGCATCAGCCCTTGGCCGCGAGGCGTTTGAGCTTTTCCACCGCGGTGTCGGCGCTTTCGCCATAGGCGATCGTGCCGGCGAAATCGCCCTTGCCGTTGAGCAGCAGCACCGAGGCGGTATGGTCCATCGTGTAGTCGCCGTCGCCGGTGTCGACCTTCTTCCAGTAGATGCCGAAGGACTTCGCCATGGCGTGGACTTTGTCCGGGTCGCCCGATATGCCGGTGATGCGGTCAGAGAAATTGCTGACATAGGCGTTCATGACCGCGGGGGTGTCGCGCTCCGGATCGACCGAGACGAAATAGGCATGCAGGTTCTTGCCATCGTCACCAAGCGTCTTCAGCCAGCCGGACAGTTCGAACAGCGTGGTCGGGCAGACCTCTGGGCAATGGGTGAAGCCGAAGAAGACGACGCTGGGGTGGCCCCGGAAGGCGGCTTCGGTGATCGGCGCGCCTTTCTGGTCGACCAGCGTAAAGGCGGCACCGAAAGGCTCGCCGCCATAGTGGCCGCGATACCAGTCGAAGGTCAGCCAGCCTATGCCGGCCGCCATCAGGACGAGAATGCCGACCAGTATTGAGCGCATCATCAGTAGGATTCCGTCTTGTAATTTCATCGGCATGCCGGCCATGGCCAGGCAGCCCTTGGTTCGGCGAACAGTCTTAGCGGTTCGACCGGGTACACGCAAAGGTGCCGCGTTGACGCAACCGGCCGTGACCTATCCCGGCGTTTTGATCGGGACCGGCGGCTTGCAATGCAATGTCCTTCGCCCCACCTGAGACCGGCAAACTCGAACCTCGGAGGCTATCTTGCAACGACTGATTGGGCGAAATCTGATCGGCGGCGCTCTGGCCGCGTGCCTTGTCCTTGGCGCCGGTGCCGCAGTCGCCGATGAAGTCGGCAAGGTCGGCGTCGACTGGCTCGGCAACGACATCATCGTCGAAGCGATCAAGGACCCGAAGGTGGACGGCGTCACCTGCCACGTGTCCTATTTCGACCGCGGCATCATCGACCGCCTGCACAAGGGCAATTGGTTCGAGGATCCTTCCGATTCCTCGATTTCGTGCCGCCAGACCGGTCCGATCACCATCGGCGACATCGACATGAGCGAAGGCGGCGAGGAGGTGTTCAAGCAAGGCATCAGCCTGATCTGGAAGAAGCAGGTGGTGAACCGCATCTACGACAAGGCCAACGAGACGCTGATCTACCTCTCGCATTCGCGCCAGGTGCAGAACGGCTCGGCCAAAATGTCGGTCACCACCGTGCCACTCTACGGCCAGAACGTGGTGTGGACCAAGGGCAAACCGAAATAGATGGATCCGTTTTTCCGTGCAATTGACCCGACCGACAATTGCTCCCGACTTGCGGGAGCTATTGCCCTGACGTAAAGCCGCCCGTATGGACCGTTCCGAAAATCTCGTGCTGAAAGATCCTGAGCCGCGTATCCATCCGACGGCGGAGCTGAAAGCATGCAAGCTCGGCCGCTACGCCTCGATCGGCGAGCGGGTGGTGCTGCGCGAAGTGAGCGTCGGCGATTTTTCCTATTTCGACCGGCACGCCGAGGCGATCTACACGAACATCGGCAAATTCTGCTCGATTGCCGCCAACAGCCGCATCAATGCGCTGGATCATCCGATCGAGCGGCTGACCCAGCACAAGGTCAGCTACCGGCCCAACGAATATTTCCGCTGGCTGGGCGTCGATGCCGCATTCCGCGAACGGCGCCAGGCGAAGGCCGTGAGCATCGGCCATGACGTGTGGATCGGCCACGGCGCCGTCATCATGCCCGGCCTCACCATCGGCAATGGCGCCGTCATCGGTGCCAATGCCGTCGTCACGCATGACGTGCCGCCCTATACGATCGTCGCCGGGGTGCCGGCCAAGCCGCTTCGGCCGCGTTTCGCAGCCGATGTCGCGGCGCGGATCGAGGCTCTCGCCTGGTGGGACTGGCCGGTCGAAAAGCTCGCCAGCGCCGTTCCCGACATGCAGGCCATGACCATCGAGACCTTCCTGGACCGCTGGGAAAATCACGCCGCGTGAGTGACGCCGGCGCGGCTGAAGAGCACGCGCATTTGCGCCAAAGGCGCGCTTCAGGGAACCACTGTGCGAGCGCTCCGGACTGAACCCCTTCCGTCATGCGGGGGTGGCGCAACGGAAGGGGCTGGAGGTAAACCGCTGTGAAGCGGAAGGAACAGGCCTGTTTTGCCTGCACCGTTACTGTGACACCAAACCGATAAAGTGTGTTGTCCTTCCGATTCCCTTGATGCGTGCATTCGATTGCGGCGGTTGTATTTCTTTCCGATGGGAACCCGATATGGCCGCCGGTTGTTCCTTCCGGCGTACCGCACGGCGCGGCGCTGTTTGAGGGACCCCATGATCGAGAAGCTCTTCACCAAAATCGCCAACCGGGTAGCCCACCTTGCGGGGCTGTCGCCGACATTCGCACTCTGCTGCCTGATCGTCATCATCTGGGCAGTAAGCGGCCCACTCTTCGCCTTCTCGGACACTTGGCAACTGGTGATCAACACCGGGACGACGATCATCACCTTCCTGATGGTGTTTCTCATCCAAAACACCCAGAATCGAGACGGCGCGGCAATCCAGGCCAAACTGGACGAGTTGATCCGGGTCAGCGAAGCCAAGAACACCTTCATCGGTATCGAGCATCTGACCGAAGCCGAGGTCCAGGAGATCCGTGCCAAATGCGAGCGGGCAGCGAAGCGGCATGACGAGAAAATCGCGGCCGTAGCTGCCAAGAAAGCCGTGGCGTCAAAGAGCAAACCGAAAAAGCAGGTGGCTCGAAGCACCGGCTGAAACCGGTTAACCCCCAAGGGTTCCGTCGTTGCTCGAATGCGACCCGATCCGAACACCGGCTCTCATTTTTCGGACATGCTCATTGCTTCATGAATGCCGCGAAGGCATCCTTGTGGTCGGGGTGCCAGCGCGACAGAGCAGGGCGGTTTTCGATGATGTCGCCGATCGCCCAGGCCATGCGTTTCTCATCCAGCGGACGCGTCACCTCGTTGTCAGGGCACAGGATGTAGAAGTCGCGCTTTGTCAGGGATTCCAGCATGAAATCAATGACCTGTTCGCCGGTCCAGGCGCCGGCCGGCTTCTCGGTCGCACCCTCGGTCAGGCCGGTATAGGTGAAGCCCGGGATCAGCAGATGCGCCGACAGATGGGCACCCGGTTCGTTGCGCAGGGCATGCGCCAGTCCCTCGGTAAAGGTCTTCACGCCGGCCTTGGAGACGTTGTAGGCAAGGTTTCCAGGCGGCGTGGTGATGCCTTGCTTGGAGCCGGTGTTGACGATCAGACCCGGCTGGCGGGCTCCCAGCATGCGGGGCACGAAGGCTTCGACGCCATGCACGACACCCCAGAAATTGATGTCCAGCAGCTGCTTCCAAGCGTCGCGGTTCTCCCACGGCTTGCCCGGGTTGTTGCCGACACCAGCATTGTTCATCAGCAGCGACACATTGCCGAAGGCGCCAAAGGCTCTTTCGGCGAGACGATCCACGTCTTGTGCCTTCGAAACGTCGGCGGCGACGGCCAGCACGGCATCGTCGCCGGCGATCGCGGAAACAACACGGGCCGCATCCTCAAGACGCGGGCCGGCGATATCGGCGAGCACGATCTTCATGCCCATGAGAGCCAGCCGCTTCGCGGCCGCAAGACCAATGCCGCTGGCAGCACCGGTAATGACGGCGGCATTGCCCGAACCAAGCGCGGGCAAAGCGGTCTGGAGTTCTGCGTCGGTCAGCATGGGCGGCGGATTCCTTCTTGCGATGGCGCCGAACTTAGCGCCGGAGCGGGCTGGCGCAAGCCTCCACGCGCCTGGCTGCGCTTCAGCAGCCTGCTGGGGCGGGTTGACCGGTCCAGCCGAGACTGCGCATGGTGCCTCGCAAAAAGGAGATTTCCCGATTGATGGACTGGATCGAAATCCTGAAGCAGCAGACCACCATTGGCGATCAGATGAGCCGCGAAGTGCCGCAGATGCTGGCAAACCCCGAGATCAACGAAGCACAGGTGAAGACGCTGTTTTCCGCCTTGGAAAAACAGGCGGATTTCGTCGAGAAGCTGCGCATGGCGCTGGAAAAGTTCGGCCATGACTTTGCGGTCATCAAGGCGGCGGAACGGCTGGAAGAGCGCTACGCCGATCTTGCCGCGTCGGTGGCCGAGAAGCTGAAAGCGATGCGCGAATAGATCCCTATTTTTCGATCACGCGTGCGAAACGCCGGTCCGGCACAAGCCAGACCAGGGCAACCAGTACATAGATCGCGACGCCGATCCACTGGCTAATGAAGGTCAGCGGGATGGCGCAGAGATAGGCGACAAGCGAGATCTTGCCCTTGCGGTCGTTGCCGATCGCTTTGGCAAAGGCCGTATCGTTGCCGTGCAATCGGTGAAGCGTCACGACGAGAATGAAGTAGGCGATGGCGCACAGCGCAAGATCGGCGCCGTAGACGGCGACCGGCACCGGCGCGAAATGGTTTTCGCCCATGAAGGCCGTCGTCACCGGCATCAGCGACAGCCAGAACAGGAGATTGAGGTTCGCCCACAACACGCGGCCGTCGACCCGCTGCACGGTGTGGAACATATTGTGCAAATTGTTCCAGTAAAGGCCGACGTTGATGAAGGACAGCACGTAGCTGAAGAAGATCGGCCATAGCGGCAGCAAGGCCGAGAGATCCTCGCCATGCGGCACCTTCAGTTCAAGCACCATGATGGTGATGATGATGGCCACGACGCCGTCGGTGAATGCCTCGACCCTGCCTTTGCCCATGATTTGCGCCCTATGTCCGGTGTCGATCGTTGAAGATGGTAAATCGTTAGCTGATGTTGTCAGGCCGATAAACGCCATCCGGGGAATTTCTCAACTATATCAGGGGAAACTCTCCCGCCAGGCCGGCTCGCGGCAATGGTTTGCTGTGGCAAATTGTTGACTTTTCTTGCCACAGTCCTCCATCGAAGACAGGCTCGGCTGAACCACATACGGCCGAGCGATCGAATGGAGTGACGGATGAGATTTCGATTTCTGCTCTGCCTCGCGACCATTCTGGCCGCCATCCTCGGCACGTCGGCCGCCGCGTTCGCCTACAGCGCCCACACCACCACCAACCTCAACGTGCGCTCCGGGCCCGGGTCGGGATATGCCAAGGTGGGGACGCTGCCAGCCGGCTACAGGGTGAACGTCACCGGCTGCCAACCGGGTTGGTGCAGAATCCATGGCGGCGGCTTCAGCGGCTGGGCCAGTTCCGGCTATCTCTCGCGGGCCCATGTCGTTCGCCCGCCGGTGATCATCGTGCGCCCGCCGCATGGTCCGCCGCACTGGCAGCATCGGCCGCACCGTCCTCCGCACCATCGCCCACCGCACAAACCGCGTCCCGGGAAGTGCAAGATCGCACCAGGTTTCTCCTGCAAATAACGGATTGCAGCGGGGTCACACGACAGGATGTCGTGACGGATCGGAACCATCGGCTCCGACACGAGCCTGTTCAGCCAACGGGTTTCCCGGTCCAGACAACGTCCGTCATGCTGTCAGGAGCCCGCCGGCCGGCCGGAACGTCGGGAGTAAGGGCGCGTTAAGGTCGCGATCCCTGAAACTGATGAAGAGGTTTGGCCATGGCCATTCGTGACTTGGCGCATACGCGCAACGAAGCAGGCGGC
Source organism: Mesorhizobium sp. BR1-1-6 (assembly GCF_020165355.1). Taxonomy (NCBI): domain Bacteria; kingdom Pseudomonadati; phylum Pseudomonadota; class Alphaproteobacteria; order Hyphomicrobiales; family Phyllobacteriaceae; genus Mesorhizobium; species Mesorhizobium sp. BR1-1-6. The sequence continues at coordinate 37,393 of NZ_JAIUHZ010000011.1, read as the reverse complement.
GAGGCTCTCGCAATCCCGGTGGTCGCCACAATGATCGCCGTTCTGTTTGCCGGCAGCACGGTGCTGACGCCGCTGTACATCATCTACAAGCAGCAATTCGGCTTTTCACAGATCACGCTGACGCTGGTCTACGCGGTCTATGTCGTCGGCAATCTCGGCGCCCTGCTGATGTTGGGCGGCGCGTCGGATGTCGTTGGGCGCCGGCCTGCCGCTCTCGCGGCCATGATCGTCGCCGTCGCCAGCGCGCTTGTCTTTCTGTTCGCCAACAATGTCGTTCTGCTCGATGTGGCGCGCGTCCTGAGCGGGCTTGGCATCGGTGTCGGCGCGGGGACCGGAACGGCATGGATCGCCGAGCTTCTCCCCGGCGCTGACAAGGCGCGCGCCAGCGTCATTGCCACCAGCACCAATTTCCTGGGCCTCGGTTTCGGCGCACTCGTCTCGGGACTGTTGGCGCAGTATGAACCGTGGCCCTTGCGCCTGGTCTTCATCGTTTATCTGGCGGCGCTTGTGATCGTCTCCATCCTGGTCTGGCGTACACGCGAAACGGTGGCGGAGCCTGGCGGCCTCGGGCAGATTTCCATGCGGCCGCACTTTGCCGTGCCGGATGAAATCCGCGCGCGCTTCGTCGCGCCGGCGGTGACCGGTTTCGGCGCCATGGCGCTGGTCGGCTTCTATGCCGCGGTGGCGCCAAGCATCCTGGCGCAGCAACTGCATGAGACGAACCATGCTGTCGCCGGTGCGCTGTTCTTCGAATTGGCGATCGTCACCGCGCTCAGCATCGTAGCGCTGAAGCAAATGCGGAGCGGCAAGGCCATGCTGACCGCGCTGGCGTTGATGATTCCCAGCATCCTCATGGTGGTGGCGGCGCAGATGCTGGCGTCGATGGCGCTGATGATCGCCGCCACCGCCTGCTGCGGCGTGACGGCCGCACTCGGCTATCGTGGTAGCCTGCAGGTGGTGAACGAGATCGCACCGGAGGATCGCCGCGCCGAAGTGGTATCCAGCTTCTTCATTTGCTGCTTTATCGGCAATGCCTTGCCCGTCATCGGTATTGGCATCATCTCGACCTATGCCAGCCCCATCGCGGCCAGCCTGGCGTTCGCCGGCATGATCATCGTGTTTGCGCTGGTCGCGCTGGGCTTTGGGTTGAAAAACAGGCCTTGAGAGCGGCCAGCTTCAGCCGTTCGGCGTCTCTGGGGAAAAATGCGCGCGCTGGCGCGGCACGCCGAGCCCGGTGTCGGGCGGCTCGCCGGCGGCCGGCCGGTTCTCGATCATGTGCAGGGTGCGCCAGCCGCCGAGACGGTAGTAGGCCGCGGCCAGCAGCAGGGAGGTGATCGAGCCGGCCGGGAAACTCCACCACAGCGCTTCCTCGCCGATCACATCCCGCATGAAATAGGCAAAGCCGGTGCGCACGACCAGCACCGAGATCACCAGGATGACCAGCGGCGGCATCACGGCGCCCGTGGCGCGCACGGTGGCGAACAGCACGATGGTGACGCCGAACAGGATGAACGACCAGGACGCGACGTTGTTGATGTGAGCGGCGATGTCTATCGCCGCGCTGTCGCGGCTCAGGAACAGGCTGAGGATCGAGCGATCGAAGACCCATAGAAGTGCCACGAGAGCACCGGTCAGCACCAGGTTGAAGCCGACGCCTGACGCTGCGATGCGGCTGATGCGGTCCCAGCGGCCGGCGCCGACGTTCTGCGCCGCCATCGAGGACACGGCCGCGCCGATGGCGAGCGCGGGCATCTGGATGTAGGTCCATAACTGCGCGGCGATGCCGTAGGCGGCGGCCACCTGCGAACCGTAGGAATTGACGATGCCCATCACCGTCAGGGCCGCGGCCGAAATCACGATCATCTGCAAACCCATCGGAACGCCCTTGAAGACGACGACGCGCAGCAAGGCGGGGTCCGGCCGCAGAAGCGCCAGATTGGCGCCGGCCAGACGCAGCGGGTGCTTGCGGACATAGAGCACGATCAGGATAGCGATAACGCTCACCGTCTGGCCCACAAGCGTCGAGGTTGCCGAGCCGGCGATGCCGAGCTCGGGGAACGGCCCGATGCCGCGGATGAGCAGCGGGTTCAAGATGATGTCGAGCACGACGGCGAGCGCCATAAAAAAGAACGGCGTGCGCGAATCGCCGGCGCCGCGCAGCACCGTCATGACAAAGGACAGAAGGTTCATCATCGGCACGGCGACGAAGATGATGCGCAAATAGGAGCGCGCCAGCGGCAAGGCGTCGGGCGGTGTGCCGAGCGCGCCCAGAATGGCGTCTACCCAGATCCAGCCGCAGACGGCGAACAGCACCGAGACGAAGAAGAAGAAGGTGGCGCTGGTGCCGACGATGCGGCGCGCCTCGAGTAGGTCGCGGGCGCCGACCGATTGCGCCACCAGTATGGTGGCCGCCATGCCGATGCCGAACACCGTGCCGAGGATGAGGAACAGCACCAGATTGGCATTGGAGGTGGCGGTGAGCGCGGATTCGCCGAGGAAGCGGCCGACCCAGACGGCGTTGACCGAGCCGTTGAGCGATTGCAGCACGTTGGAGCCGAGCACCGGCAGGGCGAACAGCAGGAGCGTGCGCGGAATGGGGCCGCTGGTCAGGTCACCGGTGCGCCGGCGCGCGGGCATCTTTTCATCCATGGCGGCAATCCGGCAAAGCTGGTTCTTTTGAGTCCGGCACGCAGGATACCGCAGGCCCGACCGGGATGCACCCTGGAGAAAGGAGCGATGGCGGGTAAGGCACGCCGTCGTGCATCCGATCATGCTTGTCGGGCCGGAGGCCCGCCTGGCGCCTCCGGCAAGATGCTTACTTCCTGGCGAGGCCGGGAAGCGTGACCTGAAAGACAAGGAACATGGTGTCGACATCGGCGCCGTCCTCGGCCTTGTAGGGCGCGCCGACCTGGAAACCGTCCTGGGCGAGGAAATCGTTGTCGTTGGCGACGAACAGGAAATAGTCGTCGGGCAGCTTCGGATCGAGCACGCTCGCCAGCGACATCGCTTCCCACTTTTCCGAGAGGTTGTCCTTGTCATTGGGCGCGCCATTGTGCAGGCCGAAGCGGGCAAGCTCGGCCTTGTCGTTGATGTCGATGAACGGCGTCAGCCTTGCCGGCGTCCCCGACGGATCGAGCACGCCCTTGGGCGCCACCGGCTTGTCGGCGGCATCGAAGGGACCGCCGGCGATGTCGGTCGCGCCGGAAAGGTCGACAATGTCGATCTTGCGATACAGCGACTCTTCGCCCTTCAGGCCCTGGCCATTGCCGCTGTCGCGCGCCAGCATCAGGAAAGCCGTGTCCGACAGCGCCACGATCTCGCTTTGCGCAGCCACCTTGGTCTTGCCCTTGGCGTCCTTGAACACCGGCAGCGGCACGACATATTCATGTGCCAGCTTGAGATGGGCAAGATCGGAGGCGTCATAGACCAGCGCCCTGGTGTTCTGGCGCGTCGAGGCCGAATCGCCGCCGTCCTGCCGGGTCGCCGACTGCAAAACCGCGATCACGAACTTGCCGTCCGGCGTCATTGCCATGCCTTCGAGGCCCTGATTGTTCTGGCGGCCGGTTTCGGGATCCTTTGGGTCGGGTTCGGCAGCACCTGGGCCCGGATTGTCGGAAGCAAAGTTGGCCGTGCCGTGGCGCATCGGCACGAGCGCGGCCGGAGGCTGGGTCGCCGACATCAGACGGCCGTCGGCGGAGAAGCGGTAGATGTCGGGACCGTATTCGTCGGAGACGAGCATGGTGCCGTCGGGCAGCCGCACGATCGCCTCGTTGTCGAGCGCGAGCTTGCCATTGTCGGCCTGCGGCAGGACAGGCATGTCGCCGGCGGCGGGACGCACGCCGTTCAGCGGGTCGAGACCGCTGGCGTCGGCGCCCTTGTCGTCGGTCAGGAGCATGGTGTCGGCGAGCGTCGCCTTGACGCCGGTCTGCTCCTGGCCGGCCGCGGGCGCGGCACCTGGCGCCACCGGGGCGAACTCGATGTTGATCGTGTTGAGGCGCGGCCGGTAGTCGGTGGTACCGACGACGTTATAACCGCGGTCGGGCAGCAGCCACAGCGAGCCTCTGTAGGTGCCGGCATCATGCGTCCAGCCCGCGGTGTCGATCGACATGCCGGAGCCGGAGCCGAAGGTCTCGCCGAACCTGTCGCGCTGGCCGGCCGGGATGCGGCCAACCCCCACCAGCCCCTTGTTGACGAAACTGGCGCCGCCGACGCTGGCCGAGCTGTCGGCGAAGGCGGGCAGCGAAACGGCCGAGGCCGCCAGCGCGGCGACCAGCAGCCGCAACGAGAATGAGCGTAGATGCGTCATGGATATCCCCTTGATAACAAAGCGCCGGGACGGCGGAATTCTGAGGTTGCCTGGCGGCGGCGAGGCTGCCGCCCTGGAGGGCCGCTTGTGCCCTCGGCAAGCGGTCTAAGGCGCGAACATGATGCTTGCATGACAGTTGGTGACGCATTCGCGTCGGCCCGCCGCGACGCTGCTGGGGAAGTGCGGCCGCGCCAAAAAATCGATCGTTCCGACACAGGTTCGACAGCGTCCAGGAGCTGTTCGTAGTACTAGACACTCATGTACAGTACGTATATGGTTCCGGTTTCGAACAGTCCGTGGAGGAGGGAAGCCTTGAAGTCTCACTACCGCGCAGTCGTCATCGGGGGAGGAGTGGTGGGCGCTTCGGTGCTCTATCACCTGGCGCGGTTCGGCTGGTCGGATGTGGCGCTGATCGAGCGCGCCGAACTGACGGCGGGGTCGACTTGGCATGCGGCGGCGGGGTTCCACGCGCTCAATGCCGACCCCAATGTCGCCGCGCTGCAGGATTACACCATCAACCTTTACCGCGAGATCGAGGCCGAATCCGGCCAGGACGTCGGGCTGCACATGACTGGCGGCGTCAACATAGCCAGCGATCCGGCGCGCTGGGAGTGGCTGAAATCGGCCTGGGCGGTATTCCAGTCGGTCGACATCGAGACCGCCCGGCTGGTGACGCCTGACGAGATCAAGGCAATCTGCCCGATCGTCGACGTCACCGGCGTGCTTGGCGGCCTCTACGATTCCGGGCGCAACTGACCCTGTCGGACAAGCTTCCCTTCATCTTCGCGCGCGGCACCCCGCAGGTCGACGATAGTTTCGACATGATCAGGTTGGCGCGCGGGCTGTCCGAGGACGAGTTCCGCTCGGGCGCCCATTGCTACACCGTCATCAACACCAATTCGCCGCGCCAGCTCGACATCCCGATGGCGCAAGGCATCATCGACTTCGCCAGGGCGGGCCAGGTCCTGATCATCACGCCCTTCTGCCTGGCGGGTGCGATGGCCCCGATCACGGTGGCCGGCGCGCTGACGCTGCAGCATGCCGAGGCGCTGGCCGGGTTGACGCTGGCGCAGATCGTGCGGCCGGGCGCTCCTGTCGTCTACGGCTCCTTCTCCTCCAATGTCGACATGAAATCGGGCGCGCCGGCCTTCGGCACGCCGGAGCATATCAAGGCGACGCTCGGAGCCGGCCAACTGGCGCGCTTCACCGGCCTGCCGTGGCGTTCGGGCGGCGGCAGCGCGGCCAACATCTCCGATGCGCAGGCGGCGCATGAGACGCAGTTTGCGCTGTGGGGCTCGGTACTGGCAGGCGCCACCGTGTGCATCCATGCCGCCGGCTGGCTGGAGGGGGGGCTGAGCGTTTCCTTCGAAAAGCTGGTCACCGACATCGAGGCGTTGCAGACGGTGGCTGAACTGTGCGCCGCCACGCCCGGCGACGACGATGCCATCGGCTTCGAGGCGATCGCCGAAGTGCAGCCCGGCGGCCATTTCTTCTCGGCAGGTCACACCATGGCGCGCTACCGCACCGCTTTCTACGAGCCGCTGGTGGCCGACTGGTCGAATTTCGGCAACTGGACGCAGGCCGGTTCCAAGACCGCAACCGAACGCGCCACCGGTATCTGGAAGCGCATCCTCGCCGATTTCGAGCCGCCGGCGACGGCCATTGCCACGTCGGCTGTGCTCGATGATTTCATCGCGCGTCGCACCGAACAGGGCGGGGCGGCGCCGGTGTCGTGAGATAGCCTGTTCCTCTCATCGTCCTGAATTGTGGGTGCGATCCGGAACCTGCTGCACCTCTCATGCATTCATGGCACGGCCGGTGCCTGCTCGCATTGCGAGCCATTGAGGGAGGACGACCACATGGGTTTCGACCAGTACCACGAACCGCCCGAAGAATTGTCGCAGGAGGTGCGAACCTTCGCCCGCATGATCACCTCGCTGATCGAGGAAGCGGAAGCGATCTCCTGGTATGAACAGCGCATGTCGGTGGAGAAGGACCCGCAGGCCCGCGCCATCATGAAGAACGCGCAAGGCGAGGAGTTCAAGCATTTCGGCATGGACCTCGAATTCCTGCTGCGTCGGAAGCAGGACTGGCGCGCGGAACTGAAGGAAATCCTGTTTACGACGGGAGATATCGTCAAGGCCGGCGAGGCGGGCGAGAAGAAGGTGGATTGAGCGGTCCGGCCCGGGTGACTACCGAAAGTTCCGTTCACTTCGGACGTCCACGCTATTGGAATTCATTCCAATCAATTTTGGCTGTGAAATCGCAAATATAATAGGGTCAAAATCTACTTCGATTTTCACAAGAAAACCTCAGGATTTTGACCAGCTCCTTACCCGAGCCAGTGTCCATTTTTTCTCACACAGCCGCGACAAACCCATCCAGCACGCGTTTCTGGCCGGCCTTGTCGAAGTCGATGGTCAGCTTGTTGCCCTCGATGGCCGCGATGTTGCCGTTGCCGAATTTCTGATGGAAGACGCGGTCGCCGACGTTGAAGGGGGACGGCGTGTCGGCGACGGATTTGGCGACCAGTTCGCCGTCGATGGTGCGGCCCTTGATGCTCGTGCGGCCGGCGCCGTAGCCGCTGTCGGTCTCGCCATAGCCGATGCGCTCGATCTGGTGGCCGGAGCGCGAGCCCCAGTTGCGATCGGTCGCTTCGGTGCGGTTCTGCTGCGCCCGCTGCCAGCCCGGCGTGGCGTAGCTGTTGGAGAAGGCGCCGGATTTTTCGGCGCCGACATTGTCGAAGCGCGAGGCGCCATAGGGGTTCTGGCGGCCGCCCCGGCCGGAAGCGAACGAGCCGCCGCCATAGGAATTGCCGTAGCCGCCATAGGAGTTGCCGCTTTCGGCGACTTCGACATGGGTTTCAGGCAGTTCATCGAGGAAGCGGGAGGGAATCGTCGATTGCCACAGGCCGTGGATGCGGCGGTTGGAGACGAACCAGATGTGCAGGTTCTTCTTGGCACGGGTCACGCCGACATAGGCCAGCCGGCGCTCCTCCTCCAGGCCGGAACGGCCGCCTTCGTCCAGCGCGCGCTGGTGCGGGAACAGGCCTTCCTCCCAGCCCGGGAGAAAAACGGTCTCGAATTCGAGGCCTTTGGCCGAATGCAGCGTCATGATGTTGACGGCGTCGAGTTCGGCGTTCTGCTCGGCGTCCATGACCAGAGCGACATGTTCGAGGAAGGAGCGCAGCGATTCATACTCCTCCATGGAGCGGATCAGCTCCTTGAGGTTCTCCAGCCGGCCGGGCGCTTCGACCGAACGGTCGTTCTTCCACATGTCGGTGTAGCCGCTCTCTTCCAGGATGGTCTCGGCCAGTTCGGTGTGCGGCGTGGTTTCCAGCGCCTTCTGCCAGCGTTCGAAATTGGCCGCGACCTCGCGCAATGCGGCGCGCGGTTTGGGCTTCAATTCATCGCTCTCGGCGAGCTTGGCGGCGGCTTCCAGCATCGGTACGCGCAGCGCGCGGGCCGTGTCGTGGATCTGGCGGATGGTGGTTTCGCCGAGGCCGCGCTTGGGCACATTGACGATGCGCTCGAAGGCGAGATCGTCGGCGCCTTGCGCGACGACGCGGAAGAAGGCAAGCGCGTCGCGGATCTCCATGCGCTCATAGAAGCGCGGGCCGCCAATGACGCGGTAGTTGAGACCGAGCGTGACGAAGCGGTCCTCGAACTCGCGCATCTGGAAGGACGCCCGCACCAGGATCGCCATGTCGTTGAGATTGTGCTTCTGGCGCTGATAAGCCTCGATGGTCTCGCCGACAGCGCGTGCTTCCTCCTCGGAATCCCAGGCGGCGTGGACGTTGACCTTGCCGTCCTCGGGATCGTCGCGATCGGTGAACAGCGTCTTGCCGAAGCGGCCTTCATTGTGGGCGATGAGGTGCGAAGCGGCGCCGAGGATATGCGCGGTGGAACGATAATTGCGCTCCAGCCGGATGATGGTGGCGCCGGGAAAATCCTTGTCGAAGCGCAGGATGTTGTCGACCTCCGCGCCGCGCCAGCCATAGATCGACTGGTCGTCGTCGCCGACGCAGCAGATGTTTACTTTGTTTTCGCTCACGGGCTGTTCCGCGCCTGCCGGCGCGGGCCCGCCCCCTCTTTTCTGCGCGCCTTCGGCGTCGCGGGAGGGGCCTCGCAAAGGCTCGGACGCCCGGTCGGGCTTGCGGCCTTCGGCCGAATGCAAATCCGTAGACGTCGCGCTACGCCCGCTATTTGGCCGCTGCGCCAGGAGCCGCAGCCACATGTATTGCGCGGTGTTGGTGTCCTGGTACTCGTCGACCAGGATGTATCTGAACCGCTTGTGATACTCCTTCAGCACGTCCGGATTGGCGCGGAAGATGCGGATCGGGTGGCAGAGCAGATCGCCGAAATCGCAGGCGTTCAGCGTCTGCAGGCGCTCCTGATAGGCCTTGTAGAGCTCGCGGCCCTTGCCGTTGGCGAAACTGCGCGCATCGCCCTCGGCGATATCGGCCGGGCCTTGCCCCTTGTTCTTCCAGCCGTCGATCATCTGCGCGAACTGCTTGGCCGGCCAGCGCTTGTCGTCAAGGCCCTCGGCCTGGATCAATTGCTTGATCAGCCGCACGACGTCGTCGGTGTCGAGGATGGTGAAGTCGGATTTCAGCCCGGCAAGCTCGGCGTGCCTGCGCAAGAGCTTGACGCCGATCGAGTGGAAGGTGCCGAGCCAGGGCATGCCCTCGACATTGCCTTCGCCGATCAGGATGCCTATGCGCTGCTTCATCTCGCGCGCGGCCTTGTTGGTGAAGGTCACGGCCAGGATCTGCGAGGGAAAGGCTTTTCCGGTCGCCAGGATGTGGGCGATGCGGGTGGTCAAGACGCGCGTCTTGCCGGTGCCGGCGCCGGCCAGCACCAGAACGGGACCTTCGGTGGTTTCCACCGCCAGCCGCTGCTCGGGGTTCAACCCCTTGAGATAGTCGGGCGCGTTGTTGTGGCCGCTGCGGGCAGCCATGGCGCGCGCGGCGATGCCCGACGGGGCGGTGGGCCGCGCATCGGGTTCATCGAAAAAGGGCATGTCTTCGGAAAAGCCGGACATCGCCCCCGAATGTAGTGATTCGGTGGAGAAAGACCAGAACTGTCTACGTTTTGTTCCACTCCTGATTGTTTCCGGCCTGCTTGACAGGCAGGGCGGGTGAGGGAAAGCTGCGCAAAGGGCAGGGAGGGGATCCTGTTGCCCACGGCCGCCTCGAGGCGCGCAACAGTCGAAGGAGTATCATCTTGGCTGTCACCATCACCTCCCTCATCCTCTTCCTCATCGGCCTCGCGCTTGGCGCCGGCGGCATCTGGTTGGCTTCACTGGGAGGCAGCTGGTACTACATCATATCAGGCATCGCCTTCCTCATCGCAGCATGGCTGCTCTACCGGCGCAGATCCACCGCGCTCTGGCTCTACGCCGCGATCGTGCTGGGCACGCTTGCCTGGGCGGTCTGGGAAATCGGCTTCGACTGGTGGGAACTCGGGCCGCGCGGCGGCATCATCGTGCTCGGCGCGTTGTGGCTGCTGACGCCGTGGGCGAGGCGGGGCCTTGTTGGTCCCGATGGCCGCGCGCCGCTCATTCTCGCCGTTTTGGCGTCGCTGGCGGTCGCCGGCTATTCAATGACGACCGATCCCAAGGATATTGCCGGCAATCTCGACACCGACAAGGTGACCCCGGCGGCCGATCTCGGCGGCGACATACCTGCCGGCGAATGGCACTTCTACGGCCGTACGCCCTATGGCCAGCGCTATTCGCCGCTCGACCAGATCACGCCGGAGAACGTCGCCAACCTGCAGCCGGCCTGGACTTATCGCACCGGCGACGTGAAAGGTCCCGACGATGTCGGCGAGACCACCTATCAGGTGACGCCGCTGAAGATCGCCGATACGCTCTACATCTGCACGCCGCACAATTTCGCCATCGCCATCGACGCCGCCACGGGCAAGGAGAAGTGGCGCTACGATCCCCAGGTCAAGCTCGACAAGGACCGCCAGCACCAGACCTGCCGCGGCGTCTCCTACTACGCCGACGCCAAGATCGGTGCCGGGCAGCCTTGCGCCGCGCGTGTCTACCTGCCGACTTCGGACGCGCGGCTGATCGCGCTCGACGCCGCCAACGGTCAGGTCTGTCCGTCCTTTGCCGAAGGCGGCACGCTGAACCTTCTGACCGGCATGCCTTATCCCAAGTCCGGCTATTACTATTCGACCTCGGCGCCGCTGATATCGGGCGGCAAGATCATCGTCGGCGGCGCGGTCAACGACAATTATTCCACGCAGGAGCCGTCCGGCGTCATCCGCGCCTTCGATGCCTCCACGGGCGCGCTGATCTGGAACTGGGATTCCGGCAATCCCGACCAGACCACGCCGCTGGCGGCAGGCCAGACCTACACCGCCAATTCGCCCAACATGTGGTCGACGCCGAGTGCCGACGAAAAGCTCGGCCTGCTCTACATACCGCTCGGCAACCAGACGCCGGACCAGCTCGGCGCCGGCCGCAGCGCCAACGTCGAGAAATTCTCCTCCTCGATCACCGCGCTCGACCTCAATACGGGGCAATTGAAATGGGTGCGCCAGACCGTGCACCATGACCTGTGGGACATGGACGTGCCGGCGCAGCCGAGCCTTGTCGACATCACCAAGGCCGACGGCACGGTCGTGCCGGCGCTGGTGGGGCCGACCAAGCAGGGCTACCTCTACGTGCTCGACCGGCGCACCGGCGAGCCGGTCATCCCGGTCAAGGAAGTGCCGGCGCCCGGCGGCGCCATCGAAGGCGACCACACATCGCCCACGCAGCCGGTGTCGGACCTTTCCTTCAATCCGCCGCCGCTGACCGATGCCGACATGTGGGGCATCACCATGTTCGACCAGCTGGCGTGCCGGATTGCGTTGCACAGGCTGCGCTACGAGGGCCGCTACACGCCGCCATCGCTGCAGGGCACGCTGGTCTATCCCGGCAATTTCGGCGTCTTCAACTGGGGCGGCGTGGCGGTCGATCCGGTCCGGCAGGTGCTGTTCGGCATGCCGACCTATCTCGCCTTCACCTCCAGGCTTGTGCCCCGCGCGGACGTGCCGCCACCAGGCGACGCCAAGGGCAGCGAGCAGGGGCTGAACCGAAATGACGGCGCTCCTTATGCGGTGGTGATGGGACCGTTCCTGTCGCCGCTCGGCATTCCGTGCCAGGCGCCGCCATGGGGCTATGTCGCCGGAGCCGACCTCAGGACCGGACAGATCGTTTACAAGCACAGGAACGGCACGGTCTACGACATGACGCCGCTGCCTTTGCCGCTGAAGGTCGGCGTGCCCGGCATTGGCGGGCCGATGATCACCGCCGGCGGGGTGGCTTTCCTCGGCGCCGCGGTCGACGACTACCTGCGCGCCTACGACCTGACCTCAGGCAGGCAGCTCTGGCAGGCGCGCCTGCCAGCCGGCGGGCAATCGACGCCGATGACCTATACGGTGGCTGACGGGCGCCAGTTCGTGGTCATCGTCGCCGGCGGCCATGGCTCGGTCGGCACCAAGCCCGGCGATTATGTAATGGCATACGCACTGCCGAAGTAAGGAACGGGTTCGGTCCCGCAGGATCGCGCCCTAGCTGATTCCGAGATGGCTCTTCAGGCTTGGCACCGAGCCGAGCACTTCATTGGTGAGGTCCGGCCCGGCGGCGGCTTCGGCCTGTTGGATCAGCGTGGCGCCAGCCTGCCTGATCTGCGCCATGTCGAGGCCGGAGGCCTTGAGCGCGGCGACGCCGTTGATCAGTGCGCCGGCCTTTTCGCCGAGAACACCGCCCAGCGCGCCTTGCAACGAGGACAGCAGGCCGCCACCGCCGGCCGCGCCGGCGGCCATGACGTCGTATTGGCGGGCGAGATCGTCGGCGCCGGGAATCTTGGCGAAGAAACCCGAGACGTTGGTGCCTTCCGCCTCGTGCTCCAGCACCGAGAAGATGGTGCCGACGACTTTCTCGGTCGTTGCCTGGTCGAGGCCCGCCTTTTGCGAGACGGTGTTGACAATATCCTGGACGTTCATGGTCTCACCTCAAATTTGGGAATTTCGGGTCCGTGCAGTGGTCCCGGCCGATGCGAAGCTCGATCATCGACCGCCTGCCTGCGTCCACAAGCCGGAAGCGTAATGCCTGAGCGGCAGCCAGGGCAAGGACGAACGCGCTAGTGAGGATAGGCATGATCATCGGCGGGTGTCCTTCTGGTCGGGACGGGATGGGACGGGCATCGGTAGCACGCAGCTTCCCTTACCATTGTGGCAGTGCCGGCAGGATTTATCGGCGATGACCAAAAAGTGATGGAGCGGGCGCCGGCGTTGCCGGCTTCACTGGCTGCGGCCGATGCTTGCCGCTGCGCTCATCCAGGCTGGACCGGGCCAGCCGCGTCCCTATCTAGCTCCGGTGTTGAAGCCTGAAGCCGAGGAATGCGCCATGACCAAAGCAGCCGCCAGACCAGCAAAGCTTGGGATCACCCAGGCGATGATCGACGCCTATGACGAATACACGCATCTGACACTCGATCGCCGCCGCTTCATGGAGCAACTGACCCGGCTTGCGGGATCCGGGGCGGCGGCCGCGGCGATCGCGCCGATGCTGGCTGCCAACTCCGCCCAGGCGGCCATCGTCGCCGAGAACGATCCCCGCGTGAAAGGCCAGGACATCGCCTATCCCGGCGCCGGCGGCGAGATGAAGGGCTATCTTGTCAAGCCGGCGGACCAGGCGGGCAAGCTCGGCACCGTCATCGTCATCCACGAAAACAGGGGGCTCAACCCGCATATACGCGACGTCGCCCGGCGCGTGGCGCTGGAGGGCTTCGTGGCGCTCGCTCCGGATTTCCTGTCGCCGCTCGGCGGCACGCCCGCCGACGAGGACAAGGCGCGCGACATGTTCACCAAGCTGGATCCGGCGCAGACCGTCGCGAATGGCGTCGCGACGGTGGCTTTCCTCAAAGCCGACAAGGACGGCAACGGCAAGGTCGGTGTCGTCGGTTTCTGCTGGGGCGGCGGCACGGCCAACATGCTCGCCGTGAGCGCGCCTGATCTGGCGGCAAGTGTCGCCTATTACGGCATGCAGCCGAAGGCCGCGAACGTTTCCAAGATAAAGGCGGCGCTGCTGCTGCACTATGCCGGATTGGACGAACGGACCAATGCCGGCATCGACGCCTTCAAGAAGGAACTCGATGCCGCGCATGTCGAATACACGGTCTATGTCTATGAAGGCGCCAATCACGCCTTCAACAATGACACTTCGGCAGCGCGCTATGACAAGAAGGCGGCTGATCTCGCCTGGGGCCGGACCGTCGCCTTCCTGAAGGAGAAACTGGCTTAGCGCAGGATCTACTGCCTGCTCGCAGGCCTATGCAAGGCGACCCCGGCCACCACCAGCGCAATACCGATGCAGTCGCTGATGCCGGGGATCTGGCGCAGCACGAGAATGCCGATCAGCGTCGCGGTGACTGGCAGCAGCGACAGCATCAGCGCGAAGCTCGACCGCGGCAGCCGCGTCATGGCGAGCTGGTCGCAGATATAGGGGATGACCGAGGAGCAGATGCCGACGCCGATGGCCGCCAGCAGCAGCGGCGCGGAGAAAAAGGCGGGCAACGCGTCGGTGAGGCCGATCGGCAGCACGACCAGGAAGGCCACGGCCATCGCGGCGCCGAGCCCGGCAATGCCGCCGCCGGCGCCTGAAGCGGCGACGCGGTGGCCAAGCACGATATAGCCCACAAACAGCGCGCCGTTGAGGAAGGCCCAGAACAGGCCGATAGGATCGCTGGACCATTTGACGTCGATCAGCAGCAAGGTGCCGGCCACGGCGACGGCAAGGGCAGCGAGATTGCGCGCGCTTCGGAGACCGACCAGCGCGACGCCGATGGTGCCGACGAATTCGATCGCGGCCACCAGCGAAATCGGCAGGCGGTCGAGCGCCAGATAGAAGGAGCAGTTCATCACTGCCAGACAGACGCCGAAGGCGAGCAGCAGCAGCCGTGTCGACCGATCGGCCTGGGCGAAGGTTCGCCACGGACGCGTCAGCGGCGCGAAGATCAACGCGGCGGTGGCGATGCGCAGCCAGGCCATGCCAAGCACGCTGATCTGCGCAAACAAAAGCACGGCGAAGGCAGGGCCGAGATAGTGGAACACGGCGCTGACGCAGAACCAGACATGCGGCGGCAGCGATGTCGGCAGGCTGGTAAAGGCCGCACCTGTGGGCGAGGTTTGGACTTGCGTCCGATCGTTCATCGGATCAGTATCGCAGGTATTTTTTCCGTCTGATATGGGCAGTGGTCGTTCAGGGACCTCGGTCGCTTTCCGGATGCAAGGAGTTTTTGATGAAGCGCCTTCGAAACGAAAATCTCGACCTCGACGCGGTCGATCTGAAGATACTGCGCCTGCTGGAAAAAGATGCGCGCGCCAGCACGGCCGAGCTGGCGCGCGCCGTCGGCCTGTCGGCGCCGAGCGTGTCCGAGCGCATCAAGCAGCTTCAGGAGAGCGGCGTCATCGAAGCCTATTGCGTGCGGATCAATCCGGCGGCGCTTGGCCTGAACCTGTCGGCATGGCTGCGCATCCGGCCGGTGCCGGGGCAGCTCGCCGTCGTGGCCGAGATCATCCGCGACCTGCCCGAGATCGCGCAATGCGACCGGGTAACCGGCGAGGACTGTTTCATCGCGCTGGCGCATGTCGGCTCAATGGCCGAACTCGAACGGGTGATCGACCGCATCATTCCCTACGCGATGACCAACACGGCCATCATCCAGTCATCGCCGGTGGTGGCGCGCTCGCCGCTGGCGGCGATCAGGCGACAGGGTTGAGGTCAAACCCCTGGAATGTCGTCAACGGAAGTGGCCGCTCTACCCGCAGCGTCAGGCGTGGCCGCGCTTCATGCGGGCCTGCTTAAGGATGACGCGCCAGCGGATCATGTCGAAGGGGATCGGCTCATTGTTGTTGGCGATGTGGAAGATCTCGTTGTTGACGTTCTTCAGCGAGCGCCAGAAATCATAGTCGGTAATGCGCGGATCGGCGGCGAGCCTGTCCACCTCGACTTTGATATCGGTTTTCATGCACGTCCCCCGAATCGGCTATGCCCCGCCGCCCGTGTCGCTACTTCGATGCGGATCGTTTTCGAACGGCCCGCTGAGTCGCGCAACGGTCCAATCGGCTTGTTCCCGTTAAAACCTCGGTAAGGTTAACGCGGGCCCCGGGCGGGTTCAAGCCGTCTTGCGTTTGATGCCGATCGAGCGGCCTGCGCGTTCGGGCATCGGCAAGGCTGCGTGAGCGGCGCGCATCGCTTCGATCTTGGCCAGCACGTCGGCGGGAAAGGGGGCTACCTTGGGCCCGGACATGTCGACATGCAGTGCAAGCTGCTCGGACGTCGCGGCGAGCCAGCCGTCGGCATGGCGGATTTCCTGGTAGAACCGCAGCCGCTTCTCGTCATGGTCGATGAGCTGGAAGGAGACCGTGACCTTGTGGTCGAGATGCAGTTCCTGCACGTAGCAGACATGGACTTCGGCGGTGTAGATGGTGAGGCGACGGTTCTTGACATAGTCCAGCCCCATGCCCATCGCCTCGAAGGCTTCATCCGAACAGCGGTCGAACAGGACGTTGTAGTAGGCCATGTTGAGATGGCCGTTATAATCGATCCAGTCCTTCTCGATAGCCATTGGCTGAGAAACAAAAGGGGCGGGGATCGGCATGGCAACTTCCTTGTTCTGGTGCTGGACAGAGCGTGGTTGTAAGAGCGGTTCATCGTTCCACGGAAACGTCGGACCGCCTCTTTGATACAATTCCCCAGGGAAAGCGCTAGGCGCTTTTCCCGGGAAAACCGCTTCACACTTTTCCTGGAATTGCGTTAGGCATCATCCATAAATGCATGACAAGCATGGACACTGGTCCATTCGCGGAGGAATTCATGGCCCTGAGCGACCTCAATCCGGTCGAGCGCAACGAAGAAGGCATCGCCGCCGTGCTCGGCATCCTCAAGCAGCGGTTTGGCGAGCGCTTTCAGACCGGCCAGGCGGTTCGCTCCCAGCATGCGCATACGACAACCTACATCCCGACGCAGGCACCGGACGGCGTCGTCTTCCCGGAAACGACCGCCGAGGTACAGGAGATCGTGCGCGCCTGCGCCGCGCACCGCGTGCCGGTGATCGCCTTCGGCGTCGGCTCGTCGCTCGAAGGCCACACCAACGCGCCGGGCGGCGGCATCTCGGTCGACACTTCGCGGATGAACCGGATCCTATCGGTCAATCCGCAGGATCTCGACTGCACGGTCGAGCCCGGGGTGACTCGCGAGGATCTCAACCGGCATCTGCGCGACACCGGCCTGTTTTTTCCAATCGATCCCGGCGCCAATGCCTCGCTGGGCGGCATGGCTGCGACACGGGCCTCAGGCACCAACGCGGTGCGCTACGGCACGATGCGCGAGAACGTGCTGTCGCTGACGGCCGTCATGGCCGATGGCGAGGCGGTGACCACTGGCAAGCGGGCAAAAAAAAGCTCGGCCGGCTACGACCTGACACGGCTGCTGGTCGGCTCGGAAGGCACGCTCGGCATCATCACCTCGCTGACCTTGAGGCTGCAAGGGATTCCGCAGGCGATTTCCGGTGGTGTCTGCCCGTTTCCGAGCGTCGAAGCGGCTTGCAACGCCGTCATCGCGACGATCCAGATGGGCATTCCGGTGGCGCGCATCGAACTGGTCAACGCGCTGCAGATGCGGGCGATGAAGACATATTCCAAGCTCGACTATCCCGAAAGCCCGTGCCTGTTCGTCGAATTCCATGGCAGTGATGCCGGCGTTGCCGAGCAGGCCGAGACCTTCGGCATGATCGCCGAGGAGAATGGCGGCGGACCGTTCCTGTGGACCAGTGTCGCCGAGGAGCGCACCAAACTTTGGAAGGCCAGACATGACGCCTATTGGTCGTCGCTGACGCTGCGGCCAGGCGCCAAGGGCCTGTCGACCGACGTCTGCGTTCCGATCTCGCGTTTTGCCGAATGCGTCACCGAAACCGAGGCCGATATCGCCGAAATGGGGCTTGTCGCGCCGATCGTCGGCCATGCCGGCGACGGCAATTTCCACGTCCTGGTGCTGATGGACGTGAACGACCCGAAGGAAATCGCGCTGTCGGAAAAGTTCGTGGCGCGGCTCAACATGCGGGCCATCGCCATGGAGGGCACCTGCACCGGCGAGCACGGCATCGGCCAAGGCAAGATTGGCTTCCTGCGCCATGAGCTCGGCCACGGCGTCGACATCATGCGCACGATCAAGCAGGCGCTCGATCCGCTCGATATCATGAACCCGGGCAAGATCCTGCCGGCTGCCGAGTAGACGCCGTCATCGGCTCGTCTTGACCCCACCTCCAATCGGGCCGAGACTCCGTGTGCTGAAGGCCCAGAAGACGGGCAACCCAAGCGGAGGAGTGGTGTCATGGCGATTTCACGCAAGGAAGAAGCGCGCGCGCTGAGTGCCGACGAACACGAGCTGGTGGAAAAATCGCACCATCCGGCGGTCCAGGACCTTTCTGACGCCGATCTGTCCGGCCTCGTCAAACGCCTTCGGGAGCGGCGCGACAAGGCGCAGACCGAGGCGCATCGACGCCGGCGCGAAATCCGGGGCAAGGGCACACCGAAAGGGGCTGTCGCTTCAAAGGCCGATGGCGGCTCTCAGTTGAAGCTTGCGATGCTGGCGACGGCCATGCGGCGGTTGAATGGCGAGGCCGAACGGCGCCGCCAGTTGACGGCGCGCGTCTCATTGGTCGACAGCGCGCGCAAGGCGCTGGCCCTGAAGCAGAAAGCGCCGACGGATGGTCCAGCGTTCAACGCGCGCACTGCGCACAAGGGCATGCGAGCGGTGGCAAACCAGAGGACGCCGAATCTGGTTCGGCCGGCTGAGCTCGGCCGACAACGCAAAGCGGCCAAGGTGGCGCAGGCAAAGCGCGACGCGCGTTGAATTCGCACTGATGACGCCGATGATCGCGTGCTGATCTCCGCAGCACGCCGAAGCACGACAAACGCTTCTCCGCCGGCACGTGGTCGGTAGGCCGCTTTGCTGTGTGCGTCGTTTACCGAGTGGCCAACTTCTCTGGCGCTGCCTCGGCAAGCACCTGCAGCATCGGCCGTGTCGGTGCGAAGAATGTCGTGCCGGTGTGAGGGGTGGAGAAATCAAGCAGCCGGTCGTAGGCGCCGGGCGGGTCGCCGACATACATGCGCTGCAGCATCTTCTCGATCACCCAGAGATATCTCGAATAGCCGATGAAGTAGGTGCCGAATTCCCGTTGCCCCGGCCGGCCGAACGGCATGTTGTCGCGCAATATGTCATGTTCGGTGCCGTCGGCATCCTCGATGGTGGCGAGCGACTTGTGCGATTTGCGCGGCGCTTCGTCATCATCGATTTCGATGTTGTCGATCTTGGTTCGGCCGATGATCGCCTCCTGCACGGGCGTGGGGATTCGCGCCCACGCTTGGAGATCGTGCAGGTATTTTTGAACGACGACATAGCTGCCGCCGGCAAAATCGGGATCTTCGTCGCCAACGAGCGCCGAGGCGGGCAGATCGAGGCCGGTGGGGTTGGCTGTGCCGTCGACGAAACCGAGCAGGTCGCGGGCATCGAAATAACGAAACCCCGAGACTTCGTCGACGACGGTCACGCCGGCACCAAGCCTGTCCAGCAGGATACGCTCGAACTCGAAGCACATGTCTGGCCGCTCGGAGCGGATATGGAAGAGAGGTCGCCCGGCGTCGTGGGCGCGGCGTGAACCGCACCCTTGATCGGCGTGAACCGCTTCAACTCCGCCGGCCGCCGGCCGGGGTTGAGCCGGTTCCATAGATCGTGGCCGATGCCGGCGATGCAGGACAGGCGGCCGCCGAGGTCGCGGAACCCGACAGTCTTGACCAGGTCGTCAAGGTCGCCGAGTACGGAACAAACCTTTCCGAGAACCGCCTGTTCATCGGCTATGGTGACGACAAGGAAAATCGCTGATTGCGAAAGCGGCGCGTCGACGCTCTGCGCATCGATCGGCACACGGTCCCAGTTCTTCCCCGACATCCCCAATTCTCCGCTTTTCCAGGATTGTTTCAGACGATCCCGGATCGGAAAACGCCGCGACCGGAACAGGGCGAGGACGCCCAAAGCAAGGTATCGCGATCAAGAGCGACCGCGCAACATCGAACGCCGTCCATGGTTGTCGCCGACGACGATCGAATTGCCTCTTTATCGACACGCGGATGCAGGTAGAGTGCGGCTGATTTCAACCAAACCGTTCGGAACTGATGCTCGCACGCCTGTTCGTGATCTTTGGTGGCCTGTTCGTGCTGGTGCTGTGCGCGGCGCTGGTGGGGCCGTATTTTGTCGACTGGTCCGGCTATCGGGCGCAGTTCGAGCGCGAAGCGAGCGCCATTCTCGGCCGCAAGGTGACCGTGCAGGGCGACGCCACGGCGCGCTTGTTGCCGTTTCCGTCGGTAACCTTCTCCAATGTCGCCGTTGCCGGCGGCCCCGCCGGCCAGCCGGCGATGACCGTCGAGACGTTTTCGATGGATGCGGAACTGGCGCCGTTCCTGCGTGGCGAGGTGCTGATTTTCGACATGCGGCTGGTGCGGCCGAAAGCGACGATCGACATCGCCGCCAATGGCACCGTCGACTGGGCGATGCGGCCGTCCTCGCCCTTCAACCTCAACCAGATCTCGATCGAGAAGCTGACGGTGACGGAAGGGCAGATCGAGCTGCGTCATGCCGCCGGCGGACGCAGCCACACCATGTCCGAGATCAATTCGACCATTTCGGCCAAATCGCTGGCGGGCCCGTGGCGCATGGATGGCACGTTGAGGTTCGACGGCCTGCGCACGACGGTTGCCGCCACTACCGGCAAGGCCGAAGCCAACGGCCAGATGCGGTTTCGGCTCAAGGCCGATCCCGACGCGTATCCGCTGGTCATCGAAACCGACGGCAATGCCGGCATCGTCAACGGCGCCGCCATCTACTCCGGACAGTTCAAGATTTCCGGCGCCGATAAGAACTCAGCCCAGTTGCGGGGCACCGATGGCGAGACGGTGAAGGTCGGCACCGGCAAGTCCAATCCCGGCTTTCGGGTTAACGGCAAGTTCGCGCTCGATCACCAGAAGCTCGGCATCGATGAATTCCGCTTCGAGACCGGACCCCTCGACAATCCCTATACCGCCGACGGCAAGGCCTCGATCGATCTCGGCCAGAAGCCGAGCTTCGCCATCGAGGCCAATGGCGCGCAGGTGCAGTTCGACGAGGCCGTGGGTGCGGCAGGCGCCGGCCTGACACTGGATCAGCGCATTGCCGGACTGGAACAGGCTTTGCTCGACCTGCCCAAGCCGACCATTCCCGGAACGGTCGAGGTCAGGTTGCCGGCCGTGGTGGCCGGTGACACCACGGTTCGCGACGTTCATCTTTCCGCCGAGCCGGTCGATGGCGGCTGGTCGGTGAAATCGCTCGCCGCGACACTGCCCGGCCGCGCCACGCTGGAGGCCGACGGCCTGCTCAGCGTCGAGAACCATTTCGGCTTCACCGGTTCGCTGCTGCTGGCGGTGGCGCAGCCTTCCGGCTTCGCTGCCTGGTTGTCCAAGGACGTCGACGAGGCGATCCGGCGTCTGCCCGCCGCCGGCTTCCGGGCTAAAGTCGATCTCTCCGAAAAGCGCCAGGCCTTCAGCGATCTCGAACTGGTCCTGGGCAAAGCGATGTTTTCCGGCCGCATCGATTCCAGCCAGCCCGACGACGCCAGGCCCTCGGTGCTGATGCGGCTGGAAGGCGGCGATCTCGATGTCGACGGGCTAGCGGCCTTCGCTTCGATCTTCATCAGTGACAAGGGCGCCAACCGATTTGCCGACCGCGACCTCGATTTCCAGATCAAGGCGGGACCGGTCAGTGCCGGAGGCTTGACCGCCGACACGGTCGACACCGCGCTCAGGCTGCGCGACGGGCTGCTTGAGATCGACCGGCTGTCGGTGGGCGGGCTGGCTGGCGCGTCGATCAGCGCCACAGGCCGGATCAAGGATTTCCCAGCGAGCCCGACCGGCAAGCTTGACGCCTCCGTGGTCGCCGTCGACCTGAAGCCGCTGATAGACGTGGCGGCGCAGCACTATGCCGACAATGCCGTGCTCAAGGGACTGGCAAGCCGCGCCGCTGCTTATCCCGACCTGTTCCAGGACTCGCGCGTCGATCTTGTGGTGAGTGCTGCCGACAATGGCGACGGCACAACAGGGCTTGCTGTGAGCGGGCAAGGCAAGGCCGGCGGATCGTCCTTTTCCGCCTCGCTGTCGGGGAAGGGAGCGGTCGACAAGCTTCTTGAAGCGCCTGTGGCGCTGACCTTCAATGCCAGGAACCCCGACGCCACAGCGCTGCTGGCACTTTACGGCTTGCCGGCACTGCCGCTCGGCATGCTCGGCGAGGCAAGCACCGACATCCAGGCCAAGGGCACGCTGGGCGGCGGCCTGGCGACGAGCTTCAGCCTTGCCGGCAACGACTTCAACGCCGGTTTCGACGGCACCGTAGCCGACACGCCGCAAGGTCCGGTCGCGAAGGGCAAGGTCAGCCTCGATACGGCCGACATCGAGCCCTGGCTGATGACATCGGGCATAGGCCTGCCGGGCATGGGGACAGGCACGTCGACGTCGCTCACCGCGCAGGCCGATTACGGCAACGGCCTACTGGTGCTCTCCGGCCTCAACGCCGCCATCAACGAATCTGCGGTGTCGGGTGACGTGAACATCGACGTCAAGGAGGGGATTGACGGCAAAGATGGCGTGCCGCATCTGGCCGGCTCGCTGGCGCTCGACGAACTTGATCTCGACCCGATGGCGGTGGCGCTGTTCGGCGATTCCGCGTTCACGGACAAGAGCGGAGACAACAACGGCGGTGTGTGGCCGTCGGCCCCGTTCAGCCAGAAATCCAGCCTTCCATTCACGGCCGATCTCGACTTGACCACGGCTTCCCTTGCCGCAGGGCCATTCGCGACCGCCTATGACGCGGCCTTGTCGCTGAAGCTCGACCAGGAAGGCATCCGCGTGTCCGATCTCAAGGCGAAATTCCTTGGCGGTGCGCTGACCGGCCTGTTCGAATTGAAAAACAATGACGGCACTGGGCTTTTCACCGGCCAGATGAAGCTCGCGGACGCCGATCTGCCAGCCTTGCTGCCGGATGCCGGCATCGGCGGCAAGGGGGATGTCTCCGCGGCGTTTTCGACAAGTGGCAAATCGGTCGACGCGATGGTTGCCGCTCTGTCGGGTTCGGGCACGGCGGCGCTGAAGGGCGTCACGGTCGCCGGCGTCAATCCCAATGCGTTCAGCACCTTCCTCGCCAAGGCGGACGCGATCGGCCGCGATATCGATGCAGCCAAGACCGCCGGCTTCGCGCCCGCTATCGCGGCAGATGGCAGTTTCGCGGCAAAGGATACCGACATCGCCTTCACCATTGCAGGTGGCACGCTGCGAGCGCCGCCGATCAGCCTCGAAAATCCTTCGGCGACCTTGTCCGCCGACATCACGGCGGACCTCAATGCCGATACGGTCTCCGCCAAGGGCGCGGTCACCTACCGGCCCGGCGACGAAGCGCTCGTCGGTTCCGAACCGGCGATGAATTTCAGCGTCGAGGGGCCGTTCGGCGCCGTCAAACGGCAGTTCGACAGCGAACCGCTGGCGCAGTTCCTGACCCAGCGCGCGCTCGAGAAGGAGCAGCAGCGGGTCGAGGCGATGCAGGCCGCGTTGCTGGAGAAGCAGCGGCTGCGGCGCGAAGTGCGTTACTACGCTGCGTTGCAGGACCAGCGCGACAAGGCGGCCGAGGAGCAGCGACAGCGGGAGGAGGCGGCGCGGCTGAAGGCCGAGGCCGACGCCAAGGCGAAAGCCGAGGCGGAAGCTCAGGCGCAGGCCGAAGCAGAGGCCAGGGCCAAGGCGGATGCCGAGGCAAAAGTCAAAGCCGAGGCGGATGCCAAGGCAAAGGCCGAGGAGGCGATGCGGACCTCCTCGCAGGAGAAGGCAAGGCTGGAAGCAGAGCGCAAGGGCGCCGAGCAGACGCCGAACCCGGAACCGGCGGCACCGCCGGTGGCCAATGACAATCCGCCTCCGGCCAAACCGCAGTTCAATCCGTCTACGATCGACAATTTGCTGAAGTCTTTGCAGTAGGGCAGTAGGGCAGTAGGGCAGTAGGGCAGTAGGGCAGTAGGGCAGTAGGGCAGTAGGGCAGTAGGCAGGGGATTTCCCTCGATCGTTCAAATAACGAGCAGTTCGGCGCTGTCGGCGACGTAGCGGGCGTGACGAAAATCGCGGATGGCGGCAAGCTTGCCCTCCTGCCAGACCAGCAGGATGAAATAGGCTGGTCGCGCAGCCGGATCGTTGCCGTCGTGAACGAGGACCACCGGCCTGTCCTCGACGAATCCCGGCACGAAACGCCAATCGCGGAGGCGGGAATAGTTGTGGAAATAGGTGGCCACTTCCTTGGGTCCGGTAAACCGCGTCCTGGCCACCAGCTCCAGGCGAACTTCATCGGCGAGCATGTCGCGCACGGCGTCGAAATCACGGGCGTTGAAGCGATCGATATAGGCTTCGAGCAACAGGCGTTCGGAGACGCCCAACCTGGGAACCGGCCGATCCTCGGGCTCGGCGGCGAGCTGGCGCAAGCGGCCGCGGCCACGATGCAGCGCCGCCTTGACGGCCGGGACGTTGGTGTCCAGCGCGGCGCTGATCTCTTGCAGCGAATAACCCAGAACGTCCATCATGATGACGCTGCTGCGCTGCGCGACGGGCAGGCGCATGAAGGTGTGCAGGCCGGCGGCAGCGGCCTGACGGTCGAAGGTGGCGTTGGCCGGGTCGACGATCATGTCCGGATCCTCATCGGAAAAGACCTTTTCGCGGGCTCGCCGGCGCAGAAAATCGAGTGCCGTGTTGTGCGCGATGCGGAACAGCCAGCCCTCCGGATTTGCGATCTGGCCGGCGTTCGGCAAAGCCTCGAACGCCTTGGCCAGCGCTTCCTGCAACACGTCCTCGCCGTCGAAGACGGAACCCGTCATGCGCGCGCAATAGCGGTGCAGCTTTGGGCGCAAGTCCCCAAGCAGGCGTTCGATGAGCGCGCGGTGCTCGCCAGGAATGAGGATGTTCATACGCCCGCCGTTCTCCACATCGCTTGACCGCGCCTAGTGGTCCAGCATCCGGTAACTGCCCACTACCGTCATCGCCTCGCGATGCGGAGGCTCGATGCAGCGATCCCTGATGCCGTTCTGAAAAGTCGCGAATGCCGCTAGCCCCGGAAGGGTGCCGGCCTGCTCCTCGGTTGCCGCCTCGACCAGATGGAAGAAGGTACCGTCGCCGGACCGCCATGTCATGTAGCGAAACCCTTCGGGCGATTTATCCCGCAATTCCTGGAACACGGCCTTGACCAGCCGCTCGTTCTCGTCGACCAGCTCCGGTTTGGTCCTGTAACGTATCAAATGGTGTTTCATCTTGTCTGTTCCTTTGTCGGCCCTGCACCTTGCAGGTCGCTCATGTCCGAGACGAAGCGGCGGAGCCAAAGGATTCGGGGTTTCCGGAATTTTTTTATGCGGCCCCTTATGTCCCATCTTCCCGATGGTAGCCGGGCTTCGCAAAAGTTGAATGGACGACGGCGCGTTGCTGACGGCTGTCGCGATCTCATCGTGCGCTCACCGTCGATCGAGGACGGTATGTCGGGCCTGTGGTTGGGCCAACAACGCCCAGGCCATGCGCGGCAGTTATTCGACCAGAATGCGCGCTTCCCTCGCGGCTTCGACAAAAGCATCCCTGGCGGTATCGGCCGATACGCCGCCGTTCATGGCCTGTCGGCACGCCCGCAGCGCAGCCTTATGCTTGATGCTTCCCGCATCGCGCCAGTGATTGGTAAGAAGGTCGAGAGCTTGTTCGGCATTGGACAGATTTCGAACGTCGCCAGTAACGCCTGTGGAAACCGGGACTGCCTTGGAAAACCAGATGTTGTACATGGCATAGCCTCCATTCAGCTAGGTTGCGAAACTTGTCTCTGGAGCGTGTCGCGGTCCTTTCGGGCGAGCACGCTCCTCAGCATGGGTTCGATGCGCGAAAGCTCGTCGAGATGCACGGCCGACAAGTCGGCGAGGCAGGCATCGGCCCGCTCGGTCAGTTGCAGCAGCACCTTGCGCTGGTCGTCCTTGTCCTGATCCCTGACGATCAGCCCGGCCTCGCACAGGCGGTTGACCAGTTCGACGGCGCTATGATGACGGATGCGCAAGCGTTCGGCGAGGTCGCCGATGGCTACCGGGCCTCCGCCCGGAAAACCCTTGATGGCGAGCAGTGCCTGATGCTGGCGCGATGTCAGACCGGCGTCTTCGGCCTGTAGCTGGCTGAATTCCAGGAAGCGGCGGATCAGATAGCGGAACTCCGACAGCCGCTGGTAGTCGGCCTGGCTGATGGCGGGGCGGGGTTTTTGCGGATGCGACATATCAGACATGTGTTGTCATTCCGGCCAAAGCTCAAACGATTTCGGGCCAGGCCCGCTTGAATATTTATATCGTATTACGATACATAGCCGCCGGCAAAGCCGTTTTGACGGTTTGCCGATCCTCCAACAGCGACACGCCACGGAAAGCAGGCAGGCAATGAAGACCGAACAGGGCAGTCCCGGACATCTGCGCGATTTCACCACCGACGCCAGGGTGTTGCTGATCGCTGGCATCGCGGTGGTGGTGGCGACGGCCGCGCTGTTTGCCGGCATCATCCTGCTGAAATTGATCCGGCTCGCCACCAACGTCGCCTATTTCGGTCAATTCACGCTCGCCGATCTGAAACTGGAGGACACGCCGCTTGGATATGCCGCCGTCGCCGTGCCGGTGATCGGCGCACTCATCATCGGCCTGATGGCGCGCTACGGCAGCGAGAAGATCCGTGGCCACGGCATTCCAGAAGCGATCGAAGCGATCCTGCTCGGGCGCTCGCGGCTGGACGCCAAGGTCGCGGTGCTGAAGCCGCTGTCGTCGGCGATCTCGATCGGCTCCGGTGGACCGTTCGGCGCCGAGGGCCCAATCATCATGACCGGCGGCGCCATCGGCTCGCTGATCGCGCAGATGCTGCCGGTCAGCGACAATGAGCGCAAGACGCTGCTGGTGGCGGGCGCCGCCGCGGGCATGACCACCGTGTTCGGAACGCCGATCGCCGCCATCATGCTGGCGGTGGAACTGCTTCTGTTCGAGTGGACGCCGCGCAGCTTCATTCCGGTGGCGGTGGCTGCCATCGTGGCGGAGGTCGAGCGCACCATGCTGCACATGCCGGGACCGATCTTTCCGTTTCAGGGCGGCATGGCGATTTCCTTTGCCGGTCTTGGCGGCTGGGTCCTGATCGGCGTTGCCGCCGGCCTCCTGTCTGCCTTGCTGACGCAGATGGTCTATGCCTGCGAGGACGGTTTCCAGAAGCTGCCGATCCACTGGATGTGGTGGCCGATGCTCGGCGGCCTCGTCGTCGGCATTGGCGGCTTGATCGAGCCGCAGGCGCTCGGCGTCGGCTACGACAACATATCCAGCATGCTGGACGGCCGTACGATCGCAACGGCGGCACTCCTGTTGTTGGTGGTGAAAGCCGTCATCTGGTCCGTGGCGTTGGGCTCGGGAACGTCGGGCGGCGTGCTGGCGCCACTGCTGATCATGGGCGGCGCGATGGG
Organism: Mesorhizobium sp. BR1-1-6; assembly: GCF_020165355.1. NCBI lineage: Bacteria > Pseudomonadati > Pseudomonadota > Alphaproteobacteria > Hyphomicrobiales > Phyllobacteriaceae > Mesorhizobium > Mesorhizobium sp. BR1-1-6. The sequence continues at coordinate 10,467 of NZ_JAIUHZ010000011.1, read as the reverse complement.
CGCGGTGCTCGCCGGCTTCCTGCCGGCGGCCGATCCCGGCTTCTGGGCGCTGCTGGCGATGGCGGCGACCATGGGTGGCACGATGCGCGCGCCGCTGACGGCGACCTTCTTCGCGGTCGAATTGACCGGCAACACGCATGTGCTGGTGCCGCTGATCGCGGCCTGCGCCGCCGCCCATGCGGTGACGGTGCTTTTGATGAAACGTTCCATCCTGACCGAGAAGATCGCCAGGCGAGGGCATCATCTGGTGCGCGAATACCGGGTCGATCCGTTCGCGCTGACCAGGGTGCATGAAGTGATGACCACGCAGGTTCAGAGCGTGCCGGCGACGATGACGCTGCATGGTGCGGCGGCATTCCTGACCGCGCCGGAGACGCGTCATCCGAGCTTCCCGGTCATTGACGGCAACAGGCAGGTGCTCGGACTCATCGATCCACCGGCGATCCTGCGCTGGCGGCGTGCCGGCAAGCACCGGACGACGACGCTCGGCGAATTACTGGCCGGCAGCAAGGTGACGCTTGCCTATCCCGATGAATATCTGGAAGGCCTGTCGGACAAGCTCCTGATGGCCAACGTGTCGCATCTGCCGGTCGTGGCACGCGACGACGGAACGCTGGTCGGTTACGTCGGCTGGAAGGACCTGATGCGCGTCAGATCCAGGAAACAGGCGGAAGAGCGCGATCGCACGGCCCTGCTGGGGTTCGGCACCCGCCGCGGGAAACAGGAAGGCGCTGCCTGACGGCGTCCGGCATCAGGCGCGGCCGTGCTTCGCCCAGGCCAGTACATGGATCCGGAGCGCCGAGGACAGATTGGTGTCACGCGGCCGGTTTTCGTCGACTTCCGCGACCAGCGCGGCAAGGGTCAGATTGCGCGCGGCGGCGATGGCGACAAGGTCGTCAAAAAACGGCTTTTCGAGCGAATAGCTGGTGCGGTGGCCACGGATCGTCACCGAGCGTTTTTCGACCGGGCTCACCTGGAGCTCATTTGGGGTCCGGATCGGGCGACGGTTGACGCCGATGGCCCGCGACGAAGAACTCGGCCTTTTCGGCAACCAGGCGGTCGCGTTCCTTCTCTGCCCCGGAGCGGCCGTACAGGGCGCGGTTCTGGCTGGCAGTGCGTTCCTTCTCCAGCCTTGCCTTCTGCTTGCGAGCCTGGCGCAGATTGACGATGTCGGCCATGACGCGCGACCCGAAGGCTTATTTCTTGCGGAAGGCGTCGAGCGAGACGACTTCGGCGCCCTTGGCGGCATCGGCATCGGCCGCCTTCTTCTCGGGTTCGGCGGCCTTCTTCTCCGCCTTCGGCTTTTTCTCGGAGACGATGGCGAGCGGTTCGGACGCCGGCTGGGAAGCTGGTTCGTCATCTGACTGGCCTTCGGTCTTGACGTCGAATTCGAGTTCGAAGTTAACCGACGGATCGTAGAAGCCGCGCACCGCCGAGAACGGGATTTCGAGTTTTTCCGGCACGTCCGAGAAGGAGAGCCCGACCTCGAAACCGGTCTCGGTGACCTTCAGGTCCCAATACTGGAACTGGATGACGATGGTCATCTGCTCCGGATAGCGCTCGCGCAGCCGCGAAGACACGCGCACGCCCGGCGCGCCGGTCAGGAAGGTGATGAAGAAATGATGGTTGCCGGGGAGGCCGGTGCGCGCGACCTCGGCCAGGACCTTGCGCATGACGCCGCGCAACGCCTCCTGGGCCAGAATGTCATAGCGGATGTGGTCGTCGGCCATGTGGCGGTCGGGTTCCGTTGAATCGTCCGCATAGCTGTAATCAAGCTTGAGCGCGGCGTAAACCGCATATAGACCGCCGCCGCGAGGAAGCGAGGACGATTGCCGAGATTTGATCGCGGAAGCCGGCTTGCGTCACCCGCAAATGTCACGCGTTGGCAAGCGCGGCGTGTTTCTTGACGCTGGTCGGGGAGGGGCGCTTGCCGAAAGCGCGCAGGAAGGTGCGCACGCCATTTGTCGCCGATTGCACGACCTCGTCCTCGGCCGGGGTGCCGCCGAGCATGAAGGTCGTCTGCAATTCAGCATTGACGAGGCCGAGGAACTGCCGCGCCGCGACGTCGGGGTCGTCGATCGCGAGGTAACCGCCATAGGCAAGGCGGGCGAAGCGGGCGGCGATTGCCGGCCATGTCCTGCCAGGACCCTGTTCGCGCCATTCGGCGAACAGTTCGGGGTAGCGCTCGCCTTCGGTCTGGATCAGCTTGCGCAGGAATTTTCCGTCGCGGTTGCAGATGCAGTTCTGGTTCAGGCGCACGGCAAAGCCGATCAGATCCGCTTCCAGATCCCTCGGCTGGTCCGGGAACGTGGCGATGGTGGCGAAGATGCCGGCATTGCAGCGCTCGGTGAGATCGCGGACTACGGCGATGAAGAGCTTTTCCTTGTCGCCATGGTGGTTGTAGACGGTCTGGCGCGAGACACCCGCCTCGGCGGCGATCAGGTCGATATTGGCGCCGGCAAAGCCCTCGCGGCAGAACACGGAAGCGGCTGCGTCGACCACCGAGATGCGCTTGGCCTCGTGGCTGCGTGGCGGGAAACTGTCAGGAGAAACACCCGGTCTCATGAAAATCTATATAGAGGTGATTGACGATTTAGACAAGACTGTCTAAATTTGTGGACACACTATAAGGGGTTCACCTCTGGACAGGCGAACAATTCGCTCTCGGAGAGTCGGAATCCCACGGGATCGAACGTCCTGGGGTCAGACGTCGCCTTGCGGCGGCAACCAGATTCGAAAGAAGCCAACATCATGAGTCCCAAATTCCTCCGCATCGCGGTCGTGCTCGGCCTGTTGTCCGCCATCGGGCCCTTCGCCATCGATATGTATCTGCCCGCATTGCCCTCGATCGGCGCGGATCTCAACGCCGGCACCGCAGCCGTGCAGATGAGCCTTTTGATCTTCTTCCTGTCGATGGGCTTCGGCCAGATCGTCGTCGGGCCGATCTCCGATATGGTCGGACGCAAGCTGCCGCTCTATGGCGGTCTTGCGCTGTTCATGGTCGGCGGCGTCGGTTCGGCATTGGCGCCGACCATCGAATGGCTGATCGCCTTCCGTTTCCTGCAGGGCCTTGGCGCCAGCGCCGGCATGGCCATTCCGCGCGCGATCGTGCGCGACCTGCACACTGGCAACGAAGCCGCCAAGCTGATGTCGTTGCTGATGCTGGTGTTCTCGGTATCGCCGATCCTGGCGCCGCTGACCGGCAGCCAGATCATCGAGAGTTTCGGCTGGCGCGCCGTGTTCTGGACCGTCACGGCCGCAGCGGTGCTAGCAACCATCCTGCTCGCGACCTCGCTCAAGGAGACGCGGCCGGCTGAAGAACGCGCCGGTTCTTCCTTTGGCACCGCCCTTTCAGGCTACCGTTTCCTGATGGGGGACCGCAATTTCCTCGGCCTGGTGGCGATCGCGGGCTTCGGCATTGCGAGCTTCTTCGTCTATCTGTCGAGCTCGTCCTTCATCCTGATCGACCATTACGGCCTGTCGCCTTCGGTCTATAGCGTGTTCTTCTCGATCAATGCCGTCGCCTTCATCGGCATGTCGCAGCTCACCGGCCTGCTTTCCGAGCGTTTCGGGCTCAAGCGGGTGGTGTGGGTAGCGGTGACCGGCTACGCCACGACGATGGTGGCACTGTTCGCTATCATGGCTTCCGGCGTGGACCGGCTGGATGTGATGGCGGCGCTGCTGTTCGTCGGCTATGGCTTCCTCGGCCTGGTCATTCCGACCACCTCGGTATTGGCCATGGAGGAGCATGGCGAGATCGCCGGCACGGCTTCGGCGCTGATGGGCACGCTGCACTTCGCCATCGGTGCGCTCGCCATGGGTGTCGCGGGCATCTTTTTCGACGGCACGCCGTTGCCGATGGTCGCCGGCATCACGCTCTGCGCGGTGATCTCCTTCACCCTGGCCAAGATCACGCTCGGCCGTTCGCGCGAGGCCGTCGAAGCGCCGGCGGAGTAGGCAATCGCTAATAAATTGAAAGAGGCCGGGAAATTGAAAGAGGCCGGGGCGATCCCGGCCTTTTTCATGCCAATCCCGTTTCGTCCAGCATGAAGCGCAGCCGTGTCTCGACAGGCGCCAGGGGCAGCCGTACCAGTTCATAACCGAGTTCGGCATAGACGCCGACCAGCGCGTGACAGGTACACTCGGCTTCGTCGAGCGTTTGCTTGCGTTCTTCATCCTGCGTGAAGATTTCGGGCCAAGGCGGGGCAACGAAGACACGAGGGTTGTAGCGGCAACGCTTCGCTGCGATGCCGACGTGATCGGGCACCGGCAGACCGCTGAGGCGGAGATAGCCCAGCGTGTCGGGCACGCCACGATCGAGGAAGACCGGTCCTTCCTGTTCGATCGCGGCTTGGTACGAGCGCATCTCCCAGGACAGCATCAATTCGGCAAACAATGCGCGATCGCTCCAAGGCAAAGCGGAGCCGCCAATGGCGGACTGGTCGCGAATGATGCCGCGTCCGGCCTCGACCGAGGTGGCGAACCCTGCACGGCGCAAGGCTTCGATCAGTGTGGTCTTGCCGGAGCCCGGACCGCCGGTCACCACGAAGAATCGGTCGGAATTGTTTTGCATTTTTTACCCATGTCGAAGGAGGCACGCGGCTCCACTGCGTCGCCTCCCATGGGCCGAACGAAGTCTAGCCGGCGCGAGCGTGCCGTTGCGCGTGATGCCGATGAAAAAGGGGAGAAGTGGAGGTTTCTGTTGCCAGGTACCTCCGAACCCCGCCTAGAAGTGCGAACCCCTAGGGCTTGATTTGAAGCTATCGCACTGCATTAAGCAGCGAGACGTGCTTCCGCATAGTTGTCGTTGGCAACTATAAGTTTAGCCCGATGACGGTGGTACAATGCCGGGCAAAAGTACGATCTTTACACCTTCGTCGATCCTATTTCGCCCCCAGCAAAAGCCGCTCCGTCTTCCAGAGCGGTTTTTGGTGGAGGCGCCGGGTACCGCCCCCGGGTCCGAACGGCTTATTTCATCGCCAGTTTATCGCCATAGTCGGTCAAGCCGACGAAGCGAATATAAGGGTCCGTCGCCAGAAATGAAAGACCGCAATGGTGCTTTGTCCCTGTGTCAAAATGCGACGCGGCAGGGTTGACTTGGGAACGGTCTCAACCGAAGCTTTGCCGCGGTGAGGAGTTACCGACCGAGCGCACGAGTTGCGGAGCGCGCCACAGCCCTCATCGACCGGATCCGTGGCGCCGACGAGGGGAATTTTGATGGCCGACTATCTTGCAGACGTGAAGAAATACGACGCCGCCGCGAGTGCGGAAATTGTCGAGAAGATCGTCAAGCATCTGGGCATCGCGCTCAGGAACCGCGACTCCTCGCTGGTGTCCTGCACCGATCCCAAAGAACTCGAGCGCGTCCGGGAAAACTGGGTCGGCAAGAAGCTCGGCGTCGCCGATGCGGCGAAGGCAGATGCTGCGATCGAGAAGACCTGCAAGGCGATGGCCGCAGACAACACCAAGAATCGAGTGACTTTTTACTACCTCGTTGCCAAGGACCTGGGAAAGCTCGGTTCGCTCTGAGAATTCCGTGCTCGCGCGGCTGCTGAAGCGCGCCGCTGGTTTGTAACGGGCACGGCTTGTGCTGCCCCTCATCTGGCTGCCGCCATCTTCTCCCCGTATAGAGACGGGGAGAGGAATGCTGTCACCGATGGTTTCGCCAATTGCCGGCGTTGCAAGACGGACACCGAGGCTGCGGCCAGTTTGCTTGGATGTCGGCGCAGACGCCGAAACAGTGATGAGGCAAGCGTCGCCTGCGCCGTTTTGATGTGTTCGGCCGCCTGTCTAGCAGCTATAATGCTCGCACAATCGAATCGAGCCGAACCGATGCGCCAGTATCTCGACCTTCTGCAGCACGTGCTGGATCATGGCGCCGACCGCGGCGACCGCACGGGCACGGGCACGCGCTCCGTGTTCGGCTACCAGATGCGCTTCGATCTGGCGCGCGGCTTTCCCGTCACCACCACCAAGAAGCTGCACCTGAAATCGATCATTCATGAGCTTTTGTGGTTCCTGGCCGGCGAAACCAATATCAAATATCTGACCGACCATGGCGTTTCCATCTGGGACGAATGGGCTGACGAGAATGGCGACCTTGGCCCCGTCTATGGCAAGCAGTGGCGTTCCTGGCCGGACGGCCATGGCGGGTCGATCGATCAGATAAACAATCTTGTGAAAGAGATACGCCGCAATCCTCAATCGCGGCGGCTGATCGTTTCGGCCTGGAATCCGGCCGAGGTGGAGGCGATGGCGTTGCCGCCATGCCATTGCCTGTTCCAGTTCTACGTCTCGGAAGGCCGGCTTTCCTGCCAGCTTTACCAGCGTTCCGGCGACATCTTCCTCGGCGTGCCGTTCAACATCGCCTCCTACGCCCTGCTGACGCTGATGGTGGCGCAGGTGACCGGCCTGAAGCCCGGTGATTTCGTCCATACGCTCGGCGACGCGCATCTTTATTCGAACCATTTCGAGCAGGCGCGCGAGCAACTTCGGCGCACGCCAAGAACGCTGCCGACCATGTGGATCAACCCTGAAGTGAAGGATCTCTTCGCCTTCCGCTTCGAGGATTTCCGGCTGGAAAACTATGTCGCCGACGCGACGATCAAGGCGCCGATCGCGGTCTGAACCGCCGGCGCAACCTTGCCGACCTGACGTCTCGAGGCCGTGGCGATGGTGGTGCCTCGCCGGTACGTCGTTTTGATATCTTTTCGACAAGATCGGTCGACCTTACCCTCAGGCCAGGAGATTTCCGGGGGAGGCGTCCATGCGACTGTCAGCAGCGGTATTTGCGCTCGTCTTTGTCTTCGCTTTCAATGCCCACGCATTTGCCGAGTGCGGGTGTGAATGCATCAACAACAGCATGAAGCCGTTCTGCGACGATCCAGCTGCGAAGCTGCCAAACTGTCCCCGCGCGACTTGCAAGCCCGCTGACGCAAAGGGGAATGACCTTCCCGCAAGCGCCATATCAAGCGAGACGCGGTATGTCTGCAAAGTGCGGATGGTGAAGACGCCGGAAGGCTCGTTTCGACACACACTTATCTGCATTTAGACATTGTCTCGCCTCTCCCAATAGATCACGGCGGCGACAGCTATGTCGCCCAAAAGTGACCGCAGTTTTGGGGGAACGACGCGCTTTAGAAGATTTCAGCCTTGGTTCCGTCGAGGGCAACGGGCGCCGATTTTCTTGTGACGTCTTCGTCTGCCTTTCGCTGTATCCGTGCTGGTCTATCGCAGGTCGCGATGACGCCGCGCATTCAATGGCGACGCTGGGCGAAAAATCTTTCCTTGTTATATTCATCCGGATATATCGGATGGCAGGCTTCGAGCAGGCCGGATGCCAACTCAGGGAGAGCTTCATGACGCGCAACGGTTTTGCAGTGGCGGCGGTCGCCATTGGTGGCTTCGCGGCGGCGTGGACGGCAGCAGTGCCGGCGGCGCGCGCGCAAGACGAGGTCGTGGTGTTTGCGGCCGCCAGCCTCAAGGACGCGCTCGACGCGGTCAACAAGGCCTGCGCGGCAGATGTCGGCGAAGCGGCGACCATCTCCTACGCGGCGAGTTCGGCGCTCGCCAAGCAGATCGAAAGCGGCGCGCCGGCGGACGTCTTCATCTCGGCCGATCTCGACTGGATGAAGTATCTTTCCGACAGGAAGCTGACCAAGCCCGATACCGAAGTGAAGCTGCTCGGCAACCAGATCGTGCTGGTGGCGCCGAAGGATTCGGGCGTTGAAGCCAAGATCGAAAAGGGTTTTGATCTGGCCAGACTGGTCGGCGACGGCAAGCTCGCCATGGGCGACCTCAAGGCTGTGCCGGCTGGCAAATACGGCAAGGCCGCGCTTGAATCGCTCGGCGTCTGGTCCTCGGTCGAGGGCAAGGTGGCGCAGGCCGAGAATGTGCGTGCGGCGCTCAAGCTGGTCTCGACGGGCGAAGCGACTCTCGGCATCGTCTACGCCACGGACGCGCATGCCGAAAAGGGCGTCAAGGTGGTTGGTGTTTTCCCCGAGGATTCACATCCGCCGATCATCTATCCGGTTGCCCAAACGGCTGATTCGAAGGACAAGGACACGCCTGCCTTCCTGAAGTGCCTGCGGACGGCAAAGGCATCGGATCTATTCAAGGAGCAGGGTTTCACGGTCCTTGCGCCCGTCAACTAGGATAGCCACCTGCGCATGAACTGGCTGCTGGACCTCACTCCCGACGAATGGAATGCGGTCCGGCTGTCCATCAAGGTGGCGACAGTGGCGATGATCGCCAGCCTGCCGCCGGGCATAGCGATAGCGCTGCTCCTGGCGCGCGGCCGCTTCTGGGGCAAGACGCTGCTCAACGGGCTGGTGCATCTGCCGCTGATCCTGCCGCCCGTGGTGACCGGCTATCTCCTGCTTCTGACCTTCGGCAAGCGCGGGCCGGCCGGCGCATTCCTGGCCGAGCATTTCGGCATCGTTTTTTCCTTTCGCTGGACGGGTGCGGCTCTTGCCTGCGGCGTCATGGGTTTTCCGCTGATGGTGCGGGCGATCCGATTGTCGATCGAGGCCGTCGACCGCAAGATGGAGGCGGCGGCCGGAACGCTCGGCGCCAGCCCGCCATGGGTGTTCGGCACCATCACCTTGCCGCTGATCTTGCCTGGGCTGATCGCCGGTGCCATCCTCTCCTTCGCCAAGGCGATGGGCGAGTTCGGAGCGACGATCACCTTCGTCTCCAACATCCCGAACGAGACGCAGACGCTGCCGTCGGCAATCTACACGTTCACCCAGGTGCCGGGCGGCGATGCCGGCGCGCTTCGGCTGACGCTGATCTCGATCGTCATCTCGATGGCCGCCCTGGTGGCCTCGGAAGTGCTGGCGCGGCGCGTCGGCCGGCGGATGGACATCGAATGACGGTCCTTGTCGACATCCGCCATCGGCTCGGCGATTTCCCGCTCGACATCCGCTTCGAGAGCGCCGGGCGGCTGACGGCGCTGTTCGGGCCCTCTGGCTCGGGCAAGACGACGCTGATCAATATGATTGCCGGGTTGATCCGGCCCGATCAGGGACGCATCGAGATCGATGGGCGTGTGCTGGTCGACACCGCCAAGGGCATTTTCGTGCCGAAGCACAGGCGCCGGATCGGCATGGTGTTCCAGGACGCGCGTCTGTTTCCGCATATGAGCGTGGCGAGCAATTTGCGCTACGGCCGCTGGTTCACGCCGGCGGCGGAGCGTTATGCCGAGATCGACGCCGTCGTCGAATTGCTCGGCATCGAGCCGCTGCTGGCGCGGCGGCCGGCAAAGCTCTCGGGCGGCGAGAGGCAGCGCGTCGCGATCGGCCGGGCGCTGCTCGCCAGCCCCCGGCTGTTGCTGATGGACGAGCCGCTGGCCTCGCTCGACGAGGCGCGCAAGGCCGAAATCCTGCCCTATGTCGAGCGCCTGCGCGACGAGACCAAGATCCCGATCGTCTATGTCAGCCATTCGATCGCCGAGGTGGCGCGGCTGGCGAGCGACGTGGTGATGCTGGCGCGAGGCAAGCTTGCCGCCAGCGGCCCGACCACGGCTGTCATGCAAAGGCTGGACCTTCTGCCGGCGGAGGAGCGCGGCGAGGGCGGCGCGGTGCTGGACGCCAGCGTACTGCAGCATGACGAGGTTTTCGGCATGACGGTGCTTGGCTCGAACGCCGGCGAGATACGCGTGCCCAAGCTGGCGGCGACGGTGGGCGCGCCGGTGCGCATACGCATCCGCGCGCGCGACGTCATGATCGCCACCGAACGGCCGTCTGGTCTCAGCGCGCTCAACATCCTGGCCGGCACGATCGTCGCGATCAGACCGGGCGAGGGGCCGACGGTCGAGATCGGTATCGACTGCAACGGCGCGACCGTGCTGGCACGGGTCACCGAACAGTCGCGGCAGGTTCTGAAGCTGCGGCTCGGCGGACAGGTCTTCGCCGTGATCAAGACGGTGAGTTTCGACCAGGCAAACACCGGGGGCGGGCTCCCCGCGGAGGCGGACGGCTGAGACGGCGAGCGGGTCTCTGCGCTATATCGATTTGGAATAGCGAGGCGGCCAGGGACGCTCTAACATGGCGGGCGTGATCGCGGAGGAAGACAATGCCGTCGCTGAGCTTGCGGATAAATCTCGACCCCGACGGGCGCATCGGGCCGGGCAAGATCGAATTGCTGGAGCAGATCGCCGCCTTCGGTTCGATCTCGGCCGCCGCGCGCGGCATGGAGATGTCCTACAAGCATGCGTGGGACCTGGTCGAGGACATGAACCGGGTGTTCGGCAAGCCGCTGGTGGCCGCGCAGACCGGCGGCCGCAAGGGCGGCGGCGCACAATTGACGGCGGTGGGCCTGGCCGTGGTCAGCCGTTTCCGCGCCATCGAACGCGCGGCGGCTTCGGCCGCCGCGACGCATATGGAGGCGTTGCAGGCGGAGATTGAGGAGGGGTAGGGCAGTAGGGCAGTAGGGCAGTAGGGCAGTAGGGCAGTAGGGCAGTAGGGC